>NZ_JBEZFP010000015.1:0-102169 GCF_040649515.1 Streptodolium elevatio
GTGGCCGAGGGCGTCCGGGAGGATCACGTCGAACGGCCTGGGGGTGAAGGGCGCGTACATGGCCTGATTGTCATCAGGGATTAGGCCGAATGGTGGAACAAGCTCCTGATTTCACCCGTACGTAGGGCTTTTGGGGACTTGCATCGCGCGACTCGCGTCACACCGGCGCGGGTGACCGCCAGCTCTGTTGCTTGCCGCAACTAACGCCGCTATCTTTAGTTGCACGAAACAATGGTGGATGGTGGAGTGCGATGTCGACGATTGCGAGTGACACGGCGTCAGGCAGATCGGAGCCGGGCGCCGACGGGGAGTTCACGCACCGTCAGATCATGAAGGTGATGAGCGTTCTGCTCGTCTCCCTCTTCGTGGCCTGCATATCCGGCACGGTCATCAGCACCGCGCTGCCCACGATCGTCGGCGACCTCGGGGGACAGGACCAACTCGCCTGGGTCGCGAGCGCGGGCCTGCTCACCACCACCGCGTCGACCCCGCTCTGGGGCAAGCTGTCCGACCTGTACGGCCGCAAGCGCCTGTTCCGCATCGCCCTCATCCTCTTCGCGGTGTCCTCGGCGCTCGCCGGGCTGTCGCAGAGCATGGGCCAGTTGATCGCGGCGCGCGCCGCCCAGGGCATCGGCGTCGGCGGCATCACGGCGCTCACCCAGGCGATCATGGCGGACGTCACGACCCCGCGTACCCGCGGCCGCTACTCCGGCTGGATCGGCTCGGCCTTCGGCGTCGCGACCGTCGCCGGCCCGCTCATCGGCGGCTTCCTGGTCGGCTCCGAGGCCCTCGGCTGGCGCTGGACCTTCTACGTCGGCATCCCGTTCGCGGTCGCCGCGCTGGTGATGGTCGAGCGGGTCCTCAAGCTGCCGCACGTCCGCCGCGAGGCGCACGTCGACTACCTCGGCGCCGCGCTGATCACCGGCGCGATCACCTCGGTCCTGCTGGCGCTGTCGCTCGGCGGGCAGAAGTGGGCGTGGAACTCCGGTACGACTTACACGCTGGCTGCCTTGACCGTCGTGCTCGGCCTCGGCGCGGCGTGGCAGGAGCGCCGGGCGAAGCAGCCGATCCTGCCGCCGCACCTGTTCCGCAGCCGGACCTTCCGGCTCGCCGGCACCGGGTCGTTCTTCGTCGGCTTCGCGATGTTCGGCGCGATGATCTACCTGCCGCAGTACCTCCAGATCGTGCGCGGCATGAGCCCCACGCGGTCGGGCCTGATGACGCTGCCCATGGTGATCGGCATGCTCGGCGCGTCCATCCTGTCCGGACGGCTCATCACCCGGTACGGGCGCTGGAAGGCGTTCCCGCTGATCGGCCTGCCGATGATCTCGCTGGGCCTCTTCCTGCTGGCCAACCTCAAGGTCGGTACGCCGCTCGCCCTCGCCGGCGTCTACATGCTCGTCCTCGGCGTGGGCCTGGGACTGTCGTCGCAGGTGCTCGTGCTGGCGATCCAGAACGACGTGGACCCGGACGACATCGGCACCGCGACGTCGTCGGCGTCCTTCTTCCGCTCGATGGGCGGCGCGGTCGGCGTCGGCGTGCTCGGGGCCATCCTGAGCTCGCGGCTCAGCTCCGGGATCCCCGAACTGATGGCGGAACGCCACGTCACACCCCCGCCCGGCACGGACATGGGCCACCTGCTGGGCAGCCCGTCCGCCATCCACGACCTGGACGCGCCGCTGCGCGGCGTGGTGCTGGACGGCTTCACCGACGGCTTGCACACCGTCTTCCTCACCGCGGCGCCGGTCACGCTGCTCGGCTTCCTCGCCGTCCTGGCGATCCGCGAGGTCGCGCTGCGCGGCGGACGGAACGCCAAGGAGGAGGTCGGGGCGGACGACGGCCCGCGCGGCGGAGGCGACCGCGGGGGTGAGCGTGGCGGTGAGCGCGGAGGTGACGCCGCGGATGCGGAGCCTGACGGATCGTCAGATCCGGCCGCGGCCGATCTCGCGGGACCTGTCTCGGAACGGGCCGGCGCTCGGGGCTGACAACAAGCGGTTCCGGGCAGCACAATCCTGGTAATCGGCGTACCCGTCGGTAGGCAGCGCGGCGCTGCCTGGCCCCCCACGGCCGCAGACCACCAGGAGGTCTCGTAAATGCTGAGCACGATGCAGGACGTGCCGCTCACGATCGCGAGGATCATGCGGCACGGCACAACAGTGCATGGCGCCTCCCAGGTGGTGACCTGGACCGGGGCGGAGCCGCGGCGCGCGTCGTACGCCGAGGTCGGCCGCCGCGCCGCACAGCTCGCCCACGCACTGCGCGGCCTCGGCATCACCGGCGACCAGCGGGTCGCGACCTTCCTGTGGAACAACCAGGAGCACCTGGAGTGCTACCTCGCGGTGCCGTCCATGGGCGCCGTGCTCCACACCCTCAACCTGCGCCTGCCCGGCGACCAGCTGATCTACATCGCCAATCACGCCGACGACAAGGTGCTCGTCGTCGACGGCAGCCTCGTACCGCTCTTCGCGCCCGCGCTGCCCGCGCTCAAGACGATCGAGCACGTGGTCGTCACCGGCGACGTGGACCTCTCGCCGCTGGACGGCGACCACGGCAAGACGATCCACCGCTACGAGGACCTCCTCGCCGGTCAGCCCACGGAGTTCGACTGGGACGAGGAGATCGACGAGCGGACCGCCGCGGCGATGTGCTACACGAGCGGAACGACGGGGAACCCGAAGGGCGTTGCCTACAGCCACCGTTCGACGTACCTGCACAGCATGCAGATCTGCATGGTCGAGGGCTTCGGACTCGGCTCCGGCGACCTGGTGCTGCCGGTCGTGCCGATGTTCCACGTCAACGCGTGGGGGCTGCCGTACGCCGCGATGCTCTCCGGCGCGTCGATCCTCATGCCGGATCGTTTTCTCCAGGCCGAACCGCTCGCCGAGATGATCGTCGCCGAGAAGCCGACCATGGCCGCGGCCGTCCCGACCATCTGGACCGCGCTGCTCAACCACCTCGACGAGACGCACCAGGACGTCTCCTCGCTGCGCGAGGTCATCGTCGGCGGCTCGGCCTGCCCGCCCGCGCTGATGGAGGCCTTCGAGGAGCGGCACGGGCTGCGCATCATCCACGCCTGGGGCATGACGGAGACCTCGCCGCTCGGCACCGTGGCCCGGGCGCCGGCCGGGGTGACGGGCGAGGCGGAGATGCCGTACCGCGTCACGCAGGGCCGGCTCCCCGCCTCGGTGCAGGGCCGGCTGGTCGGCCCCGACGGCTCGCTGATGCCGCACGACGGCAAGTCCGTGGGCGAGTTGGAGGTACGCGGCCCCTGGATCGCCGGCGGCTACATCAGCGGCGAGACCGGCTCGGACTCCGTCGAGGGCGACCGCTTCCACGACGGCTGGCTGCGTACCGGCGACGTCGGCACGCTCTCGGCCGACGGCTACCTCACGCTGACCGACCGCTCCAAGGACGTCATCAAGTCCGGCGGCGAGTGGATCTCGTCGGTCGACCTGGAGAACCACCTGATGGCGCACCCCGACGTGGCCGAGGCGGCGGTGGTCGGCGTACCCGACGACAAGTGGGGCGAACGCCCGCTGGCCACCGTCGTGTTGCGCGCCGGAGCCGAGACCGGGCTGGAGGAGCTCAAGGAGTTCATGGCCGGCCGCGTCGCCCGCTGGCAGGTCCCGGAACGCTGGAGCCTTGTCGAGTCCGTTCCCAAGACGAGCGTCGGCAAGTTCGACAAGAAGGTCATCCGGCGCCAGTACGGGGACGACGAACTCGACGTCGTGAAGCTGGCGTAGCCCGCTCGGAAGGCTTAGCCCCCGGTCGGGGGTGGTGAGACGAAAACCGTGGTCCCGGCGCCGAGTTGGCGTCGGGACCACGGGTTTGTGCGGCTGGATCGGTTCTTTCGCTGGCTTTCGCTGCTTTCGCGGCTTCTGCTGCTTCCGCGCTTGCGCTGCTTGGACGAGTTGCGGCGAGTTGCAGCGAGTTCCGGCGAAATCCGGCCGGTCAGACGAGCGAGGCGATCTTGCCGAGCAGGTCGACCACGCGCTGCTGGACGTCGTCGCGCGTCGAGCGCTCGGCCAGGAACAGCACCGTCTCGCCGGTCTGCAGGCGCGGCAGGTCCTCCGGCGCGATGTCGACCGTCGTGTAGACGACGATCGGAGTCGAGTGCAGGCGCTGGTTGTTGCGCAGCCAGTCGACGATGCCGAGGCGGCGCCGACGTACCAGCATGAGGTCGAGAACCACGAGGTTCGGCTCGACGCTGGAGGCCTTCGACACCGCCTCGCTCTCCGAGGTGACGTGCACGACGTCCATGCCGCGACGTACCAGCGAACCGGTGAACGCGGTGGCGATGTCGTGGTTGGCCTCGACGAGCAGGACGCGCGAGGCGTGGGCCGCACTGTCGGCCGGGGCGAGCGAGCGCAGCAGCACGGCCGGATCGGCGCCGAACGCGGCGTCGCGCGTGGCCTGCATGAGCCCGGCGGTCACGAGCACCGGGATGTGCGCGGCGGTCGCGGCGGTGCGCAGGGACTGCAGGGCGGTACGCGTGATCGGACCGGTCAGCGGGTCCACGAACAGCGCCGCCGGGTGCGCCGTGGCGTTTGCGTCGACCTCTTCGCGGGACCGCACCAGGACCGGGTCCCAGCCGCGGGCCGTGAGCGCGCTCGACGTGGGGCCGTCGGGGGAGGGCCAGACCAGGAGCCTGCGGGGGCGGCCGTCGGCGGTCGGGGCGACCATCGGCGGGTAGTTCGGGTCCACGGCGGCGAGTTCGCCGGGCGGGGGAGTGTCGACGTCGTAGCCCGCGGGGAGGTACGGGGGCTGGTGCTGTGGTTGCAGCTGCTGCGGTTGCTGCGGTTGCTGGTTCGGTGGAGCGGGGGGCGCGGGGGCGAGTTGGGCCGCTGCGGCTTGCAGGGCTTGGTGCGCGGCCTGTGCGGATTGCGCATGTTGACCGGGCTGACCGGGTTGGTCGTGCTGGCCCGGCTGGGTCGGCTGCCCGGGCTGGCCCGGGTGCGCCGGTTCGCGGACGGTGCCCGGGTGGGGCGCGGCCCCCGGGGTGCGTTGCGGAAGTTCCACGGCGGGCAGGGCGTCGCCGCCGTTGGATGTGCCTGTGCCCGTGCCCGTGCCTGCGCCCGTGCCGGGGAACGGCATGGGCACGCCTTGGCCGTCGTGCGGGGGCGCGTAGGCGTGCGGCAGCGCGTACGGTCCGCTCGTCCGGCCGTCTCCGCGGTCCTCGGGCTCGGCCCCCGGGGGCTGTTCGTGGCCGGGCAGGCCCTCCGGCTGCTGTGCGGGGGCCAGGGCACGGCGGCGGCGACCCGTGAAAGGTGCCCGCGGTGCCGCGTCGGGGGCGGGGGCTTCGGGGGCAGCGGTGCTGCTCGTACCGGCATCTGCGGCGCCCGGCGCGGGCGGAGGAGTCGGCGGCATCGGGGGGATCACCGGGGGAGCCGGCACGTTCGGCGTCGCCGAGGGGTCGGCGGGAGCGAACGGTATGTGCGGCATCAAGGCCGTGGGGGCGTCCGCCTCCGCGCCGGGGGCCTGTGGGAGGCCGGGCATGTCCAGGAGTTCGGTCGGGGCGAGGTCGGGCTGCTCGCCCCGGTCGGGCCGGTCCTGCACGCTCGTGGAGTGGCTTCCGGCGCCGGGGGCGCCCGTGCGCGACTGCGACGGTATCGCCGCGGGAGGCGTCGACATCTGGTGCCGCGCGCGTGCCATGTGCGGCGTGTGACGCCCGTTGACCTTCGCCGGTACGCCGGTTCCGGCGTCCTCGGATTCCGTCCCCGCCTCCGCGACACCGGGTTCCGCGCTGCCGGCTTCCGCGCGGTGACTTGTCGTGCCGTGCCTGGGACTTGTGGGCTGCGTACCCGTTCCGCCGCTCGGCCCGGCGCTCGTGGCGCCCGGGCCCTCGGGGGCCTCGGCGGCGCTGTCGGCGGACGGCAGCGCACGATGGGTCGCGCGGCGTCCGCCGGACGCGGGCACCAGCGGAACGCTCGGCGCCGTCCCGGGAGGCGGCGTCGACTCACCGGCCGGGAGCGCGATCGGCTTCGAGGGGGCGGGGGGGAGGGACGGGGTGGCCGGCGTGGGCGGACCTGCCGGGTTGGCAGGCTCGAGTCCGTGGCCGTTGCCGTTCCCGCGGCCTGCTGCGTTGCCGCCCGTGTTCCCGTTGCCGTTCCCGCCGCCGTCTCCGGCGCCGTGGCCTTCTCCGCCGGAGTTGTCGCCAGCGTTGTCGCCGCGAGCGGCTGGCAGCCGAGGTGCCGAACCCTCGCCACTCGCGGGGGTGTTCTTGTCCGCCGCCTCGGCGCTCTCGCCGGTCCTGGGCCGCCCGTCGGCGCCGTCGCCGGCCCCCGGCTTCCGCGCCGCGTCCTGCTCCGGCTTGGCGCCGGGCTTGGCCGCGGCGGTGCCGGGGCGTACGGCAGGTGAGGTCCGGGCGCGTTTGCGGGCGCGGGCGCGTACGTCCTTGCCCTCCTCCGCGGCATCCTGCGGACGTGCCTTTGCGGCGGCCTCGTCGTCGGCCGGGAGTTCGACCACGTACGTGCTGCCACGCCCCTCCACCGCATGTGACTCGACCGTGCCGCCGTGCGCCTCGATCACCGAACGGGCCAGCGGCACATGGACCGAGCTGCCGCGGCTTGCGGGGCCGCGTACCTCGATGCGCGCCATGCCGTCGCGCTCCGCCGCCGCGACGACGACCGTCGAGCCCTTGGGGCCGGCGCCGACGGTGTCCGCGATCAGATGGCCCAACGCCCGCGTCATCGCGTCGACATCGACCTGCACGCCGACGGCCGCGGCCGTCACCGTGAACTCGACGCCTGCGGCGCGTGCCGGATAGGTCACCGTCTCCAGCGCGCGGTCGAGCAGGTCGTCGACGGTCGCGGCGGTGCGCTCGACACCGTCCTTCTTCTCCCCGCGCTGGTGCTCCAGCACCTCGCCGGTGAGGCCGACCATCTCCTCGAGTTCGCCCGCGACTTGGCGTACCACGCGGCGCGCGCTCGGTCCCAGCTCGCCGATGCTGCCGTCGGCCAGGGCCTTCAGGCGCGCGCGGGACGCCTCGATCCGTACCAGCAACTCGGCGTCCAGCAGCTCCGCCAACTGCTCGCGGTGCTCGGCCAGCGTCCGTTCGCGCGACGTGTCGGTGAACGTCATCACCGCACCGACCACGGCCTCGCCCAGCAGAATCGGTGCCGTCGTCATCTCGACCGGGACGGCCTCGCCGTCGCCGCGCCACAGGACCTGGTCCCGCAGCCGCTGCTTGCGGCCGGTCTTCAGGGTCACCAGCGCGGGGCACTCGTCCGCGGGCATCGGCGTGCCGTCGGCCTTCTTCGGCTGCAGGAGCTCGTGCAGCGACTTGCCGCCCAGATCGCTCGCCCGGTGCCGCAGTATGCGCGCCGCCGCGGGGTTGACCAGCACGATCGAACCCTCGGCGTCGATCCCGACGATGCCCTCGGACGCGGCCCGCAGAATCATCTCGGTCTGCCGCTGCTGCCGCTGCAACTCCGACTCGACGTCCACCGAACCACTCAGATCACGCACTACGATCATGAGCAGTTCGTCGTCGTACGCCCCGGGCAGGTTCGCGCTCGTCACCTCGACCGGCATCAGCGAGCCGTCGGTACGCCGCGCGGTCATCCGGGTGGGCTTCGTCCGCGTCTCCGACGTGTCCATGGCACGCACGGACCCCGGAATGCGGCTGCGGTCGAACGTCGGCAGCAGGTCCAGCAGTCCCCGCCCCACGATCGGCGTGCCCGGGGCCTCCAACGCCTCCAGCGCCATCGCATTCGCGTTGACCACCGTGCCGTTGCGGTTCACCAGCAGGAGCGCGTCAGGCAGGGCGTCGAGTATGGCGGCGAGGCGAGCAGCGCCTCGGGATGGCCTGCTGCTCACGAAGCGCGTACCTCCTCAACGTCCCCTGGACTGTGCCGACGGCCCATCCTGCCCGTCCCCCCGGAGGCATGTCACGACCGACTATCGCATTCTTTTTGCCCCAGCGTTGACCGGGCGGGTAATCTATCCGCCGTCGGGATACACCGATGGAGGCTTCGCCTAGTCTGGTCTATGGCGCCGCACTGCTAATGCGGTTTGGGTAACCAACCCCATCCCGGGTTCAAATCCCGGAGCCTCCGCACTTCAACGGCCCGTCCGGTCCAACCGGACGGGCCGTTCTGCGTCCCTGCCCGGACCCCTCCGTAACCACCCAGCCACCCCCAGCACCCGGGCAACCCCCTTTTGCCCCGACCATCCCCCTCCATCCGCTTCGCCCCTTCGCCCCTCCCGCCATGTGATCTATGCCGCACAACCCCCACCTTCGGCCCACCCAGACCAAACCCCCCTTTTCGCTCTCAGCGAACACCCACACCCGACCCCCACCCCAACTCCACCCACCCCCGCCCTCACCCCTTTCCCTTGCCCACCCCCTCGCCCACTCTCGCTACACCCCCCTCCCCCAACCCGCCCCCCGACACCACCCCCGCAGACCCGCCTCCCGCAGACTCCGACCCCCGTCGACCTCCCTCCCCCCAAACCACCCCAAATTCCCCCTCCCGCCCCCAGTCACACAATCGATTTCAGCCCCGGCGCCGGATCCTGTATTGTTCTTCTCGGTTCACCGACCAGCGCTCGTAGCTCAACGGATAGAGCATTTGACTACGGATCAAAAGGTTGCAGGTTCGAATCCTGCCGAGCGCACAGCAGCTCAGAGGCCCACTCGATCAGTCGAGTGGGCCTCTTGCTTTGCGTGGGAGCCAACTTGGGAGCCAACCTCGGGAGTTGGGCTCCCGAGCCTCTTCGGGACCCTGGTTTTTGGGAGCCGAGCTACGTCCGCGCCCTGTGACGTTGTGCCGCCGAGGGCCCGATTTCATGGGCGTCATGAGGACAGCCCCGAGGGACACCGCCGCGGTTCGCTTGTCCCCTTCGACCAGGTGCGCCCGTACACGTCCTGCGCGGACGCCTCGCCGCCGCGGCCCCCGACGGCATCGACCTGACGCTGGAACTGGTCGGCGGCGACCACCTGGAAGCGGCCATCGCCGCCGCGCGCCCCGGCGGCCGGATCGGCCTCATCGGCGCCATCAGCACCTACAACGCCGCCGGCCCGATCCCCGCGCCCACGAACCTCTTCCAGGCGTACGCCAAGGAACTCACCCTGCGCGGACTGCTGATCACCTCGTTTTTCCCGCTCGCGCCCGAATGGATCACGAAGGCTTCCGGCTGGCTCGCGGACGGCACCTTGCGCACCGAGCAGACCGTCTACGACGGCCTCGACCAGGCACCGGCGGCTTTCCTCGGGCTGATGCGGGGAGCCAACGTCGGCAAGATGCTCGTACGCCTGGCTCCCTGACCGCCCAGGTCGTGACCACGGGCCTGACCTGCCGACACGCGGGTGCCAGTTCGGATGAGGCCGGGTCGTGCGCCTTGGCCGACGGGAGGTCAGGAGGTCGCGGCCGAGGGCGGGTTGCTTGACCCGTAGCGTCTACTTTGGCCGTGGGTGGGGGCTTGATCGGGCAGCGCGGGGATGGTCGGTACGCTGCCGAAATGACGGGGCGTACTGCGACAGTCGTCGGTGGTGGGATTGGTGGGCTGGCGGCAGCTCTGGCCCTGACGCGCCGCGGGTGGCGGGTCGAGGTGTGGGAACGCGCGGCCGAGTTCACCGAGATCGGGGCCGGGTTGTCGCTGTGGCCGAACGCGCTGCATGCGCTGGCGGCGCTGGGTCTCGACGGGCAGGTCCGGGATCTGGCCGCGGTGGAGGCGGGCGGCGGCGTACGCGACCGGGCGGGGCGGTGGCTGAGCCGTACCGACAACTCCGAGCTGGAACGCCGGTTCGGCATGCCGCTGGTGGTCCTGCACCGCGCCGACCTGGTCCGGGCCCTGGCCGAGGCGCTTCCGCCGGGGACACTGCGGGCGTCGTCCGAGGTCACCGGGATCCGGGACGACGGCGACGGCGTCGTGGTCGAAGGTGGCGGCATCCGGCGGGTGGACCTGGTGGTCGGCGCCGACGGGTTGCACAGCACGGTTCGCCGGTTGCAGTGGCCCGAGGCGGCGGCGCCGCGCTATGCGGGCTACACGGCTTGGCGCATGATCACCGAGCCGATGCCCACGCCGGTCGGCGACGGTGCCGCGACGTGGGGGCGGGGTGAGCGGTTCGGGTTCACCGCGCTCCCGGGCGGGCGTTTCTACTGCTTCGGCACCGCGACGGTGCCGGCCGGCGGCAAGGCACCCGGCAGTGAGCGGGCCGAGGTGCTCCGGCGGTTCGGGGGCTGGCCGAAGCCGATTCCGGACCTGCTGGCCGCGGTGCCGGAGAGCGCGGTGCTCCGGCACGACATCTACGATTTGCCGCCCTTGCCCGACTACGTGCGCGGCCGGGTGGCGCTGCTGGGTGATGCCGCCCACGCGATGACGCCCAACCTGGGGCAGGGGGCGTGCCAGGCGCTGGAGGACGCCGTGGTGCTGGCCGCCTCCCTGGACGCCGCCCCCGACATCGACGCCGCGCTGGCCCGCTACGACCAGGCGCGCAGGTCGCGGACCCAGATGGTCGTACGTCGCTCCGCGCGCATGGGCACGATCGGCCAACTGGCCTGGCCCCCCGCGGTATTGGGCCGCGACCTCGCCGCCCGACTCACCCCCGCGGCGCTGACTCTCCGCTCGATGACGCCGATCCTGGGCTGGCGGCCCTGATGCCGGACTGGACGTACCAGCCGCTGCGCGGCATAGCCGGGTCCGTGCTCGGAGTCCGCCGCTCGCAGCGTACGGCGCTGCGGATGCTGGGCAGGTTGTCGTCGCGGCCGGTCGGACGGTGGTTCGTCACCAGGGCGTTCGGCCACCGTCCGCCTCCTGCCGAACTCGCCGGCTCGGTGGCCGGCATCGCGGTGGCGAACCGACTGGGGGCGATGGTGCCGCCCGAGGTGGCGTACGACGCCGTGCGCGCGCTGCCCACCCAGGGCGCCGGGCTGATCGTGGTCGCGCCGGTGGGTCTGTCCGATGTCGACGCGGTACGGGCGGCCGCTGTAGGCCGACGCGTTCCGGTGCTGGTGCTGACGGACGCCCCAGAGGTGTCGGCCGCGCTCGGGCCCTACGTCGACGGCGTGCTGTGCGACGACGCGGAGTTCGTCCGCCTGACCTCTCCGGTGGTCGCGGACGCGCTGGACGCGCTGGAGGACGAGACCAAGGCGGTGCTCGCGGCCCCGGCGGTGCTTCTGGACGCCGGACCCGGCTGGTTCCAGCGGGTCGCCGAAGCGGCCACACCCACCTGGCCGACGCCGCGCCTCGCCGACGTCGGACCCGACCCGCAGCGCTGGCCGGCGTGGTGGTGGGGAGTGTGCGTGGGGCTCGGCATGATCGGCGCGGGGCTGGGCGCCGCCGCCATCACCCTGGGCCCCGTACTGCTCTGGTACGACCGCGACTACCTGGGCATCGACCGCGGCCATCTGCACGGCGTCAACCACCACCTCGTGTCGTTCCTGCAGCACGACCGGATCACCATGGCGGCCACGATGGTGGCGATCGGCATCCTCTACACCGGCCTTGCCTACGGCGGGATCCGGCACGGCTGGCCCTGGGCCCGGAACGCCTTGCTGGCCTCCGGGTTGATCGGCTTCCCGACACTGCTCTATTTCCTCGGCACCGGCTTCGTGGAGCCGCTGCACACCGCGGTCGCGGTCGTCCTGTTCCCGATGTTCCTGGCCGCGGTGTGGCGTGCGCCCGCCCGCCCGCGGTGGACGATCCTGCCGGACGGGCCGGAACACGAGCGGCGCCGGGCACTCACCGGCCAACTCCTCATGATCACCACGGGGGTGGGTCTGTTCATCGGCGGCGCGGTCGTCTCCGTGGTCGGCCTGACCGAGGTGTTCGTGCCCAGCGACCTGGTCTTCCTGGACACGACCTCCGACGAGTTGGAGACCGCGAACCCACGCCTGCTCTCCTTCATCGCGCACGACCGCGCGGGCTTCGGCGGAGCGCTGATGGCGGCCGCGGTCGCCATCGTCATGGTGAGCGCCTGGAGTTGGCGCCGCGGGGCGACCTGGGTCTGGTGGTCGCTCGCCCTGTCGGCGATCGTCGGATTCCTCCCTCCGGTACTCGTGCACTCGCACATCGGCTACACCGACTTCCTGCACCTGGCCCCGGTCTACATCGGCATGCTGCTGTCCGCCATAGCCCTCTACCTGGCACGGCCCTACCTATGCGCCCGCCCGGTCGAGTCGAAGGACAGCGTCTCGGTGGGATCCGCGGGCCGCAGAGGTCCGTCATCGTGAGCGGGTGCCTCTGGGGTGATATCCGCAGGCGAGGAGGGCGTCGACGAATGCTGCGGCTTGCTCTCGGGCAGGGTCGGGGAGGGTACGCACGGCGGCGTACACGTTGCGGGTCGGCGGGTCGGTGAGCGAGCGGACGGCCAGGTCCGGGCGCAGCGAGGGGATCAGGAGGCTCGGCGCGAGGGCCACGCCGTGGCCGGCGGCGACGAAGGCCTGCTTGCCCAGCCAACTGCCGCACTCGATGTCGATGCGCGGCGCAAAGCCCGCTCGCGCGCAGGCGGCGGTGAGGACGGAGGCCGCGCCCGCGTAGTCCTCGACCCAGGTGTCGTGCGCGAGTTCGGCGAGGTCGACGGTGTCGGCATTGCGGTTGTTGTCGGAGTTGCGGTCGCCGGTGGCGAGCGGGTGGTCGGCGGGCAGCAGGCACACGAGGGCGTCGTCGAACAGGTGCGTCATCGTGAGGCCGTCGTGTGCGGGTACGCCGGGCGGGTAGTCGGTGACGACGGCGACGTCGAGGTCGCCGTCCAGCAGGCGCGGTAGCAGGGTCGGGGTGACGTTCTCGGTGAAGGCGACGCGTACATGCGGGTGTTCGGCCGTGAAAGCGCTCAGCGCGTTCGGCAGGAGACCGGCCGCGACCGAGGGGACGGCGCCGACATGGAGGCGGGTGACCGCGTACGTGTGCGAAGCGGCGACGTCGCGTTCGGCGCGTTCGAGGCGGCGCAGGATGAGGACGGCGTGGTCGAGGAGCGCCTCGCCGGCCGGGGTGGGGCGTGCGCCGCGCGCATGCCGCTCCAAGAGCGCGGTCTTGAGCTCCGCTTCCAGACCGGCGATCTGGCGTGACAGCGCGGACTGGCTGTAGCCCAGGTTGAGCGCGGCCGCACTGATCGAGCCTTCGCGGCAGACCGCGCAGAAAGCTCGGAGCCCGGGGATGTCCATGGCCGTCAGTGTAGACACACATATGCACAGAATGCATGGCTGACCTGCGAGATATGCGCTGGTGAGATGGGCGGCGAGCGGGCGAGCATGGCCGTATGACATCCGCACTGCTCACCCACATCAGCGCGCCCGAGGGCGTCGCGCCCGGCACCGGATACACCCACGTCGTGGTCGGTGCGGGACGGTTCGCCGCGATCTCCGGCCAGGTCGCCTATGACGAGAACGGCAAGCTCGTCGGCCGAGGCGACCCGGAAGCGCAGACGCGACAGGTGTTCGAGAACCTGCGCCGCTGCCTTGCCGCCGTCGGCGCGACCTTCGACGACGTCGTGAAGCTCACCTACTTCGTGACGGACTTCGACCACATCGGCATCGTGCGCACGGTCCGCGACGAGCACGTCGACACCGGGCGGCCGCCCGCGAGTTCCGCGGTGCAGGTCGTACGCCTCTTCGACCCGGAACTGGTCATCGAGGTCGAGGCGCTCGTACTGCTCCCCGACGCCGAGGCGGGTGACCGGTGAAGGTCTCGCGGTTCGGCGGCTCTTCGAGGAAGCGGCGGACGCGAACGGGGAGTCGGACACCGCATGCCTCCCGTCCCGAGCAGCCGCGAAAAAAGAAGTCCTCCGCGGAGCGATGAGTCCCGACAGTGCCGCCGGTCTAACCCTTCGACAGCACGGACAACATGCGAATCCCTCGGAGGATGAGATGGCCACCACGATCAACACCCAGGCAGCAGTTGGCACTTCGCGCCGCGCGACGAGCACGGCTGGACCGGTCTGGAAGGTGGCGAGCCTGGCCTCGCTGGGCGGGCTCGCGGTCGCGGGAATCTACGAGGCGATCGTGCGCGCCGCCGGCGTCTCGTTCGAGATGGGGGCTTCGGCCGCGGACTCCAAGCCGGTCCCGGCGGGCGGCTTCGTCGGGTTCACCGCGATGGTCGCGGTGGCCGGCATCCTGTTCGCGGTCGCGGTGGCGCGGTGGGCGAAGCGCCCGGGACGCACGTACGCGGTGACCACCTGGGCCGTCGTGGCCGCTTCGCTGGCCCTGCCCTTCCTGCCGCCGTACATGGACGGTGACACGCGCTTCGTGCTCGTCCTCTCGCACGTGGTCGTCGCGGTCGCGGTCATCCCGGTGGTCGCCAAGCGCCTCGACCGGATCGAGCGGTGACCCAAGCCCCCGCCCCCGCACAACCGACCCCCCAAAGAACGGCCCCGGGACACCAACCCCGGGGCCGTTTCGTATTCGACGGCCGTACTCCGTGGTCACGGGTGACTGGGTGGTGGCCGGATTCTTTTGGGGGGTGGCTGTTGGGCCACTCGTTGGGTGGGGTGGTGGGGGGCAGGGTTGGTGCTGCCGGATCGAGCTGCGGTCGGGCGGGGCCAACTTGGCGGGGAAAGAAGGAGACGGCGATGACGATGCGCGCGATTGGTCAGGACACGTTCGGTGGGCCGGAGGTCCTGCGGGTCGTCGAGGTTGAGCGGCCGGTGCCGGGGCCCGCGGAGGTGTTGGTGCGGGTGCACGCGGCGGGGGTGAATCCGACGGACGTGTGGCACCGCGCCACCGGCGGACTCGCCGGCGACGCGGCGCCGATCCGGCTCGGGTGGGACGTGTCGGGGGTGGTCGAGGCCGTCGGTATCGGCGTCACGCTCTTCCGGCCGGGGGACGAGGTGTTCGGCATGCCGCGCCATCCGGTTCCGGCCGGGACGTACGCGGAGTACGTCACTTCGCCCGCCCGCCACCTGGTCCGCAAGCCGGCCGCGCTCTCGCACGTGGAGGCCGCGGCCCTGCCGCTCGCGGCGCTGACCGCGTGGCAGGCACTGGTCGATGTGGCGGGTGTCCGCGAGGGGCAGCGGGTTCTCGTGCACGCCGCGGCGGGCGGTGTCGGGCACCTTGCGGTGCAGATCGCGAAGGCGCGCGGGGCGTACGTGATCGGGACCGCTCGCGGGGCAAAGCACGGGTTCCTGCGCGAGGTCGGTGCCGACGAAGCCGTCGACTACACGCAGGTCGACTTCGCCGAGGAGGTGCGGGACGTGGATGTCGTCGTCGACGCGATCGGCGGCGAGTACGGTCCGCGCTCGCTGCGTACGCTCCGCCCCGGCGGGATCGTCGTCTCCCTCGCCTCACCCGCCGAGGCTCGCCTTGCCGAGCAGGCCGAGCCGCTGGGCCTGCGTGCCGCATTCATGGCGGTGGAAGCCGACAACGCGGGTATGCGAGAGGTCGCGGCGCTGGCGGAGAGCGGTCGGCTGCGGCCGCGCGTCGACACCGTGCTGCCGCTCGAACACGCCGCGAAGGCCCATGAGATCGCGGAGAGCGGGCGGACCACCGGCAAGATCGTGCTCTCCGTGGTGGATTAGGCACGCCTCGACGTCGCTGCCGCCTTTGTCGCCCGGACCGTTCCGGAAGTTGCTTCGACCTGTTGGAGGCCATGATGACCACGTTCGTTCTCGTTCCGGGTGCCTGGCACGGCGCATGGACCTTCGAACCGCTCGCCCGCGACCTGCGCCGGGAGGGCCACGAGGCGTATCCGCTCACACTGACCGGACTCGGCAGCCGAAAACACCTGCTCAACGCGTCGGTCAACCTCGACACCCACATCCTCGACGTCGTCCACCACATGGAGGACGAGCAGATCACCGACGCGGTCCTGGTGGGGCACAGCTACGGCGGCATGGTCGTCACCGGCGCCGCCGACCGCGTGCCCGAGCGGGTCGCGGGGCTCGTGTACGTCGACGCCGTGCTGCCCGAAGACGGCCAGTCCGTGTGGCAGTTGGTCACCGACAACGAGCGTGCGTGGTACCTGGACGGGGTGGGCGAGAACGGCTACACCAGTGCCCCGATGTCGTTCCTTGACCCGCGCGCCACCCCGCACCCGCTCGCGTCGCTGATGCAGGCGATCCGCCTCGACGGGGGCCTGGACCGCTTCCGCGGCAAGGACTACGTCTATGCGACGGGTTGGCCCGACGGGTCGCCGTTCACCGAGGTGTACGAGCGGCTGTCGGCCGACCCCGCGTGGCACACCCACGCGGTCGACTCCGCGCACAACGTGATGCGCGACGCCCCCGACGAGCTCCTGAAGGTCCTGCTGGACGCGGCGGCGCGGGCTCAGTCCTCCGAGTAGCGGCGGCGCAGTTCGCGCTTGAGGATCTTGAGCGAGGGCCCGAGCGGCATCTCGTCGACGAACTCGACGCGGCGCGGGTACTTGTGGCGCCCGAGGCGCTCGCGTGCCCACGCCACGATCTCGTCCTCGGTCGGCTTCGGGTCCGCGGACGCATCGGACGCGGCACCGGTCGAGGCAGCGCCCGTCGCACCGCCCGACGCACCGGTCGAGGCGTCGGCCCGCCGGTCGGCCGAGGTGTCGACGACGACGACGGCGCAGACCTCCTCGCCGTGCACCGGGTCGGGCAGGCCGATGACCGCGACCTGGGCGATCGAGGGGTGCCGCATCAGCACGTCCTCGACCTCCAGCGGGTAGACGTTGAAACCGCCGCGGATCACGATGTCCTTCTTGCGGTCCACGATCCGCAGGTAGCCGTCGGCATCCTTGATGCCCAGGTCGCCGGTCCGGAACCAGCCGTCCACCAGGGCCTCTTCGGTGGCCTCGGGGCGGCCGAGGTAGCCGCTGAAGACGTTGTGGCCGCGGATGACGACCTCGCCGAGCGTGTCCCGCGGCAGCAGTTCGATGCGCTCGTCGAGGTCCGCGCGGGCGATCTCGACCTCGACGCCCCACAGCGGGTGGCCGACCGTGCCCGCCCTGGCGCCGAACGCGGGCTGGTTGACGGTGGTGCCGGGCGACGTCTCGGACAGCCCGTATCCCTCGAACACCTGCGCGCCGTAGACCTTTTCGAAGTCCTCGAGGACGGAAGTCGGCAGGGCCGCCCCGCCGGAGATGCAGAACCTCAGTTTCGGCAGGCGGGCGGCGTGCCGGGCCGCCTCGATGAGGGCGACGTACATCGTCGGTACGCCGTGGAACGACGTCACGCCCTCCTCGGCCATCAGGTCCACCGCGGCGGCCGCGGTGAACCTCGGCAGCAGTACGAGGGTCGCGCCCGCGCGCCACGTGGAGTTCATGCTCACGGTCTGGCCGAACGAGTGGAACAGCGGCAGCGCGCCGAGTGCGACGTCGTCGGCACGGACGTCGTTGGTGTCGAAGGCGTTGACGGTCGCGTTCATCACCATGTTGAGGTGGCTCAGCACCGCGCCCTTGGGTACGCCCGTGGTGCCGCTGGTGTAGAAGACCACGGCCGGGTCCTCGGAGTCGCGGGTCACGTACGTCGCCAGGGGCTCGACGGTCGCGGCCAGGTCCTCCAGGCGCCCGTCCGCACCGGGTACCGGTACGTCGGGGCCAAGCGTGACCATCCGGATCCCGACCCGGGCCGCCGCCGCGGCACCCGTCTCGGCCTGGGCGGCGTGGCACAGCAGCAGCGTCGAGCCGCTGTCGCGCAGCACGTGCTCGGCCTCGTCGACGGTCAGGAGGAGGTGGACCGGGACGACGACGCCGCCCGCGGCGAGTACCGCGTAGTAGGCGCGGGGGAACTCGGCGGTGTTGGGAACCATGAGGGCCACCCGGTCGCCGGGCCGCACCCCCAGCCGCTCGAGCGCCGCGGCCTGCGCACGCGCCTGCCGCCACAACTCGGCGAAGCTGATCCGCAGTGCTCCCTCGACGAGGGCGGTGTGCTCCGGTCGGCGCCAGGCCGGCTCGGCAAGCACGGCGGCGAGGGACAACATGGCCATCTGTGGTGCTCCGTTCCCCGTGATCGACAAGGTACGTCCACATAGTTAGCAGTGCTAATTTTGGACTATAGACTTGCTCGCCCCACCAGGGAAGAGCCGCCGCCGCGCACCGGCCCCGACTCGCACCGAAAGCACCGCCGAGGCACATCCGAGACGCCGACTGGGACAAGCGGCGCACATCAGGGAGGCACGCATCGTGGGTCGGCCCCGCCAACCACTGCTCAGCCGCGACCGCATCGTCGACGCCGCCCTGGCCCTCGTCGACGCGGAGGGGCTGGACGTCCTCTCGACCCGGCGCCTCGCCTCCGAGCTGGGGGTCAGCGGTCCCGCGCTGTACAACCACTTCGCGACGAAGGACGAGATCGTCGACGCGGTCGTCGACACGGTCCTCGGCGAAGTGGACATCGCCGTGTTCGCGAGGGTGTCCGCGGACGCGGCGCGGGACGCGGCCGACGACCGGTCCCAGGACGCCGCCGAAGCGACGTCCTGGGACGAGGCGTTGCGCGTATGGGCGCGTTCCTACCGTGCCGTGCTGGGTGCACACCCCAACCTCGTGCCGGCGCTCGCCCCGGGTCCCGCGCGCCGCCCGAACGCGCTGCGCATGGCCGACGCCGTCTTCGGCTCGCTCGTACGCTCCGGCTGGCCGCGCGCCCAAGCCACCCGGGTCGGGGTCCTGATGCGCTACTTCGTCACCGGGTCCGCGCTCGGCTCGTTCGCCGGCGGGTTCCCGGACGACGCCGCCTTGTACGCGGGGGAGTACCCGCACCTGGGCCAGGCCCATCTGCTCGCGGACGCGCAGCGCGAGATCAATGAGAACGCGTTCGAGGCGGGCCTGGAGGCGCTGCTGCACGGACTGGCCGACCGCTACGCGCGCGTGCGGGTGGGCTGACGCTCGTCCGACGATTCACCCGAACGCGCTTCCTCATCAAGCGCGTTGGTGACGGGCGGCACCGGCTGTGCGGAGTCCCGCGCAAGGCGGGCCATCAGCCGCTCGCCCTCCATGTCGACGTGCGGCACGACCTTGTCGAGTCGGCGCGGGAACCACCAGGCGGCCTTGCCGAACAGCGCCATCGCGGCGGGGACCAGCGCCATGCGGACGACGAATGCGTCCACCAGGACACCGACCGCCAGCGCGAATCCGATCGGCTGCACGATCGGGTCGTGGCCGAAGACGAAGCTGCCGAACACGGAGACCATGATCAGCGCGGCGGCGGTCACCACGCGTCCGCCGTTGCGTACCCCGCCCACGACCGCCTCGCGCGCGGAAGTGCCGTGCGCGTACTGCTCCTTCATGCCCGACACGACGAACAGCTCATAGTCCATGGCGAGTCCGAACAGCACGCCGATCAGCAGGATGGGTACGAAGCTCACCACCGGGCCGACCTTCGGGACGTCGATCACGGCGTCGAGCCAGCCCCACTGGTACACGGCGACCACCGCACCCAGTGACGCCATGACGCTGAGCAGGAAGCCGACCACCGCCTTCAGCGGTACGAGCACCGACCGGAACGCGAGCGCGAGCAGCACGAAGGCGATGCCGACGATGACCGCGAGGAACGGCGGCAACGCCTGGCCGAGCTTTGCCGAGACGTCGATGTTGGCGGCCGTCGTCCCGGTCACGTCGATGCGCGCGCCGGTGGTGTCCTGAAGGTCGCCGCGCTGCTCGCGGATCGCTTCGACGAGGTCCTTGGTGGCCGGGTCGTCCGGTCCGGTGTGCGGGATCACGGTGACCAGCGCGGTGCCGCCCTCGGCGTCGACGGTCGGTGGAAACAGTGTGGCGACGCCCGGCAGTTCGGCGAGCCGGTCGGAGACCGCGCCGAACGCCGCGCCCGGATCGGCGGCACCCCGTGCGTCGACCGCCACCACGAGCGGGGCGTTGAAGCCCTCGCCGAAGCCCTCGGCGACCAGGTCGTAGGCCTCGCGCGCATCCGTCCCGGTGGCCTGCGAGCCGCCGCCCGGCAGCCCGAGTCGCAGGTCGGCGGCCGGGAGCGCGAGCGTGACGAGGGCCGCGAGGCCGATCAACAGCACGGCGACCGGGCGGCGTACGACGAATCGTGCCCACCGCTCGCCGACCGCGCCCTCCCGGGCGGGCGTACGGCGCACCGGGAGGCGGTTGAGCCGGTGGCCGGCGAATCCGAGCAGGGCGGGCAGCAGCGTGATCGCGACGAGCACCGCGACCACGACCGCGCCCGAGGCGGCCAGGCCCATCACGGTCAGGAACGGCACGCCCGCGACTGCGAGTCCGGCGAGCGCGACGACGACGGTCAGGCCCGCGAAGACGACGGCGCTGCCCGCGGTCGCGTTGGCGCGCGCGGCCGCCTCGCCGGGCGGCAGCCCTTCGGCGAGGTGGCGGCGGTGCCGCGACACGATGAAGAGCGCGTAGTCGATGCCGACCGCGAGACCGACCATCAGGGCGAGCACCGGGGCCGTCGTGATGATCTCGAACGTCCCGGAGAGTGCCAGGATTCCGGCCATCGCGACGCCGACCCCGACGAAGGCGGTGAGCAGTGGGAGCCCCGCGGACACCAGGGTCCCCAGGGTGACGAGCAGGACGACCGCGGCGACCGCGAGCCCGATCGCCTCGCCGCCGTCGACGACGGCCATCTCGGTGTAGACGTCGCCGCCGTACGCGACTTCGAGCCCGGCGTCGCCCGCCGGTTCGGCCGCGTCGCGCACCGCGTCGCGCTGACGGGCCGTCACATCGGCCAGGCTGCGGTCGAATTCGACCAGCGCGATGGCCATGCGTCCGTCCGGTGACACCGCGCCGGTCGTGTACGGGTCGGGCACCGCGGCGACACCGGGGGCGGCGGCGATGCGGGTGACGGCCGCCGAGACGGCCGCGCGGGCCTCCGGCGTGTCGGCGCCGCCCGCGGCGTCGGCGGCGAAGACGACCTGGGCCGAGCCGTGGTCCTGGGCCGGGAAGGCCTCCTTCACACGGTTGAGGGTGCGCTGTGCCTCGGTGCCGGGGACCTTGAACTCGTCGCTGGTCGAGCCCGCGAACGCGCCCGCGGCGGCGACCGCGGCGAGGAGCACGGCGATCCAGACGGCGAGCACGGCGCGACGCCGGTCATGGCAGTAGCGGCCGAGGCGGTACAGGTACGTGGCCATGCGTCAGCCCTTCGTCGGGTCCAGGCAGGGGACCGGAGCGTTTGTGACCACCGTACGCGCAACATGTTCAAGTGACAAAGTCGAGCAATCAAGTCGGATAACAAAGTCAGGCAACATAGTCACTTGACCTGGGCATGCGAACTGGAAGTCATTCGTCGGGAGGGGTCGGCCCGGGCGCCCGACCGGTTTCCCCGATCAGCCGGATACCCTGGCCCGATGGCCCACGTCCCCGCCTCCGAGAGGCGCCCGCAGCTGATCGAGGCCGCCGTCAGGCTCATGGCGCGGGAGGGCATCGCGGCCGGCAGCACCCGGGCCATCGCGGCGGAACTGGGCGTGGCCCAGGCGACCGTGCACTACACGTTCGGTTCGAAGCGGGACCTGTACCGGGCCGTCGTCGAGACGCTGACCTCCGAATACATCGACCAGGTGGCGGTGTCCGCGCTGCCCGAAGGCGGTGGCTTCGACGAGCAGGTGCGTACGCTCGCGCACGCCCTCTGGGCGCGGGTCCGTGCCGAGCCGGGCCGCAGCACGCTGCTCACCGAGTTCACGGTGCTGGCGCTGCGCGACCCCGAGCTCCGCGACATCATGCGGGCCCACGAGCGGACCATCGAGCGGACCGCCGCGGACATCCTGACCGGGCTCGCGGCCGAGACGGACCAGGAGCTGGCCACCCCCGCGCTCGACATCGCGATCCACTTCCTGACCGCACTGGACGGCCTCATCCAGCGGTACCTGCTGTTCCAGCCGGCACCCGACGCCGAGGCCGGCTCCCGGGACGGCACGGAGCGCAGCGTCGAGAACAAGACCGGGACGGGCACCGACGAGACGGCCGACGGGACCGCCGAGGACGCGCGGCGTGCCCTCGACGTGCTGGTGGAGACGACCCTCGGGCTCTGCCGGGGCCCGCGCGGCGAAGGCCGCTGAGCCGGCCGAGGCACGCCGCCCGGCATCCGGGGAAAAAGTCCGCGCGGCACCGATGAGTTCCCGTGCGCGGGTGAGTCCATAGAGAGACGGCACATTCGCGCACGAAACCAAGCAGGAGGCTCTCATGACCGGCGGCGGATTCACCGCATGTCTCTGGTTCGACGGCCAGGCCGAGGAGGCCGCGGCGCACTACCTGTCGATCTTCAAGAACGGCTCCATCGGCCGCATCGCCCGGTACCCCGAGGGCGACTACCCCGAGGGCACGATGGGCAAGCCGGGCGACGTCATGGAGGTCGAGTTCGAGGTCAACGGACAGAAGTTCGTCGGTCTCAACGGCGGCCCGCAGTTCACGTTCAACGAGGCCGTCTCCTTCCAGATCCCGTGCGCCGACCAGGCCGAGGTCGACTACTACTGGGACAAGCTGTCCGAGGGCGGCGAGAAGGGCCCGTGCGGCTGGCTCAAGGACAAGTTCGGCCTGTCCTGGCAGGTCTTCCCGGCGGAGATCATCGACCTGATGACCGACCCCGACCCGGAGAAGGCCCGCCGTACCACCGAGGCCATGATGAAGATGTCGAAGATCGACCTCGACACCCTGCGCAAGGCGTACGCCGGCGAGTGACGTCCGGCGCGCACCGCGCACCGGCCGCCCGCGAGGCGACCGGCGCGACGGTCGGAGCGGCGATCAACTCGGCGACCAACTTACTGGTCAGAGCAGCGGTCAAAGCGGCAAATACCGCGGCAATCAGCACTGACACCAGGGCGCGTCTCTATCGAAAGACAGAGACGCGCCCTTCCCTTCGGCCGATGTCGGGGCCCCCGCCCGCTTCATAGCGTCTTCCCATGATCACTCTGGAACGCCTCACCAAGCGGTACGGAGACACCACCGCGGTCGACGACCTCAGCCTCGTCGTCCGGCCCGGCGGCGTCACCGGGTTCCTCGGCCCCAACGGCGCGGGGAAGTCCACCACCATGCGCATGATCCTCGGCCTCGACCGGCCCACGTCGGGACGCGCGCTCGTCGGCGGCCGGGCGTACGCGGAACTGGCCCACCCGCTCCGCGAGGTGGGAGCGCTGCTCGACGCGAAGGCGCTGCATCCGGGGCGTTCCGCCCGCGACCACCTCCGCGCGCTCGCCCGTACCCACGACATCCCGCGCGGCCGTGTCGACGAAGTCCTCGGCATGGTGGGCCTGTCCGACGTCGCCGGACGCCGCGCGGGCACCTTCTCGCTCGGTATGGGCCAGCGCCTGGGCATCGCCGCGGCGCTCCTCGGCGACCCTGCGACGCTGATGTTCGACGAGCCGGTCAACGGGCTCGACCCGGACGGCGTGATGTGGATCCGCCGCCTGATCCGGTCGCTCGCCGCCGAGGGACGGACCATCTTCGTCTCCAGCCATCTGATGAGCGAAATGCAGCTCACCGCGGACCAGTTGGTGGTGATCGGGCGCGGGCGGCTGCTGGCGGACGCGCCCCTTTCCGAGGTGCTGGCCGGCGCGCCGACCGCGGGCGTGACCGTGCGCGGCCCGGAACTCACCGCGCTCTCCCGTGAACTGGCCGCCGCCGGGGCGGTCGTGCGGGACGAGGGGGACCGGCTCTCGGTGGGCGGTGCGTCCGTCGAGGACGTGGGCCGGACCGCCCATCGCCTCGGCGTACTGCTCTACGAACTGAGCCCGAGGCAGGTCTCGCTCGAACAGGCGTACATGGAACTGACGGCCGAGGCCGTGGAGTATGGAGGCACCCGATGACCACGCCGCACCCGACCGCGCAATCGTCCACGTACCCGGCCACGCACTCGCCCGCTACGCAGCCGCCCACGTCGCAACCGTCAGCACCCCAAACGCCCGCGCGGCAATTTGCCGCCCTGCGACGGTCCTTCGGGTCCGAGTGGATCAAGCTGTGGACCGTCCGCTCCACCTGGTGGGCGCTGAGCGCCGCCGTCGTCCTGATGACCGGGGTCGCCGCGATCATGGGCGGCGACTTCGCCGGTGACGTCGAGAAGGGCGAGGTCACGGACGGCACTTCGATGGGTATCGCGGAACCCGCCGCGGACGCCGCGATGCTCGCGCAGTTCGGCCTCATCGCCTTCGCGATGCTCGCGGTCACCGGCGAGTTCGGCACCGGGGCGATCCGCGGCACGCTGTGCGCCGACCCGCGGCGCGGCCGGGTGCTGCTGGCCAAGACCCTTGCGGTGAGCGCCGTCGTGGTGCCCCTCGCCTTCGTGCTGGCACTGCTCGGCCTCGTCGCCGGGGACGTCACACTCGGCGAGTACGGCACCGGCGGCACCACCGTCGAGGACGTCGCCGCGACCACCGTCTACCTCGTGCTGGCCGCGGTGTTCACCGTCGGCGTCGGGGCGCTGCTGCGCAACTCGGTCGGCACGCTGAGCGCGGTCATCGTGCTGCTGCTCGCGCTGCCCATCACCCTGGGTGCGGACCGTTCCGCCTATCTGCCCGGCGGCGCCGGCCTCAACCTGCTGGGCGGCGAGGACCCTCCGTACTCGCGGCTGACCGCCGCCGTGCTGTTCGCGCTGTGGACGGTGGCCGCGCAACTCGCGGGCTACGCGTCGCTGCGCCGCCGCGACGTCTGACCGCTCATTCCACCATCCCGGCCTCGTACGCGAGGATCGCGGCCTGCACCCGGTTCCGTACCTGGAGCCGGGTCAGGATCGCGCTCACGTGCGTCTTGACGGTGCCCTCGACGAGGTTGAGCCGGCGGGCGATCTCCGCGTTGGAGATGCCCTCGCCGATCAGGGCCAGCACCTCGCGCTCGCGCGGGGTGAGCACGGCGACCCGGTCGGCCGCCTGCGCGGTGCGCACCGACCGGCCCATCGTGTCGATGACACGCTTGGCGACGCGCGGCGACAGGTAGGCGGCCCCGTCGGCCGCCGCCCGGATCCCGGTGGTGAGTTCGCGCGGGTCGCCCGACTTGAGCAGGAAGCCGGTGGCACCCGCGTCGATGGCCTCGGCGATGTACGCGTCCTCGCCGAACGTCGTCAGGATCACCACCGCGACCTCCGGCAGCAGGCGGCGCAGCTCGGCGGCCGCGGCGAGGCCGTCCATGCGCGGCATGCGGATGTCGAGCACGGCCACGTCCGGCCGGTGCCGCCGGGCGAGTTCGACCGCCTCGGCGCCGTCCTCGGCCTCTGCCACGACCTCGATCCCCGGGTCGCTCGCGAGGATTGCGCGTACTCCGGCGCGGATCAGCGGCTCGTCCTCGGCGAGGAGGACGCGTACGGGGGTACTCACCTGGCGACTTCCCGCCGTACCGGCCGCGCGGGCGCGGCGGACCCGGGCGGCGTGTCCGACTTGGTCGGCGCCGACGGCGCCGCGTCCTGGGCCTCGGCGGCCGGACGGGACGCCGGGAAGTGCGCGGCCACCTCGAAGCCGCCCGCGCGCGGTGCGGCGGTGAAGGTGCCGCCTGCGAGCCGTACGCGCTCCCGCAGCCCGATCAGTCCGCTGCGGCTGCCGGGCGCGGGACCGCGTTCGGCGAGCACCGAACCGGCGACGCCGGGCCTGCCGTTGCTCACACGTACCTCGGCGGCGTCGGGGCGGTAGGCCAGCGCGACCCGGACCTTCGCTCCGGGTGCGTGCTTGGCCGCATTGGTCAGGGACTCGCGCACCACGCGGTGGACGGCGAGCGTGAGTTGCGGCGAATCAGGGGCCTGGCCGGTGCGTTCCAGCACCACCGACATGCCTGATTCGCGCGAGCGGGCCACCAGTTCGTCGATCGACTCGTGCACCGGTTCCGTGGGGGCCGCGCGGTTGTCGGTCTGCAGCACGCCGATGATCTCGTGCAGGCGGTCGGTCGCCGCCGCCGCACCCGCGCGCAGGTCGGCGGCCGCCGCCCGCTGGGCATCCGGGAGAGCGGGGTCGACCTCGAGGACCGCCGCGCGCAGCGCCAGCAGGCTCAGCTCGTGCCCGAGCGAATCGTGCATGTCCTGGGCGATGCGGGCGCGTTCGCGCATGCGGGCCCGGTCGGCGTGCATCTCCTGTTCGCGCTCCAGGTGCCTGGCCCGGTCCCAGCCCGCCGCGGCGAGCGCGCGGCGCTGCCGCAGGTTCCGGCCGACCAGCCAGGGCACGGCGACGCTGAAGAGGAGTTCCGCGGTGAGCGTGCCCAGCGGCCGCATCCCCGACGCGACGCCGCCCACGAACAACGCCGGGACCGCCAGGGCCGGCGCCCAGGCCAGCGGCCGCAGCCGCCCGCTGCGCAGCGCCGCCAGGAACGCCACGAGCGCGACGATGCCGTAATAGCGGCCGTCCCACTGCGCGAGCCCGATGCCGATCGCGAGGGACATCGACGGCAGCTTCCACGACAGGGCGCCCGCCACGGCGACGATGCCGAGCGCGACCGCGAGGCGCGTGGAGAGGAACGGGTCCGGGGAGTTGACGGACAGGCAGAAGGCCGTGGCCGTCGTCCACAGCGCGAGGTCGGCGAGCAGCGGCTTGCGCCGCCATATGCGGTCCGACTGGTCGATCATGTCTCGGACGCTACCCCACGACACGCGGCGCGGCCTCTGTCGAAAGACGTGGCCGGTCGGTAGCGTGCACGGGATGCCGAGCATCGATCCCGAAGTCGACGCCGCCTACACGGCCCGCGCGATCATCTCCCCCAAGCAGTACGCGAGCGTGACGGCGCGCTACCGCGACGAGTCCGCCGCCGCCGTCGCGGGACTGCGCGGGACAGCCGGTGTCGCGTACGACGAGGCGGGCGGCGAACTGCTGGACGTGTGGGGGACCGGCGACCGGCCGCGCCCGGTGTTCGTCTTCGTGCACGGCGGCTACTGGCGGGCGCTGTCCCGGCACGACTCGGCGTTCATGGCGCGGGCGCTGGACGCGTACGGCATCGCCACCGTCGTCCCCGACTACACGCTCGCGCCGACCGCGACGCTGGAGGAGATCGTGCGCCAGGTGCGCGCCGCGGTCGCCTGGGTGTACCGCGAGGGTGCGGCGTACGGCCTCGACCCCGGGCACATCGTGGTCGGCGGCAGTTCGGCGGGCGGCCACCTGGCCGCGATGACCATGGTCGACGGCTGGCAGGCGGATCTCGGGCTGCCGGACGACGTGGTCGTGGGCGGCTTCCCGGTCAGCGGCCTGTTCGACATCCGGCCGCTGCTGCACACGCACGTCAACGACTGGCTGCGCCTGGACGAACCGCGGGCCGCGGCGTTGAGCCCGTTCCTGCTCGCCTCCGCGACCGACCGGCGCTGCCCGGCGGTGGTCGCGGCCGCGGACCACGAGCCGACCGGCTTCCACGAGCAGTCCAGGATTTTCCACAGCCTGTGGAAAGGTGACGACGCGCCTCTCGTGGTCCCGGACCGCAACCACTTCGACGTCATCCTGGACCTGGGTGACCCGGACACCTCCCTGAGCCGGGCGCTGCGCGGTCTGTTCCCCGCGTCATAGCGGCGCGAGCCGCCGCCGCGCGGACGCCTGCCGGCCGCGCTCAGTGCGCGGGCGCCCCGGCCAGCAGGTCGATGAGGCCGAGCAGCACCGTGCGGCAGGAAGCGCGGTCTCGGACGTCGCACATCACCGTCGGTACGTGCGGGTCCAGGTCGAGGGCACTGCGGATCTCCTCCTCGGTGTGCTCCAGGACCCCGTCGAAGACGTTGACGCCGACCACGAACGGCACACCACGGCGCTCGAAGAAGTCGATGCTGCCGAAGCTGGCGTCCAGGCGGCGGGTGTCCACCAGCACGACGGCGCCCAGCGCGCCCGTCGCCAGGTCGTCCCACATCGACCAGAACCGCTCCTGGCCCGGTGTGCCGAACAGGTAGAGCACCAGGTCCTGGTCGAGGGTGATGCGCCCGAAGTCGAGGGCCACCGTGGTGGTGTCCTTGGCGGCCAGGCCGTCGAGGTCGTCGACGCCCACCCCGGCGACCGTCATGACCTCCTCGGTGCGCAGCGGCGGAACCTCGCTGACCGAGCCGACCAACGTGGTCTTGCCGACCCCGAATCCGCCGGCCACCAGGATCTTCACGGCCATCGCGGACGCCGGCACCGGCACCGCCAGGGCGCTCGCCCGGGCACTCGCGTCGGCGCCGCGTACCGCGGGGATGTGGGCAGAGGGGAGGTGGCTAGAGCCGACCGAGGCCATCCCGCACCTTTCTCAACAGCTCGGCATTGGGTTTCTGGGCCATGGAGATCGGCGCCCGCACGGTCACCCGGCCGCCGGCCACCAGGTCGCCGATCAGGATCTTCGCGACGCTGACCGGCAGCCGGACCAGGGCCGCGATCTCCGCGACGGCCTGCGGCGCGCGGCACAGCTCAAGGATCTCCCGGTGCTCCGGGTGCAAGGCGCTGTCGCGTCCTTCCGGCGCGGGGTCGGCCGTGGTGACCAGCGTGATGAGCGTCAGGTCGTCGGCGGGCCGGGTGCGTCCGCGGGTGAGCGTGTAGGGCCTGACGAGCGGGCCCGCTTCCTCGTCCCATTCGTACCGGTTCATGCGGGAGCCTCGCTTCTTCGGCTCATGCGGGCGATGCCGCGTCCGTGTCGAACCTCGGTGTCGTGCCCAGGTACTCGCCCACCTGCTTGACGAGCGTGTTCATCTCGAACGCGACCACGCCGACGTCGGCGCGCTGATCGGTGAGCACGGCCATGTGCGCGCCGCGCCCCGCCGCGGTGAGGAACAGGAAGGCGTCCTCCATCTCGATGAGCGTCTGGCGCACCGGACCGCCCTGGAACGTGCGGCCCACGCTGCGTGCCAGGCTCGACAGTCCCGACGCCGCGGCGGCCAACTGCTCGGCCTGGTCCCGGGCGAAGGTCTCCGAATGGCTCATGACCAGCCCGTCCTGCGACAACACGACCGCGTGCCGGGTGCCGGGCACCCGCTTGACCAGGTCGGTCAGCAGCCAGTCGAGCCGGCTGTCGGTGGCGGTGGTGGGCTGGGTGGTCATGGGCGGTCCCTCTTCGGTGGTTCGCTGGTGTGCTCGGCGGCCCTGGCCCGCTCGGAGGCGCGCTGGAACGCGGAGATCGTGGCGGCGGCCTGCTGCGGGGTCGGACGCGCCGGCGCGTCGGTGCCGTCCCCGTCGCCGTTCGCGGGCGGCTCGGGCTGCGCACGCAGCGGTGCCGCCAGGCTCGCCTGGCGCACCCGGCGGGGCAGCGGCTTGGCGCGTCCGCCCGGGGCGTCGGCTCCGGCGTGGGCCTCCCGGTCGGCCTGGGCGGGCCGCGGCACCACGGCCACGGGCACAACCGGGGCCAAGGGGCCTACCGGCACGGCCGGTTCCGCGGGGCTCGCGGACGCCCCGACGTCGGCCGCCACGGGTTCTCGGGGGCGCCCGGTCTCCTGGGCGTCCTCGGCCGCGTCGTGGGACGGCACCGGAAGGGGGACCGGTGCGCCGTCCGTCCGCGCCGCGTCCGTCGTTTCGCCGGAAGGCAATTCCTGCTCCTCGGGGTTCTCCGGGACCGGCTCGTCGGGCCGGCCGACGATCAGTTCCCTGGGCAGGAACACGATCGCGAGGGTTCCCCCGTACGGCGACGGCCGCAGCGTGACGCTGATGCCGTGCCGGTCCGCCAGCTGCGCGACGACGAACAGCCCGAGGCGTACGTCGTCGGCCAGCGCCACCATGTCGAACGGCCTCGGCGCCGCCAGTTCGGCGTTCAGCGCCGCGTATTCGTCCTCGCCCATGCCGAGGCCGCGGTCCTCGATCTCCACGACGAGGCCCTTGGCCACCGCCATGCCGCGCACCTCGACCGGTGTCTCGGGCGGCGAGAACTGCGCGGCGTTCTCCAGCAGTTCAGCGAGCAGGTGGATCACCGGGCCGACCGCGGCACCGGAGAGTGCGAGGTCGGAGGCCACGTGCACGTCGATGCGGCTGTAGTCCTCGACCTCGCCGACCGCGCTGCGCACGACGTCGACGACACGAACCGGCTTGCTCCAGCGGCGCCCCGGGTGGTGCCCGCTGAGGATGACGAGGTTCTCCTCGTAGCGGCGCAGGCGCGTCGCGAGGTGGTCGAGCATGAAGAGGTCCTCCAGGACCTCCGGGTCCTGGTGCCGGTTCTCCATCGCGTCGAGCGCCCGCAGCTGGCGGCCGACCAGCGACTGGGTGCGAAGCGCCACGTTGTGGAACACCTTGGCGTGCCCCGCGCGTTCGCGCGCCAGGCGGGCGGCGCCGTCGAGGGCGGCTCGCTGCGCGGCGGTGAACGCCTCGGCGACCTGCCCGATTTCGTCCTTGCCGTGCGGCATTGCCGGGAGTTCGGCTGCGGTGTCGACCTCCTCGCCGCGGCTGAGGCGCTCGATGGCGTCCGGCAGGCGGTTCTTGGCCACGTCGACGGTGGCGGCGTGCAGGCCGAGCAGCCGGCGGCGCAGCGACCGGGCGACGGCCCAGCACAGCAGGCTGACCACGACCACCACCAGCAGGCCGAGTGCGGTGATGAGCCAGACGGTCAGTTCCAGGTCGTCGACGCGCTCGCGCGAGTCCTGCACGATCGCGCCGGCGCGTGTGGTGTTCAGTTCGGTCAGCTGCGGGGACAGGGCGTCCAGGTTCGCGCGCCAGCCGGCGGCCTCGGGCGGGAGCGGGATCCCGGCGCCGGCCGAGGGGGCGCGTACCGCCGAGCCGAGCACGGCGTCCTCGACCGCGACCAGCAGCCGCCACTGCGGGCTCTCGGTGAGTGCCTGGAACGGCCCCTGGAACTCCGGTTCGAGGCTGGGCCGGATCTCCTCGGCGTAGAGCGAGCGGCGGGCGCCCGCCGCCTCGGCGAACTCGACGAACTCGGCGGCGCCGAGCCGACCGGAGGCCGCCGCGTACGTCAGGACCGCGTCCTCGCGCGTGATCATCTCGGTGGCGCGGAACATGTCGACGAGCGTCTCGGCCCGGGCGGTCAGGTGCCCGTCGGCGTCGATGTGCGACAGCGCGGCGAACGTCAGCATCTGCTTCTCGACGGCCGCGGTGTACGGCGCCAGCAGGTCGGCGCGGGTCCCCTGGCGCCGGTCGATCGCCGCCCGCACACCCGGCAGGCGGTCGCGGTCCTCCTGGATCGCGTGCGCGCGGTCCAGGACGTCGGAGTCGGAGTCCGCGAGCCCGCCCAGCACCCCGACGAACTCGCCCAGGGCCGCGTCGGTACGCCCGCGCACGTCCTGCAGCGCGGCGCGGACCGGATCGGACGGTGCCGCCAGCCACGCCGCGCTGAGGCTGCGCTCCTGCTGCATCTGGGCCATCACCGTGTAGGCGGGGAGGCCCGCCTGCGTCGCGATGTTGTTCTGGTCCTTCAGCTCCGAGGTCTTCGACCAGAGGTACTGCGTGGTGAAGCCCCACAGTCCGACCAGGGCGAGCGAAGGAACGATCGCGAGGACGACGAGCAGCGTGCGTATCGAGGAACGGCGCCGCTGCCGGTCGAGCCCGGTCAGCGCCCGGCGGGGGGATCTCATCGTCTCCCTAAGGGAAGAGTGCGGGCCGAGGGAAACGGCATGTGCCGGAAGAGTTTCCGGGAGTGCGGCCCGAATGTCCATATCCAGCACTGAGCACAATTTCGGTCATGTGGGGTCGGATTCGGTGACCGGGCGGGCGCGGCGACCGGGTCAGCCCGGCGGCGCTCCCACGCTGTTCCCCTTGAGCCGCTCCAGGTCCGCCGCGCGCACCTGGATGACCAGGGCCGCGACCACGGCGGCGACCACCGCGAAGGCGGCGGCGGTGATGAACGCGGCGGTGATCCCGTCGGTGAGCACCTGGTGGGCGTACGACGTCGGCAACTGCCCGGTGCGGTCGAACTCGGCGCGCTGTTCGGGGGTCGCCTCCCGCATGAACGCCGCCACTTGGTCGTCGGCCGCGTTCCGGCTTGCGGTGCCGTACACCGTGACAAGTATCGACAAACCGAGCGAACCGCCCACCTGTTGCGTCGCGTTGAGCAGGCCGGAGGCCGCACCGGTGTCCTGCTCCGCGACGTTCGAGACGGCCATGAGCGTCAGCGACACGAACTGCATGCCCATGCCGAGGCCGAAGACCACGATCGGCCCGAGCACGCTGCCGAGGTACGTGCTGTTGACGTCGATCTGCGTCAGCCAGGCGAGGCCGCCCGCGGCGAGCAGGGCGCCGGTCACCATGAACGGCTTGGGACCGTACTTGGGCAGCAGTTGCGAGGCGAGGCCCGCGCCGACCGCGATCACGGCGCTCACCGGGAGGAAGGCGAGTCCGGCGCGGAGGGGGCTGAAGCCCAGGACGTCCTGCACCCACAGCGTCAGGAAGAAGAACATGCCGAAGATCGCCGCGGCGAGGCACAGCATGATCGCGTACGAGCCGGACCGGTTGCGGTCGGCGAACATGCGCAGGGGCGTGATGGGTTGGCGCGTCTTGCGCTCGATCGTGAGGAACACCGCCAGCATGACGACGGCGCCCGCGAACGACGCCATGGTCAGGGTGTCCCGCCAGCCGTCCTGGGCGGCCCGGATGAAGCCGTACACGAGCAGCCCGACGCCCAGGGTCGACGCGAGCGCGCCGGCCAGGTCGAACTGCCCCGGATGTCGCGCGGATTCCCGGATCGCCCGCGGGGTGGCCAGCGCGATCGCGAGGCCGATCGGCACGTTGACGAAGAAGATCCAGCGCCAGTCGAGCCATTCGACGAGCATGCCGCCCGCCAGCAGGCCGATCGCGCCGCCGCCCGCGGACACCGCGGCGAAGACCCCGAACGCGCGGTTGCGCTCGGGGCCTTCGGTGAACGTCGTGGTGATCAGCGCCAGCGACGTGGGGGACGCGATCGCGCCGCCGATGCCTTGCAGGGCCCGGGCGGCGAGCAGTTGCCACGACTCCTGGGCGAGTCCGCCGAGCAGGGACGCCAGCACGAAGAGCAGGACGCCGAAGATGAAGACCCGGCGGCGTCCGAGGATGTCGCCCGCGCGCCCGCCGAGCAGCAGCAGGCCGCCGAACGTCAGCGTGTAGGCGTTGATGACCCACGCCAGACCGGTGGTCGAGAAGTCCAGCGACGTCTGGATGTGCGGCAGCGCGATGTTCACGATGGTGATGTCGAGGACCACCATCAGCTGGCACGACGCGATGACGAGCAGCGCGATGCCCTTGCGGCCGCCGCCCTCGGGGGCGGATGCCGCATGCGCGGGTGCGGGGTGCGGGCTCGTCATGGTGGTTCCAGGTGCTCTCGGCGCCGGGCTCCGGGCCGGGGTACGTGTGCCCCGGCCGCCCGTCGGCCTTTGCCGGTGGTCCGGCGGCAGCCTGTCGGCAGGCCGTCGGCCGTCGTCCGTGGATCCGGACTTGCGCCTTCATCGACCGTAACCCCGTGTCCCGGGTCTCGCCTCCCTGCGGACGAACGGGCGCGTCCGGGCGTTACTCCCGCGGGAGTAACGCCTGCTCGGAGGCGCCCCCGGCAGTAAGGCGCTTCTCCGTCGTCGGCCCGACGTTCCGCGGGCCGTCCGCCGGAAGCCTGGACTACCAGGAGTCCGACGGCATTCGCGGGAGGCGGGGCGGCATGGACGCAGGGACAGGCACCGGTACGGGCGGCGGAACCGGCGCCGGCACGAGGACGGGCGCGCCCCCGGGCGCGGGCGGGCGGCGCAAGGGGCCACGGCCCTGGGTGTGGGGCGTGCTCACGCTGTGGGTGGTGCTCGCGGCCGCGCTCGTGCCGCTCGCCGGCAAGCTCGCGGACGTGCAGGAGGACGAGGTCGTCTCGTACCTTCCGGCGAGCGCGCAGTCCACGGATGTGGCCCGCGTGGTGGCGGACATGCCCGGCGGCGACACCACCGACATCTCCGTCGTCTACCACCGCGACGGCGGTCTGACCGCCGACGACCAGGCGGCGGCGGGGGCGCAGGCGCGCGAGATTGCCGGGCGGTTCGAGACGGTGGGCGGCCTCGGCACGCCCGCGGCGTCGGCCGACGGGCAGACGCTCGTCTTCAACTTCCAGATCGCCGAGTCGGCCGGCGAGCCGGGCGACGTGGTCAAGGACGTCCGCGAGGTGACGGACCGTCATGCGCCGGGCCTGGACGTGCTGGTGGGCGGTCCGGGCGGCACCGACGCCGACATGGACGAGGTCTTCTCCTCGATCGACGGCACGCTGATGCTCGCGACGCTGCTGGTCGTGACCATCCTGCTGATCGTCACGTACCGCAGCCCGTTCCTGTGGCTGGTGCCGCTCGTCTGCGTCGGCGTCGCGGAGGTCGCCACGCGCGCGGTGGTCTATCTGCTGGTCGAGGTCGGCGACCTGACCGTGACCGGGCAGAGCGGCGGCATCATGACGGTGCTGGTCTTCGGCGCGGGCACCGACTACGCGCTGCTCCTGATCGCCCGCTACCGCGAGGAACTGCGGCGCACCGAGCGGCCGTTCGACGCAATGGCGAAGTCGCTGCGCGGCTGCGGGCCGGCGCTGCTCGCCTCCGCCGGGACGGTGGTGGCCGGCCTGCTGTGCCTGCTCGCGGCGGACATGAACAACCTGCGGGGTCTCGGCCCGGTCGGCGCCGTGGCGGTCGTGTGCGCGCTGGCGGTCATGACGACGCTGCTGCCCGCCCTGCTGGTGCTGCTCGGACGCCGGGTGTTCTGGCCGCTGATCCCGGCGCTCGGCAGCACGCCTCGCGTCAAGCGCAGCGCGTACGCCCGCATCGGCGCCTACGTCGTGCGCCGTCCGGTCGGCATCCTCGCCCTCGGCACCGTGTTGCTCGGCGCGCTGGCGATCGGCACCGTCAAGCTGCCCGGCGACCTGCACATGGCCGACAGCTTCACGGAGAAGCCGGACTCGGTCGTCGCCGCGCAGACGCTCGCCCAGGCGTTCCCCGAGCGCGCCAGCCAGCCGATCGCGGTGGTCGCCCGCACCGAACGCGCGGACGAGGCGCAGCGGGTCGCCGAGGACACCCAGGGCGTGGCCGACGTCGCGCGCGGGCGTTCCGCGGACGGCTGGACGGAGTTCGCGGTCTTCGCCACGGACCGGCCGGAGTCGTCCGGCGAGGAGGCGACGATCAAGAGGCTGCGCGGCGCACTCGGGGACGTCGGCGGTGCGCAGGCGGCGGTCGGCGGCTCGACGGCCGAGGGCATGGACAAGCACAGCGCGACCGCGCGGGACCAGAAGGTGGTGGTACCGCTGGTGCTCGCGGCGGTTCTGCTGATCCTCGTCATCCTGCTGCGCGGCCTGGTCGCGCCGCTGATGCTGGTCGGGGCCGTCGCGCTGGTCTGGGCCGCGTCGCTGGGGATCGGTGCGCTGGTCTTCGAGCCGGTGTTCGGCTTCGAGGGCGCGGATCCGGGACTGCCGCTGCTGAGCTTCGTGTTCCTGGTCGCGCTGGGCGTCGACTACGGCATCTTCCTGCTGCACCGCATGCGCGAGGAGGCGCTGTCGGGCACGCCGTCGGACAAGACCGTGGTGCCCGCGCTGACCGCGACGGGCGGCGTGATCGCGTCCGCCGGGTTCGTGCTGGCCGCGACGTTCTCGGTGCTCACCGTGCTGCCGCTGGTGATGCTGGTGGAACTGGGCTTCGTGGTCGCGGTGGGCGTGCTGCTGGACACCTTCGTGGTACGGACGTTCCTGGTGACCGCGGCGAGTTCGGTCCTCGGCCGACGGGTCTGGTGGCCGGGTGCGCTGGCGAAGGCGGACGCCGGGGCGAAGGGTCCGGACGGTCCGGACGACCCCGACCACACCGCACCGGGCGGCCGGGAAGACCCATCGCCGATGATGGCCTGATGAACCGGCATCTCCACAAGGTGGGCACGGCGAGCGGGGTGTCCGTCCCCAGCCGGACGGACACCCTGCTCGCCGTGGCCGTCGCGGTGCTGGGCGCGGCGGTCGCGATCGCCGCGCCCGGTACGCGCCCGACGGACCCGCTGGCCATCGTGCTGCTGCTGGCCGCGAGCGCGACCCTGCCGTGGCGCAGGCAGCGGCCCGGGGCGGTCCTGCTGCTCGTGCTCGTGCTCACCGTCCCGTTCCACATGCTGGACTACCGGCACGAGGCCGCCTCGCCGATCGCCCTGGTCGCGCTGGCGACCTTCTCGGCGAGCGTGGCCCGGGTCAAGGCGCTGGTCATCGGCCTGCTCGTGGTCGTGATCGTGCTGAGCATCATGGGCGTGCTCAAAGAGGGCGAGATCAGCGGCGACCACCTGGGCGCCATCGGCTGGGTGTTCTTCTCGGCCGTCGCGGGCCAGGCGTGGCGCTGGCACGCGGCCTACGTCGCGTCCATCATCGACCGGGCGGAACGCGCCGAACGCACCCGGGAGGAGGAGGCCCGCCGCCGGGTCGCCGAGGAGCGCGTACGCATCGCCCGGGACCTGCACGACCTGCTCGCGCACAGCATCACCCTCATCGGCGTGCAGGCCGGGGTCGCGGCCCACCTGGCACGGCAGCCGGAACCGGACCGCGAGGTGCTGGCCGCGGCGCTGGAGACCATCGCGGACGGCTGCCGGGCGGCGCGGGCGGAGGTGCGCTCGACGCTCACGGTGCTGCGCGACCCGGGCGAGGGGCCGGACCAGGGCGCGGTGCCGGGGCTCGCGGGGGTGGGGGACCTCGCCGAGTCCGTGCGCGGTGCCGGGGTCGACGTCCTCGTGGACGTGGCGCTGGACGCGGACGCCGACGAGGCGGCACCCGCGGTGGGCGTGGCGGCGTACCGGATCGTGCAGGAAGCACTGACCAACGTCGTGCGGCACGCACAGGCGTCGCGCGTGACCGTGGACGCGGTGCGCGAGGGCGGCGTACTGCGTCTGACGGTCGCCGACGACGGCCGCGGCGCGGTCGCCGGGTCGCCCGAACCGGCGGACGGGCCGGGCGGGTTCGGCATCCTGGGCATGGCGGAGCGGGCGCGCAGTGTGGGCGGCACGCTGACCGCGGAGCCGGGGAAGACCGGCGGATTCACCGTACGCGCGGTTCTGCCGCTTCCCGCGCCGATCGTGCCCGCACCCTCGACATCGGAGGCATCGTGACCACCCTGCGCGTCCTGCTCGCCGACGACCAGCACCTGGTCCGTGCGGCGTTCTCGATGCTCGTCGACTCGGCGCCGGACATGGCCGTCGCGGGCCAGGCCGAGGACGGCCACCGGGCCCTCGAACTCACCCGCGAACTGCGGCCCGACGTGGTCGTCATGGACATCCGCATGCCGGGCCTCGACGGCATCGAGGCCACCCGGCGCATCGCGGACGACCCCGACCTCGGGGACGTCCGGGTGCTGGTGCTGACCACGTTCGACGACGACGAGAGCGTGCTCGCGGCGTTGCGCGCGGGTGCCGCGGGGTTCCTCGTGAAGGACACCCGGCCTGCCGAACTCCTGGACGCGATCCGGGTGGTGGCGGCCGGCGACGCCCTGCTGTCACCGGGGCCCACGGCGCGCCTGGTGGCGCGCGTGGTCCGGCTGCCGGAGGCCGTCGCCGCGCCGGTGGCGGCGGGTGCCGCACTGGTCGCCGAGTTGTCGGCGCGTGAGCGCGAGGTGCTGGCGCTCGTGGGGCGTGGCATGAACAACGCCGAGATCGGCGGTGTGCTGGGCCTGAGCCCCCTGACGGTGAAGACGCATGTCAGTCGGATCCTGGGCAAGATGGGCATTCGCGACAGGCCGCAACTGGTCGTCGCCGCCTATGAATCGGGGCTGGTGCGGCCGGGGGAGCCGACGGCGCTGTGAGTGCGGGGCGACCGCCCGTCACGTGCGTGGCAGGTACGCCCGCAGGAACACCTCCAGGCCGGCGTCGACGATCCGGTCGATGTCGGCGTCCGGCATCGGCAGCGCACCCAGGTACGTCCGGCTGGACACTTCCGTGCCGGTCAGCAGCACGAAGTGCATGGCCGCGCGCCGCGGGTCGGTGATCTCCAGGAGCCCCCGGTCGCCGAGTTCGGCGAGCCTGCGGGCCAGCGCCGCGTTGACCGGGCGCGGCCCGGCCTCCTGCCAGGCCTCCAGGACCTCGGGCGGGAGGTGGCCCACTTCCGCCTGGATCTGGCGCACCAGCGCGAAGTGCTCGGGGAACTCGGCGCCGGAGGTCGCGTACTCGCGCGCGAAGGTGCGCAGGTCCGCCGCGAGGTCGGTGATCTTGGCGAAGTGCCGGTCGATCTGCGCGATGTGGGCGTCGCGGACGCGGGAGGCACTCTCCGCGATGACCGTGCGGAACAGCTCGTCCTTGTCCGTGAAGTGGTTGTAGATGGTGCGCGTCGAGACCCCGGCCTCCTTGGCGATCTCGCCGATGCTGCCGCGCGTGTAGCCGTCCCGCGCGAAGACCGTCAGCGCCCCGCGTACGACCGCCTGGCGCTTCTCCATCAGCCCGCGCCGCGGACGCACCGCCGCCTCGTCGATCCCGGTCATGCGTCCGCTCCTCGAAGAAAAGTGCAATGGCTGTTGTACTTCTTGCAATACACGTTGTACTTTACCTGAGTCGGGCCGCTCGGGGGAGCGAATCCGGACCGGAAATCAGATCTTTCTCGTCGTCCACTGGCAAAACTGACAAAGGAGACAAAAATGTCGGTCACCACTGCTTCCGCCGCCGCCGCGCCGCTCGCCCGCACCCCGATGCGCCTCGCCGTGATCGTCGGCAGCAACCGCGACGGACGCTTCGCGCCGGTCGTCGCGGACTGGGCCGTGGACCAGGCCCGCGGACACGGCGAATGGGACGTCGACGTGATCGACGTCGCCACCACCGTCCTCCCGGCCGCCATCGAGGTGCCGGGCATGTCCGAGTCGCCCGAGGTCGCGGCACTGGGCGCACGGCTCGCGGCTGCCGACGCGTTCGTCGTGGTCACCCCCGAGTACAACCACAGCTTCCCGGCCGCGCTCAAGCACATGATCGATCTCTTCCGCGACGAATGGCGCGCCAAGCCGGTCGGGTTCGTGTCGTACGGCGGTATGGGCGGCGGCCTGCGCGCCGTCGAGCAGCTGCGCCTCGTCTTCGCCGAGCTCCACACCGTCAGCATGCGCGACAGCATCAGCTTCCACGGGGCCTGGGAGCGGTTCGACGAGGAGGGGCAGCCGGTCGACGCCGAGGGATGCGCATCGGCGGCCAAGGGGATGCTCACGCAGCTGGAGTGGTGGAGCCGGACGCTGTCCGAGGCCCGCATGGCGCGTCCGTACGACGTCTGAGCCTGCCGGACCGACGCGAACCCACCTGCCTCCGTGCCCCGTGCGCCCCCACGCTTGCCTGCCGCCGCCGAGGAGTCCCCCCATGAGCCGCGCCACCAGCTCCGCGAAACCTTTGCCCGCCCCCGCCCCCGCTTCTGTCTCGACCACCAGCCGTGCCACGTACGCCGCGACGCTCGCCGTCGTCCTGTTCGGCTACCTCGTGCTCCCGATGTCCATGTCCGGCGCGACCGTCGCGGTCCGCCGCATCGGCGACGACCTCGACGCGTCGGGCGCGTCCCTGCAATGGGTCGTCACCGGCTACTTCCTCGCCGCATCGTCCTTCATGCTGGTGACCGGCTCGCTGGGAGACCTCTTCGGCCGCCGCCGCGTCTACCGGCTGGGCGCGGTCGTGTACGGGGCCGGCAGCCTCGCCGCCGCGTTCGCCCCGAACATCCTTCTGCTGGACGCCGCACGCACGCTGACGGGCGTCGGCGCCGCCGGCGTCATGGCGGGCGGCGGCGCGATCCTCGCCACCACTTTCACCGGCGCCGCACGGACGAAAGCCTTCGCGGCGATGGGCAGCTTGTCCGGCGTCGGCCTCGCGATCGGCCCGACGGCGGCCGGATGGCTGGTCGGATCGATCGGCTGGCGCGTGATGTTCGGCCTGTTCGGGGCCGCCGGCATCGCCCTGTTCGTCGGTGCCTGGGCACTCACCGAGTCACGCGCCACCGCAAAGCCGCGCCTGGACCGCGCCGGGATCGTGCTGTTCATCTCGGGCCTGGCACTGACCATGTTCGCGATCACGCAGGGCGCGCAGGCCGGTTGGGGCAGCGTGCGGGTGCTGGGTCCGGGGGTCATGGGACTTGCCCTGCTCGGCGCCTTCGTCGCCGTCGAACGCGGTGTCGCACGTCGTGCCGAACGGCCGCTGCTCGACCTGTCGTTGCTCGGCAACCGTCGCTTCAGCGGCTGGCTGCTCGCCGCGATGGCCGGCGGCGTCGCGTTCGGCGGCATGCTGGCCAACCTGCCGACGTACCTGCAAGGAGCCAACGGGCTGTCGTCCGGTGACGCGGGACTGGTCATGCTGATGCCCACGCTGCCGATCCTGGTCCTGCCGGCGATCGGCGGGCGGCTGGTCACCAAGGGCGTCCCGCCCCGCGCACTGATCACCTTCGCCCTGCTGCTGATGGCCGCCGGGAACGTGTGGCTGACAGTGCTGCACCCGGGCATCGGCGCCGCCGCGCTGGCCGGCCCGCTGGTGATGATCGGCTCGGGGCAGGGCCTGGTCGCGGGCGTGATCGACGCGCAGGCGATGAGCGCGGTGGAGCCGGAACGCGCGGGCATGGCAGCGGGGTTGCTCAACACCGTGCGCGGCAGCACCCAGGCGCTGACGATGGCGCTGTTCGGGTCCGCGCTGATCACGCTCCTCGAAGGCAGCCTGGGCTCCGCGCCGTCGGCCGCCCGGGTGGCCACCGGCGCCATCCCCGCCGGGCCCGAAGGCGCACACCTCGCGGACGCACTGACCGATGCGTGGCAGGTCATCCTGGTGGCCGTCGCCGTCCTCGTGGCCGTCGCCGCGGTGGCCGTCTTCCGCCTGCTGCGTCCGGCAGTTGCCGTGGACGAGAGTGCCGGGTCCGCATCGGTGACGGAGGGACCCGTACGCAAGGAGGCCCGCACCCCCGTCGGCGCGAACCGGCACTGAGCGCAAGGTCTCAGGAAGTCGCAGGAAGTCGCAGGAGCATCGCAGGGCCGGAGGCGCACCCCGCCCCCGGCCCTCGGCCGTTGCGTCAGTGGCCGTTCAGAGCCGCGTTGAACCCGTCCCGCAAGCTGTTGTACGCCTGCGCGATCGTGTACGCGGCGTTCTGGCACGTCTGCCGCGTCTTCGCCGAAGCCGGGTCCTTCGCACACCCGTTGGTGCGATACGTCGACACCGCCTTGGTGATCTTGGCGGCGTTGGCCCGCAACGTCGTGAAGTAGGCCGCCGGTTCGTGGCTGATCAAGGCCAGCGACTTCTGCACGGTCTCGTTGGCCTTGGTGGCGCCCAGCGCGCACATGTCGGTCCACATCGTCGGCCGCTCGGGCCAGCACTTGGCGCCTCGGGCCGAGCCGTACATGTCCTCCATGTCGCCGATCAGCGCGCGGGATTGCAGGTGGATGCTCTCCGCGTCCGGCGCCATCCGGCCCTTCGGCTCGGTGTTCCACGCCTGAAGCTCGGCCGGGAGGTCCGGCCAGGTCGGAGACGGGCTCGGGCTCGGGCTTGCGGAGGGTACGGCCGTGGTCCTGGACGCGGAGGCCTGGGCCGCGGGAGTTCCGGAAGCGGACGGGGTCATGGCCGCGCCGGTCGCCGGTATGCCGGTGGTCGCTGTACCGGTGGTGCTGTCGGCGGATGACGCGCCCGAGGCAGCCGTGTCGCGTGACGTGTCCCCGCCGCCCGACGAGCAGCCGGAGACGAGGGCGAGGGCAAGGACGACCGCGGCGGTGGGCAGGGCGAGGGCGGTTCTGGGCGCGGGCAATCTGCGCTCCTTCGGGTGAGGTCTCCGACGAGGTCATGCGGTGTGGGGCGCACAGTCAACCAGTTGGGGCCGCAAGGTGGTTCGAAGATCGGCAATCTTCGGCACGTACCATCAGGGCATGTCGGAAACAGTGCGTATCGCCATGATCAGCGGGAGTCTGCGGGCGGGTTCGGGGAGCACCGCGCTGCTCCAGACCGTTGCGGAGGTCTTCGAGCCCGAGGTCGTCGCGGCCCGCATGTACTTCGGCATGGCGGCGCTGCCGCACTTCAATCCGGACGACGACTTCGAGCCACTGCACCCGGCGGTCGCGGAGTTGCGCGCCGTGATCGAGGGCGCCGACGCGCTGTTGCTGAGCACCCCGGAGTACGCGGGCGATCTGCCGGGCTCGTTCAAGAACCTGCTGGACTGGACCGTCGGCGGCAACGAGATCGTGGACAAGCCGACGGCATGGCTGAATTCCGGCGCACCGGGACGGGCGGAAGGCGCGCATGCCGCACTGCGCACGGTGCTCGGCTACACCGGTGCGCGCATCGTCGAGGAGGCGTGCGTACGCCTGACGGTGTCGCGGGCCGCGATCGACGCGGAGGCCGGCACGGTCGCGGATCCCGGCGTACGCGAGGGGCTGCGGGCTGCCGTCGGCTCGCTCGTCGCGGCCGTGGCCGCGGGGCGGTCCGCGCCGGTTCTGCCCGGGGCGGGGAACCCCTGGTAGCAAGGGCCGTGGCGGCGCCGCGGGCTACGTGCGCGCGGCGGCGATGCGGCGGAGCGGCGGCTCGGTCTTGGGTGGCTGCTTGCGCGGCGGAAGCTCCGCCAGGAGCGCGGTGGCGGCCTCGGTGACCGTGCGCACGGCTCGCTCGAACGCCTCCTCGGTGCTCGCGCTGACGGACTGCACGCCGCTGATCTTGCGGACGAACTGGCGGGCCGCGGCCTCGATCTCCTCGGGCGTCGCGGCGGGCTCAAGGCCCCTGAGTGTGGTGATGTTCCGGCACATGGCCCCAGGGTAGGCACGTGGGCCGACGTATGGCCCTGACCTGCGACTCGGCATCACGAGTCCCGGTATCCGTGACCCGGTATCCGTGACCCGGCACCTGTCGCCCGGCACCCGTCGCCCGGCACCCGTCGCCCGGTATCCACGGCTCGGCACCCGCGGGGCCGCCCTGGGAAACGCCGCGCCGGGCTCAGCCCGCGACGGGCCCCGAGCTGTCCCAGCCCGGGGCGTGCTCGTGCGGGAGCACGCTGCCGGCCCGCACCTCCTCGCCGCAGTGCCGGCAGATCAGCACGGCCGCCAGGTCGTGGTCCCCGTGCCGGAACACCACCGGCGGCTGCTCGCCCACCCAGCGGTCGCCCCACGCGGCGAGCACCTGCAACACCGGTTGCAGGTCGCGGCCGGGCTGCGTCAGGTGGTACTCGAAGCGCGGCGGTCGGTCCTGGTACCGGCGCCGCTCCAGGATCCCGGCCTCTTCCAGCGCGCGCAGGCGGGTGGTCAGGATGTCGCGCGGCGCCCCGGTGTTGCGGGCGATCGCGTCGAAGCGGTGGTTGCGGAGCAGGATCTCGCGTACCGCGAGAAGCGCCCACTTCTCGCCGACCAGGGCGAGCGCGGACGCCACCGAGCAGGGCCGGCCGACCGTCCGCGGGCGGGCGATGCGCGAAGTCTCCATGCGCACAAGGTTGCCATTTCCAACTCACTGGCGCTACTTTCGGTCGTACTGCGAGTTGGATTTTCCAACTATGGAGGTCCGGCCGTGGATCAGGGGCGTCATCACCGTCCGGAAGGCGGCACACCATGACCGAGGCGTACATCGTCGACGCCATCCGCACCCCCGTCGGCAGGCGAAACGGCGGACTCGCGTCCGCGCACCCCGCCGATCTCGGCGCGCACATCCTCACCAACCTCGTGGAGCGGACCGGTGTCGACCCGGCCGCCGTCGACGACGTGGTGTTCGGGTGTCTCGACGTGATCGGCCCGCAGGCCGGGAACATCGCGCGCACGTCCTGGCTCTCCGCCGGACTGCCCGCGTCCGTCCCCGGCACGACCATCGACCGCCAGTGCGGTTCGTCGCAGCAGGCCGTGCACTTCGCGGCACAGGCCGTCATGAGCGGCACCGCGGACATCGTGGTCGCGGGCGGCGTGCAGAACATGAGCATGATCCCGATCTCCGCGTCGCTGCGGGCGGGACGCGAGTTCGGGTTCGACAGCCCGTACTCCGGCGCGCTCGGCTGGCAGAAGCACTACGGCGACCAGGAGATCAGCCAGTTCCGCGCGGCCGAACTCATCGCCGAGAAGTGGGGTGTCAGCCGCGAGGAGATGGAGGAGTTCGCGGTCGCCTCGCACGAGCGCGCGATCCGCGCCGAGAAGGAAGGCCGGTTCGCGCGCGAACTGGTGCCGTACGGCGACGTCGTACGCGACGAGGGCCCCCGCGCCCCCGACTGGGACAAGATCCGCTCGCTCCCAACGCTGCGCCCCGACGGCCGTATCACCGCCGCGCTCGCGAGCCAGATCTCGGACGGCGCCTCGGCGACCCTGGTGGTCTCCGAGCGCGCCCTGCGCGTCCACGGACTGACGCCGCGCGCCCGCATCCACCACCTCACGGTGCTCGGCGACGACCCGGTCTTCATGCTCACCGGGCCGATTCCGGCGACCGCCCGCGCCCTGGAGCGCACCGGTCTCACGATCGACGACTTCGACCGGATCGAGATCAACGAGGCGTTCGCGTCCGTGGTCCTGGCCTGGCAGCGCGAGACCGGCGCGGACCTCGACAAGGTCAACGTCAACGGCGGCGCGATCGCGCTGGGGCACCCGCTGGGCGCCAGCGGCACCAAGTTGTTCGCGACGCTCCTGAACGAACTGGAGCGCGTGGGCGGCCGCTACGGCCTCCAGGCCATGTGCGAGGGCGGCGGCATGGCGAACGTCACCATCATCGAACGGCTCTGACGCCCGCCGGTGAACATGCGCGACGGGCCCGCGCGGTCGTCGGGCCCGTCGCATCAACCGCCTGTCGCGGAACGTACGTTCGCACGTTCCGGCAGCAGGATCGTCCCGCCGACGCGCAGGCACAGGTAGAAGAAGTAGGCGGACGTCGAGACGATCACCGCCTGGCGGATCGCCTGCGCGCCGTGGCCGATCGCGTTGCTCGCATGGGCGAAGCCGAAGACGAGCGATGAGTACAGGTCCACCTTGCCCTCGCCGAACCCGCCCCTGCGGAACACCTGTACGCCGACGCCGCGGAACATCAGTTCCTCGCCGAACGGCCATGACAGCCGTCTGCCGGCGTTCGACTCACCTTCGTCCACGTGCGTGCTCCCTCCCTCGGCGCGGTGTCTCCCACGCCGGACCGTGGTCGGGCCGGACGGCTTGGCCCCGACGGTGTCAGCGAGGCAGAAATGCCTCATGTCCCATTTCATGATGAATGCCAAAGGATCGGGCAAATCGGTCCGAGGCGACCATGCGGCACGAGAGGCCCCTGCGGCCTCCTCCCCGCCGGGCGGGGCGCGTAGAGTCGGCCGGTGTGGAAGGGCTGTTGCTGAGGCTGTCGGCGCTCGACCCTGATGCGGAAGCCGCAGTCCGGGTGATCGCCTACTTCGACGCGCTGGTCACCCACGGCGCCTCCGCCCACGCGCTGGTCCGGGCCGCCGCCGCGCTGGCCGAGTGCCCGGCCGGATGGTCCCGGGACGACGGGACCTCGATGCGGTACGCCCCGGACGGCACCGCCCTCGGACCGCTCGCCGCCGCTCCGTCCCCGCTGCCCGCGAGCGCCGTCTCCGACTGCGGAACGGTCTGGCTGGAACGGCCCGGCACGCCCGCACCCCTGGACGCCCTCGTGCTGGAGAGGATGGCCGTCGCCGCCGCGGCCGTGTCACACGGCGGGGCCCGGCGCCGCGAACCGGGCGACCCCGCGCTGGTCGAACTCGTGCTGTCCGCCCAGGTCGAGCCGGAGGTCCGCATTCGGGCGCTGCGCCTGCTCGGGCTGGCGCCGGGGCGGCCGCTGCGGGTCGCGGCAGTACGCGGAACGCCGCCCGCGCCCGCGCCGCGACAACGCGCCGCCTCCGACGGGTGCGGGGCACCGCGCACCGTGGTCGACGGCGTGGCGGCGGTTTTGATCCAGCCGCCAGCGGACCGGGACACGTACACCGGCCCCACACCGGCGGAGGGCATGACTGTCGGGATCGGCGGCGCGGTGGGCGCCGAGCACGCCCGGCGCTCCTGGGAGCAGGCCCGCGTCGCCCTGCGGTTCGCGGACGCGGCCACGGCTCCGGTCGTCGAGTACGACGCTCTGGGCAGCCTGGCCATGCTCGCCGACCTGCCGGCCGAGACGCTGCGCAACCGCCCCGAACTGGCGGCTGTGGAGGCGTTCGCGCAACGCCCCGGCGGCGAGGCCGATCTGACCGCCCTCGCCGCCTTCTGCCGCTGCGGCTCACTGCGCGGTGCGGCGACCCGCCTGCACCTGCACCACAGTTCGGTCGCCGACCGGGTGGCCCGTGCGGGGGAGGCGCTGGGATGGGACCTGGCCGACCCGGCAGACCGCTTCCGCGCCACCTTGGCCCTCACCCTGCGCCGCCTCGCCCGCTCCTGACGGGCACCGACTGACTGGTGCCGACTGACTGGTGCCGACTGACGGGCACCGACTGACGGGCACCGACTGACGGGCACCGACTGACGGGTGCCGCCTGGACGGGCGCCGGGTGGTGCCTGTCAGATTCCGGGTCAGCCGAGCAGCGCCCTGCGCAGCACGGCGATCTCCTCGGCGCCCTCGCGCCGCGACACCTCGGCGTGCCGGGCGAGCCGCGAGGCGTGGAACGTGCCCGGGAACAGGTGGAGTTCGACGTTCACCCCAGCGGCCAGCAGGGCCTGCGCGTACGCGATGCCCTCGTCGCGCAGCGGGTCGAACTGCATCACCGATATGTACGCGGGCGGCAGGCCGGTCAGGTCGGTGGCGCGTGCCGGTGCCGCGTACACCGGGACGTCGTCTCCGCCGCGTCGGCCCGGGCCGAGGTACGCGTCCCAACTGATCTCCGCGTTCGGCCGGTTCCAGCCCGGGGTGTCGGTGAACGCGACCATGCTCGGGGTGCCCAGGCGGTCGTCCAGCTCCGGGATGCCCAGGTACTGGAAGCACAGCCGCGGCCCGCCGCGGTCGCGGCACAGCAGTGCCAGAGCGGCGGCGAGACCGCCGCCCGCGCTGGCCCCGTGCAGGGCGACCCGGTCCGGGTCGATGCCCAGCTTGCCGCTCGCCGCGACGACGGCGGTCAGCGCGGCATAGCAGTCCTCGAGCCCCGCGGGGTAGGGGTTCTCGGGTGCGAGCCGGTACTCGACCGACGCGACCACCACGCCCAGCTCGCGGCATATCTCCAGGCAGCCGGGGTGGTCGAGCTCGATCGAGCCGATGACGAATCCGCCGCCGTGCACGTTGAACACCAGCGGGACCGGCCCTCCCTCGACGCCCTGCGGGGTGTAGAGCCGCACCTGGACGTCGGGCGCGCCCTCCGGCCCGGGAACCGTCGTGTCCAGGACGTCGACGCCGGAGGTGTCGGGCTCGCCGAAGAACTCCGCGAGCCTCGACTCCATGCCGCGCATCGCGACCAGGTCGGTGAGCGGGGTGCCGGGCATCATCGCCACAGCTGCGGCGACCTCGGGGTCCAGGGCGTAAGCCATGTGTCACCTCGACTGCTGGGAGGGAAGCTCGCCGGGAGGGGAGCCTGCCGGGAGGGTACGGGCGGCCCGAGGCAGAGGGGGAGCCTCGGGCCGCCCCGATCTTCCCGCGCGTTCCGGCGGATGCGCAGCCGCCATGCGTCGGTTCATCGGTGCCGGTCGGCCGACAGCCGCGCGGGCAGCCGGGCAGCCGGGCAGCCGGGCAACCGGGCAACCGGGCAACCGAGCCTCAAGGTGGTGCCGAGCCTTGCTTCGTCCCGTCGTGTGACGTGTCCGGGGACTGTCGACCGCGACCTAAGCCACGGCAGGCATACCGTCCGTCCGGTGGCGTGCCATCCAGTCGGCGGCGAAGGCGACCGCGGGGATCAGCGGTACGAGTCTGGCGCGCGCGCCTCCGACGAAGCCTTCGTCGATGGGCAGGTGGTCCGTCAGTGCCGCCCCGATGCGGTCGAAGTCGGCCAGATCCAGGAGCACGTCCTCGTACGTGAAAGAGGGCTTGCCACCCTGATTTCGCCTGGTTGAGGCGCTCACCGAACCACCTGAAGCCCGCCGTACACGGGCGTTGAATGACGCCTCTGTACGGCGGGCCGGCAGGTGCGCGTCAGAGCTGACGCGCTCAGCGCTTCGTGTCGTTCTCCACGTAGCTGGAGAAGCCGCTCGGGCTGTCGGTCTAAATCTGGGTCCGCAGCACAATGCCGAGAGGCGAGCCGGTCGGGATGGCAGGAGAGTCGATCAGGTCGGCGGTCTTCAGCCCGTCGAGAACTGCAGCGGTGTGCGCCATCCATGACTCCCATTGTTCGGCGAGAACCGGCGCTCGCACGGTAGTTGCTGCCGGTACGGATGACCGATTGCGGCGCGCGTCCGGGCCACTACTCCTCGCGGGGCGGACACTGTGTTTCGCCGTCACGGCCCTGAAGTCGTACGCCCGGCGGTGCCGACCCTGTGCTCGAATCGGTGGAACACGGCATGGAGGAGAGCCAGAAGTAGCGCGAAGGCCGGTAGCCACGCGAGCCGTTCGAGTACCCAGAGGGGATGGTCGGGCGCGGTGTGCAGCCCGGGCAGGGCACCGGCCGAGCGGAGCGACACCGTGACGGTCATCATCGCCGTCTGGTGCCACAGGAACACCGTCATCGCCGACAGGTTCGCGAACGCGACCGCCGCCCACAGGCCGGGGCGCCGCATGACCCGGCCCAGCGGCTCGCGTATCAGCAGGGCCAGTCCGACCTGGGCGAGACCGAAGGCCACGGCCGCGAGGGTGGGCGGGTTCAGGTTCGACACCGCGGCGCCGGGCACGCCGACCATGCTCGCCGGGTAGCCCGCGGCCAGGACCAGCGCGACGGTCGCGGACACCCCGCCCACGAGCAGCGCGTACGCCGTCCGCCGACCCTTGAACGCGCCGTGTGCCCAGGCCACGCCGAGGAAGTACGGGACCAGCCAGCCGGCCAGGATGTTGGTCCAGCCCAGCCACGCCGGGCCGTCCCCCGCGAAGCGGCCCGCGTCCACGGTCGCGACGAGGCCGACGAGCAGCGCGAGGCCGGACCAGCGGGTGCGCCGCCACAACGCGGCCACGGCCGGTGTGAGTGCGGTCAGTGCGGCGTACACGACCAGGAACCACAGCGGGCTGAAGACCAGTTTGACCATGCTGCGCAGGGTGCCGAGGTCCAGGCCGGCCCAGGTCAGGACGCTGATCGCGGCCGCCCAGGCGCCGAGCAGCACGAGCGCGGGGCGGAACAGGCGGCCCATGCGGGCGCGTACCCAGGTGCCGTAGGGGACTTCGCCGCCACGCAGGCTCAGCGCTCCGGAGTATCCGCCGACCAGGAAGAACACCGCGAGCGTCTGCAGCACCCAGCTGACCGGGGTGAAGGCGGGCATGCCGGCGAGCGGGCTGCGTACGCCCAGGCCGTCCCCGGTGTCGACGAATGCGGTCACCAGCCAGTGGCCGAGGACGACGCCGGCGATGGCGATCGCGCGCAGTGCGTCCGCGGCACGGTCGCGGTGCGGGGGAGTTGCGGCGTCGATCCGGTACGCGGCGGCGGTCCAACTCCCGCGTGTCGTCCGGTGCTTCTCAACGGTAGTCGGCACGGCCAACCTCCGATTCGCGTCCGAGGGCGATGCGGGCGAGGTTCCGCAGCGAGGCGGTGCCCGGCTTGAAGTAGTCGCTGTGGCCCACCGATCCGGCGTCGAACACGCGCGCGTGGTAGCCCCGGGAGACCGGATCGGCACCGAAGCCGAACCCCAACAGGCTTGCGTGCGGAACGAGTTGGATCCAGTCGTGGGATCCGCGTCCGGCCCAGACCCGGGCGTCGGTGTGGAGGTCCTCGGCTTCGTCGACGCCGGTCCCGGGGCTCCCGAAGAAGGCGATGTCGTCGACTGACGGGCCGTCCGCGGCTTTCGCGCAGACGACGCTGCCGTAGCTGTGGCACAACAGGGCGACGGAGGCGGCGGGGTTCAGCGTGCGGAGCTCCGCCACCAGGCCTTCGAGGCGGTGCGAGCCGCCGATGGCGCGGCCGTCGGTGAGGATTGCCGGGCTCAGCGAGGCGGGTGCGGCGTAGCCGAGCCAGGCCACGACGGCGACGTCGGTGTCCGGTGCCTCGGCGCGGATCTGCCCGGCCAGCGCCCGGGCGCCTCCACCGGCGAACTTGCGGGAGTCGAAGTTCGTGACGCGCCCGTCCGCACCGGGCACCACCACCGCGATGCGTTCCGCACTCGCGAGATCCCCGAATACCTCGACCACCCGGCCCGACCCCCGCGCGTCGAAGGACAGAAACTGCCGTCCGGGGGCGAGCAGATCCGCCAGAGACCGCCGCATGGCGCTGTCATGGACGCGGGTGGCGGTCTCCCAGGCGCGGGCGATGTCGTGGCGTACGGCGCCGTAGCGTGCGTCGAGGCTCGCACCGGGGTTCGTGCCGACGCTCGTGCCGAGGGGGACGGCCGCCGTGGGCGCCGCGTACGGATCGCCCGACGGAGCCGCGGCCGTCGTCAACGCCACAGCCGCGGCCGCCAGGGTCGCGGCCAGTGCGGACCGGATACGACGACGTGCCGAAGCCATACGAATCCCTCCTGGTCATCCGGGTGTTGCCGGTTGATCAGGAAGCTATGAAGGCGGCGTTGTAGCCCGAATCGCGCCGAAGAGCGGTCTGTGCGCGTAGTACCGAGGTATGACAGGGGTGAGGGTCGGCGCGAGGAACCCGAGCAGGCGACCGGAAGCAGGCGACCGAGACCAACGGACTTCCGCACCAACGGGATGGTCGGGCACCATGGGGGGAGTACCGCTGGAAGGAGGCCACATGGCCGACGGGAAGCACCGGGGACCGCCCGCACCGATCCAGCCCATGCCGACACCGCCGCCGCCACCGCCCTCGGACAGCAGGCAGCCACCGACCGACCCGGGACACGGCAAGTGACGTTGGAACGCTCGCAGTTCGTCCCGGATCGGGTGTGGCCGTTCGATCCGGGGAGTCAGACATACGGGTCGGTCGTCGACCGGGCGGCCGACCCGCGGCGGTGGACCGAACTGGTCGGCGCCGACGTACAACTCGTCACGCAGTGGGACGACGGCGGGCATGACGGCGGTGCGGAGCCGGGCCGCGTACCGTCCTCGTCCGCGTCGATGCCCACGGTCGTACGCGCGATGCTGCGGGCCCTGGATCCCCGTCCCGGCGGCCACTACCTCGAAGTCGGAACGGGCACGGGCGAGACCGCCGCCCGGCTCGCCCGCGCGGTCGGCCCGGAAGGGTCGGTCACCTCACTCGAGATCGACGCCAAGCTCGCCGCCGGCGCTCGCGCCAACCTGGAGCGGGCGGGCGTCCGCAACGTGAAGGTGATCCACACGGACGCCTGGCACGGCCGGCCGGAGGGAGCGCCCTACGACGGAGTGCACGTCACGTGCGGCGTACGTCGGATCCCGTCGGCGTGGGTCACCCAGTGCGTTCCGGGCGCGCGCATCGTCGCCCCGTGGGGCACGGACTTCACGCCCCACGACTGGCTGCTGACCCTCGAAGTGGCCGCGGACGGAAGCGCCTCCGGCCGCTTCGGCATGGGCCTGTCCTTCATGAAGATGCGCGCCCAACGCCGCGCGCACCCCGACCACGACGCGTACGCACCGCCCGGATGGCTCGACCGCGCGCGCCGCCGCGAGACGGAACTGACCGGCGCCGAGGCCCGGTCGACCGCCATCGGGGACGCCGCCCTCGCCATCGGCCTGCAAGTCCCGGACTGTACACAGCACTACGCCGCCACGGACGACGCGGTCACCGTCTGGCTGTACTCGCTCACGGACAACTCCATGGCCGCGGCGGGGTTCGCCGACGGCATGGTGTCCCAAGCCGCCCAGTCAGGTCCGCGGTCGCTGTGGGACGAACTCGAAGCTGCCTGGCATCGCTGGCTCGCCCACGGCAGACCCGCGTCCCACCAGTTCGGCCTGACCGTCGACGCCCAAGGGCAACGCCCTTGGCTCGCCCCCGAAAACGGGCGACGAATCCCCATCGGCCCCCAGCCGACCTGAGGCTCACAAACAGCGGCGTGCCGGACCCGGACGCCGGCATGGTCGACGGGGTGACGGGCCTTGTGGTCCGTCACCCCGGTACACCGTCTCCCCGGTACACCGTCTCCCCGGTACCCCGTCACCCGTCGCGGGTCAGCGGGTGGTGTGCAGCCCGGTGAATTCCAGGAGGAGTTCGGCCGTCCGCCGCGGTTCCTCCAGGATCGGGGTGTGCCCGGCGCCTGGCAGCATGGCGATCCTGGCGCCCGGTACGACCTCGTAGTCCGCGGCCGACGCGGGGCGCCATCGGCGGTCCTGGTCGCCGAAGATGACCTGGAGCGGCTTGCCCAGGCCCTTCAGCCGCTCGGGGAGCGTTCGTTCGGTCAGGTACGCGGTCGACGCCTGCAACGTGGCGCCAAATGCGTGCAACGGAAGCTCGCGTACCTCGTCGACCAGGTTCTGGGGGATCTCGTAGCCCTCGCGGAACCCGCTGCTCGCGAGCAGCCGGATCTGCTCGTCCGTCGGCGGCCAGTGCGCCGGGTCGATCGCGAAGGAGTCCGGCGCCGTGTACGCGTCCATGCCGGGCCCGGTGTTCACCAGGGCCAGTGCGCTCACGAGTTCGGGACGGCTCTCGACGAGCGCCGTCGCCGAGTAGCCGCCGCTGGAGTGCCCGACGACGATCGCCTGCCGCACCCCGAGCCGGTCGAGCGCCTGGCCGACGGTACGCCCCTGCTCGGCGACGTCGTACCCGGGACCGCCGAGCGGCTTGGCGGAGAGCCCGTGCCCCAGCAGGTCGATCCGGATCACGTGATGCGACGCGGCCAGGAGCGGAACCAGGAGCTCCCACGACGTGGACGAGGCCGCGGAACCGTGGACGAGCAGCAGCGCCGGGGCGTCGCGCGGGCCGTCCTGGCAGATGTGGATGTCGCCGGCGTCCAGGGGCAGGACCGAGCACTCGGTGGCCGCGAGGTGCGGGTTGTCAGAAAGAGTCATGGTCCAAACGTCGCTGCCGGCCGCCGCCCGTGGATTGGACAAATGTTCCCTCGGCGGGCCCCGCGTAGCATCGGATCATGCGGTCCACCGCCAGTGCACACGACGATTCGGCGACGTGGGAGGTCGCCCGTCCGCCGCGGCCCAGTCGGCTCGCCGGTGTCGACATGGCCGGTTTCCACGTGCCCCACGCGCCCGTGGACGGCCTTCGGATGATCCCGCACCCGGCCGTGACGCTGATCGTGGAGTTCGGGGCGGGCGGGTACGTCCTGGACGACGGTTCCGGACGCCGCCATCGGGGCAGCGCCGTCGCCGGGCCTGGCCTGGGTCTCGGCGGCAACGTACGGGCCTGGGGCGAGGACGTCGCATGCGTGCAGGTACGCCTGTCGCCGGTGGTCGCCTGCACCCTCCTCGGCATCTCCCCGGCCGAGCTGACCGGCGCCACCGTGCTGCCGCTCGACGACCTCTGGGGCCGGGAGGCGTCGCGTATCCGGGAGCGGCTGAGCGAGTGCACGTCGTGGGCGGAGCGATTCGCGCTGACGGAGATGCTGCTCGCCCGGCGGGCCGCGGCGCGGACCTGGGTGGACCCTGAAGTGGCGTGGTCCTGGCGCCGCATCAACGCCGAGGCCGGCCTCGTCCGGGTCGAGGACCTGGCGTGCGAACTGGGCTGGAGCCGCAAGCGGTTGTGGTCCCGGTTCAACGCGCAGATCGGAATGCCGCCCAAGCGCGCAGCGAAGCTGGTCCGCTTCGACCGCGCCGCGCACCGCCTGGTCGCCGGCGAGTCCGCGGCCCGGGTCGCCGCGGACGGCGGCTACTTCGACCAGTCCCACCTGCACCGCGACGTCGTGACCTTCACCGGGGCGACCCCGGCGGCCGTCGTCGAAGAGCCGTTCCTGACCGTCGACGACGTCGCGTGGCCGGCAGCGGCACGCGCGACTCCGCGTCACTCCCCGGGGCGGACGAGGCCCGTCTCGTAGGCGTAGACGACCGCCTGCGCCCGGTCCCGTACGCCCAGCTTCATCAGGATGCGGCTGACGTGCGTCTTCACCGTCTGCTCGGCGACGATCAGGTCCCGCGCGATCTCGGAGTTGGACCGGCCGCGCGCGACGAGCGTCAGCACCTCGGTCTCGCGGTCGGTCAGTCCCTCGACGCGTTCGCGCTGCGGTGCCCGGGGCCCGCCCAGGCGGGCGAACTCGGCGATCAGGCGGCGCGTGATGCCCGGCGAGATCAGCGCGTCGCCGGCCGCGACGACCCGGACCGCCTCGGCCAGTTCGCCCGCGGACGCGTCCTTCAGCAGGAACCCGCTGGCGCCGGCCCGCAGTGCCTCGTACACGTAGTCGTCGAGGTCGAAGGTCGTGAGCACCAGCACCTTCGTCGCGCCCGACGCCTCGGTGATGCGGCGGGTGGCCGCCAGGCCGTCGAGGACGGGCATGCGTACGTCCATCAGCACGACATCCGGCCCCAACTCGGCCGCCTGCCGCACCGCCACCTCGCCGTTCTCCGCGGTGCCCACGACCTCGATGTCGGGTTGCGCGCCCAGGAGTACGCCGAACCCCTCCCGCACCATGGCCTGGTCGTCGGCGAGCAGAACGGTGATCATTCGTCCTCCGTGAGGGGCAGCGTCGCGTGCACCGCGAAGCCGCCGTCGGGTTCGGGTGCGGCGGTGAAGGTGCCGCGCAGTGATGTGGCGCGCTCGCGCATGCCGGGCAGTCCGTGTCCGCCGCCGCTGCCCGGCGCGTCCGACGCCGGTGCCGTGGCGCGCGGCCGCTCGTTGCGTACCGCGAGCCGCAACTCGTCCCGGTCGGCGGTGACCGACACGTGGACGGCCGCCCCCGGCGCGTGCTTGAGGGCGTTGCTCACCGCCTCCTGCACGATCCGGTACGCGGCCAGACCGACGGCGGGCGGGAGTTCGTCCGCCGGGGCGGCCACCTCGGCGGTCACCTGCGTTCCGGTGCCGCGGGCGTTCTCGACCAGTTCGGCGATGCGGTCGAGGTCCGGCTGCGGGGCGGTGAGCGGCGCCGCGGACTCCTCCCGGAGCACGCCGAGGATGCTCCGCAGGTCGGCCAGGCCGGCGAGCGCGTTGGTCCGGATGTCCGCGAAGCTCTTGGCCAGCACGGGGTCCGGATCCGGCACCCGGTACGGCGCCGCCTCCGCCTGGATCGCGATCACCGACATGTGGTGCGCGACGACGTCGTGCATCTCCCGCGCGATGCGCTGCCGCTCGGCCAGCACCGCCCGCTCCTCGCGGTGCATCTCCTCGCGCTGTTCGAGCTCGCGCGCGCCGACTCGGCGCAGCCGCACGTTGTAGCCGGCGAGCAGCGCAACCAGCACGAGGATCGCGGCCACGAATCCCGACTGCTGGTCGATGACCCAGGGCGGGGCCACGGTCAGCACCGCCACACCGATGGTGATGTGCCGCTCGCAGCGGACCGCGACCGTGTACAGGATCACCAGCAGCACGATCACGCCGCCCGCGACGTACTGGTCCCCCTGCCAGTTTCGGTCCGCGGTCCACAGCGTCGCCAGGATGGACATGCGCCACGCACCCAACGGGTGCCAGTGCCGCAGTATCAGCGGGACCGACAGCGCCGCCGCCGTCAGGATCAGGAAGTTCGGCGAGTAGTGCGGCACGTTGTCGATCAGGTAGGTCGACGTGGTCGCGAGGATGATCAGCGAGGCCAGCACGTCGACGCCGAGCGCGGCGGTGCGCGAGGAGATCCGGCGGAACGGCCACTTGCCGCGCAGCCCGGGCGGCCAGCCGCGCGGCTCCCAGGGATCGGCCGTGCCGCGCCACAGCGCCGCGACCAGGGGGCGCAACACGCGCGCGACCTGGCTCCTGACGCTGTCTCTGATCTCCCGGACGTGCATCGTCCCACGCTAAGGGCCGCGGCCCGGCCCGGCGTCACACCCGGGTACGCCGGCGGACCCCCTACCCCGGTAGGGGGTCCGCGGCGGGGGCCGGCAACGGGCGCCCGCCCGCGCCGGGATCGTCAGCCGCCGACCGGCGTGAGCCAGTGGGCGTACCGCTCGTCCGTCCCCGTCACCGCCGCCTGGTATGCCGCCTGGATCTTCCCCACGACCGGTCCGACGCCGATCTCGCGGTCGTCCATCTCCCGCACCGGCACGACCTCCGACGCCGTGCCGCACAGGAACAGCTCGTCGGCGGTGTAGAGGTCGCTGCGCAGCAGGTTCTCCACGCGCGTCGCCAGACCGAGGTCCGCCGCGAGGGTCAGCACGGTGTCCATGGTCAGTCCACGCAGGGCCCCGGCGGACGCGGGCGGCGTGTACAGCACCCCGTCCTTCACCGCGAAGACGTTCGCGGCGCTGCACTCGCTGACGTAGCCGTCGGACGAGAGCAGCACGGCCTCGTCGTACCCGGCGGTGACGGCCTCGGTCTTGGCGAGGGTCGCGTTCAGGTATCCGGCGGTCGCCTTCGCCGCGGGCGGCAGGGCGTTGGGGTCGTTGCGGCGCCACGAGCACGTCTTGAGCCGGATGCCGCGCGCCGCGGCCTCCTCGCCGAGGTACGCACCCCACCGCCACGCCGCGATCGAGACGGTGACGGGGGAGTCGGGGCGGATCAGCGGTCCCATGTCGCCGTACCCGAGGTGTGCCAGGTGGCGCAGGTAGCAGGAGTCGAGGCCGTTCGCGCGCACGAGGTCCAGCGTCGCGGTGCGCAGCTCGGCGGTGTCGTACGGGATCCGCATCCCGAGGATCCGGGCGCTCGCGGCCAGCCGCGTCAGGTGTTCGTCGAGCCGGAACACCGCGGGCCCGCGCGGGGTCGGGTAGGTCCGCGTGCCTTCCAGGACCCCCGTGCCGTAGTGCAGTCCGTGCGTCAGCACATGGACCTTCGCGTCCTGCCACGGCACGAGCGCGCCGTCCATCCAGATCCAGTCCGCCTCGGGCAGTGCCACCGTCGCCTCCACGCGTCCGCGTCCGTCGCCTGAAGTGGATCATTCGGTGATAGGCGAACGAGCCACTTGTTCAGTGGCACATTAGAGCCGTTGTCAGTAGTCCACTAGGGGGCTTCCGCAGAATGGGACGCCGCGGAGCCGGGAGTCGCGGCGGATGCGGTCGCCGCGGCGGGCGCAATCGGGTCGGCGAGGCCGGAAACGGCGGCGCGGGTCTTCCCGGCCCCGCCGCCGGCCAGGCCCTCCGCACCCGTGGCGGGCAGCTCGACGACGACGGTGAGCCCGCGTCCGAGCGCCGTCGTCACCCGCACGCTTCCGCCGTGGGCGGCAACTGCCGCCTGGACCACAGCCATGCCCAGCCCGCTGCCCGGCGGCACGCCGGTCGTGCCGGCCGCTCCCTCGTGCGTGGCGCGGAAGAAGCGGTCGAAGATGCGCTCGGCGTCCTCGGCGCGCATTCCGGGGCCCTCGTCGCGGACCCGCAGGATCGCGCGTTCGCCGCGGGCGGTGGTGACCGTCGCCACCGACAACCGCACATCCGCCGACACCGGAGTGTGCACACGCACGTTCGTGAGCAGATTGCCCACGATCTGCCGCACCAGCGACTCGTCCGCGAGGACCGCACACGCGTCGGGAGCGTCCACGCGTACGCACCGCTCCGACTGCTGCGCGCGCAGATCGTCCGCGGCCTCCCGCACCACGCACACCAGGTCCACCGGGCGCGGCCGAAGCTGCGGACGCTGGTCGAGCCGTGCGAGGGCGAGCAGTTCGTCGACCAGCCTGGCCATGCGCTCGGTCTCGGCGCTCATCCGCGTGAGCGCCCGCGTGCGCTCCTCCTCGTCGGCGAGCATGCCCTTCTCGTACAGCTGGAGATAGCCGCGGATCGCCGCGAGCGGCGTGCGCAGTTCATGGGACGCGTCGGCCACGAAGCGCTTGAGGTGCACCGCCGCGTGCTCGCGCGTGTCGAACGCCGTCTCGACCTGCTCCAGCATCGCGTTCAACGCGGTACGCAGCTGCTCGACTTCGCGGAACGTCTTCTTGCGCGGTGCCACGCGCCGCGACAGGTTCGGCCGGTCCGGGTCGCCCTCCGCGATCGCGGAGGCCGTCTCGACCATGTCCTCCAGCGGCCGCAGCCGCCAGCGCGCCCCGAAGTAGATGAACGTGCCGAGCAGCACGACGAGCACGCCGCCGACCACCAGTTCGAGGTGCACGACCTTGAGCACGACGTCCTCGACGTCGCCGCTCGGCTGCGCCAGCACGATGACGTTGCCGTCCGGCAGCCGTGCCGCGGCGGCCCGGTAGTCCTCGCCGCCGAGGGACACGGCGTGCGGTGCCCGCCGCAGCGTCTCCCCGGGTCCGACCCGTGACGTCGCGGCGAGTGCGGTCTGCGCCGGGTCCGCCGCATGGCCGCCGAGCGGCACGATCGCGCCGGTCGGGTCCAGGATGACGAAGACGTTCCCGTGCAGCCCCGCGGACAGCATGCCCTGGCGCAGGAGATCGGTGCTCCCGACGAGCTGCGTGATGGTCGCGGTCGACATCCCCGTCTGCTCGATCCCGTCGCGGCTCATCCGCAGGTCGTCGTCGATCGAGGACGTCAGATAGTGGCGAATGCCCATGACACTGAACGAGATGAGCACGACAAGGCCCATCGCCAGCACCACGATGCTGCTGATCGCGAGCTTCGCCCGCATCGCGACCGTGTGCCCCATCCGGTGGCGGATGCGCCTCATGTCCGTGCGGCCGGGCGCAGCCCGTACCCGACGCCGCGCCGCGTCACGATCAGCGGCGGTTCGTCCGGTGCCAAGGGGTCCAGCTTGCGGCGCAGATAGCTGATGTACGTCTCGACCACCGTCGAGTCCGGGGCGTGCTCGTACCGCCACACCTCGCGCAGCAACTGCTCCTTGGGGACTATGCGGTCCCCGTGCCGCATGAGATGCCGCAGCAGCGCGAACTCCGTCGGGGTCAGATCGGCATCCTGCCCGCCGCGCCGTGCGGTGTACGTCGCCTCGTCCAACTCCAGCCCGCCGTGCCGCAGTACGGGCGGGCGCGGGGCGGGCGGCGCGGCGGGGTCGGCCGCCGGGCGGGTGCGGCGCAGCACCGCACGGGTGCGCGCCACGAGTTCGTCGACGTTGAACGGCTTGGTGATGTAGTCGTCGCCGCCCAGGGTGAGCCCTTTGACGACGTCCGCGGGTGCGTCCCGGGCGGTCAGGAAGACCACCGCGAGTTCGGGGCGCTCCTCGCGCAGCACCCGGCACACCTGGCGGCCGTCGCCGTCGGGCAAGGATATGTCCAGCAGCACGGCGTCCGGGCGTACGCCGCGCGCGAGTTGCAGCGCGGACCGCACCGAGTCCGCGGTCACCACCTCGAACCCGTGGAACCGCAGCGTGATCGCCAGGACGTCCGCGATGCTCGGCTCGTCCTCGACGACCAGGATCGTCGCCCCCGCCTGTGCCCGACTGGTGGTCATTTCCCCAGTATCGGACCGCAGCTTGCGGAACTGCCCGGGAACACCTGTGAGCTTCTTGTGAGTCCGGCCCCGACCCACGAACCGCCGCTGCCGTGCCGCCGAATGTGGGCGCACAAGCACTGCGGAAGGGGAACGACATGGCGGCGTGGGCGCGGTGGTGTCTCAGACACCGATGGGCGGTGGTGCTGCTCTGGGTGGCCGCCCTGTTCGGCACGGTCGGCGCGAGCGTGGTGGCGGGCAGCGCGTACTCGAACGTCTTCAGCCTGCCGGGCACCGGGTCGTCGGACGCGTACGACCGGATGCGTGCGGCCTTCCCGGACCGCTCCGGCGACGTCGACACCATCGTGTGGCAGGTCGACGAGGGACGGACGGTCCACGACCCCGCGGTCCGCGAGCGGATGTCCGCGGCGCTGGCGGACATCTCCCGGATGCCCGACGTGGGCCGTGTGGTGGGTCCGTACGAGCCGGAGGGCGCCGGCCAGGTCAGCGCCGACGGCCGCATCGCGTACGCCCAGGTCACCTTCGTCCTCCAGGTCTACGAACTGGACGAGGCCGACACCGAGAAGGTGATCGACCGGGCCAAGGACGCACGCACCGAGGGACTGCGCGTCGAACTGGGCGGCCAGGCAATCGCCTTCGCCCAGCAGCCGCCGACCGGTCTGGCCGAGGGGGTCGGCGTGCTCGCGGCCGGGGTGATCCTGTTTTTCGCGTTCGGATCGCTGTTCGCGATGCTTCTGCCCCTGCTCAACGGCATCTTCGCGGTCGGCACCGGCTTCGCCGGGATCATGCTGCTCAGCCATGTCGTCGACATCCCGGATGTCGCCTCGCTGCTGGGCAGCCTGATCGGCCTCGGCGTCGCGATCGACTACGCGCTGTTCATCGTCACGCGGCACCGCAACGGGCTCAAGGCGGGCCTCACTCCGGAGGAAGCCGCGGTCCGGGCGCTCGACACGTCGGGCCGCGCGGTGCTGTTCGCTGGCGGCACCGTGTGTGTCGCGCTGCTGTCGCTCTTCGCGGTGGACATCGACTTCCTGAACGGCATCGCGATCGCCACCACGCTGATCGTGCTGCTGAGCGTGCTCGCGGCGGCCACCCTGCTCCCTGCGATGTTGGGTCTGCTCGGGCCCCGCACCCTCAGCCGCCGTGAACGCCGGGCCCTGGCGGCCGCTTCCGGCGACGAGAGGGCCCAACTCGGCGACGACGAGGCAGGCCGCGGCGCGGTGCGCTGGGCCTCGTGGGTGCAACGCCGTCCGCGCCTGCTGGGCGCCGTCGCGATCGCCGTGATGGCGGCTCTGGCGATTCCGGTGTTCGGGCTGCGACTGGGTGCCAACGACCAGGGGAACCAGCGGCCTTCGCAGACGGTGCGGCAGGCGTACGACCTGTTGGCGGAGGGTTTCGGCCCCGGCTTCAACGGCCCGCTGCTGATGGTGGCGGAACTCGGTGGCGAGCGGGACCGACAGGCACTGGACACCCTGGTCGAGGAGGTACGCCGCACTCCCGGCGTGGTCCGCGCCGTCGAAATGCCGGTGCCCGCCGACCTGTCCGGCCTGGCGGCGTCGACCCGTGTGATCGAGGTCGTGCCGACGACGTCGCCGCAGGCCAAGGCGACCGACAAGCTGATCGACCGGCTGCGCGACCACACCGTGCCGAACGCGGCGGCGGGCAGCACACTCAAGGTGCACATCGGCGGGGACACCGCGGTGCAGAAGGACTTCGCGGCGGTGATCGGCGACCGCCTGCCGGCCTTCATCGCGCTGATCATCGGACTCGGCGCGCTGCTGATGCTGGTGGCGTTCCGCAGCCTGCTGGTGCCGCTGACCTCCGCCGTCATGAACCTCCTCGCGGCGGGCGCGTCGTTCGGCCTGCTGGTGATGGTCTTCCAGTGGGGCTGGGGCATGGACCTGCTGGGCCTCGGCAAGGAAGGGCCGATCGTGTCCTTCCTGCCGGTGATCATGCTGCCGCTGCTGTTCGGGCTGTCCATGGACTACCAGGTGTTCCTGGTCAGCCGCATGCACGAGGAGTGGGTGCACACGAAGGACAACTCCCGTGCGGTGCGCGCCGGTCAGGCCGCAACGGGACGCGTCATCAACTGCGCGGCGCTCATCATGATCTGCGTCTTCAGCTCGTTCGTCCTGAGCGGCGACCGCGAGGGCATGATGGCGGGGCTCGGACTCGCCGGTGCGGTGGCGCTCGACGCGTTCCTGCTCCGCATGGTGCTGGTTCCGGCGGTCATGCACCTGTTCGGCAAGGCCAATTGGTGGCTGCCGCAGTGGCTCGACAAGCGTCTGCCGCACCTGGCCGTCGACCCGCCGGACAAGCCGCTGGCGTCGCCGCTGCCGGAACCGGTCGGTGCCGGGGAGCGCTGACGGCTTCCACCGAAGGGCGCGACGGCGCGGCCGAGCGGAAGCAGGACGGCACTACCGCCGTGAGCGGTGCTCCGCCCACGCGGTGGCGAGCATTTCGACGCCTTCCGCGAGGACCGGTTCCGGCCAGCCGAAGCTGAGCCGGATCCGGTCCGCGGCAGCGGTGCCGCCCGGCGGCCCGAACACCGCTCCCGGCGACACGGCCACGCCGTGCCGCCGGGCGGTGTCGGCGAAGGCCTCACCGTCCGCGCCCGGGAGACGTACCCACAACGACATCCCGCCCGCGGGCAAAGACCAGGACCATTCCGGCAGTTGCCCGGCCAGCAGGTCGGCCAGGTGGTCTCGGCGTACGCGCAGGTCCCGCCGCCAGGCGTCGCGCCGCCCGGCGGCGCCCGGATCGGCGAGGAGCGCGACGGCCAACCGCTGGTCGAGCGCCGAAGTGGCCAGGTCGGTACGCCTCTTCGCCTGCACGAACCGCGCGAACACCGGTTCGTGGGCGGCGATCCAGCCCACCCGCAGGCCGCCCCACATCGTCTTGGACAACGAGCCCAGGCACACCGTGTGGTCGGGAGCGTAGGCCGCCGCCGACGGCACGGGCGGCGGCGGTCCGTCGGTGAGCACCAGGTCGGCCAGCGAGCGGTCCTCGACCAGGAGCGTGTCGGCCTCCCGGGCGACCGAGGCCAACGCGCGCACGCGCCGGTCCGCGGCCACGGCACCCGTCGGGTTGTGCACGGGCATGGTGAACGCGAAGGCCGGGCGGTGCCGTTCCACGGCCTCGGCGAAAGCGTCGGGCGACCATCCGTACCGGTCCCCGGGCACGATCACCGGCACGCCGCCGAAGCGCTCGACCGCGGCGAGCAGTCCGGGGTACGTCACCTGCTCCACCAGGACCCGGTCGCCCGGTGCGAGCAGCGTGTCGGCGGTCAGGTGCAGCGCCTGCTGCGCGCCCGCGACGACGAGCACCCGGTCGGGGCCGTAGCCGGGCGGCGCGGGGTGCTCGGCGAGCAGCTCGCGGAGCCGGGTCTCGCCGAGCAGGCCGTATCCGTCGGCCGGGTGCACGTCGAGCAGGTCCTCGACGGTCAGGTCGAGGCGCGGCAGCAGCGACGCGTCGGGCACCACCGACTTGGCGAGGTCGACGACGACCGTGCCCTCGCGGATCCAGCGGCTGAAGATCGGCTCCGGGGTGTCGGCCGAGGGGTCGCGGCGCGACGCGGAGCCGGTATGCGGGTCGGCCCCGGGGCCGGTGCCGGTGTCAGGGGCGCCATCGGGGCCGGACCCGGGTGGCGGCGGCGGGTCCACGGCCGCGACCGGGCGTACGTACGTCCCACTGCCGTGCCGCCGTTCGACGAGCCCGTCCGCCGCAAGTTGGTCCAGCGCCGAGGCGACCGTGCCCCGGCTCATGCCGAGTGCCGCGCCGAGCGCACGCTCGGAGGGCAGCCGGGTCTCCGCCAGGAGATCGCCCGAACGGACCAGCGACGCCAGCGCGTCGGCCAGCCGCTCGCCGCGCGACCGGCGCTCGTTGCGGCGGGGCCGACGCAGCCGCTCGCCGACGAGCATGGCGAACCGTTCGACGTCCACGCCTGCCACTCCTTCTCCGGTGCCGTCGCACGTCGGGCGCGACGGGTCCAGTCTGTGGCAAGCGGGCCGGGTCGACGCGCGCCGGGTGGCCGGGCACGCGGTCGGCGGAGGTCGGTCGGGCCGGCCCGGTTCCGGGTCAGCGTGCGCCGGGCGGCAGGTCCGGCCCCGGGTCCGGCCGGTCCTCGGTGCCGTCGCTGACGTCCACGAAGAAGCCGGTCATCTGCACGGGTTCGCCGGACGCGTCGAGCGTCACCTCGCCCACCACGGCGACGGTGCGCACGCTTCCGTCGGCGAGCAGGAGGCGGTGCCGCGAGGTGAAGGGCTCGCCGCCGACCCGGGCTGCCGAGGAGACCTCGGGCCGCGGCTCGGCCACTTCCTCGGCCACTCCCTCGGCCGTGACGTCGTCCGGATGGCGCAGGCCGAGGTCCCCCTCCGTGGAACTCGCCGGGTGACCCGAGGTGTCGGGTGCGTGCGGCCGCAAGGCACAGGGCTTGGGGGAGCCGCCGGGGCCGGCGCGCTCGCACTCGGTCGTACCCGCAAGCCCCTGCAACGCCGCGAGCGTGCGGGCCAGGCGTCGCGGACCAGGCAGGATCCGGAAGAGAGGGCCGAGGACCAGATCGGTGCTGGGCCGCACACTGCCCGGCGCGAGGCCGAGGATGCGGTAGGTCTCGGGAGACCACCACCAGGCGTCCGTACGCAGGTTCCAGGTGTACGAGCCGGTCGCCGTCCCGGCGTCGGCGTCCAGGGCCGGCAGCACGCGGCGCGGCACCGGCAGGATATCGGTGAGCCCGGTGACCTCCAGGAGGCGCACCACGCGCGGTCCGGCGGCCAGTACGTCGAGGCCACCGCCCGCGTCCTGGGCCTGGCGGCGCACCCGTAACAGCATGTGGATGCCGCTGGAGTCCATGAACTCGACGGATCCGAGGTCGACCTCGATCCGTACGCGCCCGTCCGCGATCTGCCGGACCATCAGGTCCTCGATGCGCGGTCCGCTGTCCATGTCGATCTCACCGCCCACGTGCACACGTGCGCGGTCGGGTGCGGGGACCGTGACCCGCACCCTGAACAGGGGCGGATTGGCGCCCGTGGTCACCAGGGGCCTCCTCAGGTGTGTACCGGTGCTTTCTCGTGCCGGGCGGCGCGCGCCGAAGGCGGTCGGCACGCACGGGCGGGTCGGGCGGGTGGGTCGGGACGGACAGACCTGTGGCGGCAGGGCTCGGTGACGGGCCTGATGCTACGCCTGATCAGGGCCGCACAGATGTAGTTCGCACACGGTTCCTCGCTCGTTCCCGGGGAGTTCGGCCGATATCGCCGCTCCCGGCCCGGTCGGGCACCTCCTTTCTGAGGGAAATATGTCATCAAACAGGTCGTCATCCGTGAAAAAGCACCGCAATCGGGCAATGATTCCTCTTCGGGGCTTCCTTGAGCCCCGACGGCCGACACACGCCGGGGCACCGACACCCGCTCCCGGACGTCCGCCGTCCTGGCTCCTGCGGGGAGGTCGCACTTGTCCGTGCAACACCGTGAACCCCGTTTCGGGGTGATGCGCACCAAACCGGTGGACGCGATCCTGGCGGAGAGCGGCCACGGCGGCGTGGACGGCGCCGAAGGCACCGGGCTGAAGCGGACGATGGGCCTCCTCACGCTGACCTTCTTCAGCGTCGGCGCCACCCTCGGCACCGGCATCTTCGTGGTGCTCAGCGAGGCCGTGCCCAAGGCCGGCCCGGCCGTCATGCTGTCGTTCGTGCTCGCGGCGGTCACCGCCCTGTTCTCGGCCCTCTCGTACGCCGAACTCGCCGGGACCATCCCGGTCTCCGGCTCCTCCTACTCCTACGCGTACGCCACCCTCGGCGAGGGCATCGCCTGGGTCTGCGGCTGGTGCCTCCTCCTCGAGTACGGCGTGTCGATCTCCGCCGTCGCGGTCGGCTGGGGCCAGTACGTCAACGAACTGCTCGACTCCGCCTTCGGGGTGAGCCTCCCGGCCGCCATCGCCAACCCGCCGGGCGAGAGCGGCGGCGTCATCAACATCCCGGCCGTCGTGGTCGTGGCCCTCGCCACCATCCTCCTGGTGCGCGGCGTGTCGGAGAGCGCCAAGGCCAACACCGTCATGGTCTTCATCAAGCTGCTGACCCTGGCCTTCTTCTGCGCGATCGCCTTCACCGCGTTCGAGGACGGCAACCTCAGCCCGTTCGCGCCGCTCGGCATCGCGGGCATCAGCGCGGGCGCGTCGCAGGTGTTCTTCTCCTACATCGGCTTCGACGCCGCGTCCACGGCCGGTGAGGAGGCCAAGAACCCGCGCCGCGACCTGCCGCTGGCGATCCTCTTCTCCCTGCTCATCGTGACGATCGTGTACGTCTTGGTCGCCCTCGCGGCGCTCGGGGCCATGCCCTGGGGCGAGTTCGAGGACGCCGAGGCCACCCTCGCGAGGATCGTGAGCGACGTCACCGGCAGCTCGTGGGCCGCGACCGTCCTCTCGGCGGGCGCGATCATCTCCATCGCGAGCGTCGTGCTGACCGTGCTCTACGGCCAGACCCGCATCCTGTTCGCGATGTCCCGCGACGGCCTTATCCCGCCGGTCTTCGCCAAGATCGACCGCCGCACCCAGACCCCGGTCGCCAACACCCTGATCACCGGCCTCTTCGTGGCGGTCATCGCGGCGATCTTCCCGTTGAAATACCTCGCGGAAGCGACCAGCATCGGCACGCTGTTCGCGTTCGCCATCGTGAACGTCGGCGTCATCGTGCTCCGCCGCACGCGGCCCGACCTGCCGCGCAGCTTCCGCACGCCGCTCTTCCCGCTCACCCCGATCGCGGGCGTCGGCTTCTGCGCCTACTTGATCTCCGAACTCGACTCCAAGACCTGGGCGGTCTTCGCCGGCTGGCTCGCCGTCGGACTGCTGGTCTACTGGCTCTACGGCTACCGGCACTCCCGATGGCGCGACCAGACCTGGGAGGCGGGCCCGGACGGGGTACGGGAGCCACGGCGGTGAGCGGGGCGACAATCGATGCGACGAGCGGCGAGACGAGCGGCGAGACGAGCGAGGCGGTGAGCGGCGCGATGAGCGGTGCGACGCGGGACCCTTCGGTGCCGAGCATCGTGGTCGGCTGCATGCCCGACGACCGCGGCGACGACGCGGTCGCCCTCGCCGGCGTCCTGGCCCGGCAACTGGGCTGGGGCGTCACGCTGGCGTACGTGCAGCCCGAGTCGTGGCCCGGCACCCCCGTCGGTGCGGTGGACGCCGAATGGGCGGCCTTCCTGCGCGCGGAAGCGGACCAGATCCTCGACGGCGCCTTGCGCCGCCTCCAGGTCGTCGCCCCGGACGTGCCCTACCGGCGGACCGTGCACGCGCACCGCGGCAGCGGCCGCGGCCTCGGCGAACTGGCCGAACTCCGGGGCGCCGCCATGGTCGTCGTCGGTTCCGCACCCGAAGGCCACCACGGGCGGGTCGCGGTCGGCAGCACCGCGGACCAACTCCTGCACGGATCCCCGGTCCCCGTCGCGCTGGCGCCGTGGGGCTACTCGGCCGCGGTGCCGGAACGGCTGTCGCGTACGACCCTGGCCTTCCACCGCTCCGCACGCTCCGCGGCCACCCTGATGTGCGGGACGCTGCTGAGCACGCGCCTGGGCACCCGGCTGCGGCTGCTGACCGTGCTCGCCCGCCCGAAGCGGTTCTTCGGCGGCCTGCAGCATGCGGGCGTCGAGGAACAGATGTTCCAGGTCGCCCGCGACCAGATGCTCACGGACCTGGACGACGCCGCCAAGAGCCTGGGGCCGCGCGTCGCCGCCGAAGTCGAACTCGCGGAAGGCGACGACATCCCGTCGGCCCTGAGCGGCGCCGACTGGGCCGATGAACTCCTGGTCTGCTCGGTCAGCGACGCCGGGCCCCTGACCCGGGTGTTCGTCGGCGACGTGTCGTCCAAGATCATCCGCTCGGCCGGGGTCCCGGTCGTGGTGTTTCCGCGAGGGGCCCGCCTGGACGTCTGGCGGTGACGTACACCGCACGCGTCACGCGGCGTGCGGGCCGTCCGGGGCTCAGCCCGCCACCGGTTCCTTGACCGGGGGTTCGTCCACCGGGGGCTCCTCCGCGGTCCCCGGTGGACGGCCGTGCGCCGAGCCGCCGCCCGTGGGCGCCGACGGGTGCGTTGCCGGGCCGGGCGTGTCCCGGTCCGGGTCGGCGACGACGCGGATCGCGCCTTCCGGGGCGATCGGGCGCCACCAGTCTCCGCCGTCCCAGTTGACGGCCGGTTCGAGGAAGTCGCCCGGGCGCGGCACGGCCAGCCGTACGCCTAGGCGCGCCGCCTCGGCCGCGGCGCGTTCCACCGGTTCGTGCCACGCGTGCGGGGCGAGGTCGAACGTGCCCCAGTGGATGGGCAGGAGCAGGTCGCCGGCCAGGTCGAGGTGCGCCCGCACGGCTTCCTCGGGGTTGAGGTGCACCTCGGGCCAGGCGTCCCCGTACGCGCCGGCCTGGATCATCGTGAGGTCGAACGGCCCGTAGGCGTCCCCCAGGTCGACGAAGCCGGGGAAGTACCCGGTGTCCCCGCTGTGGAAGACCCGGTGCTCCGGCCCGCCGACGACCCACGACGCCCACAGGACGGTGCCGAGGACGCGCGCACCCCTGTTGCAGTAGTGCCGCGCCGGGGTGGCCGTGAACGACAGCCCCTCGATGTCCGCCGATTCGTGCCAGTCCAGTTCGACGATCCGCCCCGGCGGTACGCCCCAGCGCTCCAGGTGCGCGCCGAGCCCCAGCGGCACCGCGAACCGGGTGTCGCGCCGCGCGAGCGCCTTGACGGTGGCCATGTCCAGGTGGTCGTAGTGGTCGTGCGAGATCACCACGGCGTCCAGCGGCGGCAGTTCGGCCCAGGGCAGCGGGACCGCGTGCATCCGGGCGGGGCCGAACGCCGCCGACGGCGAGCAGCGCGTACTCCACACGGGGTCGAACAGCACCCGGCGGCCGTCGATCTCCACGAGGACGGTGGCGTGCCCGAGCCAGGTCGCGCGCAGGCCGCTTTCCGGCGCCACGTCGTAGTCGGCGGCCCGCCGCGGGGTCAGCGGGATCGGCCCGGTCGGCCGCCGCAGGCCGGCGGCGGCCCGCTGCTGGCGCAGCATCAGGCGCATCGCGCCGTCGGACATGCGCCGCGTGGGCACGGGGTTGCGGAACGCACCGTCGACGAAGTGCGGAGAACGGCGGACGCGTGCCAGCCGCTCGCCCGCGGGGCGGGCGCCCAGCGCGGCGGGCCACTGAGGCGCGAAGGCTTGCCCGGTCACACAATCTCCAACCCACGCAGGACTTCGGCGGCGGTCGGCGGAAGCCCGGCCGCGGTACCCGCCGACTTCACCGATGATCGGATGATGATCGGAATGCGGTCGGGTGAGGGGAGACTAACCCCCACGTGCGGCCTGAAACGTCGTTCGCCGGGAGGGCCGGATCGCGGCCCGGTGCTCCGGCGGGAGTAGCCGCGCGGGCCTCCTTGGGGAGTGCGCCGGACGAGTGAACGGTTGTCCGGCGGCGATCGGCGTACTGCCGCGACCGGCACCACCGGCCAGGACCGGCCAGGACGGCGTCGTACGGCGGGGCCCCGCGGCACGATGCACCCCCGACCTCAGCGGGCTGTCGGCCGCTCCCCTTAGGCTCGGGGCGTCGCCGCACCCGGGGGTGGGAGTCAACTCCTGTGCGGTCGGCGACACTTCCCGACCGCGCGCGGCGCACAAGACATCTCAAACCATGCCAAGGGGTGACCGGCCATGACCGACTCGACGTCGTACCTGGAGCTGTCCGAGGACGGCGGGGGCTCGCACAAGTTCTACGAGGTCGTCGTGTCCGGCACGGATGTCACGATCACGTACGGCCGCATCGGCGACCCGGGCAAGGCGACCACCACGCCGTACCCGACCGCCGAGAAGGCCGCCGCGGCCGCCGCGAAGAAGCTCGCCGAGAAGAAGCGCAAGGGCTACGAGGAAGCGGTGCGCGGCGTGCGCAAGCGCCGCTCGGTCACCCGCCGGTCCATCCCGTCGCAGGGCACCTCGGCCTCGCGTACGCCGTCGAACGTCAAGCGCGCGCCGGTGCTGTGGAAGTACAACTCGGGGGCGGCGGCCTTCGGCGTCTTCGTCGACGGCGAGCGCGCCATGGTCGGCAACGAGCGCGGCGACGTGTGGTCGCTGACCCACGAGGGCGAGGTCACCAACCGCTACCAGCTGCCCGACGGCGTCAAGTGCATCGTCGGCGACGAGTCGTGGATCTACGCCGGATGCGACGACGGCAACGTCTACGACATCGGCGGCAAGGCACCGCGCCTGGCGTACGAGATCGCCGAGAACATCGACATCTACTGGGTCGACATCCACGACGGCACGCTCGGCGTGTCCGACGCCGGCGGCGGCATCACCACGATCGACCACGAGGACGAGTCCCTGTGGGCGGAGCGCGGCAAGGGCACCGGCGCATGGATGGTCCGTGTGGACGGCAACGCCGTCTACCACGGCCACTCCGCGGGCGTCGAAGGCTTCTCGAAGGCCACCGGCGAGCGCCTGTGGTACCAGCCGACCAAGGGCTCGGTGCTCTTCGGCTGGCAGGAGAAGGACGACGTGTACGCGGGCACCTCCGGCAACAAGGTGCACCGCATCCGCAAGTCCGACGGCGAGATGCTCGCCACCTACGACTGCAACGCCTCGGTCTTCAGCTGCGCGACCGCGCGCGACGGCGAGTACGTGTTCGCGGGCGACAGCTCGTCGTCGGTCTACTGCTTCAAGGCCGACGGCACGCGGCTGTGGAAGCTCGGCACCGGCTGCGGGTCGGCGTACTCGATGCAGTACCACGAGGAGCGCCTCTACATCGTGACCACCGGCGGCCAGCTCGCGTGCATCGACGTGAGCGAGGCGGCGATCCACGCCGCCGAGGCCGGGACCGTGCCCGAGGTCCGCGACGTCAAGCTCGCGACCCTGGACGCGGTGGTGCCGAGCGCCGAGGTCGAGACGACCTCGGACGCGGGCGACGGGATCATCGTGGAGTGCGTCAGCGTCGGTTCGCGCCTGCGCGTGCACGTCGTCTCGGCGGGCTACGAGGCCGGCTGGAACGTGCAGTTCCCGAAGAACATGCGTATCCCGGGTGCGCGGTACGTCGTCGAAGGCGTGCGGGAGTCCGCCCAGGGCGGCTTCTACCGGGCGCACGGCGAGATCAAGCGCCTCGTCTGACCCGCAAGGCCGCGTGAGCCGAGAGTCGCGTGAGCCGCGAGGCCGCGTGCGCCAGGCGGCCGCATGACCGGCCAAGACCAGTGGCAACGGTGAAGGGCCCGGCGCTGCCGGGCCCTTCACACGTCTTCGGAAGGTACGCGCGGGACGGCGCCGTACGTCAGTCCTGCCGGTCCCCGCTACCGCCGCCGGCCTTGGCGGGCTGCTTGCGCTCCTCCGCGGCCCGCGCCTTCGCCGCAGCCGCGGCGCGTTGCGTCTCGGCCATCTGCGCGACGCCCTCGGCATGCCGACGGCCGAACAGCGACGGCAGGCTCGGCGCCGCCAGGAAGCCTTCCGCGCGGGCGGACGCCAGCCCGATGCGCGGAAGCTCGCTCGCCTTGCGGAAGACCAGGTAGCGCGGTTCCCAGATGGGCCGGTACTTCGCGTTCGCGCGGTACAGCGACTCGATCTGCCACCAGCGCGAGAAGAACGTCAGCACCGCTTTCCACAGGCGCAGCACCGGGCCCGCGCCGAGCTTCGAGCCGCGCTCGAAGACCGACCGGAACATCGCGAAGTTGAGCGAGATCTGCTCGATGCCGTGGTCCTTCGCCTGCCCGATGACGTCCAGGATCATGAACTCCAGCAGGCCGTTCTCCGACTCGCGGTCGCGGCGCATCAGGTCGAGCGAGATGCCCTTCGGCCCCCACGGCACGAAGCTGAGCAGCGCCCGGAGTTGCCCGTCGCCGTCCGTGCACTCGACCATCATGCAGCGGCCGTCGTCCGGGTCGCCGAGGCGCCCCAGGGCCATCGAGAAGCCGCGCTCGGTCTCGCCGTCGCGCCAGCGGTCCGCGAGGTCGAGCAGCGCGCTCATCTCGGCCATCGGGATGTCCTCGTGCCGCCTTATGCGCGTCGTGTACCCGGCACGCTTGACGCGGTTGTACGCCTGCCGCACGACCCGCATCGCCCGGCCCTCCAGGCTGAACTCCGCCACCTCGACGATCGCTTCGTCACCCAGTTCGAGCGCGTCGAGGCCGTGCCGTGCGTAGATGGTGCCGGCCTCCTCGCCGGCGCCCATCACGGCCGGGACCCACGCGTTCTCGCGGGCCTCCTCCAACCACGGCTCGATCGCGCCCGGCCACGCCTCCGGGTCGCCGATCGGGTCGCCCGCCGCCAGCGAGACGCCGCCCACCACGCGGTAGGCGATCGCGGCCTTGCCGCTCGGCGACCACATGACGGCCTTGTCGCGGCGCAGCGCGAAGTAGCCGAGCGAGTCGCGGTCGCCCCACTTGTCGAGGAGGTCGCGGAGCTTGACCTCGTCGTCGGGGCAGAGCAGTTCGCGGCCCTTGGGGGCGCGGAACAACACGTACAGGATGAGCAGGAAGAGCACCACGGCCGCGATGTTGATGGTGATGTCGGTCGCGCGCGGCACCGAGATGTTGTCGTACGCGCTCTCGCGGGCCAGCGTGAACATGCGCAGCATCGTGTACTTGACCCGCTCGCCCATGCTCGCCTCGTCGAGGCGGTCGGTGAGCGAGACCAGCGTCGCGCCGAGCAGGATCACCAGCGACAGGCCGCCGAGCAGCACGGCGCTCGCCTTGGCCACATTGCCGCGCTCGCCCTTGGCGTAGAACTCGGCGCGGCCGAGCCACAGCGCGACGAACGGGACCAGCGAGACCGCGGTCGAGACCCAGTTGAACGGGTGCTGCCGGAAGTCGTGGAAGGCGAGCGCCACGGCGTACAACGCGAAGGTCGGGACCAGCAGGATCGCGGTGAACACCCAGGCCGCGCGCTTGCGGCGGTTGAGCATGACGGCGAGAAAGATCGCCAGTGCGGCGATTGTGAAGCTCGCGGTCAGCAGGAACGGCGTGTAGTACTCACCGGTGTCGTGCCGCCGGACGCGGGTGCGCAGCGGCACCATGAGGGCGGCCAGCAGGTCGAACACGCCGACGAGCCGCAGGTACCAGACGAGTACGCGGGCCGAGATGTGCTGGACGCGTTCGCGCCGCGTGCGCGGTTCGCTCGCGGCCTTGCCGTTGCCGCTCACCCGTCCACCGCCGATCGGGTGGTCCGGGCGGGAGGCTGGGCAGGGCACATGGGGGACGGCTCCTCGGAACGGGCGATGGCAGGCGAATGCCCGGTCCGATCCGTGGTGATGCCAGACCGTCCGGGCGAATTGTCGCGAGTTTTCGGACCTTCCGAGACTAGGGCTCCGACCGGATTCCGCTCGTGAGCACAGAGGCGGACATCGCCTCGTTCACGGGTATGACAGGCGCGCGGGTGCTCTCCGCCCCAAGGCGTGGCCGGGCGTCGGACCCGAACAACCGCCGTGGTCCGGCACCTTGGCGGGTGCCGGACCACAGACGCGGGTTCGGGCGGGTACGCGTCCCGGACGGAGGGCCTCCGTGGTTGACCCTCCGGCCGAGCCGCGGACCGCGCGGAACCTGGGGTGGGGCAGGCCAGGTGCCGGAGCCGGGCTCGTGGGCGGGGCGTCGCCCAGGGCCGTCAGCCGTCAGCCGTCAGCCGTCAGCCGAGGCCGGGCAGCCCGCCGCCGACGCCGGGGAGCGCGGGCAGGGCGCCCGTCGGGGCCGCGGGGGCCGCCACCGGGGCGTTGACCTGGGCGGCCGGAGCGGTGGCCGGGACGGCCGGACCCTCGATGGTCTGCTGTGCCGGGGCGACCTTCTTGGTGGGGGCGGCAGCCGGCTTCGCGGGCGGGACGGCCGTCGCGGCGTCCGGCGTCACGTTGGCGGCGGGCGGCGTCGCTGCGGCGGTGCCCTGGCCGACGGCCTTGGTCGCGGGGACCGCCTTGCCGGTGGTGTTCGAGGCGCCGTTGGCCGCGGCGGGCACGCCGCTCTGCACCGCCTTGCCCGTCGACTTGCCGGTGCCGGTCAGCGTCTGCGTCGCACCCGGGACCTGGTCGGTGACGGTCGTCGCGTCCGGCGTGCTCAGCCCGTTCATCCCGCTGATGCCGCCCAGCGGCGAGTCGGCGTGCGCGCTGGAGGCGCCGAACAAGGGCGCCATGCCCGCCGCGGCGATCAGCAGGGCGGACTGGGCGACGCGGCGCTTGAAGTGCGTCATCGTGCTCCTCGCAGGTCGAGAGTCGAACGCTGAACGGTGGCCGACCCGGTCTCCGGATCGGCCACCGTGACTACCGCTCGACTGCCCGGGTGGTTGCGGGGAACGTCGGCAAAAGCTTGGCAATACCTCGGTGTGTCATCGCATTTGGCGAGCGATGGGTAGTTTGCGAAATTTCGTGTTCTCATCCTGATTCGGGACTTTCGCCACCGGCGGCGAGTCCGGTCCCACGTCGGCGAACGCGCTGCGCCCGGTCAGCAGGTATTGGACCACGAGGCCGATGGAGATGACCGCCGCGCCGCCGGCCGCGTCCAGGATGTAGTGGTTCGCCGTCGCCATGACCACGAACGTCGTGGTGAGCGGGTACAGCAGGCCGAGCGCCTTCATCCACCCCTTGGGTGCCATGAAGAAGATGACCAGGCCGCACCACAGCGCCCAGCCCACGTGCAGCGACGGCATCGCGGCGTACTGGTTCGACACGTTGGTGAGCGCCCCGAAGTCCGGATTGGCCAGGTCCTGCGGGCCGTGCACGGTGTCGATGTAGTTGTAGCCCGGCATCAGGCGCGGCGGCGCGAGCGGGTACAGCCAGAACCCGATCAGCCCGGTCGCCGTCGCGACGCACAACACGGTCCGCGCCGAGCGGTACTGCGCCGGACGCGTTATGTAGAGCCAGGCCAGCAGGCTCAGCGGCACCAGGAAGTGGAACGTCTCGTAGAAGAACCCGCAGAAGCTCTTGAGCCAGTCGAGCCCGGCCGTGAGGTGGTTGAGCCGGTACTCCATGTCGATGTGCAGGAACTTCTCGATGTCGATGATCTGGCGGCCGTGCGCCTCGGCCACCGTGCGCTGGTCGGGGACCGACGCGCGGATGAACGAGTAGAACGAGTAGCCGACCCGGATCAGGATCAGTTCCAGTATCAGGTTGGGGCGCGACAGCACCCGCAGCGCGTCGGCCAGCAGCGGGACGCGTCGGCCGGGGGCGCGGCCCGGGGCGGCCAGTTCCGGCGTCCTGGCCACCCAGTGCGGCGACGAGTGCTTCAGGAACGGCATCGCGACCGCGGCCAGCACCGCCAGCAGCAGCGGCGCGTTGTCTGCGACCGTGCGGGCCGCGGACAGGTTGCCGGGCAGCAGCTGCTCGCTGTTGAAGATCATCACGGCGGCGACTATCAGCGGCCACACAAGGCGGTCGGCGCGGCCCTTGCCCAGCCGGCCGACGGCCGCGAGCAGGATCCACAGCTGCTGGTGCTGCCAGGACACCGGCGACACCGCGACTACGATGCAGCCGATCAGCGCGGCGCCCAGCACGGTCTGACCGTCCAGCGCGTACGCCACCGCGCGGCGCAGGCCGAACCAGACCAGCGGCACCGCGAGCGCCACCAGCACCGCGTACTCGGCGGGCCCGTCCAGGCCGAGCCGCAGCAGCAGCCCGTGCAGCGACTGGTTCGACAGCGCGTCCGGTACGCCGCCCAGGCCCGCACCGGCGACGTGGTGCACCCAGTACTTGTACGAGTCCTGCGGCATGGCGGCCCAGGCCAGCGCGGTACCGGCGGCGAACGTCCCCGCCGAGGCCAGAGCCGCGTTGCGGCGTCCGGTGAACCACAGGAAAGGGGCGAACAGCACCATGACCGGTTGCAGCGCCATGGCGGCACCGGCGGCCACCCCCGCGCCTCTGCCGGGGTCACGGGCCAGGCACGCGGGCAGCACGAGCAGCACCGGGAGCAGGCTGAGCTGGCCGAGGCTGAGATTGCCGCGGACCGGCAGCGACACGACCATCAGCGAGATCAGCACCGGTGCGGCGAGCAGGCGGGCCCGGCGGCTCGACGTGGCGGTGATGCTGCGGGCCACCAGGACGCCGACCGCCGCCACGATCAGCAGCGTCCCTATGGTCCAGACCACGCCGAGCGTCTGCTCGGCGGCGTTCGTCAGGGGGCGCAGCACCAGGCCGGCGAACGGCGTGCCGGAGAACGGCTTGCCGTGTGCGTCCGCGTCGTACAGCGAACCGGGCAGGTGCAGGACGCCGTCGGTGCCCAGCCAGGTCTCCAGGTCGGCGAGTCGCCGTCCGGGAGGCAGGCTGAGCGTGTGGGCGGCCTGCCGGACGGCGAGCGACGCAGCGAGGATCCAGAGCGCCGCCGGAGCCAGGGGGATCCTGGTCCGTATGTCCGAAAGGTTCCAGCCCCCCGTCCGAGTCATGTGCGGTTTCTCCTGGTAGTTCGTACCGTCCATGCCGATTTCCCGCTCCGGACACCATGTCATTTGCCCGGACGGATCGAAAAGCCGACCGCCCGACACGCGGCGGCGTCCCCCGTATTCTCGACCAGCGGACAACGAGCCGCAGAACCGATGAGTGCCCGCGGCGGACGGAGGACCATGCAAAACCAGCCGGAAAACCAACCGGAAGCCCGGCTCGCGGCCGGCCCGCAGACCCGCTTCCGGACGGCCACGGCCGAGGACGTCCCGGCCCTGGTCGCGTTGATCGAGTCGGCCTATCGCGGTGACTCCAGTCGGCGGGGCTGGACCACCGAGGCCGATCTGCTGGAAGGGCAGCGGACCGACCCCGAGGGCGTCGCCGACGTGGTGAACGGTGCGGACAGCCGAATGCTGCTCGCGTTCCGGGACGGCAAACTGCTCGGCTGCTGTCAGCTGGAGCGCCGTGCGGAGGGGGTCGCCTACTTCGGGATGTTCGCGGTGGACCCCGCGCAGCAGGGCGGCGGGCTCGGGCGCACGCTGCTGGCCGAGGCCGAGCGGGCGGCGGTCGTCGACTGGGGCAGCGGCGAGATGCACATGACGGTGATCCGGCAGCGCGAGGACCTGATCGCCTGGTACGTGCGCCGCGGCTACGCCCGGACCGGCCGCATGACGCCGTTCCCGTACGGCGACGAGCGCTTCGGCCTGCCGCAGCGGGCCGATCTGGAGTTCGAACTGCTGGTCAAGCCGCTCGCCAAGCCCTGAGGCGTCGCCGGTCGGCCCGGACGCCGGCCGACGGGTCGTACGGCACGCCGTCCGGCGGTCGGCCAGACGTCGGCCTGAAACGTCGGCCTAAACGTTGGCCTGATACGCGCGCTCGAGCAGCTCCTCGACGTCCTGGTCCACGTCCTCGACGGCGTGCAGGGGCACGCGCACGTTGATGGTGTCGTTGCCGAGCCCGCGGGCCGGCAGTAACGGCTTCCGCAGCGCGGCGCCGGGCAGCCGCAGGCCGAGGTCGAGGCGGTCCCGCGTGGTCGCGCGGATCAGGGCGTACTGCCGTTTGGGGCTCACCAGCGTCACGTAGGTCTTGCGGACCTGCACCGCCGTGTCCGCGATCGAGGTGCCGACCACGAGCAGGGCGTCCAGGACGGGGCGCAGCGCGGGGCGGTCGTCGTACTGCCCGGCGAGCAGGTTGTCCGCGCTCGCGGTCAGGAACTCCGGGTACCCGAAGCGCTCCCAGACGAGCAGGGACTGCGGGTATCCGCCGAGGTCGCGCTCGTCGAGCCAGGCGCGCAGCGCGGCCTCGTCCCGCACGCCGCTGTCGCGCACCCGCCGGTTCCACACATCGAGGCCCTCGCCGGTCCGCCGGACCAGCAGGTCGATGGTCGAGTCCCGCATCTCCTGCCAGGTTCGCGGCCGTGCCATGACGTCTCCGATTCGCCGGATTCACCGTGACGTGAGCGCTTCATCCGATTCGCCCACGGCGCCCACGGTACGCGCCGCGGGTACGCCGGAGCCGGTCTTCGGCGGGACTTCGGCCCCGTGTCGCGGGGCCGGCGCGGTGCCCAGCCGGGCCAGGAACGTCGGCACGGGGTCGCGCAGCCGGCGCCCGGTCAGCGCGCGCTGGGCGAGCACCGCGATGCCGACCGAGAGGGCCGCGCCGACGGCGTCCAGGATCCAGTGGTTGGCCGTGCCCACGATCACGTAGAGGGTCGCGCAGGGATACAGCGCGGCGGCGGCCTTGAGCCAGGGCGACCGGGCGACGCACGCGACGGCGACCGCACACCACAGCGCCCAGCCGAAGTGCAGCGACGGCATTGCGGCGTACGGGTTCACCAGGTGGACCGCGACCGTATAGCTGCGCGGGCCGCCCGGCAGCGACGAGATCATGCCGCTGCCCGGGAACAGCCGCGGCGGGCACAGTGGGTAGAGCCAGTAGCCAAGGAGCGCGAGCCCGGTGGTGAACGCGAGGACGGTCCGGGCGGCCCGGTAGCGCGTCGGGTGCCATATGTAGAGCCAGGCGAGAACGGCGACCGGCACGACGTAGTGCAGCTCGCGGTAGTAGTCGAGCATCAGCTCGAACCGTCGCGTCGACCTGAGCGACCAACGGTTGACCGCCGCCTCGACGTCGATGCCGAGGAACTGCTCGATCTTGACGATGTGCCGGGCGTTCTCGACGGCCTGCTCGCGTTGCTTCGGGATGGAAGTGCGCAGGTCCCCGCGGATGTTCTGGTAGACCCAGTAGCCGGCCCGGATCAGCATCAGGTCGAGCACCAGGTTGGGCCGGGTGACCGGTCGCGCCATGCCGGGCAGCAGGGCGCGCCGTCCCGGCGGCAGCGGCGGCGGGGCGGCCCGGTGCACCCGCCAGTGCGGGTCCTCGCGGTGTCGGAACGGCACCGCGCACGCGGCGGCCAGTGCGACCAGCGTCGGGACGTTGCCGAACACCGCCGACAACGACGTGCCCAGGCGCGGGTCGACGACATCCCGTTCGACCACCGCCGCGACGAGGATCAGCAGGGGCCAGACCGGGCGGTCCTCCGGGCGTCCGCCGACCCGGCCGACGACGGCCGGGAGCAGCCACAGGAGTTCGTACGTCCACGCCACCGGCAGTACGGCGAGCCCCGCGGCGGTGGCCACGGCGACCGCGAGCAACGGCTGGCCCTCGGCGTGGAACCGGGCCGCGCGCAGTGAGGCGACCACGACGACCGCGGCTCCGAGCATCAGCCACGCCAGCGTCATCACCGGCGTGTCCGCGCCGACGACGCCGTGCGTGTGCTGCCCCGCGATCCGCAGCAGCATGCCGTGCAGCGACGCGTCGGGGTCGCCGCCCGCCAGGTGACGGTCCGTCAGGAGCGGCCGCCACGACGACCCGGGCAGCCCGTCGGCGAGCGACGCCGGCACGATGCCGAGCGCGGCGACGCCGCCGCCGAGCATCGCCGGCCGCCGTCGCCCGGTCAGCCACAGAACGGGGAGCACGGCCAGCGCGACCGGGTCGAAGACCGCGGCAAGTCCGGTCGCGGCACCATGCGCCATGCCGGACATGCGCCGGATGCGGCCAGGGGCGCGCTCGTTGCGCTTCTCGGTGCGCTCCCTGATGAGTTCCTGGACACGGGACCTGCCGCGGAGCCCACCGCCGACCGCAACATCCAGCAGCACAAGGCCGATCGCCGCGAACACCAGCGGTGCCGTGTCGAGCGCGGCGCGGCCGGGAGGCGACAAAAGCAGCACGACGCCCGCGACGGCGACCGCCGACACGTGCAGCACCGGCTTGTTGACCTGCGCGGACCCGATCCGACGATCCGACAGGCCACTCATCCGCCCCACGGTACCGACGTGTCGGCTCGGTGGTGGCAGGACCGCCCTCCGCACCGTTCCTCGGCTCGCGCCTCCACGGGCAAGGCGACGTAATGCCCGGGGACTTCACCCGACGGCAGGACGTCGTTCGTGACAGCATGAGGTTGCGGAGATGCCGGCAGAGTGCGGGTACGCGCCGTGGCGCACGGGGGCCGGTCGTCGTGGGGGAGTGGAGACGTGTCGCACCAGGAACCGCCGCCGTACGGCGGGCCGCCCTATGGCGGCTCCGGCAACCCCTACGGCCAACAGGGCCAGCCCGGTCAACCGGGGCATTCCAGTCAACCCGGGCAGCCAGGTCAGCCCGGCCCAGGCCAAGGCGGGCAACAGCCGTACGGGCAACAGCCGTACGGCCAGCAACCGTACGGGCAGCAGCCCTACGGCCAGCAGCAACCGTACGGTCAGTATGAGCAACAGCCATATGGTCAGCAGTCTTACGGGGATCCGAACCAGCCCGGTCCGCCGCCCGGGGGCCGCAAGCGCAACCCGCTCATCACCGTGGTCCTGGCGCTCGTCGCCATCGCGGTCATCGTGACCGTGGTCATCCTGGTGAGCAAGGATGACGGAGGCGGCGACGGCAAGCCCGGCGACCAGCAGGAGACCGGTGGGCCGCAACTGCCCGGCGGCGGACTGCCGAGCGGCCTGGTCCCGTCCGACATCGAGATCCCCTCGGGCCTGATCCCGCCGGACTTCGACCTTCCCAGCGGCCTGGGCTGACGGCGGAACTGCGCGCGGATTCCCGGACGTCCGGAGGTATTCGGACAAAACCCACTAAATCCGGGCTAATTGGGCCGTCGGGGTGACCGTACGGCGTGGTGCGCGCGCAATCGGCGGTGAAGCGCGCGGGCGTGCTTAGCGTCGGGAGCCATGTACCGACGGATTGTCCGATCATCGGCGTACCTGACCGTTGTCACCCTGTTGTCGCTGGCCGCGGGTGTCCTCGCGGCCCCCGCGGCACACGCGGTGCCCGACGCCACCTGGGACCGGCTCGCCATGTGCGAGAGCAGCGGCCGCTGGAACATCAACACCGGCAACGGCTACTACGGCGGACTGCAAATCCTGCCGTCCACCTGGGACGAGGCCGGGGGCCGCGTGTACGCGCCGCTCCCGCACCAGGCCACCAAGCGCCAGCAGATCACCATCGCGGAGAAGATCCTGCGCTGGCAGGGCTGGGACGCCTGGCCACAGTGCGCCCGCAAACTCGACCTGTACTCGGTGCCGATCACCACGAGCTATGTGGTCCAGCAGGGCGACACGCTCTCCTCGATCGCCCGCAAGTTCTCGGTGCCGGGCGGCTGGGACGCCGTCTACCAGATCAACCGGAACGTGATCGGACCCAACCCCGACCACCTGCTGCCCGGCACGCGCCTGGAGTTGCCCACGTAACCGGGGGCGAATCCGCAAACCGTCCGGTCTCCGGCGCCGCGACGCCTATCCTGGGTGACTCGTGGATCAACCGCCCGGATGGAGGGTCAGCGGCCGGATGAAGCTGTTGCACGCTGCCGACCTGCACATCGACAGCCCGCTCAAGGGCCTGTCCCGCTACCCGGGCGCTCCCGCCGAGGAGTTCCGCGGCGCGGTGCGCCGCGCGCTGGAGAACCTGGTCGACCTCGCGCTGCACGAGCGCGTCGACGCGGTGCTGCTCGCCGGCGACGTCTACGACGGCGACTGGAAGGACTACCGCACCGGCCTGTTCTTCGGCTCGCAGATGCAGCGACTGCGCGAGGCGGGCATACCCGTCTGCATGGTGGCCGGCAATCACGACGCGCAGAGCCGCATCACCAAGGAACTGCGGCTGCCGGACAACGTGCACCGCTTCAGCACCGCACAGCCCGAGACGATCGAGTACGACGACATCGGACTGGCCGTGCACGGGCAGGGGTTCGCCGAGCAGGCCGTGATGGACAACCTGGCCGCCGCGTACCCCAAGGCCCGCGACGGATACCTCAACATCGGCCTGCTGCACACCGCGCTGGAAGGCGCCGACGGACACGCGACGTACGCGCCTTGCCGTGTCGAGGACTTGATCGCGCGCGGCTACGACTACTGGGCCCTGGGACACATCCACGCCCGCCAGGTCGTGCGCGACGGCGACCCCTGGATCGTCTTCCCCGGCAACCTCCAGGGCAGGCACGCCCGCGAGACCGGGGCCAAGGGCGCCACGCTCATCACCGCCGACGGCGCAGTCCTCACCACCGAGCACCGCGACCTCGATGTCGTGCGCTGGGCGCACGTCGAGGTCGACGGCTCGCGCGCGGCCGACGTCGACGCCGCCCTCGGCCTTGCCGAGCAGGGCATCCGCGAGGCCGTGCGGGGCGCCGACGGCCGTCCGCTCGCGGTACGCGTCAGCTTCGTCGGCCCCTCGGACGCACACGAGGAGCTGTGGCGGGACCACGACCGCATAGAGAACGAACTCCGAGCTGCTGCCGGTGAGTTGGACGAAGTCTGGGTCGAGAAGGTGCGGGCCGCGACGACGCACGCGACCGAACCGGACGCCGCGGGCGGTCTGGTCGGCCTGCTCGGCGACCTGCGTACCACCGCGGCGGCGATAGGTGAGGACGAAGCGGCGCTCGAACGCCTCATCCGCGGCCTGCCCGGCCTGCGCGGGGTCGGCGCCACGGTGGACTCCGACGGCGTGCGCGTGGACGATCCGGAGTGGCGGGCCCGGGTCTTCGACGAGGCGGTCGACCTGCTCGCGGCGATGGTCGGCGGCGGGCGGGGCCAAGGCAACGGGGGGACGGCGTGAGGATCGACCGGCTCGACCTGACCGCGTTCGGCTGCTTCACGGACCGGAGCCTGGACCTCTCGGCGCCCGGCGTACACCTGGTGAGCGGCCCGAACGAGGCCGGCAAGTCCACCGCCCGCTACGCCGTCGGACAACTCCTGTACGGCATCGACCACCGCAGCACCTTCGACTTCGTGCACGTGATGTCCGCGATGCGCCTCGGCGGGTTGCTGCGCGACGCGCGCGGACAACACCTGGAGATCGTCCGGCACAAGCGGCTGAAGAACTCGCTGTGCGCGCCCGACGACACGCCGATCGCCGAAGCCGACCTGGTCCGCGTCCTCGCCGACATCGGAGCGCAGGAGTTCGCCCAGGTGTTCGCCATGGACCACGACGAACTCCGCGCGGGCGGACAGGACTTGTTGGACGGAAAGGGCGATGTCGGCCGCGCGCTCTTCGAGTCGCGCTCCAGCAGCAGGCTCGCCGACGTGCAGGACGCGCTCATCGAGAAGTCCGGCGAACTGTGGCGCCCGAACGGCAAGCGCAAGATCAACACGGCCCTCAAGCGGCTCGGCGAACTGCGCCGCGAGGTCAAGGAACACGAGCTCGCCCCCCGGGACTTCGCGGTCGCCGAGAAGGCCGTGACCCGAGCCGAGGAGGAATACGGCCGCCTGGAGGGGGACCTGCGCGAGGTCAGGGCCCGGCAGGCCCGGCTCGGCCAGGTGCGCGCCGCACTTCCGCAACTCCTGCTGCGCGCCGAACTGCGTGCCGAGCGGGACAGGTTGGCGGGCACCGGACCGGTCGTCGGCGATGACGTCGTCGACGAACTAGACCGGGCCGCCCAGCGCCTGCGCCAGGCCCGAACGGACACCGAGCACGACCGCGCCGCCCTGCGCGAGGCCGAGGCCGAACTCGCCTCGCTCCAGGTCGACACGGTGTACCTCGACCACGGCGACACCATCGAGGCCCTGCACGCCGACGTCAGCGCGGTGCGCGAGGCGTCCGCCCAACTCGCCCGTGCCGAGGACGAGTTGTGGGGGCTTCGGAGGAACGCGCAGGAGCTCCTCGACCGGGTGCGCCCCGGACGCTCGGTCGACGACCCCGAGGCGTACGCGCTGGGTCCTGGTGTCGCCGAGCGCATCGCCGGCCTGCGCCGCGACCTGACCGTGCTGGACACCGCCCTGTCCGCGGCCCGCGAACAGGTCATACGCCGGGAGGGCAAGTGGGAGTCGGCCCGCGCCGCCCTCGACGACATGCCCACGGTCGGCGACGCCGAGGCTCTGCGGGCGCTGCTCCGCTCCGTCCCCGAAGGCCTGGTCGCCGACATCACCCGGCACGAGCAGCGGCTCGCCGAGACCACCGCGAAGGCCGCGGCGGCCCGCGCCCGGCACGGCCTGGAAGCCGTCGGCGACGCGGACGCGGTACGCCTCCCCCGCCCCGCGCGCGAACTGATCGCCGAACACCGGGCCCGGATCGACAAGTTGCGCACCGAGTCGGAAGCCTTCGCGGGCCGCCGCGACGACACCGCCGAGCGCCTCAAGACGGCCGAGGCCGACCTCGAAGTCCTGCTGCGCGGCGACACACCCCCGACCGACGACGAGCTGCGTGCCGCCCGCAACGACCGGGACGCCTTGTGGACCGCACTGCGGACGGCCGGGCGCACCGACTCGGCGAAGGCCACGGACAGCTCGGCGAAGGCCACGGACGGCCCGGCGGAGAGCCCGGCGGACGCCGCCAGGGATGCCGCGACGGCAGACGCGACAGCCGACGCCTTCGAGCGCGCGGTCGCACGCGCGGACGAACTCGCCGACCGGATCCGCCGCCAGGCGAGCGAGTCGGTGCGGCGCCTGCAACTGGAAGTCGGCGTCGAGCGGGACCGCGCGCGCATGCTGTCGCTGACCGACGAGCAAGCGGTCCTGGTCGAGCGCGGCAAGCAGGCCGCCGCCGACTGGACGGCGCTGTGGACCGAATGGTCCGCGCTCGGCATCGCCGTGCCCGAGCCTGCCGCGGCGGGCCAACTGCTCGACGGCATCGTGGAACTCGCCGAGGTCGTGGGTGAATCCGCCGCCGCGGCACACACATTGGGTGAGCTGCGCGAGCGGGAGGCGGAGCTCGTCACGCGTTTCCATGCGGAGCTGGCGAGGTTCGGGGAATCCACCGCGGCCACCGCGCTGCGCGAGCTGACCGGCCTCGCCGACCTGCGCGTCACCGCCGTGGCCGACACGCTGCGGGCCCGCGAGCAGGCTGAGGCGAAGGAGCGGTCCGCCGCCGCCGACCTCGAGGACGTCCGGGCGGACCTGGCCCGTGCCGAAAAGGCCCGGGCGGACTGGGAAGTGGTCTGGGCGGCGGTCGTCCGCGATCTGGACCTGGACGGATACGCGGACGGCTACGAGCCGGAGAGCCTGGCGGCGGCCGTCGACACGCTGGCCGAGGTCGGACGCGAGGCCCTTGCCGTCGCGGAGGCCACCCGGCGCCGCGACGAATCGGCGGACCGTATCGCCGACTTCGACGCGCGGCTGGCGGGCTTGCTGGCCACCGCGTGGCAGAGCGAACCGGCCGCGGGTGCCGCTCGGTTCAGCCAGGTCGCCGAGCACCACGAGGCGCTGTCCCGGGCCCGCGCGGCCCGCGACGCCCGCGAACTGCACGCCGCCCAGGCCGAGCGGCTGCGTCGCCGGATCGAGAACGGCGACGCGGTCGCCGAGGCCGCCGAACGCGAACTCGCCGCGCTGGTCTCGGCGGTCGGTGTGGCCGACACCGCGGCGCTGCGCGAGGCGGTGGCGCGTACCGTCGCCCTGCGCGAGACCGGCGACGAACTGGCCGCCGTCGAAGGGCTGCTGCGCGACAGCGGTATGCCGGTCGCCGAGTTGGAGCGGCTGGCCGGGGACTGGACCCCCGCCGACCTGGACGCCGAACTCCTCCAGTTGGCCACGAACGTGGAGCGTGCGCAGGCCGCGTACGACGCCGCGGGCACCGAGCTGGGCCGCGTCCGCCAGGTGCTGGCGGCCATCGACGACTCGGCGCGTGCCGCCCAGGCGCAGGAGGCGGCGTCCGCCCAGGTCGCCGAACTGGCCGTGGACGTCGAGCAGTACGTGCGCCTCGAACTGGCCCGGGTGGTCCTGCAACGCTGTATCGACGAGTACCGCCGGGAGAACCAGGACCCGGTGCTGATGCGTGCCCAGGACCTGTTCGCGGCACTGACCGACGGCCGGTTCACCGCGCTGGTGACCGAGACCGAGGCCAAGAAGGGCAGCCCGGTCCTCAAGGCGCGGCGTGCCGGTGCGGACCCGGACACCGAGCCGGTCCCGGTCGAGGCGATGAGCGAGGGCACCCGCGACCAGCTCTACCTGGCCCTCCGGCTCGCGACGCTGGAGCGCTACGCGGACGCCGACCGCACGATGCCGCTGATCCTGGACGACATCGCCATGACCTTCGACGACGGCCGCACGCGGGCGCTGCTGAACGTGCTGGACTCGATGGCCGACCGCTTCCAGATCGTGCTGTTCACCCACCACGAGCACCTGGGCGACCTGGCGCGCACGGCGCTTCCGCAGGGCCGCGCCCACGTCCACGAACTGCCGGTGTTCTCCGCGAACTGAAGGCGCGCCGGAACCCGCGGATCCTCCGGAGCGGCGAACCGGTGGACCCGCGGGTCCACGGGTCCACGGGTCCACGGGTCCCGAGCGTGGTGACCGGGTGGGTGCCCGGCGGTGCTACAGACCGAGGACCGGCCCGTCCGTCCAGCGGAACAGGTGTGCGAGGCGCGGCTCCACGATCGAACCCGGCACCTCCCCGTCGAACCAGCGGTCCACGTACGTCCAGTGGTACGGGTGCGTCAGGTACTCGCCGGTCAGCCCCTCGACGTCGGCGAACTCCTGCTCCCACACGTGCGTCCACGCCGACGGCGTCCGGTCCTGGTCGACCCGGCTGAGCGCCCAGCCCCGGATCGTGGTGATGTGGTCCGGCATCGCCATGAGGTCGGCCTCGAACCGCGCGACGGCGTCCGCGTCGGCGCCCGCGCGCACGGTCAGCAGCAGGGTGCGCTTCACGCGGCGGCCGTCCAGCGGAACGGCCTTGGCGCGTACGGGCACCAGGGCAACCGCCTCGGACGCGCCCGGAGGCGGCCGGTCGCCGGTGCAGTCCCAGGTCGCCCCGGTGCCTCCGACGCTCCCGGGTAGGTCGGGTCCGCCGACGGCGCCGTCCGGGACCGGCGTTTCGGCCGGGGCGAGAGCCACCCAGCGGGTCATGCGGGAACCTCCCCGTCGACGGGCGAATCCACGGTCGAATCCAGAGCCGGATCCACGGCTGGATCCACGACCGGTTCCGGGGCGGTGACACGGCGTTCGCGGCTCACCGCGATCTTGTCGGTCGCGGACCAGAACGCCGCGACCGACGGGTCCGTGCCCGCTGCCGCACGCATGCCGAAGAACGCCCGGATGCCGGGCAGTGTCCACAGGATGTGGACGGCGACCGTGTCCGTCCCCACGTGCTCACGCGCGACCGATTCCAGGGCGAGCCCCCGACGTGCCGCACCGGGGGCGTACTCGCGGCGCAGGCGCTCGGTCCAGGAGTCGGCGTCGCCGCGGTGCAGCACGACCGTGTCGTGGATGCGCACCGCCGGCACCGCCGGCACCGCTGCCCCGGCCGTCGGAGCTGCCGGTGCCGTGCTCACAGCTTGTCCAGCACGTCGTCGCGGTAGCGGGCGATCTGGTCGCGCAACGCGTCGAGGCCGCGCGGGCCGAGCAGGCCGTCGTCGCCCGCGATGCGCGGGGCGACGACCAGGCGCGTGGCGCCGTGCTCGGTGTAGCCGCGGACCCAGGCCGGGTCGTTCTCGCGGGTGCGGTCGCAGCTTCCGGGCCATGCGGTGATCTCGACCGCGTCCGCGGCCCGGCCCGCCTCGGCCGACGTCTCGCGCAGCAGCGCGGCCTGCGTCGCGAAGTCCTCCGGGGTGATCGTGTACGGGAACCAGCCGTCGCCGATCCGGCCCGCCCGCCGCACCGCCGGGTCGCTGTTGCCGCCGAGGACGACGGGCACCGCGCCGGACGCGGGGCGGGGGAGCGAGTTGAGGCGGCTGAAGGACACGTGCCGTCCCTCGTACGACGCGGGGGCGTCGGCCCACAGCGCCCGCATCGCGCCGATGGTCTCCTCCAGGCGGCGTCCGCGGTCGGCATACGGCGCGCCGACGGCGGCGTACTCCTCCTTCTGCCAGCCGATGCCCAGGCCGAGCATGAGGCGCCCGTCCGAGTGCCGGTCGATCGTCGCGGCGCGCTTGGCCAGCACCACCGGGCTGTGCAGCGGGGCGACGACCATCGCGGTGCCGAAGCGCAGCGTGCCCGTGGCGCCCGCGAGGAACGCGATGGTCTCCAGGGGGTCGGGCATCGGGACGTTCTCGCCGCCGCTGGGCGTGCGGCCCGATTCCGAATAGGGGTACAGCGGCTCGTAGTTCTCCGCGATGACCACGTGTTCCACGGTCCACAGGGATTCCACGCCGCACTCTTCCAGCGTTCCGGCGAAGTCGCGCAGGAAACCGCCGGAAGTGATCAATCCGTCCGCGAACGGTGCCATCATGCCGAGTCTGAGCATGGGGATCCTCGCCCTTGGTGCTTGCCGCGCCGTGTGCCGCGACGATGAGATGGCTGACTAATGGGATCGATTAATATCCGGTTGTGGGCGTGACTACAAGACCGACCGAGGCGTCGGCGGGACGTGGACGGACGCGGACCGCCGCCGAGACGACGCGGCGCCGACTGGTGCGCGCGGCGGAGCAGCTGTTCGCCGAGCACGGCGTGGACGGGGCGCGGACCCGGGACATCACCGAGCGGGCCGGGCAGGCCAACTCCTCGGCGCTGCACTACCACTTCGGATCCCGGGACGGGCTGCTGCGGGCGATCCTCGCGGAGCACCAGGCACGCGTCGAGCGCGCCCTCGCGGTGGGTCTGGCACCGCCCGAGGACGGCGGCGCGGAGGCGGAGGCCGCGGAAGCGCGAGCCGCAAAGGCGGGCGGCGGAGCGACGGAGCTCACCCGGCTCGTCGCGGCGTACATCGAGGCGGAGGCGTCGGAGCTGCGCGACGAGAGCGGGCGGGACTGCCTGCGGATCGTGAGCCAGCTCGCGCACGAGACCGGGTTCCGGGACGGGCGTCCGCACGAGACGCTGGCCGGCGGCGTGCTGTGGGGTGTGTTCACCCGGGTCGCCGAGCTGGTGCGGACGGGCGGCGGCGGTCCCGGGGACGGCGTGCGCCGCGCGGTGCTGCCCGACGCTCTCGCGAGGGAGCGCGTCGAGCTCATGGTGATGTTGGTCGGCTCGGCTTTCGCCGACCGGGCGCGGCACGTCCAGGCGGGACGGCCGCGACCGGTTGAGGGTGCGGCGTTCCGGGCCGATCTCGTCCGGGTCGTCGTCGCGATGTTGACGGCGCCGGGACCTTCCTAGCTGTCGCTTCCGCGTTGTGTGCGGTCGGCGTACGCGTATCGGCCCTGTCCTGACGCGGGCCCGAAGGGCCCTTCAGGACCGGGATGCCGGTCGGTGTGTCGACCGGCCCGCCCGGTTCAGTGCACGGGCTGGAGCTCGTCGTGCCGGTAGAGCGGGCGCAGGCCGTTCAGCAGACGCACGCCGTACCAGCGGAAGGGGGCGATCGGCGGCCGGTGGGCGTCGCCGTAGACGTCCGCCACCTCGCCCAGCTCACCCGCGCTCAGGCCGACCTGAACGCGCACGCGCGTTCCGACCGGATAGCCCTGGCCCCACGACTTGGACTTGGTATCACCCATGAGGGCACCGCCCTTCTGGCCGGTGGCCGTCGCGACCACGTCGGCCGTTACAGACCCCCGCGTCGGTACTTTCGGCTGACTGGCCGCCTGGCTTGAGGGCATTTGAGTGATTAAAGACCGATTCATCTGCACGGGGTAACGGCAGTACCGCCGAACGGCCCAACGGGCGCGGATCAGTCGACGCGATGCACCAGTGCGTAGGCCGTCATCGCGTCGGGCAGGTAGTCGGCCGGCCTCGCGCGAGTGCCGTCGTAGACCTCGTGGAAGCGCGGGTCGTCGACGTACAGCCGGCCGAGCCCGCTGTACGCGTCGGCGTCCGGCGTCCAGAACGCCGACACCCGTCCGCAGTGCTCCGCGACCACCGCCGGCATGCGCGGTCGTCGGTCGGGAAGCGGTTGCCACGCTGGAAGTCGACGCGGCGGCAAGGTCAAGCGTGTTCGGTGAGGCGGCGCTCGTCCTCCTCGATGGGGATGTCGTTGATGCTCGCCTCGCGCCGGCGCATCAGCCCGTCGTCGTCGAACTCCCACTGCTCGTTCCCGTGGCTGCGCCACCACTGGCCGTCGGCGTCGTGCCACTCGTACTCGAAGCGCACCGAGATGCGGTTCCCGGTGTACGCCCACAACTCCTTGCGCAGCCGGTAGTCGAGCTCGCGCGCCCACTTCTCGGCCAGGAAGGCGCGGATCTCGGCGCGCCCGGTGAGGAACCGGTCGCGGTTCCGCCAGACCGAGTCCTCGGTGTAGGCGAGCGCGACGCGTTCCGGGTCGCGGGTGTTCCAGGCGTCCTCGGCGGCCTGCACCTTGGCTCGGGCGGTGGCCTCGGTGAACGGCGGGACGGGCGGGCGTACGGCGGTCACGGCGACTCCTCGGGTCGGCGGTCCGATGCGCGAGAACGAGCGTTCTCCGCGATGTCCGCTACGGTAGAGAACGATCGTTCTCACCGCAAGGGAGGGCCCTGTGGACGACGCCGAAGCCCGCGACCGCCTGCTCGACGCCGCGGAGCCGCTGTTCTACGCCCGCGGTGTGCAGGCGGTCGGCATGGACGAGATCCGGACCGCGTCCGGCGTACCGCTCAAGCGCCTCTACCGGGTCTTCCCGGCGAAGGCCGACCTGGTGGCCGCCTACCTCGCCCGGCGCGACGGCCGGTGGCTCGGCGATCTGCGGGCGGCGGTGGCGGCCGCACCGGACGACCCGCTCCGCGCGGTCTACGACTGGCTCGCCGACTGGTTCGGCGAACCGGATTTCCGGGGCTGCGCGTTCGCCAACGCCTTCGGCGAACTCGGGCACACCTCGGACGCCGTGCTCGACATCGTCCGCGGTCACAAGCGCGCGCTCCGCGGGCTCCTGGGCGAGGTCGCCGAGCGTACGGGCGGCGGCCCGGCGCTCGCCGACCAGCTCATGCTGCTCACCGAGGGGGCCATCGCGGTCGCGGCGCTGGACCCGGGACCGGAGCCCGCGCGCACCGCGTACCGTGCCGCGGCGGCTCTCGCGGGTGCGGGTGCGGGCGCGGACATGGAAGCGGACACGGGTCTGGGTTCGGACCCGGACGCCGGCGAAGGCGCGGTGCGGGCGAGGGTGCGAGCGCCGGGTCCCCGCGCCTGACAGGCTGTGCCTCGTGGACGTGCTTCTGTGGATCACCGCCCTGTCGGGTGCGGCGTGGGTGTACCTCGCGCTGGCGCACGGCGGGTTCTGGCGGACCGACACGCGCCTCGCGCCGCGGGGTTCGCGTACGCCGCCCGCCGAACCGCCGTCGGTCGCCGTCGTGGTCCCGGCCCGTGACGAGGCGGACATCATCGGCGCCGCGCTGCCGACCCTGCTCGCCCAGAAGTACCCCGGCTCCGCGCGGGTGATCCTCGTCGACGACGGCAGCAGCGACGGCACCGGCGAACTCGCCCGTACGCTCGGCGACGCGCCCGGCGTACGCCTCCCGCTCACCGTCACCACGCCCGGACCGCCGCCGAGCGGCTGGACCGGCAAGCTGTGGGCCGTCCGGCACGGCGTCGAACTGGCCGGCGACGCCGAATTCCTGCTGCTGACCGACGCCGACATCGCGCACGCCCCCGACTCGCTGGCCCGCCTGGTCGCCGAGGCCGCCGACGAACGGCTCGACCTCGTCTCGGTCATGGCCCGGCTGCGCGTGGCCACGGGGTGGGAGCGCGTCATCGTGCCGGCGTTCGTCTACTTCTTCGGCAAGCTGTTCCCGTTCCGCCGGGTCAACCGGCACAAGTCCAGGACCGCCGCCGCCGCGGGCGGGTGCGTCCTGGTCCGCCGCACGTCGCTCGCCGCGGCCGGCGGCATCGACGCGATCCGCGACGCGGTGATCGACGACGTCTCGCTCGGCACGCTGGTCAAGCGCGGCGGCGGCCGGATCCGGCTGGTGCTCGCCGACCCGCCGCGCCGGCACGCGACCGAGTGGTGGCCGGTGCACGTCGACAGCGTCCGCCCGTACCCCGCGCTCGCCGACCTGTGGCGCATGGTCTCGCGCAGCGCGTTCGCCCAACTGCGGCACTCGTGGCTGCTGTTGGTCGGCACCGTGTTCGGCCTCGCCCTGGTCTACCTCGCGGCCCCGGTCGCCCTGGTCGTCGGCGCGATTGCGGGGGCGTGGCCGCTCGCGCTGCTCGGCCTCGCGGTCTGGGCGCTGATGACGGCAACGTACGTGCCGATGGTCCGCTACTACGGACGCCCCGCCTACGAGGCCCTGTTGCTGCCCTTCGCAGCGACGCTCTACCTGGGCATGACCGTCGACTCCGCGATCCGGCACGCCCGCGGCCGCGGCGCCGCGTGGAAGGGCCGTACCTACCCGGCCCCGGAATCCTCGCGCGACGCGCCGGGCCGCTGAACGGACCGGCGGGAAGACCCAAGGCCCGCCGGCCGTCGCGGGCCCGGCGAGAATTTGAAGACACGATCTAGGCTCGGGGCCATGTCCGCCGAGCCGCCCGTACGTCCCGCGCGTCCCGCGCTTCCGATCACGCCCGCGCCGCCGGACTCCACCGCGCGTCCCTACCGCGACGGCATCCCCGAACACGGCCGCGTCCCCAAGTCGTACGCCGTCAAAATGCGGCTGCTCGGGCTCATGGACGAACTCGGCGAGGACGCGCTGCTGCCGCCCGAACGCGAGCTGGCCGCCGAGTACTCGGTCGCGCGCAGCACCCTGCGCTCGGCCATCGCCGAACTGGTGATGGAGGGCCGCCTGCGCTCGGCGCGCGGACGCGGCACCTACGTCGCCCCGCCCAAGCTCGTGCAGCCGCTCAGCCTCGCGAGCTACACCGAGTCGGTCCGCTCGATGGGCATGACGCCCGGGCGGCGGGTCGTCACGGTCGAGCACCACGTCGCGCAGCCCGACCTCGCGGAGCGCCTCGGGATCCGGCCGGGCGACCTCACCGTGCACCTGGAGCGGGTGCTGCTCGCCGACGAGGAGCCGATAGGGCTGGAGAGCACGTACCTCCCGCTCGACCGCTTCCCGACGATCCTCGAAGTGCTGCGCCCGGAAGAGTCGTTGTACCGCTGCCTCCAGGAGGACCTGGGAGTTGTGTTCGCGGAGGCCGACGAGACCGTGGAGACGGTGCTCGCCGCGCCGCGCGAGGCGCTGCTGCTCGGCACCAACCCGGCGCTGCCGATGCTGCTCACGATGCGCACGTCGTACGACCCGCACGGGGTTCCCATCGAGCGCGTACGGCAGCTCTTCCGCGGGGACCGCATCGGCTTCGCCACCCGCCTGCGCGCCGCGACCTGAGGATCGGCGGCCCCAGAGGACCGCGTACCAGCCTCCGGCCGAAAGAGGGCGGCAGCACACCGGGGCAGTTGCCGCAGAGCGTGGCTAAACCACTTCCACGAGCGGGGGTTCGTATGGTCTTGCGCCTGGGATCTATAACGAAGAGGTAACAGGTCCGGACCTTAACGGGCTGTTCATTCAGGCGACACACGGCCTCCGCATTCTCGGCACCGACCACGCGCACGCTGGTCACCGTCCAGCCGGGAGAGCCGTCCCGGACATGAACAGCCGGGAGGCGCAACGTGCGGATCGTCGTGGTCGGGGGTGGCGTGCTGGGAACCATGCACGCGTGGCAGGCGGTCCGGCGCGGACACGACGTCGTCCACCTCGAGCGCGAGCGCGAGGCGCGCGGCGCCTCGGTCCGCAACTTCGGCCTTGTGTGGGTCGGCGGCCGGGCCGGCGGAGACGAACTGCGCACCGCCGTCCGAGCCCGCGAACTGTGGGAGCGGATCGGCGCCGAGGTGCCCGGGGTCGGCTTCCGGCCCGCCGGATCCTTGACGGTCTGCCGCAACGCCGACGAACTCGCGGTCGCCGAGGCGGCGTTGGCGCTGCCCGATGCGACCGAGCGCGGTCTGAAGGTGCTCGGCCCCGCAGAGGCCCGCGGCCTCAACCCGGCACTGCGCGGCACATTCGAGGCCGCCTTGTGGTGCGAGCGCGACGGCGCGGTGGAGTCGCGCGTCGCCCTGCCCGCCCTGCGCGGCGCGCTCGCGGCGAGCGGCCGGTACACCTGGATGCCCGGCCGCGAGGTGCGGGACCTCCTGGCTGGCGGCACGACGGGCGTACGCGACGACCACGGCGACCGGCACCACGCCGACCTCGTCCTGCTCTGCCCCGGCGCCAACCTCACCGGGCTGGTGCGCGAGCTCGAACCCGCCGCCCCGGTACGCCGGGTCCGGCTCCAGATGATGCAGACCGACCCGCTCGGCGAAGCGCTGCCGACCGCCGTCGCGGACGGCGACAGCTTCCGCTACTACCCGGCCTACCAGGGACCGGAGCTGGACCGCCTGGTGGCCGCCCGCCCGCAGGACGCCGTGCCCGCCGAACACAAGATGCAGCTGCTCATGGTGCAGCGCCTGGACGGCTCCCTCACGATCGGCGACACCCACGAATACGCCGAGCCCTTCGCCTTCGACGTCGTCAGTGACCCCTACGACCATCTCGCGCACGTCGCCGAGGAACTGCTCGGCCGCCCGCTGCCGGCGATCCGCCGGCGCTGGGCCGGTGTCTACGCGCAGACCACCGAGAACGGCGACCCCATCGTGCACCGCGGCGAAGTCGCCCCCGGCACCTGGCTCGTCACCGGCCCGGGCGGCCGCGGGATGACCTGCTCGCCGGCGATCGCCGAGGACACCGCCGAACGCGCGGGCTTCTGACCGGCGCTGCCGTACCTGCCGCACCTGCCGAACCCGCTGAACCGCACTGCCGCGCTGCCGCACCTGCCCTCCCCCGCGACCGAACACGCCTCGGCGGCGGACCACCAACCCACCTGGGACATCGAAGGAATCGGACGGAGAAGCCATGACGCGCACCCAACTTGTGGTCCTGGACATGGCGGGGACCACGGTCGCCGACGATGGCCTGGTCGTCGCCGCCTTCACGCGCGCGATCGCGTCCGTCGGCGTCGCCGAGGGGAGCGACGACTACGCGCGCATGCTGGCGTACGTCCACGACACGATGGGCGAGAGCAAGATCAGCGTGTTCCGCGCGCTGCTCGACCAGGACGAGGACCGGGCGCAGCACGCCAACGCGGCGTTCGAGGCGGCGTACGGCGACCTCGTGGCGGGCGGCGCCTGCGCGCCCGTCGACGGGGCCGAGGAGGCCATCGCCGAACTGCGCACGGCAGGCGTCAAGGTCGCGCTCACCACCGGGTTCGGCGGCGACACGCAGCAGGCGATCCTCAAGGCGCTCGGCTGGACCTCGATCGCGGACCTGGTGCTGTGCCCCGCCGACGCGGGACGCGGCCGCCCGTACCCCGACCTCGTCCTGACCGCCGTGCTGCGCCTGGGAGTCGACGACGTGCGCGCGGTCGCGACCGCCGGCGACACCGCCTTCGACGTGCTGTGCGGGCTGCGCGCCGGTGCGTCGGTGGCCGCGGGTGTCCTGACCGGCGCCCACGACCGCGCCGCCCTCGAACAGGCGGGGGCCACCCATGTCCTGGACTCGGTACGGGACTTGCCCGCCGTGGTCCTCGGCGACCCGGCGGCGACCCCCGGCCGCTGACGCCCAGTTGCACCCGCATTCCCGGCCCGACTTCCCCCGACGAAGCGAAGGACAAGTCTGATGCGCAGGTATCTCGGCAAGGCCGCCATAGTCGGCGCGGTCGCGCTCACCGCCGCGGCGTGCGGCGGCACCGGTTCCGACAACACGTCCAATGCCGGTGACGGCAAGCCGCAGGCCCCCGCCTCCTCCGGCGCACCCGCGTGCACCGAGAAGGGCAACACCGCATCCACCGACGCCAAGACCGTGACCGTGTACTCGGTCGACGGCCTCGCGGACTGGTACACCAAGCGCTTCGTGGAGTTCGAGAAGCAGACCGGCATCAAGGTGCAGATGGTCGAGTCCGGTTCCGGCGAGGTGATCACCCGCATGGAGAAGGAGAAGACCAACACGCAGGCCGACCTGGCCGTCACGCTCCCGCCGTTCATCCAGCGCGCGGTGGGCGCCGACCTGTTGCAGCCCTACACCCCCGCGTGTGCCGACAAGGTCCCGGCGGCGTCGAAGGACGCGGCCGGCAAGTACACCGCGATCAGCAACAACTACCTGTCCTGGATCTACAACCCGGACCAGGCCAAGCCCGCCCCGGCCACGTTCAAGGACCTGCTCGACGGCCGGTTCGACAAGCGCCTCCAGTACTCGACCCCGGGCCAGGCCGGCGACGGCACCGCCGTGCTGCTGCAGCTCCAGCACATCTACGGCAAGGAAGGCGCGCTGGAGTACCTCAAGCAGCTGGAGAAGAACAACGTCGGCCCGTCGTCGTCGACCGGCAAGCTCCAGCCCAAGACCAGCAAGGGCGAGCTGAGCGTGGCCAACGGCGACGTGCAGATGAACCTCGGTTCGATCCACAACGACAAGTCGAGCTTCAAGATCTGGTTCCCCGCCGACGACACCGGCAAGAAGAGCACGGTCGCGCTGCCGTACTACGCGGGTGTCATCAAGGGCGCGCCGCACCCTGAAGCCGCGCAGAAGCTCCTCGACTTCCTGCTCTCCACCGAGTCGCAGACCGCGCTCAGCACCGACGCGCGCGGCCTTCCCGCCCGTGAGGACGTGAAGCCGGGCGACGCCAACGGCACCGAGATCGCCGCCCTCATGCAGGGCGTCGACATCTACACGCCCGACTGGGACCAGGTCGTCAGGGACTTCGACGCGGACATCGCCGCGTACAACAAGGCCGTCGGCCGCTGACGCACGCGGGTGCCGGCGGTACGTCACCTGTCGGCACCCGCCACCCGCATCCAGCAGACGCACCACAACGAGTAGGGAGGCAACCGCCATGGACACCAGCGTGGTGATCGAGCGGCCGACCGGCAGCGGCGTGGCGGGCGCACCACCCCCCGCGATCGGCATCACCGGACTCACCGTCACCTACGGCAAGGTCACCGCGCTCGCGGACTTCGACCTCCAGGTGGCGCGCGGCGAGACCGTGGCCCTCCTCGGGCCGTCCGGTTCCGGAAAGTCCACCGCGCTCAAGGCGGTTGCCGGGTTCCTGCGCCCGAGCGCCGGACGCGTCACGCTCGACGGTCGGGACGTCACCCACGAGCCGCCCAACAAGCGCGGCATCGGCGTCGTCGTGCAGAACTACGCGCTGTTCCCGCACATGCGCGTCGCCGACAACGTCGCCTTCGGCCTGCGCGCGCGACGTGTGCCGCGGGCCGAGACCGCGCGACGCGTCACAGAAGCGCTCGACATGGTCGGCATGGAGACGTACGGCCGCCGCTACCCGCGCGAACTCTCCGGCGGGCAGCAGCAGCGCGTCGCCATCGCCCGCGCACTCGCGATCCGGCCGCCCGTCCTGCTCCTGGACGAACCCCTCTCCGCCCTCGACGCCACGCTGCGCTCCGACCTGCTCGGCGAACTCCAGCGGCTGCGCGCCGACTTGCCCGACGTGGCGATCCTGTACGTCACACACGACCAGACCGAGGCACTGGCCCTGGCCGACCGCATCGCCGTCATGCGCGACGCGCGGCTCGTCGACATCGACACCACGGACCGCCTCTACCGGCGCCCGCCCAGCGAGTTCACCGCGTCGTTCCTGGGCGCCGCGAACCTCCTGCCCGCGCGCGTGGCCGGCCCCTGCGCGGCGGACGCCGCCGACGCCCGGGCGCACGTCGGACCGCTGACCGTGCCGGTCGACCCGGCGCGCGCCTTCCGCGCGGACGACCTGGCGACGCTCGTCGCCCGGCCGCACACCCTCACCATCGCGGAACCGGAGGCGCCGGGTGTGCTGCGAGGGGTGCTGACCGGGACCCAGTGGCGCGGTGCGACGTACCGCCTCACTTGCGTGCTCGACGAGCCCGCGGGCACCGAAGTGCGCTGTGACGTCGCGACGATGGACGGTGTGCCCGCCCTCGGCGCACCGGTCGGCGTACGCCTGCCCGCCGAACCGTGTGTGCTGGTGCCCGTCGGGGGCGTCGCATGACGGCGACGATCCCCTCTCCGTCGCCGGCCCCCTCACCGGTGTCCGCACCGAAACCGGCGGCGCCCGGCGGCCCGGTCGGCAAGGCATCTCGACGAGGGCTGACCGGCGCCCTGTGGCTGCTCCCGCCGTTGCTCCTCGTCGCCGGCTTCTTCCTCTATCCACTCGCGCTCGTCGTGAAGCAGTCGTTCACCGACAAGGACGACAACGTCGGATTCGACGTCTGGCATTCGGTGCTGACATCGCCCCAGTTCACCGACGCGCTGTGGAACACCGTGAAGATAGCGGTGCTTTCGACTCTCGGATGCCTCGTCCTGGGCTTCTTCCTGGCCGTCGTGCTGACATTCGTGCCCTTTCCGGGGGCCCGGCTGATATCGCGGCTCGTCGACACGATCCTCGCCTTCCCGTCCTTCCTGATCGCCCTCGCGTTCACCTTCCTCTACGGCACGGCGGGGGTGTTCAACGCCGTCGCGGAAGAACTCGGCGCGGGACAGCCGCTCGTGGGCTTCCTGTATTCGCCGTGGTGCGTGGTCCTCGCGGAGATCACGTTCTACACGCCGTTTGTGATGCGCCCGCTGCTCGCCGCGTTCGCCCTCGTACCGCGTGAACGCCTCGACGTGGCGGCGAGCCTCGGCGCCGGGCCCATGCGCGTGGTCGCGCGCGTCCTGCTCCCCGAAGCGCTGCCCGCACTCGCGGCCGGCGGCAGCCTGACCCTTCTGCTGACCCTCAACGAGTTCGGCATCGTGCTGTTCATCGGCGCCAAGGACGTCACGACGCTCCCCATGCTCGTGCACGCCAAGGGCGCGGTGACCTTCGACTACCCCGGTGCGTGCGTGGTCGCGGTCGTCGAGGTCGCGCTGTCGCTGGCCCTCTACGGCCTCTACCGGTTCGTCTTCGCAAGGACAGGAGCAGCCCGTGCTGGTGTGGTCGCGTAGCGGACGGTTGTTCGTCTGGGCGCTCTTCGCCGTCGTCTTCGTCCCGGTCATCCTCGGGCCGCTCGCCATCCTGGTCGTCGCGGCCTTCGCGGGGGACTGGAACAGCGTGCTGCCCGCGACCTGGACCACCGCGAACTTCCAGGAGGCGACCGGCGGTACGAACCTCGACTCACTCGTGGTCAGCATCCAGACGGCCCTCGCCGCCGGGTTGATCGCGGTGGTCGTCGGCACCTGGGCCGCCATCGCCGCCCGCGGCGCCCCGCGGCCGGTGCGACGCATCACCGACGCCCTCCTGCATCTGCCCGTGGCGGTGCCCTCCGTCGTGGTCGGCCTCGGCATGCTGGTGGCCTTCAGCGACGGACCGCTGCTGCTCAACGGCACCAAGTGGATCGTGATCGCGGCGCACGCGGTGCTGGTCGTCGCGTTCGCGTACGCCACCGTCTCGGCAGGCCTGGACCGCACGGACCGCGCCTTCGCGGACGTGGCCGCGAGCCTCGGCGCGAGCCCGCTCCGGGTGCTCCTGCGCATCCGCCTGCCGATGCTCCTGCCCTCGGTCTCGGCCGCGGCGAGCCTGTCCCTCGCCCTGTCGATGGGCGAGGTCGGCGCGACCGTCATGATCTACCCGGCGGACTGGCGGACGCTGCCCGTCTCGGTGTTCACCCTGACCGACCGCGGCAAGGTCCTGCTGGGTTCCGCGGTGACCCTGACACTCCTTCTGGCGACGCTGGTGTTGCTCATCGCCGTCGGAATGCTGAAAGGCCGCGTCGAGGAATCCCGCAAATGAACTGCCGCCCGCGGCTCAGCGCTTGTCGAAGATGCGGGGCGGCGGCATCGGGGAGCTTGCGGCGGTCGTGTCCACCACGACCGCCGCGCCTCCCGTGAAGTCGTCGAGCGCGTCGCCGTGTTGCACGCGCCCCGGAAAGGGATCGGCCGCGGTGCGGCGGGTCAGTTCGGGGACGGGCAGTTCGCGCCGCGAGGCGGCCACGATGACGTTGCCGAAGCGGCGTCCGCGCAGAACCGCGGGGTCGCTGATCATCAGCACGTGCGGGAAGACCGCTTCCACGGTTGCTATTTGGGCGCGTACGAAGTCGAGGCGCCCGCCGTCCGCGAGATTCGCGGTGTAGACGCCATCGGGCCGCAGCGTGCGCGCGATCTCCTGGACGAACTCCACCGAGGTCAGGTGCGCGGGCACGCGCGAGCCGCCGTACGCGTCGACGACCGCGAGGTCGAACACCGCGTCCGGGGCCTTGGCGGCCACCTCGCGCGCATCCCCGTTGCGGATCCGGACCTGCGCGGTCTTCTCCAGCGGCAGGTGCTCACGTACGAAGGCGATCAGCCGCGCGTCGATCTCCACCACCTGCTGCCGGGACCGCGGCCGGGTCGCGGCCAGGTAGCGGGGGAGGCTCAGCGCGCCGCCGCCGAGGTGCAGCGCATGCATCGGCTGCCGCGCCGGGGCGCACAGGTCGACGATGTGCCCCAGGCGGCGGATGTACTCGAACTCCAGCCACGTCGGGTCGTCGAGGTCGACGTGTGACTGCGGTGCCCCGTCCAGAAGAAGGGTCCAGGCGCGGGGCCGGTCGGGATCCGGGACGAGCTCGACGGCCCCCGAGTCCACGACGGCGCGCACGCTCTCCCGTGCGCCTCGCGTACGCCGCTGCTTCTCCGCCATGGAACCAGTATCCGCACGTGGCACCGGGCGGGGCACCTGCCCGAAGAGGCAGAAGGCCCCGCCCGGTGACGGGTGTGTGCGGCGCGGTGCCGCACACACCGCGGCCCCGGCGCGTTCGTCGCACGGAAACGTGCCGGGGCCGCGATCTCGACGCGCGGTCAGTGGCCGGTCTTGAGGAACAGTTCGAGCCGCAGGTCGTCGTTGCCGGTGTACGAGCGGTCGCCGGTCGCCGTGCTCACGGTAATGTGGCCCTTGTTCAGCTCGGCCCAGTCCGACTTGCGCTTTTCCTCGTCGCGGCAGAACGTGCCCGGCGTGTTGCAGTCGCCCATGCCCACCGCGAACGTGTCGCCGGTCGGCTTGTACGACACGGCGAGCACCGTCTCGGTGCCGATCTCGGTCCACACGGGGCGGCCGGGGTCCTTGCCCTCGACGGCGTTCGGGTAGTTCACGTTGATCGCGTACTTGTCGGTCAGCAGGCGCCGCTTCTTCAGGTCGGCGACGAAGCCGGGGACGAAGTCGGCGAACTCGCGGTACGTGCGCTGGGTGATGCCGAACGTCGCGGGGTCGAAGCCGGAACTGAGCGCGATCGCGGGCTTGCCGTTCTCGATGGCCATGATCGCCGCGCTGAGCGTGCCGGACTCGTAGGTCACATTGCCGACGTTGGGGCCGGAGTTGGCACCGGTGACGACCAGGTCCGGCCCGTTCTGCCAGCCGACCTTGGCGGCCAGGCCGCCGCGCAGGGCCAGGCGTACGGTGTCGCCCGGTGTCGCGCTCGGGGTCGTCGGACCACACGGGGCCGCGCTCTTGCACACGCCGAAGACGACGCCCTTTGCGGGGGCACCGGCGCAGTCGTTCTCGAATCCGGCCGGCAGCGCGGTGCGCTGCGACACGGTCAGCGAGCCGCTGCCGGTCATGCTCGTGCCCGCGCCGCTCATGAACTGCCACGGGGCCATCACGACGACATCGGCGCCGGCCGCGCACAGCGCGCGCCGGACTTCGTAGAGGCCGCGCCCGTCGGAGCCGTCGGGGCGCGCGTTCTGCATCGAGTCGTCGTTGCTCAGCAGGATCTTCATGCCGGCGAGCGAAGGGCTCGGCTGGGGACGGTTGTTCGGGGCGGCCGAGGCACTTGCCGTCAGTGCGAGCGCGAGCACGCCGGCAGCCATGGCGGGGACAAGGTGCTTGGTGGAGAGGTGCATGCCGGGAAACTAGAAGTTAAAACCGAGTTAGTGAAAGGTTTGTAACCGGAACGTGACCTTCCGATCGTACATCAGCGCCCGCTGACCTGCGGAAACGTCAATACGGTGACGTATGTGCGGGCGCGGGGTTCGGGCGTGCTGAACGTGCCTCGGTCACGAAGGTCCGGACCCGGGAGCCAAGGAGCCGGCGAGCTGGGGGAGCCGAGCAAAGGGGGAGCGGGCAGACGTGCGAGTCGCCCGCACCCCCGCCTGCCCGCCTGCCCGCCTGTCCGGATGTTGCCTGCCCGGCCTACTCGGCCGAGGAGGGAGAACCCGACGCGAGTCGCGGGCTCTCCTCTGGGGACAGCACGTGCCACGAGATCTGCTCGGCGGCGAAGAAGCACTGCGAACGCCCGACGATGTCCACCGCGTCGACCGGCTCGTACTGACCGGGGCCGTCGACCGGGTCGAGGTCGAGGTACAGCAGTTCGCCGTGCGTCTCGTCGGCGAACCGGGACACGACCGGGTCGAAATAGAGCATCCCGGAGAAGCCCTTGCCGTGCTCCAGCCGGTAGTCCCGCAGGCCGGCCAACCGGAACTCGATGGGCGTCCACGGCCAACCGTGCTCACGGTCGCGTGCGTCGACCACGATCCGGGCCGACGCGCCGCCGGGGGTGAAGGGATCGTCGATGCCCACCCGGGTCACGCAGCCGTTGTCGAAGTCGTACTCGGCCAGCAGGTCGCCCAACGTCTCGGGCGTGAGCAGCGGCATCAAGGTCCTCCGGTCGGCGTCATATGACGACACCATCATGAGACCAGTCTGCTCGGCCCGCTTCGATGCGTGCCCGCTCGCCTGGCACTCCTTTGTCCGGAGCTCCGTGACGCCCGCCGGAGGCCGACCGCGGTGCGGCCGGTCCCGCCGAGACTCCTGATGCGCGTCAGCCCGACGTTCGCCCGACGTCAGCCTGACTTCAGGCTGACGTCGGGCGTGAGACAAGACGTGCGGGTCAGAAGCGTGTTGCGGCGCGGGACAGCGCGCCGCCGATCAGCGCATAGATGACCGCCGCCAGGCCCTCGTTCACGAAGATGCGGGCCTTGTAGCTGTCCGGTGTGAACAGGTTCTCCGACCATTCGGTCAGGGAGCCGGCCCAGTCGCCCATCGTCCGGACGAGATCGTTCGCGGGGTTGGCTTCGAGGAGCACCAACAGGATGTGCAGGACGATGATGCCGACGACGATGGCCGTGACAACCCGGATCACCATCGCGATCGGGTTCGCGTGTGTTCGGTATGCCCTCGTAGTCCTCATGAGTGAACCGTGCTCGGGATCCGCTCGGTGAAACGGACTTGTCCGACCTGGGGTGGATGCCTGCCAGGGCCCGGAGGCCAGGCCTACCAAGGGGACACGCGAGGCAAACCTCGATTTGCGAGAGCGTGACGACGTGGGTACAGTCATGCCACCGCTCAGCAGGGAGACCTGAGACAGCGTGTGCCCGAGGCACCCGCTGGCTGGTCCCGCGAGCGGGGATCCGCAGCACCACTCTCGAACGAGGTACGTCGCGCGCTCTGCGCTGCGTACGCGGTCGGCGTGTGCCTGGATCCTTCCGGATGGACTCGGAATGGCAGACCGGATCGCCGATTAGGCGAAACGAAATGCGATCCGCTAAAGTCTGGAGCGCCGCAGGGAAAAGCCCGCGAGGGTCGATTCCGAAGGCAAAGCGGAAAGCGAAACAGACCGGAAACGGTGTGCTAAGCTGAAAGCGCAGAAGAAAAGCAGGAAAAACAGTAACACCGAAGAGCGTAACGCCCGGAGAGACCGGTGAAAGGGTCTCGAAGGAAGCGTCCGTTCCTTGAGAACTCAACAGCGTGCCAAAAGTCAACGCCAAATAACAACCCCGGCGTACATTGTGCGGTCACCGGTCTGGTGGTCGTGGGGTGTTCGTAGGGATTCCTTTGGTACAAAATCCTCCGGCTCTGTCAGCGCCGGGGGTCACAGACAGG
>NZ_JBEZFP010000016.1:0-93434 GCF_040649515.1 Streptodolium elevatio
CCGTACCGCGCCCCGCCCTATGTCGTGGGTACGTGCGTGCGCGCCTGCGTGCGCACGCACGCCTGTCGGGCTCGTCCGCTACCGCACGGCCGCGTCCGTTGCTCCGCTACTCGACGGCGCCCGCGCCGAGCCCCGTGTCGGTCGCGCCGTCCAGGATCTCCTGGAAGCCGTACCGCTCGTGCGGGCCGAAGACGATCTGCTCCAGCACGCCCACACCCACGCGGCCTTCGCCGCCGATCTCGGTGACCCGGATGACCTGCTGCTGGTGCTGCCGGTCGAAGGCCAGCGGGTCGACCTCGTCCACGACCCAGCTCTCGCCCTCGACGGCGAGTTCGCCCTGCCAGACGCCGTGCGCCCACTTGCTGTGCAGGTAGCCGAGCCCGGCCAGGAAGCCGCGCGTGCCCATGGGTTCGATGCGGTACGCGAACTCCTTGCCCTCCGCGTCGGCCAGGTGCATCGTCCCGCCGGCCACCCGGCGCGTCCCGGGCACGAACGTCAACTCGTGGCGTACCGGGTGCAGTTCGGTGTAGCCGGTGGCCCCCGCGCCGTCCGTCGGGACGGCGAGCGCGGCGGTGTCCGGCACGGTGCCGAGCGGCTGCGCGACCATGCGGTGGCCGTCCTTCTGGTACATCTCGCCGTCGGCGCGCTCGAAGGACCCCCAGAGGGTGACCTCGTTCTCCCAATGGATGGGGGCCCACAGCCACATCATCGGGTTGAACGGCTTGGGCGCGCCCGCGTCGCGCTCGCCGACCGGGCGGATGCCCCACGAACGGTCGCGCGTGGCAAGCGTGGTGGTGGGGTCGACGGCGATCTCGCGGCCGCCCGGCAGCGTGATGGTGCCGGACCAGACACCCAACTGGGTGAGCCGGGTGGCGTCCATGATGACGTGGTGGCCGTTGCGGGTCGTGACGCGCGGCTCCTCGATCACCGCGGCCCGCGCCGTGAAGGTCAGGTCGCAGGTCAGGCCGGTCTCGTTGTCCGTCGCGTAGATGCGCAGCACCTTGAGAGGTTCGACGACCTCGATCCCCAGCGGGCCGACGGTCAGGTCGAAGCGGTCCTGGGCGGCGCGGCGCGACGCGTGCAGGCTGTGCTGCACGCCGTCGACGCTGACCGTGAAGTGCGCGTCGGCCACGAAGCGGTTCGGGTACAGGCCGTGCGCGAACGCGAAGTAGAACGCGCCGTCGCGGTCGTAGCCGTTGAACCAGTAGCGGTCGTACGCGTTGCGGTCCGAAGTGCCCGGGTGGGCCACGGGCTCGGGGGTCTGGTGGATCGGGAAGTCGTCCGCGGGAGTGAGCACGCGGCGCCCCTTTCTGGTTCGCGGGCCGGGCCCGACGGATGAGGCGGCCCGGGTCCGGAAGGGCAGGCCGCGGTGACGGCTGGTCAAGGTGACGGCTGGTCGGCTGACGACGTACTCAGGTGGCGGCGTACTCGGGTGGCCGCGTACTCAGGTGGCCGCGTACTCAGGTGACACGTGTCGACATTGCGGCGACGGACGGCGCGCCCGGACGAGGCCGGGCGCGCCGTACACGCAGGTGCCGGGTGGCCGCGCCGGGCGGCCCGGCGCTCAGCGCTCGCGCTTGAGGAACAGCAGGTCCGTCGCCGAGTAGCCCTGGTTGAGCTTCTTGTCCGCGTAGTGCGGCACGAGCACCTGCTCCAGCTCCTCCGGCGTGAAGGTCTCCTGCTTGGAGTCGAACTTCGCCTGGAGCGTGGGGCGTTCGACGACCGCGACGAAGCCGCCGTGCACGACGAAGACCTGGCCGGAGATGTTCTCGGCGGCCGGGCTGGCCAGGAACGCGACGAGCGGCGAGACGTGCTCGGGCGCCAGCGGGTCGAGTTCGCCGTCCGCGAGGCCGTCCTTCGCGTTGAACACGTTGCTGGTCATGTTGGTGAGCGCGCGCGGGGCGATGGCGTTGGCGCGGATGCCGTAGCGGTGGCAGCCGTTCGCGGTGCTCATCGTGAGGCCGACGATGGCCGACTTGGCGGCGGCGTAGTTCGGCTGGCCGGGCGAGCCGGCGAGGAAGGCCTCGGACGCGGTGTTGACGATGCGCGCGTACACCGGGCCGCCCTCGGCCTTGGACTTGTCGCGCCAGTACTTCGCGGCGTGGTGCGAGGTGTTGAAGGTGCCCTTGGCGTGCACCGCCAGGACGAGGTCCCACTCGGCCTCGGTCATGGAGAACAGCATGCGGTCGCGCAGCACACCCGCGTTGTTGACGAGGATGTCGATCGAGCCGTACGTGTCGATCGCGAGCTGGATCAGTTCGCCGCCGACCTCGAACACCGAGATGTCGCCGCGGTGCGCGACGGCCTCGCCGCCGCCCGCGACGATCTCGTCGACCACGGCCTGGGCCGGGTTCGGGGCACCCTCGGGGGCGAAGTCGTTGACGACGACCTTCGCTCCCTGCTTGGCCAGTTCGAGGGCCTCGGCGCGGCCGAGACCGCCGCCGGCGCCGGTGATGACGGCAACCTTGCCTGCGAGGGACGTGGTCATGTGCTGCTCTCCTGGGTGTGCGGTGTGGTCGTCGGCGGGCCGGGCCGGCCCGCGGGGCTCCGCGCGTCCGGCCCGGCCCGCCGACTGAGGATCGGACCGGGGTCAGGCGAGGGTGACGATGGTGCGGATCGACTCACCGCTGCGCATCAGCTCGAAGGCCTGGTTGATGTCGGCGATGCCGACGCGGTGGGTGATCATGCTCTCGAGGTCGATGCGGCCGGCCCGCCACAGGCGGATGATGCGGTTGTACTCGCGCACGATGTCGCCGCCGCCGTAGATGCTGCCGATGATCTGCTTCTGGTCGAAGAACAGCTCGAACATGTTGAACTGCACGTTGTCGTCCATGGCGCCGGCGCCGACCACGACGACCTGGCCGCCGCGGCGGGTGAGGTCGTACGCGCTGCGCACGGTGAACGACTTGCCGACCACCTCGAACACCGCGTCGAAGCCCTGGCCCGCGGTCAGCTCCTGCTTGAGCGCGGCGGCCTCGTCCGGGGTGGCGGTGTGCGTGGCGCCGAACTGCTTGGCCCAGGCGTGCTTGCTGGTCGCGGGGTCGATGGCGACGATCTCCGAGGCGCCACACGCGCGGAGGGCCTGGATGACGGCGATGCCGACGCCGCCCGCGCCGATGACGGCGGTGCTCATGCCCGGCTCGATCTTCGCGCTGTTGAAGACCGCGCCCATGCCGGTGGTCACGCCGCAGCCGATCAGCGAGGCGATCTCGTACGGGACGTCGTCCGGCACCTTGACGGCGCACGGGGCGGCGACCACGACCTCCTCGGCGAAGGTGCCGGTGCCGGTCATGCCGAAGGACGGCGTACCGCCGAAGGTGAAGTTCTGGGTGCCGGCGTTCATGAAGCCCGACAGACACAGGTTCGACTGGCCGCCGGTGCAGAAGTTGCAGGTGCCGCACGGCGGCGCCCAGCACACGATGACCTTGTCGCCGACCGCGACGGTGGTGACGTCGTCACCGACCTCGACGACCTCGCCGGCGCCCTCGTGGCCCGGCACGAACGGTGCGGGCTGCGGCAGTACGCCGGTCATCGCCGACAGGTCGGAGTGGCACACGCCGGTCACATGCAGCTTGACCTTCACCCGGCCCGGCCCCATGCCGACGGCCTCGACGTCGTCGCGGACCTCGAGCTTGTCCTGTCCGGTCTCGTGCAGGATGGCTGCGCGCATGATGCTGCTCCTCGTCCTAGCCGTGCCCATGAGGTCGCCGTGGCCCCGGTCGGGCCCGGTCGGGGTGCGGTCGCCGACGTCGCGAAAATATAACGCGTTCTCGTTTCCGACAAGGTCGATGACAAGGTCAAGCTATACGCCCGGGCAAGTCTGCTGAAGCCCTCGGGGCCCTTTGGCCGCCATCAGACCCTCCGGAGCACGCTTCCGGGCGCCGCCAGGGGCCCCTGCCGCGGTCGTCAGGGACCCCCAGCCGCGGTCGCCGGAGACTCCCGCCTCGGTCGCCGGGGCCCCGCGCACCTCAGTTGGGAGTGGTCCCTTCCGAAGCCCTGCGCACCGCCGTACGCCGCCATCGCCCCCCCGGCACGGCCTGCGGGCCCGCTTCGGCGCCTAAGGCCCGCGCCGCCATATCGCGGGCGGACGGGATGGCATCGTGCAGGGGCAGGGGGACGACCTCGGCCGACCAGCTCACCGACGACGGAACGGGGGCCATGCCGGCCTCCTCCAGGCACTCGGACCAGCCGTCCCGGAACCCCGCCAGGTACTCGGCCTCCAGGGCCGCCCGGACCGCCGTCAGCGCCGCGGACGTCACCTCGTCCAGGAGCGCCGGCGCCACCAGTTGTGCACACATGCAGTTCAGCAAGGTTCGGGAAAGACGCATTTTCCTCCAAATTCTCAAATCACCACAAATAACAACGGCGTTGCCGACGGCTTCGACTGGCGTACCCGTGCCGCGTGCATCGGGCTCCCGCCCGAGACGGGTCCTCGGCACCGACCACTCCGCGGCGCGCGTCGCCCTCTCCGCCTGCGCCGACTGCCCGGTCCGCGACCTCTGCCTGAGCGTCGTGGACCCCGAACGCCACTGGTTCGACGGGGTGAGCGGCGGACGCGTCTGGCGCAACGGGCGCGACGTCACCGCGTCCGCCGTACGACAGAGGGCCACGTGACCGACCACGCGACCGACGTACGCGCCGACCGCGCCGCGGCCCGGGCGAACCTGCGCGTCGGCCTGACCGGCCTGGCCCCTACCCGCGCCCCGATCCGCATCCACGTCTCCGAGGCCCTCCGCGACATCACCGACGGCGTCACCGAACTGGAGGAGGCGGTCTGTGACCGCCTGCGCATCCGACGTCCCCAGCGCGCCGGCACCGGCGAAACGATCCGGCACCTCCTCAGACTGCTCGCGCACATCGACACCGCCCCTGTGCTCGCCCATCACGCACGCGACGAGTCCCGCCGCATGGCCCGTCGCGCGAGCTGCGCCCTCGGCGACGACGGACCGATGCTCCGCCTGCCCGGCACCTGCCCGCACTGCGACTGCGTGTCGATGCGCCACCTCCCCCTGGACGGCGTGGTGTGGTGCGCCAACCCGGACTGCCGCTGCACGACGGCCGATTGCGGCTGCGCGTCGGGCCCCGGCCCCGCGCACAGTTGGCCCGACGCGACACCCCCCCGACCGCTGAACACCCTTGCCGGGAGCCGCCGATGAACCGCGGCTACCGGGTATCTGCTCACCACCGAGATGGCCGCCGGCGAGGCCAGGGTCCCGCCCGCGACCATCCGCCAACGGGTCCGGCGCGGCCACCTCACGATCGCCGAACGCCGGGGCCGCAGCACGCTGTTCCGCCCCGCCGACGTCTTCGCGGCGGAGCGGGCCACGCGGCGGCGTGTGCCCGCCGCGCCCCGACAACCGGCGGACCACGCCGGATAGCCCACCGGGTGGCCACGCACCGGCCGACGAGCCCTGGTCGAACCCAAATCGACCAGGCTCGTTGCCGCCCGCGTTCGTACGATCCCGCGACACCCCGACCGATCAAGCCATTTGCGCGACCTGAGCACCGGCGTCACACACAATGCAGCGGCGGAGCTGTGCCCCTACGAAGGCACCGGGTACCCACGGAAAGCCAGGCGCGACACTCCCGGCCGAACAGTGCTCTCTCCCTTGGCCAACGTGCCCAAGACACCGCCATTTCCAACAGACGAATCACCCATGGCGGCCCGGCGAACTCCGGTAGCCGGTCCTGTCACGTCCGGCGACCGGTGTGGAAAGCGATCCACCACGCTGCGAATTCCGTCAGCACGGTTGCGTGGAATTTCGGGTCGTCCCAGTTCTCGAAGTCGTCGATGACGGCGAAGCCGTGGTTCTTCGTCTTCCAGTGCCGAATTCCGGCGAACGCGCTGGGCCGCTCCACGCCGTAGTCCAGGAAGTACCAGAAGACCGGACTGTCCGCGGCATCCCGCGAGTTGACCAATGTGCGGAACTCGGGCCGATCGCCGCGAGTTCGCTGCAAGGAGTGACCGGCCCCGCCAATCAGGCCAGTCGCCGCCTCGACGGTGTGCGCAAGTCGGCGCAGGCCGCGGACGGGGCCATGGGGCGAATTCGGGGTTCGGCGGCCGGGGGGAAACGGCCGAAGGGGGCGTTCTCTCCCAGACGCCTGATCAGCTCAACGAACTGGCCGCGAAGTTGGCGGAACTGCTGCCCACATATCTGATCTACCGGGATCCCCCGGTGGTGCCCGTGTGGGAGGTGCCGGCTCCTCCGCCGGCACCCGGCGCCGTCGAGTCCGCCGTGGCGTTCGGTACGGACATGGCATTCGGTTGCCGCGGGCGTCGCCTGGTTCAGGAGCCGAGGGCGGTTCTCGGAGTATCCGGCCGTCGGGGCGCAGGTGTTCTTCGGGCCGGGCGGCGGGTCGCAGGTGGGGCTCGTGTACGCATACGACGCCACCTACGCGTACACCGTCGAGGGCAACACCCCAACGCCACCGACAGCGCGGAAGGCGACCGCGTGTACCTGAAAGCGCCTGCGCCGGGACGCTTCGCCTCGGCGGCCCGCAGCCCGTCGTAGGTCATTTGGCGCTGAAGGTCGCGCTGCAGTTCTCCGGCGGCGGCGAGGGTCTGCGCCATGAACTTGACCGCGGACAGCAGTTCTCCGGTACGCGGGTGGCGCGCGGTGAGGTCCATCGCGGAGAACGCGCCGTCGTGGATGCGCAGGGCGAGATGAGCAGTGTGGAGGACGTCGAGCACGTCGAGGATGTGGCCGGTGCCGCGGACGAGGCGGAACATCTCGGAGGTGTGCACGGTGTCGCCGGGCCGGGCGTAGTCGAGGAGCGCGCGGAACTTCGGGCGCTGGAGGGGGTGGAGGCGGCTGGAGGTGCCGGGGTCCTCCTCGAAGACGGCCGGGTCCTCGATGCCGGCCTCGTTCAGGACAAGGTTCTGCCGGGCGGTCGACTGCTGGTCGGTCGAGACCCGCTTTAGACCAGGTTCGCCACTCGAGGGTCCCTTCCGTACCGAGGATCGGACCCTATCCGTCGCCAAACCCTGTCATCAATCGCCATCGGATCCGATTGGATTCGCGCCGCCTCGAACCCCCGGATTGCACGGGTTCATTGGACGCGCCGCCTCCCTGTCGTCATTCGATCCTTTGAAGACATCTGCAGCGACGGCCTCAGGCAACCGCGGCGACGCGGTCTAGTGTGATGGAGCCGGGCCTGCTGAGTGCGGACGGGCCGGTCCCGATGCTTCGGCGGAGTCATTCAGCTTCAACTTGCAGGTCTGGCACAGTTCTGGGACAGGACTCGCGATGACGTGGCGTGAGAGTGCGCGCTACCACCTGTGGAAATGGGTAGGCATTCCAACGCTCCCAACCACGGTGGCGGATCCTGCCCTGCGTGCCGCCCGGACGGTGGACGAGGTGGTGCATGCCACCCAACGCGGCCTGTCGGCCGCCACCGGACGGAACGTCGCCTTGGAGCGCAGCGGCAGCGCGCTCAGCGCCAAGACCTTGCGGGAGTTCTCCGACGGGATGCTCCTGGCAGTGCGTCGGCACGGTCGCGTTCCGCTCGACGCGCTTGAGGTCGGCAGCCTGCCCAGAGAGCAACTCGCGTTCGCGGGTGCCAACGTCCAGTGCGACACAGTGACCGCGCAGCTGACGCACTGTGGCGGGCACATCACCTTGAACGAGTCGCGGTTCCGGCCCGGCGCGCGGTTCGGTCTATGGATGGGCGCCCGGGGGGCGGAGTTGGGAGGCTTGGGGCGTACGCGCCGTCTGCGCACGCCGCAAGCAGCCGGCGCTCACGAGCTTGCGCACGTGGTCGACGCGTTGATGGCGCATCCGGAGTGGAAGCAGGCCGGCGTGATGCCCGACCATCCGCAGAGCCTGCGCGAGCAGGTCGCGGAGATGGTTGGTGAACGCCGGGGCAAGCCCGCCGGGCAGGTCACGCCCAAGGATGTCGCCGCGGAACTCGGGGTGAATGCGGCCGGCGACTTCGACGGCGCGATGAACGAACTCGTGGCGGACGCGGACGCGGACGTGTCCGTCAACAAAGAAAAGGCGCACCCGATCAATCAGAAGGTCGCCGAACGCCTCGCGCAGGCGAAGGAGCCCTTCGTCCCCGGTCCGGGCGCGCGGCTTCAAGAATGGCGGGGGCGGGAGCACACGCGGTCGGTGACGGGTGTCGAGCACTGGTTCCCCGACGTCAATTTTCCCGTGGCGCCGACGCCCGGGCCCGTCCAACGCCCTGCGCCGGAAACCGGCCCCGGCCAGGTCCACGCACCAGCGCCCCGTGGAGCGGTCCGGACAGCGGCAGACGGAACACGCGCGGCGCTTGTCGATCCGGCCGTACTCAGAGCGCCTGCGGCAGGTCTCAGCTCGCTACCGGTGATCAAACCGAGGATGACACCCCAGCGGCAGTCCCCGACTGCCGTCAACACCTCCCCCACACTCGACGCCGTTCGTGGCATCAGCCCCTACAAGGCCGTCAGCGAACGGCAGCTCTCGCGCGAAAAATTCCTGTAGAAGCCGGCCACAGACGGCCGTACCCACGCTCGGGGGAAAACTCCCGCTGTCAGAACTCAAAACAGGGCGTCGGCGATGCGTAGCGGCCGGTATCCGGTGGGGCCGAGTCGGGCGAGTTCGCCTTCGATGTCGACCTCGATGGCGCCGACGATGTTGATGTTCTCGCTGTGGGCCGGGGAGATGTGGGCCAAGTCCTCGTCGTCGACGCGCCGCCCCGAGCGGCGCATCGAGTCCACGGCCAGCCCGTAGTACTCGGTGGTCCACGTGACGACCGCGTTGGTGACGAGGGTGAGGCACCATGCCTGTTCGGTCTGCTGTTCCAGGTGCCGGGCCCGGATGGCGCCCTCGTGGGCGTAGAGCAGGTCGCGTTGGAGCGCGTGCAGCGACTCGCCCTTGTTCAGTTGCCAGGAGATCTTGCGCCGGTATGCCGGGTCGGCGAGGTAGCGGGCGGCGTAGATCGTGCGGCGCGCGGCGCCGTACTCCTTGAGCGCCGCTGCGAGGGCGTTCTGCCGCCCGGACGCGGACAGCTTGCCGACCAGCAGGGACGCGGTTGCGTGTCGGCTTCGCGACGACGCGGGGTGATCTGGCGCTGCTGCTCCAGCGTGCCGATCAGACGGACAAGGAACTGGCGGAGCACGACGCGCGGATCAGCGCACTGGAGCGGGCCCGCTGGCCGCTGCCATCGTTGGCGGCGTTGAGCGGCCTGGCGGGTCTGGGCCTGGCGGTGTGGCAGTCGACGGGCAGATAGGCAGATGGCGCGCTCCGCCGGTACGCGGTCCGATGCGCCGGTACGCGGGCCCGCACCCGAGCACGCAGCAGTGGGCCCCTCCCCGACGCGGGGAAGGGCCCACTTTCTGTGTGTGCGGTCAGCTGCACGCCGACGGCCAACCGGCGGTGATGGTGCGTCAGGTGCCGGTCACCACACCGCCGGTCCGAGTGTCAGCCCTGGTGTCAGTCCGAGTACTCGACGACCGTGTCCGACAGGACGATGGCGTCGTCGCGCTCGACCGAGGAGGTCTGGACGATGAGCTTGCCGCCCTCGTCCCAGACGCGGATGCGCATCGTCTCGCCCGGGAAGAAGATCCCCGCGAACTTGGTGCGGTAGCGCTTGACCCGGGCGACGTCGCCGCCGAGGACGGTGTCGACGACGGCCTTGAGGGTCAGGCCGTACGAGCACAGGCCGTGCAGGATCGGGGTGTCGAACCCGGCGCGCTTGGCGAACTCCGGGTCGGCGTGCAGCGGGTTCCAGTCGCCGGAGAGGCGGTACAGCAGCGCCTGGTCCTCGCGGGTGGCGACGTCGATCACGTGGTCCGCGTCCCGCTCCGGGACGTCGATCTTGGTGACCGGGCCGCGCTCGCCGCCGAAGCCGCCCTCGCCGCGCACGAAGATCTCGGCGCGCGAGTCGTACAGCGGCGTGCCGTCCTCGAGCGTCGCGGACGACTCCAGCACGATGACGGCGGCCTTGCCCTTGTCCCAGACGTCCGCGATGCGGCTGGTGGCCTGGATGTTCTTCGCCTTGGCCGGCAGCGGGTTGTGGATCACGACCTCCTGGCCGCCGTGCAGCACGGCCGCGAGGTTGATGTCGATGCCCGGCAGCGCCGAGAGGCTGCCGCCGACCTTGGTGCCCGCGACCGTCGCGAAGGTCGGCAGGACCTGGAGGTTCTTCTCGTACGTGTAGCGCAGTTCGTCCGCGCCGGTCGCCGGGGTGCCCGCACCCACGCCCAGGTGGTAGAGGATCACATCCTTGTGCGTCCAGCTGATCTCGCCCTTGCGGGGTTCGGCGCCGGTGGCCACTGCGACGTCGATCGGCATGACGTCTCCTCCCTGGTGTGGTGATCAAGTCCGTGATGCGCTCCGGGTGACCGGCAGCGCTCACAAACTAGAACTTGTTTTCGTTTCCGTGCAATGATCGGCCGCCTCTGTGACCGACACCGCAGCGCGCCGCCGCCCCCGGAGGACGCCCGCGCCGGTGCCAGACCTAGAACGACCTGGGGGTCGCCATGTCCACGATCCAACCGCTGCCCGACGAGACGCCCGCGGCCGCCTCGGGGGTACCCGAGGTGCCCGCCGACGTCCTGGCGGAGCTGCGCAGCACCTGGACGCCACGTCCCGCACCGGGCAGCGCGGGCCGCGCGGCACGCCACCGGCTGGCCGAGGCCACCCGCCGCCTGGTCGAGGCGGTCAAGCTGGTCGACCCGGAAGGCGACGCGGACGCGCTCAAGAGCGTAGCTGACGATGTATCAGATCTGGCAGCCCGGATCTCCGCGATGGCCTCGCTGAACGATCGGGAACCCACCCTCGACGACCTCCAACTGCACGAACGCAGCCCGTTCGTGGGCGCGGCGAACCCGCTGGCGCCGCCGATGGAGCTGGTGGCGGACGGGCCGGTCATCCGCGCGCACGCGGTCTTCGGGGCGGCGTACGAGGGCCCCACCGGGCGCGTGCACGGCGGCTACGTATGCGCAGCCTTCGACGAGGTCATGGGGGTCGCCCAGTCGGGCGCCGGGGCGCTCGGCATGACGGCCTACCTGACGGTGCGCCTGAAGCGCGGTACGCCGCTGTTCGAACGCATCGACTACGAGGCGGAGGTCACCCGCGTGGAGGGCCGCAAGGCGTGGGTGGAGGCCCGTTCCTACGCCGACGGCGTGCTGGTGGCGGACGCCGAGGGGCTGTTCATCCGGGCTCGCGCGGTCTGAACGCGTTCGGTCCGACCGCGCGCGGTCCGAAGTCCTTCGGGCCGCGCGCGGTCTTCGGGCCGCGTGCGGTCAGGCCGAACGTGCCAGGCTCGAACTCGCCTGGTCTGTACAGCCACGAGCGGCGGCCGGGGAGCAGGAGCCCGGCCACCGCTCGTTTTTGACGCCGCGTCAGCCCGACCCGAGAAGGCCGGGCCGACGCTCTGTCAGTGACGCGCTGTCAGCGACACGCCGTCAGGCGGTTTTTCGCCTAGCTGACGCTGACGCGGTCGAACAGGATCAGGCCGTCCTCGAACAGCTCCAGCCCGTCGACCTTGCCCTTCTTGCCCTGGATCGCGGCCATGAAGCCCTTCTCGTAGGACCAGAACGGCAGGTCCTTGACGATTTCGGCCTGCACGATCCCGTACTGCTCCTTGCGAACGTTCTCGTCGGTCGAGTTGCGCGCCTTGTCGAGTGCGGCGTCCACGACGGGGCTGCTGTAGCCCGTGCGGTTCTCCGCGCCCTTCGAGTGCAGGATGTTGTAGAACAACGGCTCCGGGTCGTCGAAGAAGACGTTGAACTCGGCGGCCTGGAACTCGCGCTGGATCATGACCTTGGAGCCGTACAGCGCTCCGTTGAGGAACTCGGTCTTCATCTCGATGTTGCGCATGCCCTGGAGCTGCGTCTGCCAGTACTCGGCCGACTTGCGCGCGGCCGGGCTGTCGTTCGTGGTGTACGTGAACGACAGCGGCTTGCCCTCGGCAGCCAGCTGGTCCAGCAGGGCCTGCGCCTCGGCCTTGTTCTGCGACGGCATCTTGGCGTCCGGGTTGACGTACGGCGAGCTGGGCTGGAAGAAGGTGCTCAGCGTCTGGTCCGCGCCCGCCGGGCCCTGGATCAGCTTGTTGCGGTTGCCGGCGTCCATGATCAGCGCGTACGCGCGACGCGCCCGCGGGTCGTTGAACGGCGCCTTGTCCGTCTTGAACATGGTCATGAAGCCGCCGTTCTTCTCCGCGTAGGCGACCGTCAGACCCTTGTCCTTGGCGTCGTTCACGATCTTGAAGTTGATCGTGGTGACCAGGTCCGCCTGCCCGCTCGCGAGCGAGTTGAGGCGCTGGTTCTGGTCCGGCACCGGCTTGAAGGTGACCGACTTGAGCAGCGGGCGGTCCTTGTTCCAGTAGTCCGGGTTGCGCTCGAGCGTCATGGCGCTGTCGCGCACCCAGTTCTTGACCTTGAACGGACCCGCGCCGACCGGCTTCGTGGCGAAGCCCGCCGGGTCGGCCTTGATCGCCGTCGGCGAACCGATGAACGCGAGGTTGTGCGCGATCATCTGGTCGAAGTGGATGTTCGGGGTGGGCAGCGTCACCTTGAGGGACAGCGGGTCGACCACGTCGAACTTGAGGTCCTTCGCGGCCAGCGCGGCGACCGACTTGGCCGCCGGGTCCTGGTGGCGCTCCCAGTTGAACTTCACGGCCTCGGCGTCCAGCGGCGTGCCGTCGGTGAACTTCACGTTCGGGCGCAGCTTGACGGTCCAGACCTTGCCGTCCTCGGACGTCGTGGCGGACTCGGCGAGCTGCGGCTCGACCTTGCCGGTCTTCGGGTTGATCCAGAAGAGCACGTCGAAGACGGCCGCGGCCTGGGTGCCGCCGTTGACCGACGAGATCGTGGCTATCGCGGGGTCGACGCCGCGGGTCTCCTGGGTGATCAGGACGGTGAGGTCGCCGCTGCTGCCGGCCCCACCGGGGGCCGCGCTGCCGCCACCCGAGCCGCCGGAGCCGGAGTCCTTGTCGTCACCGCCGCCGCATGCGGACATGGTGAGGGCGATGGCGGCGGCACCTGCGACCGCGGCCATCGTGCGGGGTGTACGGAGTCGTTCGAGACGCAAAACTGCTCCTGGCGCTGTGTCGGCGGCCCGGGTCGGGCGAAATGAGGACCGACCGCCGGGCAGTTCAGGGGACCCGGCTTTGCAAGGCAACCGGAGTGGTGGATTCGGTCAACCTAACTCGATCGGCCCGGAATCTGACGGGTCGTCATATAACGATTTCGCGACATACGCATGCGTTGGTCACGGGCGGCTACAGGCCCTTCACTGTCGGGCTCGGGCAGCCGGTTGGGTGGCGTCCACGATCCACCCGTGGCGAATTGGACCGCGACACTTGGCGGGATCCGTGGCTAGGGTCCGCCCGTGGGCGATTTGACGGAAACGGCGGAGCAGCGTCGGGGCCTGTGGCTGGGCGTCGCGGCGTACGTGATGTGGGGGCTCTTCCCCCTCTACTGGCCGCACCTCAAGCCCGCCGGAGCGGTCGAGATCCTCGCCCACCGCATGGTGTGGTCGCTGGTCTTCATGCTCCTCGTGCTGGCCGTGCTGCGGCGCTGGTCATGGATCCGCGCGCTGCTGCGCAATCCCGCCCGGCTGGCCAAGATCACGATCGCGGGCGTGGTCATCACCACCAACTGGGGCCTGTACATCTGGGGCGTCAACTCGGACCAGGTCGTCGAGACCTCGCTCGGCTACTTCATCAACCCGCTCGCGTTCATCGCGATCGGGGTGCTGGTGCTGGGCGAACGCCTGCGCGCCGCGCAGTGGGCCGCGGTGGCCCTCGGCATCGCGGCCGTGCTGGTGCTGACCGTGGCGTACGGGCGGCTCCCGTGGCTCGCGCTGGTCCTCGCCACGAGCTTCACGATCTACGGGTACGTCAAGAAGACCGTCGGCCTGGCCCCCACCGAATCGCTGACCGCCGAGACCGCGGTGATGTTCCTGCCGACCGCGGGCTACCTCGCGTACCTGGCGTGGACCGGCGAGGGCACGCTCGGCACCGTGTCCTTCGGGCACACGCTGCTGCTGATCGGCACAGGCGTGGTCACCGCGATACCGCTGCTGTGCTTCGGGGCGGCGACCGTACGCATCCCGCTGTCGACGATCGGCATGCTGCAGTACCTCGGCCCGATCCTGCAGTTCGGCGTCGGCGTGTGGGTCTACCACGAGGCGATGCCCGCGTCCCGCTGGGCGGGCTTCGGGCTGATCTGGGCGGCGCTCGCGGTGCTCACCGTCGACGCCCTGGGCCAGGCGCGCAGGACCCGGGCGAAGGCCCGGTCCCTGCGCGCGACGGCCGCCGCGCAGCCGCTGAAGGCCCCCGCCGTCGTGGTGCCCGCGAGCACCGCGACCGCCACGAGCGCTGCCGCCGCCACGACCGGTACGGCCGCCACCACTGCTACGGACGGTCCAGCAGGTCCAGCACGTGAGCCCGGCCGTGCTCCGCAAAGCGAGTCTCCAGCGCCTTGACGTCCGCCTCGGTGAAGGGCTGGTACGGGCCGTCCTTGCCCGGCCGGAACCACAGCGCGTCGCCGTTGTCCGCGTACCACGCCTGCCGCGAGAGCACGCGCACCAGCACCTTGTTGGTCTGCGTGTGCGGGAGTTCGCGCGCGACGCGCACGTAGCGGGGACGCCACGTCGGCGAGAGGTCCGGCTGCTCGGCCTGCCACGCGGCGAACCCGGCCGGGTCGAACTCGGCGCCCTCACGCAGCACGACCGCCGCCATCGCCTGGTCGCCGGCCGCCTCGTCGGGCACGCCGTAGACCGACACGAGCACCACGTCCGGGTGCCGGGCGAGGATCCGCGCGACCGGCGCCGAGCCGAAGTTCTCGCCGCCGACGCGGACCCACTCACCGCTGCGCCCCGCAAAGAAGAACATCCCCCGCTCGTCCCGGTAGGCCAGGTCGCCGCTCCAGTACCAGCCGTCGCGCAGCCGGTCCGCGGTTGCCGCGTCGTTGTTCCAGTAGCCCTCGAACGAGCCCGCGCCGTCGAGGTTCACCAGTTCGCCGACCGCCTCGTCGGCGTTCAGCAGGCGCCCGTCCGCGTCGAACCGGGCCGTCGCGCACTCCTCGCGCGTATCCGGGTTCAGCACCCGGATGTCGCCGCTCGCGGTCCCCAGCGCGCCGGGCGGCATGCCCGGCACCGGGACGAACGACAGGCCGCCCTCGGTCGATCCGAACCCGTCCCGCACGCTGCACCCGAACCGCCGGGCGAACCGCTCGACATCCTGCGGCCCGCCCTCGTTGCCGAAGACGCGCGTCAGCGTGCTGTCGGCGTCGTCCGGCAGTTCGGGGGTGGCCAGGATGTAGGACAGCGGCTTGCCGACGTAATTCGCGTACGTCACCCCGTACTTGCGCACGTCCGGCAGGAAGCCCGACGCCGAGAAGCGACGCCGCAGCACCAGTGCCGCGCCGGACGCCACCGCCGGGGTCCAGCAGGTGATCATCGCGTTGGAGTGGAACAGCGGCATCGCGCAGTAGGCCACGTCCTCGCCGCCCAGCTGCTGCATCGCCACGACCGAGCCGCCCTGCGACGCGATCTTGCCCTGCGAGCAGATGACCGCCTTCGGGTGGCCGGTCGTCCCGGACGTCAGGATCAGCATGAACGGGTCGTCCGGTGCGGGCGAGCTGCCCGGCAGCTCGGCACCCTCGAACGGGGCCAGCGCGTCGGTCCACGCCGCGGAGTCGACGTTCCACACGTTCTCCGCCGGGAAGTCCGGCACCGCCTCGGCCAGCTGCGCCGCGTGCGCGTCGCCGGTGATCAGCAGCGTGCAGCCGGTGTGCTCGACGTCGCGCGCCAGCTCGCTGCCCTGCCGGGTCGGGTTGAGGCCGACGACGACCGCGCCCGACACCGCCGCGGCGGCCAGCAGGAACGAGAACTCCGGCACGTTCTCCAGCATCACGCCCACGTGGAACGGCTTGTCGGGATCGCGCCGGGACTCCAGGAACGCGGCGCGCTGGGCGGACAGGCGTACGTGCTCGTCCCACGTCCACGAAGAGTCGCCGTACCGCACGCCTGTGGACGTGTCGCCCACCCGCTGCCGGACCAGGTCGTTCATGGTGACGGACCACCGGCTGGCCATGCGTATCTCCCGCTGTGCTCGTGTGCGCGCACGAATGCGCGCTCGTGGGTGCGCTGCTGGGCGCCGGCCTGGCGACACCCGAAAGGGCGTGCCCGCCGTGCGCCCGCTGACGCACGCAAGGTAGCCGCAAGCCGGACAACGTGGAAGATCGATCGCCCGCCGGCACACGTAACCGGGGCTCGGGCGCGCTGCGGTCGGCGTTCGAGATCGGGGGCTGGGGGTGCGCGGCGAAGCTAGGGATTGGGGGGCGACGGTCGGCGGTTGAGGTTCAGCGGTTAAGGGTCGGCGGTTGAGGTTGGCAATTGGGGTCGGTAGGTGAGGTCGGCGGTCGGCAGCTGGGGGTTGGCGGTCGGCGGTTGGGGGTTGGCGGTTGGGGGTGGGGGTTGAGGTTGGGGGGTTGACGTTGGGGGGTTGAGGTTGGGGGGTGGGGTTTGGGTTGGGGTGGGTGGGCTCTGGTCAGGGGCGGGGGCGGGTGTCACCGTAGGTGGGGCGGGCCCGGCCCGAGCGACGCAGCCCACGGATGCAGCCCACGGACGCAGTCCCGGACGCCGCCCCCTTGACGCGGCCCCGGGACGCAGCCCCGAGGAGGACCCTCGTGCCCCAGCTCACCGTTCCCCTGGCCCGCGGTCTCGCCCGCCGCACCATTCGGCCGTTCCTGCACCCCCGCGTCCCGCTCGCCGTGCAGCGGGCCCGCCTCGACGCCAACTCCGGCCCCCTGCCGCCCGGAACGCACGTGCTGCGCCGTTCGCCCGGCGGGGTGCCCGCGCGCCGCGTCTCGGTCGGGCCGCAGGATCCCGAGCGCACGATCCTCTACCTGCACGGCGGCGGGTACGCCACCGGCTCGTCGCGGTCGCACCTGTCGTGGGGCGCGCACCTCGCGCGGGCGACGCGGAGCGCCGTCTACCTGCTCGACTACCGCCGCGCGCCCGAACACCCGTACCCCGCCGCCCTCGACGACACCCTCGCGGCGTGGCGCGCGCTGGCCGCGACGACGCCGGCGACCACGCCTCTCGTGATCGCGGGCGACTCGGCCGGCGGCGGGATCGCCCTCACCACGGCCCTCGGCCTGGCCGCCGGCGGCAGCGGGCACCCCGGTGACCGGGTCGCCGACGCGATGGTCCTGATATCCCCCTGGCTCGACCCGCTGCGGCCCTGGCCGTACGAACCGCGCTACGGCCGCGATCCCGTCCTGCGGCCGGCGTGGCTGACCTGCTGCGCCGAGTGGTACGCGAACGGCGTCGACCGCGAAACGCTCGCCCCCGCGCGGAACTCCGACCTGTCGAGGCTGCCGCCGACGATCGTGCAGTGCGGCACCGACGACATCCTCGCCCCCGAAGGGGCCGCGTTCTCCGACCGCGCGGCCGCCCACGGGGTCACGGTCGACCACACCGACTACCCGGACCTTTGGCACATCTTCCAGGTCGGCGCGGGCCTGCTGGCGGCGGCCGACGAGGCTCTCGGCGATCTGGCCGGGAGCCTCGACGACGTCCTCAAGTCCTGAGCCGGCGCGACGACTTCGCGGCGGTCACGAACCTCCGCAGAACTTGCGCTCCGCCTCGATCGGATCCGAGGGGATGCGCAGCTTGGTGCGGTCGTAGGCGCCGGTCAGGTTGTCCCAGAACCGCTTCATGCTCATCGGTTCGGTCACCGAGTCGATGAGCTCGGCGACCTTCCCGCATCCCAGCGTGCGGTACGCGGCGCGGATCGCCTCCGGCGACGCCAACTGCGGCGGTACGTCCTTGAACGCGACCGGGTCCACGTACAGCGCGATGTTCCACGCGGGCGGCAGCAGCTTCTGGTGGCCGGCCGCCGCGAAGTGCGTCTGCTCGATGTGCGAGCCGATGGTGCTGGAAAGCCCCCACAGGTCCGCGACCATGCCGTCCAGCGGCACGATCGCGCCGCCGAGGCCGAGGCGTCCGATCACCAGGGCGACGTCGTTCTGCAGGTCGGGGCGCAGCGGCAGTTCGAAGTCCCCGGGCAGTCCGTACGCCCGGGCGTAGCCGAAGTCCCAATAGAGCACGCGCTTGCCCGCCGCGTCCGCGCGCACCACCAGGGAGTACGACTTGCGCAGGTAGGCGATGTGCGCCTGGGAGCTGACGGGGTTCTCGTGGCCGGTGTCGCCGACGTAGACGCGGCGTTCGTTCCACGTCTGGTTCTGCGGGGGTTGGCCGTCGCGGGGCGAGGTCAGGGTCGTCACCACGCCGCTGCGCATGTCGATGCCGCAGAACAGGGCCCACACCGTCACGGTGGCGACCAGCGGCGCGGACAGCTTGTCGAACGGCACGAGCAGCAGCGGCAGAAGGACCAGGAACATGACGGGCAGCATGAGCCGCCCGTGCATGAAGTCGCCGCCCACCTTGGCGAGGTACAGGGTCTGGACGAACGCGGCGACGAGCGGGGTGGCGACCAGCAGCCAGGTGCGGTTCACGTCCCGGCGGCGGCCGAGCAGTACGGCGCCGCGTACCGCGACAAGGAGGAGCAGCACGGCGGGGATCCACAGCCGGTACGGCCGCTCGTAGTCCAGGATGTAGTCCCGGCCGCGCCCCCACAGCGAGTCCCCGGCCTCTTTGGTGAGGGCCGGCATCGGGAAGACCAGGCCGTAGTAGCCCATGCGGAACACCTCGTACGCGGCGGGCAGCGCCCCCGCGACGGCGGCCATCGCCACCAGCCGGGGCCACCGTGCCGCGGTCAGCACGGCCAGCGCGGTGAGCAGCACCAGCGAGGTCAGGAGCAGGTCGGGGCGCATCAACGGGCCCAGCCCGAACCAGAAGGAGGTGGCCAGCAGCCGCCGGGTGCCGACTCCGCCGACCGGCGCGGCCCAGGCGCCGACGAGCAGGGACCACGAGACGGCGATCCACAGCAGGACCAGGCCCATTTCCATGCCCGCGGTGAGGAAGTCCCAGTTCACCGGCACCGCGACGAACACCAGTGCGCCGGCGGGCAGCAGGAAGCGCTTGGCGGTCAGCGCCCGGTGCAGGCGCCGGGTGGTGTCGAGGGCGATCCAGAACCCCGTGACGGACAGGGCGAGTCCGAGGTAGACCGCGGTCTCGGCGGGCGGGAAGGGACTGACCCAATGGAAGGCCACCAGCACCCACTGCCACGCGGTGCTCGTCGACGTCTCCGCACGCTCGCCGATGCTGTACACCGGGCCGTTGCCCGCGGCGATCTGCCGGACCACGCGCGTGAAGATCAGGCCGTCGTCGGTCATCCAGCGCCGGTGCCAGCCCATGACCGCGAGGATGGCGGTCGGCACCAGCATGACGGCCAGGTCGGCCGGCCTGGGCAGGCGGCGGCGGACCGCGCGGGCGAACGGCCGGGCGCGGCCGCCCGTTTGGTCCGGCGCCGCGGGTCTCGGCCGTGTCTCTTCGACGTCGGCGGAGTTCGCGGGTGCGGGGCTGGCGGCCGGGACGGACGTCGGGGGCATGCGGCTCCCAGGGGGATTTCGGCTCCGGCCCGCGGCGGATCCCCGCTCGGATCCCGGTACAGGCGTTGGAGTGCGGCTCATTTCCGCCCCGGCGTGAGCCGCGGGGCGGGACGCCCGGCCTCCGGCGGCCTCGGGCGTCTACTCACCAAAGACGCTGTCGGGCGTCCGAAAAGCTGCGTCGGTTGCGAAATTCACCGGGGAAATTCGCCCGGTCGGCCCCGGGTCAGTCGCAGAATTTGCGGGCGGCCTCGACCGGATCCGCCGGTATACGGATGTTTGTCCGTTCGTACGCACCGGTCAGGTTCTTCCAGAACCGGTCGAAGCTCATCGGCTCGGAGACCGACTCCAGGAGCTCGCGTACGTCGCCGCAGCCGAGAACCCGGTGCGCGGCCCGTAGTTGCTCCTGGTCGGCCAGCGCGGGCGGCACCGACGGGAAGGCCGCCGGGTCGACGTACAGCGCGATGTTCCACACCGGGGCCAGCAGCTTCTGGTGCCCGGCGGCGGTGAAGTTGGTCTGCTCCAGGTGCGCGCCGAGGGTGCTGGACAGCCCCCACACGTCGGCGAGCAGCCCGTCGAGCGGCGTCATCGCGCCGCCCGCACCGAGTTTGCCGATGACCAGCGCGACCGGGTTCTCCAGGTCGGGCCGCAGCGGCAGCGCGAAGTCCGGGGGCAGCCCGAACACCTTGCCGTAGCGCGGGTCGAGCATGAGCACGTGCCGCCCGTCGTCGCGGGCCGCGACCAGCAGGCCGTGCATCTGCGCGTTGTACGCGACGTGCGCCCCGGCGGTCACCGGGTTCCGTTCCCCGGTCGCCCGGGTCGTCACGCCGCGCTCGTTCCACACCTGGTTCTGCCCGTTCGCGGCGGGCACGGGCGGCTTGGTGGTGCCGCTGCCGCCGGGCCGCAGCACCGCGGCGCACACGACTGCCCACACGGCCACCGCGGCGACGAGCGGCAGTACGGCCCGCCGGAGCGGCAGCAAGAGCATCGGGAGGAGCAGCGTCAGCAGGATGGGGACCCACATACGGGCGTGCATGAAGTCCCCGCCGACCTTGACCAGGTAGAGGGCCTGGGCGAGGGCGGCGGCGGGTGCGACGGCGAGCACGAGGACCGTGCGCCGCCTCGGCAGGCCGAGCCGGGCGTAGAGCACCGCGGCGGCGGCCAGGAACAGCAGCGGGATCCACAGTTGGTAGGGGCGGTTGAAGTCGGTGACGTAGTCCCAGCCCCTCCCCCACTGCGAGTCGCCGGCTTCCTTGGTGACCGCGGGCATCGGCACGAGTTGGCCGTAGTAGCCCATGCGGAAGACCTCGTACGCCGCCGGGAGCGCTCCCGCGGCCACCGCCATCCCGACCCGCGTCCACCCCGACGCCGGCCCGAGCAGGGCGACGGCCACCAGGAACGCGACCGCCGTGATGCCCAGGTCGGGCCTGATGAGCGGACCGAGGCCGAGGTAGCAGGACAGGCCGAGGAGACGCCGGGCGGGGACGGCGCCCGGCCAGGCGCACCACACGGACACCAGCAGCGCCCACGAGGTGCCGATCCAGAACAGGATCAGGCCGATCTCCATCCCGGCGGACAGGAAGTCCCACACCGGTTCGACGACCACGAAGACGAGCGCTCCGGCGGGCAGGAGCAGGCGGGTCGGGGCCAGACGCCGGTGCAGGCAGCAGGTGGCGGACAGGGCCGCCCAAAAGCCCAGGACCGCCAACAGGAGTCCGAGGTAGACCGCGTTCTCGGCGTCGGAGAGCGGGCTCGGGTAATGCACCGCCACCAGCAGCCACTGCCACGCGGTGCTCGTGGACGTCTCGACGCGTTCGCCGACGTTGTAGACCGGGCCGTTGCCCGCGGTGATCTGCCGCACGACGCGCGTGAAGATCAGGCCGTCGTCGGTCATCCAGCGCTGGTTCCAGCCCATCACCGCCAGGAACAGCGTCGGCACCGCCATCGCCAGGAGGTCGGTGCGGCGCCGCGGGAGCGCGGATGCTCGTGCGGGTGCCGTGCCCCCACGGCGGTCCGGCCGGATAGCGGCGAGAAATGTCACACGGTTCCCGTTTCGTCGGTGTCCCGGCCGGTCAGCGCACGGACCCTGTCTCCGTCCACAACGTAGACGAAGGCACCGGACACCACGGGGGCGACCATCGTGAGCGTGCCGTACCAGGCCCGCCACCACCACAGCTCGCGGCCGTCGGTGCGGTCCAGGACGATGAGCACCGAGTCGCTGTGCGAGCGCACGCACACCACCGGGCCGTCGGCCAAGACCGGGAGCGTACGGTCCAGTTGGCCGCCGACCGCGTCGAGGGGCCGACGGGCCGGGATGGGGCCGCTCGTCCAGCGCACCGATCCGTCGGCGAGGTCGACGGCGTGCACGCGGCGGTCCTCGCCGCGCAGGTACGCCTCCGCGGAGTCGACGGCGAGGGACAGCCCGGCCGTACCGCCGGACCACGGAATGCTCCACAGCTGGGCGGCCTGCGCGGGGCGCAACGCCCGGAACTCGCCGCCGCCGAGGACGTAGAGGACGCCGTTCTCGAGGATCGCGGTGTCGCCGGGGCTGATGTCGCGATGCACGAGGCCGCCGTCCTCGGCGGCGCGCACGACGTACGAGCCGACCTCGGCGGTCCCCGGGCGGAACCGGGCGCACAGCACCCAGCCCCGGTCCACCGCGGTGACGATCGAGTCCTCGGCGTCGTCGCGCCACAGCAGTTCGCCGGTCCGCGGGTCGAGCGCGCGCATCGGCTCGCGGCCGTCGCCGCTCAGGTAGACCGCGCCCGCGTCGTCGCGGGTGAACGCCGTGCGGCGGGCCTCCCGGCGGTTCCACAGCAACTCGCCGGAGGCCGGGTCGAGTCCGAAGAGCTCGGTGTGGCCGCCGATCGCCGCGAGCACCCCTTCCGCGGGCTCGAACACCGCGTGCAGTCGGAACGCCCGCTCGGCGCGCGCGAGTCGCGAGGTGCCGCGGGCCCAGAGGCCACGCGCGGCGGCGACGTCGGTACGCCAGCGCTCGGCCCCGGTGATGGCGTCCAGTAGGGCGATGCGGGTGCCCTGGGTGACGTACACGCGCCCGCCGCGGGGCTCGCCGACGATACGCCAGCCCGGCTTGCTCCACACCGGCTCGCCGGTTTCGGGGGCGAGGGCCACGAGGCTCTCGCCGCCGGCGAAGACCAGGCCGTCGGACATGAAGAGGCTCTGCACACCGGGGATTTCCCGGGTCCAGAGGCATTGTGCGCCTAATGCGGCGGCTTGTTCGGCCGGTTCGGCGGACGTGGCGCCGGCAGTGGCTGTGCCGCCGGCTGTGGCGCCGGCGGTGGCGGTGGCCGCGGGGTCGTCGCCGAGTGCGGGTGAAGTGGGGTGCGCGGAGCCGGTGGTGGCGTCATGGGCGGAGTCGTACGCCGGGTCGTGCGCGGCGTCGTGCTCGATGCCGTGCTCGACGCTGTGCTCGACGCCCGGCGCGGAGTCGTGTTCGATCTTGTGCTCGGCGTCCTGCTCGACGCCGTGTTCGACGCCGACTGGTGTCGCCGCTTTGGCGGGAAGTTTCCCGCGGCTGCTCACGATGGCGCTTCCGGCACCCGCGGCCCGCTTGCGCGGCGTCTTCGGCTCCTTCTGCCGCCCCTTCGGGTTCGGGGCGGCGCCCGTCTCCGCCGTCGCCGTCCCGACCACCGCGGCCGCCTGCGCGGGTACGCGGCGCTGACGTGCCCTCGGGATCGAGCCCTTGGCCTTGGCCGCCTCCGCGGCGGTCTCCGGCACCTGGGGTGCCACATCGGTCGCGGCAGGAGCACGCACAGGCCGTGGTGTGGCGAGCGCTGTCCCGATCGGCGGTTCCTCCGAACCGGCCGGCTCGGCGTGGGCGCTGATCGCCCGCCGCGCGGCCCGCGGCAGATGGGTCGCCAGTTCGCCGACGGGGCGGCCGAGTTGCGCGACAATCTCGGCGACGGTCGGCCGGGACTCGGGAACCGGATGAAGCAGCCGCGCGGCCAGTGGGGCGACGCCGTCCGGGAGGCCCGCGGCCGATACGCCTACCTTTCCGCCCCGTGCGTCCGACTCCTCCGGCAGGTGCCCGCGGGCACACAGGAGCAGCAGCACCCCCAGCGCGTACACGTCGGCCGCCAGGGTCGCGTCCGCGCCTTCGGGCGGCGCGAACGCCGGACCGGTGAGCGGCACGAGGGCGCCCTGCGCGCCGCCCTGCCCGGGTCCGCCGAACACCCGGGCCAGGCCGCCGTCGACGAGCTGCGCGGTGGTCGCGGTCACGAGCACGTTGCCCGGGGTCACGCCGCCGTGCGGCAACTCCGCGTCGTGCATGGCGGCAAGGCCCCGCGCGACCCCGGCGACGATGCGCAGCGCCGCGTGCGGAAGCGGTCCGGCCGCGGCGAGGACCTCGACGAGCGAGGCGCCGGGGACGTATCGGCGGGCGTACCAGGGCCGTACGCCGTCTGTGCTCCAGTCGACGATGCGTCCCGCGCCCAGGTTGCGGACACGGGAGAGGTCGCCCATGACCCCGGCGAAGCGCATCGCGAAGTCCGGGTCGGCGCGCAGCAGGTGAGGGTGGGTCAGTTTGACGGCCAACCGTCTGCCCTGCGGCGTCCTGGCCATGAACACCCGGCCGAATCCTCCCGCGCCCAGCACGCCGACCAACTCGTGGTCGCCCAGGCGGTGCGGATCCCCCGGTTCCAGGTCACGCATGGCGAAGACGCTATCCGACAGACGGGGCATGCCACATCCGCCGTGGCACCCGGACCAACCGTTCGTCACCGCCGCGGACCACCGGTACCCTGCCTGACGTGCGTTCTTTCCGCCTGGGCAAGGAAACCGACCTCGACACGATCATCACACTGGAGGCCGAACCGGACGCGGCGCGCTGGTTGTGCGACATCGGCCGCACCTGGCACGACCTGGCCCTGGTCGACCCGGCCCAGGAACATGTGGTCGTGCTTGAGGACGACCGGGTCGTGGGCTTCGGCGTGCTCGCCGGTCTCGCCCGCGAGGACAAAGCCGTCGAGGTGCGGCGCATCGTGGTCGGTACGGCACACACCGGGCACGGCCACGGGCGGGCACTGCTGCGGGAGTTGCTGACCAGGGCGTACACCGTCCATGGCGCGCGGCGCGTCTGGCTCGACGTCAAGGCGGGCAACGACCGTGCGCACGGCCTGTACCTGGCCGAGGGCTTCGTCGACGAGCCCGACGCCGATTCCGCGCCGTTCGTCGAGGCGGACGGCACGGTCACGCCGCTGATCGTGATGGGCCACGCGGCGGGGCTCGCGCGGTTCGGGCGCGACCTCCAAGAGGTGGTGGTCGACTGCGCCGCACCGTACCGCCTCGCGGTCTTCTGGGCCCGGGTGTTGGGCGGCGACGCGGTCGAGCGGGACGCCGCCTGGGCGTACGTCGACCCGCCGGGCAAGCCGCGCGTCGCCTTCCAGCGCGTACCCGAGGGCAAGTCGGGCAAGAACCGCCTGCACCTGGACGTCCAGGTCACCGACATCCCCGCGGCGACCCGCGCGGTCGAACTCCTGGGCGCGGTACGCCTGGGCGGCATCGTCAAGGACGACCAGGGCGCCTTCCAGGTCCTGCGGGACCCGGAAGGCAACGAGTTCTGCCTGGTCGGAGACTGAACGACCGCCCCCGCGCGCTACCGCCAACGCCGTCGAACCGCTCCCGCGACTCGGTAGTCAGGCGGCGTTGGGGTGGGCGCTGGGCCTGGGGCCCATGGCGTTGACGCGCTTGGGCGGGCGGAGTTTGACCATGCGGCGGGTGCCCCACACGCGGTCGTAGACGTACGTCGCGTGGATTCCGGCGCTCAGCACCGTGCGGCGGGCCCGCGACCAGTTGAGGAGGCTGCCCATCCGCGCCATGACGGCGAGGCTGACGTCGCGGTTGACCTTGATCTCCGCGCGTGCGGTCTTCTCCAGCGCGCGCTTGATCTGCAGGCTGCCGCCGACCGCGGTACGCCGCAGCAACTCCTCGTGGCAGTACGCGAGGTGGTTCTCCTCGTCGTCGCAGATCATCCGGATACCGCGCCCGATGTCCGGGTCGTCGCCCAGGTAGCGGCGCAGCAGCCGCATGTCCTCGGCGGCGCGCTGCTCGGTGACCCGCGAGTGCACGAGGTACTCGACCACGTCGGCGTCGGTCATCGGCTCGTCGCGGCGCAGGCGCTCGTGGGCGAGGCCGATGCCCTGCCGTTCGAGCAGCATGCAGTAGTCGGTCTCGGGCGGGACCTCGACCGGGTCAAGGCCGCGCCGGTGGAGCATGGCGTTGAAGATGCGCCCGTGCTTGTCCTCGTCGGCGCCGTGCCGCGCGACCTTGGGCGCGAGTTCCGGATCGGGGACGAGGGCCGCGATCCGCCTGTTCTCCCAGCCGCCCTGGCTCTCGCCCTTGGCGGCGATGCTGCAGAACAGACGGAACGCGTCGTCGTCCTGGTGGATCTCCTGAAGAATGCCGCGTGCGCTGAGCATGACCGGCCACCCTTCCCCGCAGGTACCGCATAACCACAAATGAACGCAGATACCGACAACGGTAACGCAACCCTGAGTGACTGTCCTGTCAACGTTGCGTGGCCGAAACCTTACTCTCAGCCGATCGCGGCGCCCTCGGCCTGCTCCGGCCGGGCCCGGTCGGGTTTCGGGGCAGGAGCCCCGGGGCGTCCGCCGCGTACCAGCAGCACCACGAGCACGGCCGCGACGAGGCCCACCACGCCCGACATGAGGACGACGGCGTCGAGGCCCGAGGCGTACGCCGAGTCCGCCGCGCCGGGCGGCAGGCCTGCCCCGCCCCCGCCCTCGGTGAGCCGGGCCGCGGCGCCGTGGGCCCCGGCGACCCCGGCGTCCCGCAGGACGGTCTCGGCCTCGCCCTGGAACACGACGCCGGTGACGGCGATGCCGAGCGCGAAGCCGAGCTGGCGGAAGGTGTTGAGCGCGCCGCCCGCCATGCCGGCCCGCTCCGGCGGCACGGTGGCGAGGATCGCGGACGCGAGTGCGGGGGTGCCGAGGCCGACGCCGACGCCCGCGACGATCAGGCCGGGTAGGAGGACCGTCCAGTCCGATCCGGCGTCGATGCGGGTCAGCAGCAGCGCGCCGGTGCCGATGAACAGCAGGCCGCCGCCGATCGTCCAGCGTGCCGGTACGTCGTGCAGCAGCCGCCCCGCGGCGCCCGCCACCACGAACGCGACGCCGGCCAGCGGCGCGAGCATCAGGCCCGCGCGCACCGGGCTGTTCCCCAGGTGCGTCTGGAGCCACAGCGACACCTGCGGCATCCACGCGAACGCGGCGATCTGGAGGGTGAGTCCGGCGATCAGGATGCCGGTGAACGACCGGTCGCGCAGCAGGCGCAGATCGAGCATCGGTGCGGCGCTGCGGGTCTCGACCACGGCGAAGAGGACCACGGCGACGGCCGCCGCGGCGAAGGCGCCTCGAACCGTGGCGTCGCCCCAGCCGTGTTCACCCGCACGGATGAAGGCGTACGTGAGCGCTCCCGCGGCAAGGGTGAACACCGCCGCGCCGGGCACGTCCACGCGCGTCGTACGGTCGCCGTGCGACTCGCGCAGCCACCGCAGGGCGAGGAAGAGTGCGACGGCCCCGACCGGCAGGTTGATCAGGAAGATCGCGCGCCAGCTCACGTGTTCGGTCAGCAGCCCGCCGACCACCGGCCCGAGTGCCGCCGACGCCCCGGAGACCGCGCCCCACACGCCGAAGGCCACCCCGCGGTCGCGGCCCTGGTACGCCGCCCCGATCAGCGCGATGGCGGTGGCCAGCATCGCCGCGCCGCCGATGCCCTGGACGACGCGCGCGGCCACCAGCGTGCCGGTGCCGGGCGCGAGGCCGCACAGCAGTGAGGCGATGGTGAACACGACGAGGCCGACCGCGTACACGCGTTTGCGGCCCACGATGTCGGCGAGCGCACCCACCCCCAGGAGCAGGGCGGCGAGGGCCAACGCGTAGGCGTCGACCACCCATTGCAGGTCCGCATAGGTCGAGTCGGTGTCGTCGGCGATGTCGGGCAGTGCGACGAGCACGACGGTAGTGTCGACGAGGAGCATGAACGCTCCCAGGCATACCGCGACGAGCGGTCCCCATTTGCGCATGGCGTCTTCATTTCTCGCGTTGGAGCGGTGCGGTGAGTGGTGGGTGGAGCAGCGCTCGGGCGGTGCTCGGAGTGGTACGCCCACGCTCCTGGCGTGCCGCAAGGTCAACCAGTCAGCGGCCGCATTCGGCGGAAATCCGCCACGAGTACTCTCCTGTGGATGGAATCCTCCACTCCCCGCACGACCGTCGGCACGACCGGCACGGCCGGCATGCCGGTGACGCTCGACGCGATCGACCGCGCGCTCATCCACGCCCTGGAGATCGACGGCCGCGCGCCCTTCGCGCGCATCGCCGGGGTGATCGGCGTCTCGGAACAGACGGTCGCGCGCCGCTACCGCCGACTCCGGGGAACCGGCGTCGCGCGCGTGGTCGGCCTGGCCAACCCGCAGCGGCTCGGCCTGACCACGTGGGTGGTACGCATCCGCAGCACTCCGGACGCGGCGTTCGCGATCGCCGAGGCCCTGGCCCGCCGCCGCGACACATCCTGGGTCGAACTCACCTCGGGCGGCACGGAGATCAGCTGCGTCGCCCGCCTGGGCAGCAACGCCGACGCGGACAATCTGCTGCGGCACACGCTGCCGCGTACGCCCAAGGTCGTCGACATAACCGCCCAGTGCGTGCTGCACATCGCCCATGGCGGGCCGATGAGCTGGCGGGAGAAGTCGGCGTGGCTGACCCCCGATCAGGTCGCCGAACTGGACCCCGGCCACGGCCCTTTGAACCACGACCTGGACACCGGACCGAGCGGCGTGACGCCCACCGAGGCGGACACCCGGCTCTTCGAGCAACTGGCCCGCGACGGCCGTTCCGGCTACGCGGAGTTGGCCTCGGCCGCCGGGCAGTCCGAGTCCTGGGTGCGCCGGAGGATGGACGAACTCCGCCGCGAGCGCCTGCTGTTCTTCGAGCTGGACGCCGATCCGGCGGCGCTGGGCCACCGTACGACCGCCGCGCTGAGGATGTCCGTGCCGCCGTCGCACCTGGCCGACGTGCTCGCGAAGCTCAGCCTGCATCCCGAGGTCGTCTTCGCGGCGGCAACCACGGGTGCCACCAACGTCATCGCGGTCGCCTGCTTCCGCGACGAGACCGAGCTGTACGGCTACCTGACGACGCGGATCGCCGCGCTGACGCGGGTCACGTCGGTCGAGACCACCACGGTGTTCCGCCTGCTCAAGCGCGAAGGGGCGATTTTGACCACCCCGCGACCGACCGGCGCCCGCTGATCGAACACGCCCCGGGTCGTCCCGCACACGCCGCGGGCCAGAGCGCCTCCGCGTGCCCCTCGGATGCTCGGGCGATCTGGTGTACAACGGGTCGACTGATCAAGTTCCGGGAGGTTGGGCCGTGAAGTTCGACCGGCGCGAAGTGGAGGCGGAGTTCGCCCGTTGGTGGTCGATCGGCAACGCCGGCGAGGACTGGGCTTCCTGGGCGCGGCTCTACACGCCTGACGCCTACTACATCGACCACTTCTGGGGTCCGCTGCACGGCCGGGACGAGATCGACCTGTGGATCCACGCCGTCATGAAAGGCGTCCCCGAGATCTACGGCGTGCTCGACTGGTACACGATCGAGAACGGGATCGTCACGTTCCACTACCGGAACCGGCGGGACAACCCGTCCGACGAAGGGCCGCCGTACTGGGACTTCGCCGGGCTGTCCGTGCTCTGGTACGCGGGCGACGGGCTCTGGTCCAAGGAAGAGGACTTCTGGGACCGCACCGGCGCCCGCGACACGAGCGTCGAGTACGCGGCGGCATGCGAGCGGGCCGGCCTGACCGAGCCTCTTCAGCGCATGACGCGAAAGCACTGGCCGGACGCGCCCTCGTGGGCACGCCACGAGGCGCCCCCGTCCCCGTCCTGGCTCACCCGCGACGACGTCCCCGGCATCACGAAGCCGCGCGAACTGCGAGACCTTCTGACCCGCCTGCGCGACTGACGACCCCCGACCACCACGACAGTCGAGACCCCGCGCCCGCCACCGTCAGACCGGCGGTCCCTCGGCGGCCCGCCTCGCGTCGGCGGCCATCCTCAGGTCGCGCGAGTCCTCGACGGCCAGCCGGGCGGAGCTGATCATCCGCGCGAGATCGCCTCCGGCGCATACCAGGATGTCGTCGATCACATCCTCGTGCGGCGTGATCTCCGCGTAGCAGTCGTGCCACGCGAACTCGACCAGTTCCAAAAGGTCCAGCGCCGCCGAAGCCGCATCCGCCCCCATCGCGGCCTCGGCCTTCGCCGCGCGCTCCGCACGACGAGCCGCACGTCCCACCACCATGGCAATTCCTCTCCGTCCGGCTGTCGTTCGGTTTCCCGCGACCACACCGTCGCATCTTCCCGACACCGGAAGCATCCGCAATGCCCGCAGCCGCCGAAGCGAAAAGCCGGTGGGAGCGCGAGTCGGTTCCGCTGCCGACGGGCGGGAGGCCGGCTCCGGGGCGGGGGCGGGAGTCTCGGGTGATGCCGCCTTGTTATATACCCCCAAGGGGTATATTTTCGATGGATGCGGGCGACACGAGAGAAGACGGCAGACCTGGGAGCGACACCGATGCACATGAGCGCACCCCCCTGTACGTGCGGTTCACGAGCGCCACCCCGGAGCCGCGCACCGCCTCAGAAGAACGGAAGGGACACGCCATGCGCCTCTTTGCCATCCGTGACTACCGCTACCTCTTCAGCGCCCAGATCATCGCCCTGTTCGGCACCGGGCTGACGACGGTCGCCCTCGGACTTCTCGCCTACAACCTCGCCGGCCCGGGCGCCGGCGTCGTCCTCGGCACCGCCCTGACCGTCAAAATGGTCATGTACGTGCTCATCGCCCCCATCGCCGCCGCGTACCTCGGGCGCTTCCCCAGACGGACCGTCCTGGTCCTCCTCGACGTAGTGCGGGCCGCGGTGGTCCTGGCCCTTCCGTTCGTCAGCGAGGTCTGGCACATCTACGTGCTGATCGGCCTGCTCCAGGCCGCGTCCGCGGCGTTCACCCCGACGTTCCAGGCCGTCATCCCCGACGTCGTCACCGACGAGTCCGACTACACGCGTGCCCTGTCCGCGTCCCAGGTCGCCTACACCATGGAGAGCCTGCTCAGCCCCGTCCTCACCGCGGTCGCCCTGGCGTTCATCAGCTTCAACTGGCTGTTCCTGGGCACCTCGGCCGGGTTCGTCCTCTCCGCGCTGCTCATCCTGCCCACGCGCATCCCCGAAGCCCGCCTCAGCGCCCACACCCGGGTGTGGGACAAGGCCGCGGCGGGGATCAGGACCTTCCTCGGGACCCCGCGGCTGCGCGGCGTCATGGCGCTCAACCTCGTGGTCGCGGCCGCGGGATCGATCGTCGTCGTCAGCACCGTCAACTACGTCCGCGACGACCTCGGCGGCTCGCAGTCGGACGTCGGATGGATGCTCGCCGCCTCCGGCGGTGGGACGCTCCTGGCCGCGCTCGTACTGCCCCGCGTACTCGACCGGGTCCCCGCCCGCGCGACCATGATGACCGGCGCCGGAGTGCTCGTCGGGGGCACGGTCGCCGCGGTGGCCCTCGTCGCGGCCGAACTGGCCACGCGGACCGGTACGGCGGTCGTCTGGGCCGTGATCGGCGTCGGCATGGCGCTGGTCGTCACACCGACGGGCGCCGTCCTGCGTGCCTCCGTCGCACCGAACGCGGTGCCGGGGGTGTTCGCGGCCCAGTTCTCCCTCTCGCACCTGGCCTGGCTCGTCACCTACCCGATCGCGGGATGGCTCGGCACGAGCGCGGGCTTCACGCTGACCTGGTCCGTTCTCGCGGGCCTCGCCGGGACGGGTGCCGTCGCCGCGCTCCTCCTGTGGCCGCGCCACGACGCGCGGCAGGCGCTGTCCGGGGTTCCGACCACCGTCCGGAGCGCGTCCCGGACGGGCAGGTCCGACCTGGTCAAAGCCGTGTGACCGGGGGCTTCCGGCGGGCCAGGGCCGGTACGCCGACCGGCCCCGGGACTTCGGTCGGCCGCGGCAACGCGGGCCAGTAGTGGTCGGTGAACAGCCGGGCCACCAGGGCGCCTCGGGTGGAGACGCCGGTCTTGCCGAACACCGCCTTGAGGTGGTCGCGGACCGTGTGCGGGGAGATGAACAGGGCGGCGGCGATCTCCGCGGTGGACCCGCCGCGGGCGATGAGCTGAGTGACCTGGAGTTCGCGCGAGGTCAGACCGTACGCCTCGGCGACCAGCACCGCGAGATCGCCCGCCGCGGCCGGCTCGACGACCAGCGCCACCGGCCCCGGTTTCCCGCCGATGCCGGTGAGGCACGACGCGTGGCAGGTCAGCCAGCGGCCCTCGGTGGTCCGGATGCGGATCCGCGCGTCGCCGTCGTCCCGGCCGTGGGCGACGGCGCGCGCCTGAAGTGCCGTACCGATGACCCAGATCGGCAGGTCGAGCCCGAGCGGCGAGGGGATGGACGGTCCCTCGGGCAGCAGCGCGAGGTGCTGCCTGGCCTCGTCGTTGACGGACGTCGCCTCGCCCGCCTCGTCGAAGAGGATGAGGCCGGTCGCGGGCGCCCCGCTGCCGGGGGAGACCGCGGGCGGCCGGGCGAACCGGCGCAGCCGTTCGGCCAGGGGGCGGGAGAGGTCGGCGAGCAGCGCGGTCTCGTCCGGGCGGAACGCGGTCGCGTCGGCCGTGCGGAACAGGCTGACGAGGCCCCAGGGGCGGTCGGCGATCCGCAGGACGGCGCGGAGTTCGTCGTACACGCCCTGGCGCCCGAGCAGGCGACGGAACCGGGTGCTGCGGGCCGGGAGGCCGCCGGTCGCCGCGCGAAGTGCCGCGGCGGGCACGGGCGCGCGGGCGAGTTCGCGGAACGGCAGGACGTTCTCCTCCAGCAGTTCGCTCTCCCAGTACGCGGCGCAGCCCTCACCGGAACCGAGGTTCTCCACCAGCATCGGCGCGGTGATCAGGCCGGTCTCCGGGTCGGCCGCGGTCCACACGGCGCAGTCGAACGGCACGCGGCGCCGCAGATCGGCGGAGGCCAGGTTGAACAGCTCGAAGGCGTCGCGGGCCCGTTCGCTAACCCGTTCGCGGGTCTGTTCGCCGGGCCGTGCGCCGAGCCGTTCGCCGGACGGCAGCGACGAAGGGCGTGGATCGGTCATGGGTGTCCCTCCGCAGGTCAGCCTGCCTCTACATGTGAGTGGCGTCCACCCCCCGATTGAGGGGGTCGGCCTCCGCCCGTTCACCCGTGTTCGGGGGATGGGGCTCTCCGGCCTTTGCGGCAAAGGTCGTTGGCATACGACCGACGGAGAGGGCGGACATGGACATCGCAATCATCGGAGGCGGCGCGGCAGCGGTCGGCCTCCTGGACGCATTGGCCACATCGGCCCCGGCGACCGCATCATCTGTGCCCGGGAAGGACGCGGCGGGCCGGACGGGCGGCACGGTGACGATCTTCGAGCCGTCGCCGTGGCTGTGGCGGGGACGGGCGTACGGACCGGACCTGGACGCGGTCCTGGTGAACGCACCGCCGGCCATCATGTCCATCCGCGCCGACGACTTCGGCCACTACGCGGCCTGGCTCGGCGAGCGCGGCGCGGACCACCTCGATCGGCTCTTCGACCGACCGCTGGTCCCGCGGGCGCTCTACGGCGAGTACCTGGCAAACACCGCCGAGAAAGCCGTCGCGGCGCTGGGCGAACAGGGCCGGCAGGTCGAGGTCGTGGCCGACCGCGTCACCGAAGTCGCCCGCGCCGGAGCCCGCTTGGCGTTGCGTACGGAAGGCGACGCACAGGTACGCGAAGTGGGCCAGGTGGCACTGTGCGTGGGCGGCGGAACACCGCCGGACCTCTACGGCCTCGCCGGCCACCCCGGGTTCACGGTCGACCCGTATCCGCTGGCGGACACCCTCGAACGCGTCGCAGCCGACGCGGACGTGGCGGTCATCGGCAGCGGACTGACCGCTGTCGATGTCGTCGTGTCACTCGCGGCGCGCGGGCACGCGGGGCGGATCACGCTGCTGTCGCGCAGCGGCGTACTGCCGCACGTGTGGCAACGCCCGGTCGAGCGGCGCCCGCGGCACGTGACGATCGAACGCGTCGCCGAACTCCACCAGGCGCAAGGCGGCCTCGCACTCACCGACCTCGTGGGTCTGCTGCGCGCAGAACTCGCCGAGACGGGCGAGGACTTCGACGACTTTGCGGCCGAGCTGCGAAGCACCGGGCACGACGATCCCGTCGACCGTCTCCGGCGGCAGATCGCCGCCGTCGACGATCCGCGCATCGGCCGCCGCGTCCTCCAGGTGACCGCGCACACCGTCGGTCCGTACGCGTGGCGCCTCCTGCCCGAAGCCGACCGCGCCCGGATACGCGGCCACCTGCGCACCGCCACCAGCGTCGCGTCGCCCATGGTCCCGGTGAACGCCGTACAGCTCATGGCTCTCCTGGACTCCGGCCAACTCACCCTGGCCGCCGGGCTCGACACGATCGAGATGCGCGACGGACGGTTCCGGGTGCGTACCCGGGACAGCGAACTCATCGCAGACGTCGTCGTCAACGCGGTCAACCCGTCACCGCAGGCGGTCCCGGCCGCGGCGCAGGGGCTGGTGCAATCCGTCGTGGACGCCGGGCTCGCCACGATGCACCCCTTCGGGGGCGTGACCCCCGCCGACCCGCGCGTGCACGTGGTCGGGGACCTGGTCGGCGGCGGGTCGTTCATCACGTCGAGCATCCCCGGGCTCGCGGCCCAGGCTTCGCGTACGGCCCGGGCGCTGTCCGCGGCCTGAGGGTCCCGGTTCCGCCGCATCTGCTGTCAGCAGATCTGCCGTGGGCAGATACCGAGGTCACAGGGCTGCGGCGGCGCGCAAGGTGGAGGCATGAGCGAAAACGGCAAGCCTCCGATGTTCCACGAACGTATGCGGCGTGACCTCTACGACCAGCGCGTCCTGGTCCTCGACGGCCCGCTGGACGACGACAACGGCGCTCTCCTCGCGACCCAGTTGCTGAGCCTCGCGGCGGACGACCCGTCGGCGGACATCTCCCTGTGGATCCACTCCCCCGGCGGGTCGGTGCCCTCGATGCTGGCGATCCGCGACGTCATGCGGGTCATCCCGTGCGACGTTTCGACGCTGGCGCTCGGCATCGCGTACAGCGCCGGGCAGTTCCTGCTCTCCTCAGGTACCCGGGGCAGGCGCCGCGCGATGCCGCACGCCCGCGTGCTCATGCACCAGGGCTCGGCGGGGATCGCCGGGACCGCCGTCGACATCGAGCTGCAGGCGAACGACCTGCGCCACACCCGCGACACGGTGCTCGGCCTCATCGCCCAGGACACCGGGCAGCCCGTCGAGCGGATCTTCGAGGATTCGCTGCACGACCGCTGGTACACCGCGCAGGAAGCCCTCGACTACGGCTTCGTCGACGCGATCGTCGAGCAGTTCGACGACATCGCCCCGAGCGGCGCGGCACGGACCGCCGCCAACACCGGATTCCGAGGAGGCCCGCGGTGAGCACCTACACGATCCCGAACGTCATCACACGCAACTCGCGCGGCGAACGCATCATGGACGTGTACTCGCACCTCCTGGCGGAACGCGTCATCTACCTGGGCACCGGCATCGACGCGGGCGTCGCCAACGCGCTCGTGGCCCAGATGCTGTTCCTGGAGGCCGACAACCACGAGCAGGACATCCAGCTCTACATCAACTGCGAGGGCGGCGACCCCAGCGCCATGCTCGCGATCTACGACACCATGCGGTACGTCCGCCCCCACATCGCCACCACGTGTGTCGGCCAGGCCATCGGCGTCGGCGCGGTCCTCCTCGCGGCGGGCGAGGCCGGCAAGCGCGCCGCCCTGCCGCACACGCGCGTGGTGCTCCACCAGCCCGCGGCTCAGGGTCGCGGTGCGATCCCGGACCTGATCCTCCAGGCCGACGAGGTGGTACGCGTCCGCGCCGACATCGAGCGCATCCTCTCCCGGCACACCGGGCAGACGACCGACGCGCTGCGCGCGGACACCGACCACGACCGGGTCTTCACGGCCGCCGGCGCCAAGGAGTACGGCCTCGTCGACCAGGTCATCGCGGAGCGCTGACCCGCGCCGCAACCCGGCCCGCGATCCGCGCGGGGCCGGCGGACGCACCCGCCGACGCCCCGCGCGGTACGTCACACAGCCAGGGCGTACGCGGCCCGGCAGACCGGCGACCGGTGGACGGCATTGGCGACACCGACGGACGCCGCACTCCGCAGGTTCTCGCTCACCGCGATCGTCAACTCGACCAGCGTCACGTCCAGCGCGCCCGCGAGCGCCGCGATCATCTCGCTCGACGGCTCCTTGATGCCGCGTTCCACCTCGGAGAGGTACTGCGGGGACACCCCGGCACGGCCCGCCGTCTCGACAAGGGTCTCGCGGCGCTCGTGGCGGAGCGTACGGAACTGGTCGCCGAGGACATGGCGCCACAACGGCTCCCGCACCGGCGCACCCGCCGGCCGGGGCGCGCCCCTGCCGGGCACGTCGCCGTCGGTCCCCGAACGCCCGCCGTTCGGCCGGTCGGCATTCGAGTCGGCACCTCTGCCACGCCCCGAAGGCGCGCGGCCCGCAGTCACAGGATCCGCGCTCGCCGGGGCGACAACGGACGGGTCGGCAGTGGACGGAAACAGCGGAACAGTCTCGGCCATACCCCATCGTAGGCAGCCCACCCCGAACCACAGCAGCATGTACGCCCCCAGCGAAATCCCCCCACCCCGCCCCTAACCGACAATGACGCGTGCTGGGGGGACCTTCGCAGCAGGGCGTTGCGGCGGCGCGGGGTGCGGTTGCCGGAGGGCCGGGCGGGCGCGCGGAGGCTGCTGCGGGGATGGGCTACATCGACAATGACGCGTGCTGGGGTGACCTTCGCAGCAGGGCGTTGTGGCTGCGCGGGGTGTGGGGTTGAGGGGCGGGTGGGCGTGCGGGGGCTGTTTCGGGGGTGGGCTACATCCTCACCTGGAGGTACGTGACGGCCCAGGGGGCGCCGTCGGCGCGGGACAAGGAGATCATCACGGTCTGGGTGAGCGGGGTGCCCTTCCAGCCGTCGCGGCCGACCGGTGTGGCGGTGACCTGCAAGGTGTGCACAGACGTGTTCGTGGTGTCCGGGGGCCGGCCCATCTCGTCGGCGAGTTCGACGGTGACGGACACGTACGCCCGGTGCGCCGCCCACTCCCGCCATTCCGCGCCTGGCCCGGCCACCGGTGGATCGCGTCGCAGCTGGGCGGCGAACTCGGGGGTCAGGTACGGGGCCGCGCGCAGGGACGCCTCCCGTTCGCCCGCGTCGGTGGTGGTGTCGGACGCCCACATGGTGACGACGGCCGCGCGTGCGGTGGCCACCGCGTCCGCACGGTTCACTTCGCCCGCAGCCGGGACGCCGGGCGGCGCCGGGGCGGGGCTGCGCACCGGGAGCGGCTGGGCGGAGGCGGACAATTCGGGGGATGGTGTGGCCGGGGCTACGGAGGTGGTGGCGGGCACCGGGCCTGGCGGCGAGCCGACGGTCCCGGTGGGGCCGCCGCCGCCCGGGGGGAACGGGGTCACGCTCCCGGTCGCGGCGCCGTGCACCGGGAACGGCCCTGTCGCGAACGCAGGTTCGGTCGGCGGCGCGGACGACGGCGATCCGGACGAGCATGCCGTCAGTCCGCTCAGCGACGCGACGGACAGGACGAGCGCGGCGGCTGCCGTGCCGAGCGTGGTCCGGCTGCGGATCTCCGCGGGGTTCCAGGCGGTTCTCATACCGGCTCCGTGTAGCCGTTGACGGTGTAGCGGCGGATCATCCAGTCCTTGTCGTCGTAGATGGAGGCCGGCGAGATCCGCACGCGCAGCGGGTCCTGCGGTGCCTCGATGATCTGGTTGTTGCCGATGTAGATGGCGATGTGGCTGTACTGGCTGGTCCCTTTGTTCCGGTAGGCGATCACGTCGCCGGCGCGCATGTCGTTGCGCGCGACCGGGGCGCCGTACTGTGCCTGCGCGTTCGCCGGTGGGCTCATGATGAGGCGCTGACCTTGCGGCAGGTGCTTGGTCGCCTGGTAGAAGACGAACTGCACGAGACCGGAGCAGTCGAATCCGGTCTCGCCCTCCGCGTTGGGGCGGTCGCGCGAGCCGTTGTCGGGGCCGTTGATGCTGCCGCCGCCCCACACGTACGGCAGGCCCAGTTGTGCGTGCGCGATGCGCAGCACGTTGGCGACAAAGCTCCCCACCGCGACCGGGTCCGCGATGGGGGCCGGGAGCGGGGCGGAGTATTTCTCCAGCAGCTTGAGGATCTTGACCACATACCTCTGTGTCTCGGCGTAGGGAGGTATGCCCCGGTGGATGCGCACGCCGCACGGTCCGGCGTTGTACGCCGCGAGCATCAACTCCAGGACATCGCCCCGTACTTCACCCGCGACGGGCGCCTGGATCAGGCGGCCCAGCCGCTCGTCGAAGCAGCGCAGCTTCCAGGTCCCGTTCTGCATCTGCTTGATCTCGGCGGCGAGTTGGCAGTCGTAGCGGGCCTGGGCCATGATCGCGTCCGCCGGGTCGAACGGACTGACTCCGTTGCCGTTCTCGTCGCGGCCGAACGTGGCCCAGGTGCCGGGCATGAACTGGCTCAACCCCTGCGCTCCCACCGGGCTCACCGCGTTGGGGTTCCACGACGACTCGGCGTCGATCTGGGCGGCGATCAGCGCCGGGGAGACCTCGGCGCACATGGCACCCGCCTTCTCGATCCACGAACGATGGGCCACCGGGACGACGTCGACCGCCAGCACGCCCGAACGCCCGGTGCTGGCCTGCCGTTCCACCTCGGCTTCCCGGTAGGCCTCGGCGGCTTCGGGGATCCAGGTGCAGGACCCGAGGAAGAACGCGACGACGGCCAGGACCCCGAGGAAGGGCCCGGCCAGAAGCATGGCTCGCATGGCGTCAGCCGCCGAACGACTTTTCCTTGCCCATCGCGACGCCCTGGGACGGCGCCCGGGCCGGGGCGCTGACCAGCGCGGCGATGGGTTTGCGTACCTCCGACACGACCTTGGCGCCGACGTCCCCCGCGGCGGTGACCAGTTGGGTCAGTCCGGCCACCGCCACGGTGACCATCGGCGCCGTTCCTTCGTGGATGCCGGCCATGCGCGTTCCTCTCTCGGGTCATCGGGCGTTCGGGGTAAGTACGGGCGGCCTCAAGCGCGTTCAGGAGTCGGTGCGGAGGAACTGCGTGCGGGCGAGGCGTTCAGGCGAACAGGAAAAACTGGGCGAGTGCCGTCGACGAACCGGCGAGCACCGATGCGGCCAGGACCACGAAGGCCCCTTGCGCCGTCTCGCCGACGCCGCGGGATCGGGCGAGCGCGAGGCGGCCGGCGGAGATGAGGATGCCGACGACGCTGGCGCTGAGGGCGATCCACGTACCGACGGAGAGCAGTTCGCCGAGCGGCTTGGTGACCCCGGGAGGTGCGCTGAAGTCGGTGCGGCTGTACTGGTTGCTGTCCATACGCGGCTTGACGCGGTACGCCCCGGTGAGCACCGGATTGTCGGTGTCGCACTGCGAGATGACCGCGCCGTCCTGGGCGTCGTTGTAGGGCGGCACGTTCTGCGGATCCGAGCGCGACAGGTCGTCGATCAGCTTCCGCCACTGGGTGCACACGCCCTGCGCGCGTTCGGTGCGGAGGCCGTGCAAGTTGAGGCACTGCCGCCGTTCGAGGCCGTTGCCGCCGCGGAAGGTGTCGCAGGGTTCGTCGCGGAGCTTCGCGAAGTCGACGCTGCCGTCCGGCGAGCCGTTGCGGGCGGCCCAGCGCCCCAGGCTCATGTCGTCGTCCTTGTCGTTGACCCAGTCGCTCTCCCTGGTGGTCGGCCGGAACCCGCTGCCCTGCTTGCCGTTGCGGCAGTACCAGAGGAACCGGCTGCCCGCGGTGTCCTCGGGTACGAAGAACGAGTCGTCGCGGCCCGCGCATTCGTGCATGTCGTCGTCGGCGGGCAGCAGGTTGGGGCGGGCGGGCGCGTCGGACCCTCCGACCGCGCCCGCCGCGGTACCGACGCCCGGTCCGACCGCGGGCCCGACGACAGGGCCGACGACCAGCACCGCCACCAGCGCGGCGAGCACCGCGGCGGCGCGCGTACGGCTCACTTGGCCCACCGCCGGTTCGTGTCGTTGATGGCGAGTTCGGCCTGTGTGAGGGTGACCGCGACCGGGATGCCGGGACGGCCGCCGACCTTGACCATGAACTTGCCGAGGCCGGGCGGGGCGGACTTGCGTCCGGTTCCGGCGTCCCACGACGGCGGCGTCGCCCAGTCGACGATCATGCGCTGCTCGGCGTCCGTCATGCCCACGACGTCGGTCAGCTGCGGCATTTCGGCCCGGGGCAGGCCGCCGCAGATCACCATCCCGGCGCGCTCCACGAAGCCTTTCGCCTTCATGCGGTCCTCCTCGGCGCTCAGCGCGACGAGGTCGGACATCGTGTGCGTGATCATGGCCATGCCCACGCCGCGCTGCCGGTTGAGGCGGGTCAGCGCGTCGACCCGGTCGACGAGCCCCCGGCCCGCACGCAGCACGCGCCACAGCTCGTCCAGGATCACGAAGTAGTTCCGCTGCGGTTCGAGGCCGGCGTCGGCCAGCGCCTGGGCCACCGAGATGGCTCCGAACCCGTACGTCCAGCAGGCCAGCAGCGCGGCGGCCTGCAGCTGCATCTCGTTGTCGTCGAGGCTGCTGATGTCGAAGCAGACCGGCCGGTCGCGCCGCATCGGCTCGGTGGTGGGCTTCGAGAACATCGTGCCCATGCGGCCGCCGCCGACCAGTCCCACGAGCGAGGCCTCCAACTCCTCGGTGATCGCCTGGTACCGGGTCATGTCGTCGCGGTCCAGCGCCGCGGCCCGGACCTCCGGCGGCGCAGACCTGATGACCGCGAGCAGGTCGGCCAACACCGGTACGCCGTCGTGCCGTTCGTCCAGGATCCGCAGGGCGGTGTTGAGCACCGTCTCCTCGCGGTCGGTGGGGGCGTGGCCGCGCAGCACGGTGATGAGCGACGCGACGGCGTTGAGCCGCCGTCCGTGCGCCTCGGCCAGCAGGACCTGGCGTGCGGAGGCGGGCAACCGCGGTGCGGCGTCCACGACTTCGCCGGGGTCGAGGATGTTGAGGTAGCCGCGTCCGTGGCCCAGGGTGATGACCTGGCCGCCGAGCGCGTGGATGAGGTCGACGTAGTCGGGCTTGAGGTCGCCGAAGACGAGCGGCTGCACGCCGTACCCGGACAGTCCCAGCGCCTGCCGCCGGACGATCGTCGACTTGCCCAACCCCGGTTTGCCGAGCACGAATTCGCTGGGGTTGAGGATGAGGTTGGCGCGCTGGAACCAGCTGATCGGATCGCAGCACAACGTCGCGGCGCTGGTGAGGGTGTGGCCGATCGGCACGCCGGTGATGGGTGTTCCCGAGCCCGCGCCGAACGGCCAGAGTCCGCAGGCCTGCACGGTCGTCGCGCGCCATTCGGGGGCGGCCTCGATGTACGCCGCCGAGCCGCGGCCCCATCCGTCGTGCCCGCGCGCCGGGGGGACGAGGCCGCCCCCCGCGCCCGGCAACCCGACGCCCGGCATGCCGCCACCCGGCATGCCGGCGCCTGGAACCACACCGCCCGGTCCTTCGCCCGCCGGCCATCCGGCGGCACCGGCCGCGGAGCCGCCGCCCTTCCGGCCCCCGCTCCCCCACCAAGTCCTGCCCCGGCGCCGTCCCGGAGCCGCCTCGAAGGCGGTCATATCGACTCCCTGAGCTTCTGCGGTACGTGCAGGTGCGACGGCAACACCAGGCCGAGCGGCAGGGTCGCCGCGAAGGCCGTGGCCTGCGCGCCGAAGACGCGGCGGAGCAGGACGCGCGACGACGAGGCGAGGCTGTCCACGGTCGACGCCGCGAGCTTGAGCGCCTCGGCGGAGTCGACAGTCGCGGTCACGAACATCCCGAAGCGCACCACGCCCGCGCCGGTGGCCTCCTCGTGGGCCGCCTGCTCGGCGGCGCGTACCGCCACCGAGTCGCGCGCGTTGGGGATCTTCGCCTGCTTGGCCTTGAACAGCGCGTCCTTGCGGTCGCGTTCCACGAGCCGGGCGGCGGTGCCCGGATCGTGCGGCCGGTAGACCAGGGTGACGCGCTTGCGCAGGATGTCGGCGTGCGGCAGCACGAGACGCAGCAGGATCGAGGAGAACACGCCGCCGCGCGGGGCCTCGGACATCGACCAGGTCACCGACCAGCCGCTGTCGTGCCGGTAGTGGTCCCACGCCTCGACCGCGCTCATCGGGCCGGTCTCCGACCAGGGGATCTCCTCGCCCTCGCCGTGGCTGCGCTCCAGCGTGGCCGCGGCGCGCGGGTCGTACGCGACGCGTACGGCCTCCGCCAGTTCGCGCGACGTCATGGGCTGGGCAGGGCCCGCACCCGTCATCTGCAAGGCGTCGCACAGCCCCGGCAGCCGGGACCCGATCCCGGCGGCGACCTCGTCGACGGACATGCGGGCGCCGCTGATGCGGGAGACACCCGAGTAGGTCAGGGCCACCCACGTGGACAGCCTGGCCGAGCCCTTCGGGTACGAGCGCACCACCTCGCGCAGCACGTCGATGGCCACGGTGGGGGCGTCGGCGGCGAGGTTGTCGGTCACCTCGCGGCGCAGCCGCTCGCCGGAGTCCGGTGCCGCCTCGATGGTGACGGACGCGCCGACCAGCCCGGGTTCGTGGCCGAGTTGGCCGAGCCACTGCCCCCAGTAGCCGACCCAGGTGTCGATCTGGTCGCCGTCCACGAGCGAGGCTCCGTCGGCCTCGCAGGACAGCACGACAGTGTGGTGGCCGACCCCCGGGAACGACACCAGGGCGAACGGGCGGCCGTGCGCGTCGGTGGACGCGTACACCGAGGACGCCGCGCCGACACCGGGCAACTCACAAGTCCCCGACGGGATTTCGCTGAGCGGGCCGGAACGGAACAGGTGCTTCCCGGCCAGCTTCCCGCGGATCCAGGCGACCCGCGCGGTGATGCGCTGGAGGCCGTTCCTGCCGTGCTTGTCGCGGAACACCAGAGGCAGCAGGGCGATTCCGAACACCACCGCGACGCCGACGGCCATGACCATCGACACGAACATGACGATGATGAACAGCAGCATCCCGGTGAACAGCAGCAGGGTGCCCGCCGCGCCGATGCCGCCGATGCCGGGCGACAGCGGTTTGCGCCAGTTGCCGTACGTCCGCGGTCCCAGGGGTTCCGTGGTGGGGGTGGAGTCCATGACGGGTGCCTCGCCTTGCCGGGTAGGGTCCGTTCCGCCGCGCCGGGCTAACGGCGGATGATCTTGCCGACGACCTTGGTGGCGCCGCCCACGGCCTTGGCCCCGGTGACGAGCATGCCGCCGGCGAGCGCCGCGTTGGCGCCGTCCGATCCGGCGGCCGGGCTCACGATGGGCGTGACGATCCGGAGCAGTGCCGGGAGCAGGATGGTGATGAGCATCAGCACGAACACCCCGCGGAACTGCATCTCGGTGGTGAGCGGGTCGTTCGTCTGCGGCGCCCACATGCGCGCGCCCGCGACGAAGACGAGCACGGTCGCGGGTTTGAGCAGGATGAACGCCGCGAGGTACGACAGGTGCCCGCGCATCCAACTGCGGCCCGCCTCCGTGTTGGTGGCGGCGGTGGCCAGTGGCAGCGTGCCGGTCAGCACGATGACCATGAAGAACGCCACGGTCATGTAGAAGTAGTTCATCAGGCTGCTGGCGATCAGGCACACGACGACGATCAGGAAGACGAAGAAGTTCAGGTTCGAGTCGGAGATGGCGCCGGTGAGCGTGGCCAGCGCCTCCTTCGTGGCCTTGCTGGTGTTCTCCGGCGTGATCTCCTGCGGGTTGCTCGGGTCCAGGCCGCGGATCAGCACCCACGACGAGAAGTAACTCGAGGCCCGGACAAGCGCGTTGACCACCATCACGGACAGGCCCGAGACGACGATCAGAGTCGCGATGCTGCGCAGGACGTCGCGGGCGGGCGTCGCGTCGCGGGTCAGCGCCATCCGGACCGCCGCGATCAGGATCGAGACGATCACCAGGAAGTACGTGATGACGTTGGTGTGCCGGACCAGGAAGTCGACGTTCTGCTCCAGCTTGTAGCCGGTGTCGTTGTTGATGACCGGGTCGGGCGAGTTGACCCACCAGGTGGAGACGGTGGCGGCCGCGGCGCCGAGGTTCACCTTCGTCCACGCGATGGGGTCGTCGAGGAACTTGATCGACGGGTCGTACCCGGCGGTGGTGACCGGCCGCGAGTCGCCTCGGTCGCACGCGGCGGCGGCCACCGTGCCGCAGGCGCTCGGCTGTTCCGGGGTGCGCTCGCCGTACTTGAAGTGGTCGTGGAACGCCTTGGTGGCGGCCCGGCACTTCTCCAACAGGCTGGTCGGCCCGCCGCCGGGCAGGCGGTCCTCCGGGCACAGCGACTTGTTGCGGTCCTCGGGCTTGTTCGGGTCGACGCGCGGGTCGACGCAGCTGATCTTGCGCTGCGTCCGCGGTTTCAGGAATTCACAGGGACTGCTGGCGTCCGCGTTCTCGTTGTTGTTTCCCCAGAACGAATCCGGACCGTACGTGTCGCTTTTCGGGGCGACCGCGCGTTTGTCCGTCTGACCGGCGCACTGCTCGGTGCACAGCCCCGCCCAGGATTCCTGCTCGGCGACCAGGTCCTTGTACTCCTCGGTGCCCGACGTGAAGTTGAACCAGGGCGGTCCGCCGGAGATGTTGTCGGGCTGCCACCACCCGTTGATACGCTCGTTCTTCTCGTTCCGCAGCACCACCGAAGTCGACCAGTTCTGCTGCGGGCAGACGTAATACCACTGCGATCCGCTGATGTTCATCGGGATGTAGATGCACGAGTCCTCGTATTTGAGGTCGGACGGGCCGGTCTCCTCCGCGGTCGCGCTCGGGACGGAGCCGGGCAGCAGCCCGAGCAGGAGTCCCAGCACCAGCAGGACGAGCACGGCCTTCGCGGAGCGACGCGCGCCGGTCATGCGTCTCCCCATTCGACGTAGCCCTCAGGGCCGGTGGCGATCTGCTCCATGAACGCGTCCGAGCCGTCGTCGCGCATCTGCAGCTTCCAGTCCCCTTCGGCCCACAGCACGGTGTGGACGCTCGCCCGCAGTTCGCCGTTCGACATGCGGAAGAGCAGGGCCACTGCGGCGGACTGCGGGGAGTAGCTGACGAATCTGAAGCCGGCCAGCCGGGCCAGTCGGTCCGCGGCCGGCGGGACCACCGAGTCGACGGTCGGGCCCGGCTGCTGCTCGCGCAGCCGCACGTACGCGTCCCGCCCCGGACCCGGCACCACCTGCCGCTCGACCAGGCTGCGCCAGTCGGGCGCGACCGGATGCCGGATCACGATGTTCGCGGCGGCGAGCAGCGCGCCCGCGGGCGTCGGGGCGAAGCAGCGCGCGACGCTGCCGACCCGCTCGGCCGGTCCGGCCATCCGCGACAGCGGCACCATGAGCCCGCGGTAGTCCACCCATTCGATGTGCGACGGCACCTTCGTGGGCTGCGCGGTCGGGCTGTCCTGGAAGGCCGGGCACGAGCCGTCCGAGGAGGCGGCGGGCCGCGGCGGAGGCACCGTCACGCCGGGGGCCGCCGGATTGGGCGGTGGGGTGGGAGAGGTGCCGCCGTCCCCCGCGCCCGCGACGGGGCCACTGCTCCCGGCGGGATCGGCCGCGGCCGCCCGCGGAGCGGTCGTGGTGACGTCCACGATCAGCAGCACCGCGAAGACCAGCACGATGACCAGCACCAGCGCGGCGCCGATGAAGCCCGGCTGGGCGAGTGAACCGCGATCGGCGCGCCACGCGCCGTCCGTGGCGCGCTCGCCTCGCCTGCGACCGAACAAGGGGATCTCCGTCTTCCACTGGGGGAGTTGCCGGGACCGGGGCGGATCCCGCCCGACGGCCGAAAGAGAGCGCGCGCGAGAGCACCCAGGGCGCTCGCGGGAATGCGCGCGGGACGCCTCGCGGGTCAACGCGCGACGACTCGCGGGAAGCTCACAGGCAGGCCCGAGAGGCTCATGGGCGGGCGCCGGCAGGCGCGGGAAGCCGCCCGCCGTCCGTCAAGGTCCGGCGACGATGCCGACGATCGCCGAGGCAGAGCCGACGATGACACACGCGGCCATGGGCATCAGCAGGCCGGGAATGTGCACCTCGCCGCCGGTCTTGTGGGCGTACGCCATGCGTCCGGCGGTGGCCAGGAGCCCTGCCACGCACAGCCCGAGGACGATCCACGACCCGAAGGCCAGGAGTTTGGAGAATCCTCCGGTGAGGCTTTCCGGAATATGCGCCCCGCCGGGTTCCAGAATCGTTTTCGAGTTGTCCGGCGGCGGTGGAGCCGGGGGCGGCGCAGGCGCCATGGGCGCGCCGAGCGACACGTCCCACGAGATCCAGAGTTTCAATAGCGCGTCCATATGACCCACCCTGCGCGAAGTATCGGCCTTGCCCGTGCGTAAATGCGGTCCGGTCGCTGACCCGTCCAGTGTAGGAACGCCCCGAGCAGGCTTGATTGGACAAACGCGCCACAATTCCGGGGTGTACCACGGGATTTGCCCGAGGCATCTTGACGAACTCGGGCGAGGGGCCGGATGGTGGGCGGCACGGCGCCCGCAACTCCCCCTCGGGGCCGATGTTTTCCTAATGCGTCGGCACGGCGCCCGGCCCGTCTGGAGTGCACCGCCGCGTGCATGCGGGTCCGGGCCGACCGCGCCGCCCGCGAGAACGATCGGCGGAGACATCCTGCGATGACGAACCGTGTCAAGTCCCCGGGTGCCGAGCGCACCGGGCCCGCGCGCGACGCCCCCCGCCGGGCACGGGCCGTCGAGGCCACGCCCATGGGTGCGGTCCGGCTGCCCGGGCTCGCCTTCGCGCACCGGCTCGTGGCCGCACGGGACGCCTACGGGCGACCGTACGCGCTGCTCGCCGCCACACCCGGCACGCACACCGCGGTGCTCACGGCGGAGGGCGGCGACACGCTCGGGCCGGGCGCCACCGGGTCCGGGCGTGCCGGGCCCGAGCGTGCCGGGTCCCCATCCGCTTCCAAGTCGGCCGTCTCCGCACGGGCCGTGTCCGAGTGGGCGGAAAACTGGACGGAGGTGATCGCGTCATTGGGCGACCATCCCCACCTCGTCGCCGCCACCGTCGCGGTCCGGGTCGACCCGACCGGCCTTCGCGGCCATGTCGGGCTGACCTGGCGTACCGCACCCGAGGGACGCCGGTCCCGGTGGCGCCTCGGCGGGACGGGGGCCGTCGAGGCGGCCGCCATCGTCGGCGCAGCGCTGCCACGAGTCTGCTCCACCCTGGAATCCGCCTTGGACACGGCCGTCGTGCCGCTGACCACCCAGGCGCTGAGCGGACTTGTGCGCAGCGCGTACGACCCGAGCGTCGCCCGCATGGTGGACGCGATGCCGGCCTCGGCCGCGGAGGGACCCAAGTGGGGCCAGGCAGCGCCGCGTTCGTCTCTGGACGCCTGGGACCACCTGGCGCACGACGGATGCGCCTCCGTCACGTGGGTCATGTCGGGCGCCCCCGACCACGAACCGTTCGCCGGCCTGGTCGGGGACGGCCTGCCGGGTGCCACGACCACGCGGCTCGCGCTGTTGCACCGACGCCCCGTCGCGGGCCACGCCCCACCGCACGGCGGCTCACGGGCCATGCGCCCGACGACACTTCTGACCGCGACGTACGCGACGGTGCGCCAAGCCCGAGACGCGGCGCTGGACCACTTGTCCCTGGGCACGCAGGTCCGACTGCGCCGTGCCTACGGCTGCCAGGCGGCCGCGTTCGCGGCCGCGCTGCCGCTCGGCGTCCAGGTGCCCACCGGGCTGCGGCCCCCGCAGACCCCGCGGCACGTCCCGTGAGGTACGCCGCACCGCCGCCCCACCGCGGCACCCGAACCACCCGAACCACCCGCACCACCCGCACCACCCGCACCGGCTTCGGAAGGATCCTGCGATGAGCGCCACGACCCGTCGCCGCGGGCCGTACCCGTTCAGCGAACTCCACGTGCTCCTGGGCCTCGTGGTCGTCGCTTTCCTCGGCTGCGGGGTGGTCTGGCTGGGTGCCTACCTGGCCACGCCGGCGGGTGCGCCGAAGCCGCCCGCGTCGCCCATCACGATGATCTGGCACCTGCGCAACGGCCGTTACACGTGGCCCGGGGCCAAGGCCACCTTGTACGCGTCCCTGCTCGGCGCGGCCTTCCTCAGCTCGGCGCTGATGGTGGGGGTGTCGGTCCTGCTCCGCAAGCGTCGCCGGGTCAAGATCGACCGCGCGATCCCGTACTTGGCCAGGCCGCGGGACCTGATGGCCACCACCACGCGGGGCGTACGCGAGACCGCCGACAAGATCGGCTACGGGCATGTGGACCCTCCCGGTGTCGCGGTGGGCCGCCTCGTGCGCGGCGGCCAAATGCTGTGGGGTTCCTGGGAGGACATGCACGTCGACATCTGGGGACCGCGTACCGGGAAGACCTCGGCGCGGGCCATCCCCAACATCGTGGCGGCCCCCGGCGCCGTCGTCGTGACGTCCAACAAGCGCGACGTCGTCGACGCCACCCGGAACTCGCGGGCCCGCCGCGGGCGCGTGTGGGTTTTCGACCCGCAGAACCAGGCCAACGAGCCGCCGTCCTGGTACTGGGACCCGCTGGAGTACGTGAACGGCAAGATCACCCTCGCGGTGAAGACGGCGAGCCGCATCGCGTCCATCAACCGCGCCGAACACGTGCGCAGCGACGCGTACTTCGAGCCCGCCGCGGAGGAGCTGCTGGCGAACCTGCTGCTCGCCGCGTCGCTGGACGGACGGGTGATCACCGCCGTCTACACCTGGCTCACCCGGCCCGCGGACGACGCCCCGGTACGCATCCTGCGCGCGCACGGCCACACGCTCTCGGCCGACTCGGTGCTGGCGATCGTGAGTTCGCCCGAGCGGCAGCGCGCGGGCGTGTACGGCACCGCCGCGCAGATGGCGTCGTTCCTGACCGCACCGAGCATGACCGAGTGGGTGACACCCGGCAGCGACCCCAGCCGACCCCGGTTCCGCTACAAGGAGTTCGTGCGCGACGCGACCGACAGCCTGTACCTGCTGTCGGAGGAGACGAACAAGATGGCGGCGCCGCTGATCACCGTCTTCACCGCCGCGCTGGCCGAAGAGGCGGAGAACCAGGGCACCGCCGGGCCCGGCGGCCGACTGCCGACCCCCATGCTTTTCGTCCTCGACGAGGCCGCGAACGTCTGCCCGTGGAAGGCCCTGCCCGACAAGTACTCGCACTTCGGATCGCGCGGCATTGTGATGATGACCATCCTCCAGTCGTGGGCCCAAGGGGTGTCCGCGTGGGGCGAGACCGGCATGGCGAAGCTGTGGGGCGCCGCCAACGTGCGCGTGTACGGCGGCGGCGTACTTGACACCAAGTTCCTCGCCGATCTGTCTTCCGCCTCCGGGGTGTTCGAGCCGCACACCGTCGGCGTCAGCTACTCCACCAGCGACGTCTGGAAGCGCAACATCAGCACCGGGTCCCGCTCCGAACCGGTGCTGGACGTCCCCGACCTGGCGTCGCTGCCGCGCGGACGCGCGTTCGTGCAGGTCAGCGGAAGCCCGCCCGCTCTTGTGCGGACCGTGCCGTGGTGGGACGGCGACCACGCCACGGAGATCCGCGCATCGCTCTTGGAACACGGGCCGGCGCCTCGCACCGAGGCGGTTCCCGGGAAGGCGAGTGCCGCATGATCCTGGTAGCCGAACCGGCGGACCCGGAACCGGCTTTCGACTCGTTGGAGGCGTTCGTACGCGACTACCTCGCGGAGGTCCTGCGCAGAAGGCTCAACCGGGCCACCGCCATCTGGTGCCCTGCCTGGTGGAAGCACCCGGAGGCGATCGCCCGGCTGTCCGTGTTGTGGCGCTCGTTCGAGCACATGCGCGGGGATCCGGCCGTGGGCCTGTCGCGTTGGTGGCTGGACCACGCGGACCCGCACATGCGCCAGTTGATGGACCCGACGTACGGGCCCTTCGCCGCCTGCGACCCGGAGAGCGGCCACGGCGAATTCCCGCCCGAACCCCTGCCGTTGCTGCCCGCACCGCCGGAGGTCGCGGAGCACCCCATGCTCAATGTGCTGCCGTCGCCGGCCGGGCGCGCGGCCGGATCCACCACCAAGGGGCCCACGACCACGGGCCTGGCTTCAGCCGACTGACCTGCCTGGCCTGCCTGGCCTGCCGGCCTGGTCCAACTGTTCCGAGTACTCCGAGTGATCCGACCGGTCGGTCGGTCCGGCGCGTGATGCGGCCGCGGGGCCGGGACCCGTGTGCTAGAGCAGCCGGTCCCGGGTCTGCTCCAGCCTCGCCCGGGCGACGTGGGCGCGCGGGGAATCGGTGATGCCCAATGTCTGGTAGGCGGCGACGAGTTCGCATCCGAGGCCGAACGCCTGATCCGGGTCGTCGACGTGGCCCCAGCTGTAGTGCGCACATTCGGTGAGGCCCAGGACCCACCCGTCCACCGCGGTGCGCAGCCGGAACCAGGCGAGTGCCGCATCCGTGTACAGGCGGGTGGCGCGTACGGCATCGCCTTCGAGGAACGCCAGATACGCCCGGATCTCGCCGAGGGCGACGGCCTCCTCGGCATCGGCGTCCGGCTGGAGCTCCGCCAGCAGGCGGAGCGCCGCGGGGTGGTCGCCCGACTCCGCGAGACCGCGTACCTGGTCGAGGACCTGTACGTGGTGCACGCCCGGCCGAGGCAGCGACGGGTCTCCGGTGACCTCGGACGGGTGGGCGACGGCCCGGACCGGGCCGGCCGAGCCTGCGCTCGCGGGCACGAACTCCGGTTCGTGTCGCGGAGGTTCCGCGTATGCCGCCGGCGGCCTCGGGAGTTCTTCGGTAACCGTGCTCCTGCGCCGCCGCAGCAGGCCGCGCCGCTCGGAGGCGGCCGGTACGGGCGGCCCCGCCTCGGTGACCGCTCCGGTGGGATCGACGATGAGCGGGAACAGCGTCCCGTCGGCCTCCCGGGCATCGACGCGGACCGGACGCCCGAGCCCTTGCGCGGCGTGGGCGGCCCGGCTCATCGCGGCGTCCCTGGCATCCTCGCCGGGACCGTGGACGACGGGTTGGCCGTCCACCTCGGCACGCCCGTCGGGCGACATCCGGATCGTCACCACCGGCCAGTCGGGGACGGCCGTTTCGTCGATCATCCAAGGGCTCCCGTCGGCATCGCGGGCTGGCAGAGGTGGGGCGGGCGGGACTTGCCGTCGCAACGGACCGCCGACAGGCGTCAGCGGCAGACCGGGTCGGCGCGTATGGGCGTGACTCCCGTCGGGCCGCGGACGAGTGTCGCCACGACGACGCACCCGTCGCGGGTCATGGGCGGGGCGGCGAAGACGGCCGAGGTCTCCCCCGCGGACACCAAACGGTGTTCCAGGACGGCGCCTTCGCGGCTCTGCGCGACGACCATGAAGCCCACCGCCTCGCCGGCTCGCTCGGGTGGCTGCCAGGTGACCTGGACCTTGTTCTCGAAGCCGCTGAGGGCCAGGGTCCGGGGCATGTACGCGGACGCCGGCCCGGGCGGTGCCCCGGCGGGCGGCGGTTGCGCGGCCGACTGCGGGGGGCCGTTCGGGCGCTTCGCGGTCTTCTCCCCGTCGCTGCCGAGCACGAGGGCGGCGGCCACCACGGCGGCGACGGCGGCGACGCCGCCGAGGATCCAGAGGAAGCGGCGGCCGCTCGACGAGTACACCGGCGGATCTTCGGCACCGTCGAAGGCCCACGCGAACGACCGCTCGGCCTCCGCGGGTGCCGGGCCGCCGCCCCTGCCGTCGTCGCCCGGGTCGAGGTGATCGGGGCGTTCGGGGCCGTCGCTTCGCGGGGTCCCGGCCCAGTAGGGCGGATTGCTCGGCGCAGCGGTGGACCGTCCGCCGTCGGACCACCACAGCGGGATCCGGAGGGACACCTCGGCCGGTACGGCGTCGAGGTCCGGCGGCGCTGCCGCATCGCCCGGCGGTGGCGGCTCGCCCGGTTGTCGCGGCTCGACCGGCAGTTGAGCCTCGACCGACGGGTCCGGTTCAGCCGCCGGGCCGACCTGGTGCGGCGATTCCGCCTCGGCCCCGACTGCCGCCACGAGCGCCGAACCCAACTCGGGTGCCGACTCGGGTCCCCGATCTTGTCCCGGATCGAGCGCCGGATCGAGCGCCGGATCGAGTCCCGGGTCCGGCGGCGGCACCAACCGTCCCGCGGACCGGCGCCCCGCCGGCCCGCGCTTCTCCAGCGACACGTCGACCCGTACGTGCCCCTCCGGCTCGTCCCACGGCGTCACGTCGGCGGTACCGCCCGCAACTGAGCCGCCAGTTCGGTGCGGTTGGCCACACCGACCTTGGCGTACACCCGCGACAGGTGCACCTTGACCGTCGCGCGCGCGATGACCAGGCGCTCCGCGATCGCGGGGTTGAGCAACCCGTCCGCGGCCAGCCGGGCGACGGCGGTCTCGGTCGCGGTGAGGCTCGCCCATCCGCGGTCGGCCCGGACGCGCTTGCCGCGCGTACGGCGGAGGTATCCCGCGACGTCGTCGAGCGTCATGCCGGCGCCTTGCGCGTACGCGGCCTCGCGCTCGGACGCGTCCAGCGCCGTGTCGATCGCCCCGCGCACCGCCGCGTAGGCGGCCTGGCGGTACGGCTCCCGCACGGCACCGCCCGAGGCGTCCGCGGCCGCGACGAGGCACGCGGCCTGCGCCGGACGTCCGCGGGCCACCGCGATCTCGCCGAGGAGGTCCAGCGCGGCGACGGCATGTGCCGGCATCCGCGCCGCGAGGCCGATGCCGAACGCCTCCCGGGCACGCATCTCCGCGCTGCCCGCGTCGCCCGCGGCCAGGTCCGCGTGTGCCGTGCCCAGCGTCGCGGTGGCCTCGGCCACCCGGTTTCCCAGGTCCCGAGCCAGGATCCGGATGCCCTCGGCGTGGCGCCGGGCGGCCGCGGTGTCCCCTTCGGCGAGTGCCGCGCGCATCAGGATCTCCAGGCCCCGCCAGGCCAGGGCCGCGCTGCCACCGCGCTCGCGCTCGTACAGTTGCATGCCGGTGGCACGGGCGGCGGCAGTGTCCCCCGCGGCGAGTTCGGCGCACCCTCGGGCGTGCAGGAGTACGCCGACACCCCACGGCACCGGTTCGCTCTCGCAGCGGGCCAGTTCGGCGGCGACGAGGGCCGCCGCGCGTTCCGGGTCGCCTTCGTCGACCGCGGTGAGCGCGAGGATCTGGACCGCGCCGTTGTGGCAGAAGGTGCGTACGTCGCAGCCGCCTCGCCCCGGTGTGTCCCCGCCGGTCAGTTCGAGCACCCGCTCGGCCGACGCCCTTGCCCTGGCCGGGTCGTGCCGTGCCCTGGCCTCGTGGGCCTGGCACCACAGCGTGAGCGCTTCGATGTAGTCGAAGCCGAAGATGTAGGCGAGGCTGGCACTTTCCTCGGCGGCCTCGCGCATGGCCGTGTAGTCCTCCTGCCACATCAGACTGAGCGTCAGGTTGACGAGCGCGTCCCCGAGGACGACCGGGTCGTACGATCGGCGGGCCAGGTCGACGGCCTCGCGCATCACCGTCTGCGCCTCACGGGCGCACGTGGCGGCCAAGCTGCTGCCGAGCCGGACCAGTGCGTGCGCCCGGGCCCGGGTGTCACCGGTCAGGCTCGCGGAATCCACCGCGGCGACCGCGTACGCGTGGGCGTCCGAGACGTTGCCGAGCCAGAAGAGCAGCGCCGATTGGTTCGCCAGCACGACGGCGCGCGCCGGATGCGGCGTGCCGGGCGCGGCCTCGAGGGCGCGGGCCGACGCCTCGGCCGCGATCGTGAGGCGGCCGGTGACGCGCCAGTAGAAGCCGAGCGCGGCGGCGAGGCGCAGCGCGTCCTCCGGGTGGTGTGCGCAGGCGTGTTCCAGGGCGGCGTGGAAGTTGGCGGAGGCGTCCTCGAGTTCCTCGCGCCCCTGGAAGTCCAGGACCCACTGTGCGGCGTCGGCGCGCTCGGCCAGCTCGACGTAGTAGCGCAGATGGCGGTCGGCGGACGGGACGCCCGCGACGGGGTGCACGGCCGGGTCGTGCGCGGAGTACACCTGCTCGCGCGCGTAGTCGCGGATCGGCAGCAGCATGCGGAACCGTTCGCCGAGGGGCGTCTCGCGGCGTACGACCAGAGACTTGGCGACGAGGGCGCGCAGGTGGCCCGGTACCGCCTCGGGGGGCAGGTCGTCGTCCGCACAGACGGCGATCGCGGCCTCTTCCGACCACTGGCCCCGGAACTGCGACAGACGCCGGAACAGCACCCGCTCGGGGATCGACAGCAGTGAGTAGCTCCAGTCGAGTGATGTGCTCATGGTGCGGTGCCGGGCGTCGCCGCCGCGGCGGGTGGCGGAGAGCATGTGCAGGTTGAGGCCGTCGGCGATCTCGTGGACGGTGAGCATGCGGGCGCGCGCGGCGGCCAGTTCGATCGCGAGCGGGATGCCGTCCACCGCGCGCACGATGCGGCGTACGTCACCGACCACGGAGGGTGAGACGTCCAGCGTGCGGCGGACCAGGCGCGCGCGGTCGATGAACAGGCGGACCGCCTGGTTGTCGTGGCCGCCCGCACCCTCTGCCTCGGAGTCCACCGCGAGCGGTTCGACGTGCCGCACGGTCTCGCCCTCGGCCCGCAGCGGTTCCCGGCCCGTGGCGATGATCCGCACGCCGGGGCAGTCGGTGAGCAGTGACTCGGCGACCCGGCGTGCCTCGGCGGTCAGGTGCTCGCAGTTGTCGAGGACCACGAGGACCTCGCGGTCGCCCAGGAGTTCGGTGAACGACCTGGGCGGCAGGCCGCGCGCCTCGGCGCCACGCGTGGCCGCTCTCAGGACCGCGTCCTCCAGGCGGCCGTGCGAGCAGATCGGGGCGAGGTCGACCAGGACGACCTCCTGGCCGCGGTCGGCGCGCAGCCGGGCGACGCGCATCGCCAACCGCGTCTTGCCGATGCCGCCGGGGCCGACGAGGCTGACCAGTCGCGCTCCGTTCGCGAACACCCGGGCGATGTCCGCCAGTTCCCGTCGGCGTCCGACGAAGCTGGTGGCGGAGTCCCGGTGCCGTAGTACTCGGTCCCCGTTCACGTCGGCTCCGCCGGTGCCCGGTCGAATGTGCGCCGCTGTACCGCTGTGCGTGTCGAAGTGGCCACAAGAGTCCCCGCATCCCCGTTGCGTCGATTCCCCTTCGGAATCGTAACGCCAATCTTCCCCCGGGATTTCTGGAAAAAGGCGCCATCATTCCGTGGGTTTACCGGGCGGTTTGCCCGAGGCGAATATCGGCGCGTATTTACACGTCCGCCGGGTGCCCGGCGCACATCATGGATTCCACGCCGTACCAGGCGTGTTCGCGATGCGGCCGACGGGCCGGCGGGTTGGGGTGGGGAATGCAGGGGCGCGAGTCCGAGTACCGCATGCCGGAATGGCTGCTGGGCCGCGACGAGATGATCGAGGCGTGCGCGGCCCGGGACATCGGGGCGGTCTTCCGGCTCGCGAGGCGGCACACCGGTTGTTACAACAGCAGGCTCGCACGGCTGTGCGGGCTGACACCGAGCAGGGTGGGCGAGTACACCTCCGGGCGGTCGCACGCGCAACAGCAGCAGGTGATCGAGCGGGTCGCGGACGGCCTCGGAATTCCCGGGCACATGCTCGGCCTTGCGCCGCGTCCCTGGGAATCGGGTGACGTACCGGCGCTGCCCGCACCTCGCGTGCCCCGGATCGGCGGGGAGCCCACCGGTCCGCCGTGGCCCGGGAGCGGGGAGCACGAGGGCGCCGCGTCGGGCCACGACACGGCCCTGGCGGACGCGTTCGACGTCGGCTTCGCGGAGAACGCCGAGAAGGTCGTCGAACTCAGCACCGAAGTCGCCCTGGACATCGCGGTCGGCGGCCACGCCCGCGTCCTGTACCGGCACGTGCTGCTCAACCTCGGTGAACGGCCCATGGCCAGGTTCGCGCGGCAGGTGTGGTTCGAGCAGACCTCGGGGCGCATCTCGCTGGTTCCGGTACGGTCCCCCACCGCCGGAACCGCGCCCTCGCACGCGGTGACCATCCGGCGGGTCCACGAGACGGAGACCTTCCTGAAGTTCGCGTGCCTGATCACCCCGCCGCTCGCGCCCCGGGAGTCGTTGGTCTTGCAATACCTGTGCACCGGAGGGTTGTTCGTGAACGACCATTACTGGCGGCAGGACATCGTCCGGCCGACCAAGCAGCTCCAGTTGACCGTGCGTCAACTCGGGGTCGCCACACTGCGCGGTTGCGACGTGTTGGAGGAGCAGGCCGACGGCCGGGAGGCGCCGTCGTCCTCGGGTGTGGCCTGGACGCACCGCGAGGACGGCACGGTGCTGATCACCTGCTGCCGGGCCGACCTGCACGCTCCCCGTGCGCTCACCCTCCGCTGGGACGTGGCGGCCGCGGGGCGTCCGGCGGCCGAGGGGCCCGTGGCCGCGCCCGACGGGTTGCCGATCGGTACGCCGGCCGAGGCGTAGGCGGTGCCGAGTCGCCGGGACGCCTGCCGGACCCGGGCAAGTCCTGGGTAACGGCCTCGGCCTCCCGGCATCGGCCCCGGCGCGCGAAAACTGGCTCGCGGCGGGGCCCGCGCATCCGGGCGGACGGCCTCCGCCGCCCGTGCGGGCCCGCCCTGTGCAAAGGACCGCCGCGATGCCCTCCGCCCGTCCGAACGACCGTGACTGGACCGCGACCAGCGACCGGGCGGTGATCGGCGTCAAGGGCGCGGGTCCGCGCTCGGAACGGGGGCAGCCCCCGACGGACGATCCGTGGCTCGGCCCGTGGGCGTACGCCGCCTGGGACTTCGCCCCGGCCGAACGCCGGCAGGCCGTCGTCCTCGGCTACCCGGTCCCGCACCTCGTGGTGTCCGGGGACCGCGTCGCCGTCGCCGGCGTGTGGACCCGGCGCCACACGCACGAACTCCGGGGAACCGGCAGCGTTCTGGCGGTCGAACTGCGGCCGGGCGCGCTCACCGCCCTGTTCGGCGACCGGGACGCCTCGGCGCTCGTCGACCGCGTGATGCCGCTGGCGCACTGGACGGGCACCGGAGACGCCGCAGCCCTGCGCGACGCCCTAAGCGCATCGGCCGGCCCCGGAGACATGGTCGCCGTGCTCTCCGAACAACTGGCGCGATGCCGCGGCCGCGAACGCGAGCCAGTGTGGGCCCGCGACGTCCTGGAGGCGGTGCTCGCCCCCGGCCGGAACCGGCAGGTGCGCGAGGCGGCGGACCGGCACGGCCTGTCGATCCGGTCGCTGCAACGCTTGTTCCACACGCACCTCGGCACCGGGCCGAAGTCGGCGATGCGCCGCTGCCGCATCCTGGGCGCGGCCGCGGCGCTGGTGCGCGCGCCGGATCCGTGGACGCGGGTCGCCTCCCAGTTCGGCTACTTCGACCAGCCGCACTTCATCAACGACTTCAGCCGCAGTCTGGGGGTCACCCCGGCCGCCTTCGCCGCCGAATGCCGGCGGGCCCGTACCTCGGGCGACACCGCCGTGCAGCGGCTTCAACCGCGCGGGCGCCCGTCGGCACCGCGTCCGGTGCCGTGACCCGCCTCAGGACCCCGCCCGTTTGCGGTCCGCCGCGGCGGCGCGGTGCACGGCGTACGTCCGCGCCAGCGCGCCGAAGCGCAGCCGCCCCAGCACGTCGGCGGCCCGGGCCCGGCGGCTCCCGGCCAAGGCCGGGCCCAGGCCGCCGCGCACGGTCTCGGCGTGGCGGGCGCAGTCGTCGACCACGCGCGGGGAGGCGTCCTGGCCGCCGAAGGAGACCGCGTCCACGATGCCGGCGAGGGCCAGTGCCGCGGACCCGGCGGACTCCCCGAGGCGTTCGGCGGCGAAGCCGCCCACCTCGGTCGACGTCGCGCTGCGCGGCACCGGCGGCCCGACGCGGCCCAAGTCGTCCAGTACTTGGTCCCAGGCTCCGCGGACGCGCCAGCGCGGCGAGCCGCGGGCCCGCCGCCGACGTACCAGTGCCGGACCGGACAGACCGACCACCACATAGCCGCCGACGAGCAGCGCGGCGGCCGCCGCGGCGGCCAACACCGGTGCTGCGCCGAGTCCTTCGTCGCCGCCGTGCGGAGCCGACGCGGCGGGCGGGTGCTGCTCGTCCTCGATGGCCCGGTCCACCTCGTCCCGGCCGGGCGCCCGGTCGGCGGCCGGGGGCGGCGCGGCCGGGACGGGCGCGGGCATCGGCACCTCCTCGGTGGGCGGGGCCACCGCCGAGGTCGTCGTGCCGACTCCGGGGGTCGGGAAGAAGGGCACCCAGCCGACGCCCTCGAACTGCACCTCGGCCCACATCAGTACATGGCCGCCGCGCACGGGTGTGGCATCCCGGGTGTCGGCCTCGGGCACCCGGAAGCCGACCACGACGCGGCTGGGCAGCGCGAGCGTGCGGGCCAACAGCACGAAGGCGGTGGCGAATTGCTCGGGAGTGCCCTGCTTGCTGGTCCCGAGGAAGTACTGGATGTGCCGGTACGAGTGCCCGGGGATGGCCTGCGGGTCCAGCGCGGCACGGGCGCGCAGCCAGGCGGCGAGCAAGACGGCCTGCTGGTACGGGAATCCGGCGCCCTTGGTGGCTTCCTGTGCATAGCCGCGCAGTTCGTCGACCACGGGGATCGGGGCACCGGAGGCGTCCCGATCCGGGAGGCGCAGCGCGGCGGCTGAATCGCCCGCGGCGGCGTACTCCACGGCCCGCGGATCGTGCGCGACCGGTCGGCTGGTCACCTGGTAGCGCATGCCGGGGTGCAGGGGTGTCGTGCCCGCCAGGACGCCGGTGTCCGGGTCCACCGCTACCGCTTCGTCGGCCGCGTCCACGCGCAGCGGTCGGTCCGCGGCCGGGAGGAAGACCCCGGTCAGGTCGCCGACCACGACATCCTGGCGCAGGGTCGGGCCAAGGTTCGCGGCAGCCGAACTCGCGTGCGCTGCCGGGGGGATGCGACCGCCGGTGGGCTGGAAGGCGTCGCTCGGCAGCCACGAGACGCCGTCGAAGTCCTGCATGGCGGCGAGCCGGTAGAGGGTGCCGCCGGGGGTCGGTGGCGGTCCGGTGACGGTGAAGAGCAGCGTCTCGGGCTGCTGCAGCCACGAGGAGATGTAGGCGAGCGGGTTCGTGCCGCGCACGGTCAGCGGCTTCGGGGTGTCGACGTGCGTGCGGGGGTCGAACGCGTGGCGGCCCGCGCCGGGCAGCAGCGGCGCCACGACGGTGGCGGGGACCGCGAGGAGCACCGCGAGCAGGGCGGCCGCGACGGTCTGGCCGCGACGCCGTACCGGCCCGCGCAACGCCGGTACGACGACGGCGACCGCGCCGAACGCCGCGACCAGCGGCAGGGACGCGCCCGGGGCTCCGGTCGCCAGCAGGATCGCGCCGACGAACAGCAGCGTCGCGGGCAGTACGGGAAGCGCGGAATAGCCGGTACGCAGAACGAGTTCGGCACCCACCGCGGCGGCGGCCCAGACCGCCGCGGGGACCAGGACCGTCCCGCCGCTTCCCGCCGGCACCGGGGTGACGGTGGTCAGGGCCTCGGACGGCGCGTCGGCGAGGCGGTGGAACAACTCGGCCGCCGCCCCCGGGGTGGGCCAGATCCCTCCGGCGAGGTGGTCGCGGGCATATCCCGCGCATCCGGCGGCCACCGCGATGAGGACGCTCACGGCCGCCGCGACCGGCGCGGGTGCCCGCACCCCGCGGTGCAGCGCCGCCGCGAGGAGTACGGGGACGGTCGACGCCACCAGGGCGGGCACGAGGACTTCGGACAGCCCGTAGACGCGGTGGAACGCAAGGCCGACGGCGAACGCGAGCATTCCGATCGGAATCAGCGCGGCCACGCCTCCACGGGCATGGGTTTCGGCCGACATGTCAGCCCCTTTCCTGGCGTGTCAGCTTCCCGGCGTGTCAGCGCGGGGGCCGCCATATGGCCGCCACGTCGGCCGGCGTATCGACGGTGATGTGGCGTACCGGTTCACGGGCGGCCCCGCGGGCGGCGTCGAAGGCGGCTGCACGGACGGCACCTGACGCGGGGTCGGACGCCTTCGCCGTGGCGCCGGTCGGTGTCGGAGGCCCGTCGGCGCTGCCCTGGCGGGCGCCGACCCGGACCACCACGACGTGTTCGTAGTCGCGCGCCGCTGCCGCCAGGCGCCTTCCGGCGGTGGGGTCCGCGTGGCCGGTCACCAAGGCCAGCACCCCTTGCGCGGATTCGCGGCGCAGCTCGCCGATCGGGTCGGCCGCGCCCGCGTCGGATCCGTCGGCCAGTCGTACGTCGGTCAGGAACGCCAGCAGTGCGGCGGCGTCGACGCCCCGGCCCGACGCACCGCCCAATCCCGCGCCGCCTGTTCCGGTACGCAGCCGCAGCGGGAAGTTGTGCACGGCGGCGGCGCTGCCCAGCGACGCCGCGACGTCGACGGCCAGTTCGAAGTCGGCGTCAGGACTGCGCCCTTGGTAGGAAGCGGCCCGGCAGTCGAGCAGCACGGTGGTGACCGGCAGGCTCACGTCGGCCATTTGACGCACCATCAGCCGACCGGTGCGGGCGGTCGCCCGCCAGTGCACACGGCGCAGATCGTCGCCCTGCGTGTAGTCGCGCAGCGCGTGGAACGTCGTCGTGCCGGTGTCCGCCGTATCGGACGTCGGGCCTTCGAGGTGGTGTTCGCGCCCGGAGGGCGGTAGTTGGGTACGGGTGACGCGGGGCTGCACGAGGAGCGTCGCCGCCGCGCCGATGGGGATGGTGCGGTGGGCCAGGCCGAACAGGTCGCGGCGGACCAGGTGCAGCGGGCCGACGGGGATGCGGCCGCGGCGGGCGGTGGGCAGGACGTACCGTGCGGTCACGGTCGCGCCCGGGGCCAGCACGGGGAGGCGTACCGAGACGGCGGCACCGTCGCAGTGGTCCTCGACGATCAGGCCGCGGCAGGGGCGGCGGCCCTCGTTGGTCACACCGACCACTCCCCCGGCGGGGTCGCCGCGGGCGACGCGGGCGGGGTTGAGCCTGCGCTCGGCGGTGAGCCGGGGAGCGGACGACGCGTCCGCGAGCGCGACGCCGACGAGCACGAGGCCGGTCAGCCCGAGCGCCGCCGGTTCCGGGTGGCCGGCCGCCCAGCCGCCGCCGAACAGCAGTACCGAGACGGCGAGGACGGACCAGCCCGCGGGTGTCGGGCGTGGCGCGGCGGTGCGGGTCATTCGCACTGCCACAGTTCGGGCGAGAACGTGCCCTGGTCGGAGTTCGGCGTGCGGATGTAGAGGTCCGTGGTCCAGCCCTGGTAGCCGTTCCAGGTCACCTTGTCCCAGACGCTGCTGCGCACGTTGGTGCCGTCGCGCGGGACGGATTCCCCGGTGGTCTGGCAGTGCACGGTGATGGGGCCCGTGTAGCCGGAGGGGATCTGGGCGACGGACCGGGTGCCCGCGACTCCGGGGCCGCTGCGGATGCCGACGGTGACCCCGTCGTTGGCGTTGGGTCCGACGTTGTAGACGCGGCTCGGGGGCCGCAGGTCGGCGACCGCGGTCGCGGCCGGACCGGTGCCGACCTCGTTCGATGCGGTCACCGTGATGTTGTACGACGTGCCGTTCGCAAGTCCGTTGGCCGTGGCGGACGTTCCGGTCGCGGTGGTGCCGCCCGGCGTGCCGCCGGATGCCGCCGACCACGCGACCTTGTAGGTGACCTTGGATCCGCCCGCGTTGGCCGGCGCCTTCCAGCTGACCGTGAACCCGTGGCCGTTGCGTGGCACTTCGGCCTTGACCGAGGTGGGCGCGGAGACCAGGACGCACGGCCGGACCGGCGTCGAGGCGGCCGACGCGAGCTTGGTGGCGCCGAACTCGGCGACGACCTTGAAGCCGTACTCGCGTGCGCAGCCGAGTCCGGTGATGACGAACTGGAAGGGACCGGAGGGCCCGACGGATGCGGGGGTCGCCTTGGCCCCCGCCGGGAGGTCGGCGACCGAATAGCGGTCGGGACGGGCGCCGGGGGAAGCGGCGAACACGAGCGTGATGCGGCCGGGCCCGGACTCCGCCTTGGGCGTACCGGGCGCCTGCGGCCGGGGCGCCGGAGGCGTGGACGGCGGGTTGGACGTCGCAGGTGTCGAGGGCGCGGGCGTCGAAGCCGGGGGCGTCGTCGCGGGCGGCCGCGTGGTGCCCGGCGCGGGCAGCGCGGAGGTGCGCGTCGGCGGCGCGGTCCGCGTCGGCGGGGCCGGTGCGCGGGTCGTCGGGGGGACCACGGGCCGCGTCGTCGGGGCGGGCGGCGGTGCCGGGGGCCGGACCGGCGGCGGCTGCACGGGGGGCGGCTGGACCGGCGGCGCGGGGGCGTTCGTGGGCGGCGGGACGACCGGGGTCTCGGTGACCCATTTGGTGACGGTCACCGCAGGGGCCGGCGGAGTCGGACGCGGCGAAGGCGGTTCGGGGTCGCCGGGCGGTCCGGGCCGGTTCGACCCGCCGGGTGTCGGCGGCGTGCTCGCCGAGGTGGGGCCGGGCGAGCCGGAAGCGGCGTCCGACGAGCCGGGTTCGGGGCGGTCCGAGGTCGTGGACGAAGGGCGGGGCGCGGTCGGGTTCGTGGTCGGCGACGGGGTCTTCTCCGCATCGGAAGGCGCACCCGGCTTGTACTTGTCGACGGGATGCACGGTGCCCCGCGCGTCCACGACCACTGCGGTGGCCTGCGTCTGGTCGTTGGCCCACAGCAGGCCGTCGCGTACGTCGATCTCCAGCGGGCCGGCGCTTCCGGTGACGCGCACGGCGGGAGCGAAGGCGGCCGCGGCCGTGTCGTAGACGATGAGTTGACCGGCCGCGCGATCCGGTACGTACACGCGGTTGCCCAGGACCTCGGGCGCCCCGTAGTCGCTCTGCCCGGCAGTCGTCAGCGGGGCCGCCTGGACCGCGCCGTCGTCGATGTTCAGCAGCACCAACTGCCCCGACGAGGTCGCCAGGATGGGCAGCAGGGGTCCTTCGGTGCGCTCCGGGATCCGCACTGATTCGGGGGCGGCCTTGGCCACCGCGTCGGGCAGGTTGATGGTGCGCACCGGCCCCTGCGGACCCATCACCTTGACCACACCCGCAGTTGCGTCCGTCACGACGGGCCGGTTGTCGGAGATGGTGAGCCGCAAGGTGTGCCCGGGCTCGGCGATCGGCAGCGGCGCGGTCGGCACGGTCCCCTGGATCCGGACGAGTTGACCGGTCGCCGGAAGCGTCACCCAGAGATTGCCCGACGCGTCCGCCCCGGACGGACCGAGCGGGCGCGACCCCAGGTCGATGGCGCCCGACAAGGGCGCGAGCGACACCGGGTCGATCGGCTGGACCGTTCCGGCGCGCGGGTCCACCAGCCACGCCCGGCCGCCGCCGACCGCCAGGGCCAGGCCGTCCGTTCCGTACGAGCGGGTCTGCGGCACCGCGAGCTGCGCCGGATCGATGCGGCTGACGGTGCCCGTCGCCTGGTCCAGGACGAGGACGACGGAGCCGTCCGTCCCGACCTCGATGGGTCCCTCGCCCGCCCCGGGCAGTTCGACGCGCCCGTCGACCTGTCCGGTGGTCCCGTTCACGTGGACCACGGTGTTCGCCCGCGAACTGGACAGCCAGTTGCCGAGGTCGGCCAGCGAGACCTTCGCCCCGGCCGCGCCGCTCCCCAGCACCACGGACGTCGCCACCAGCGCGAGGACGACGACGAGCGCACCCCAGCCCGCCCATCGGCGCGGCAGACGGGGCACGAAGCGGCCGGCGGGGGACTGCACGGACTGGGGAATCATCGGTGTACTCCGGATCTCCGGCGCCCGCGGGGACGTTCGCCGCGTCTTACTGTGCGCACCGGACCCATGGCAAGGCATGCAAAAACGCGTCGAATGCGCCCGCAGGCACCGACTTTGGGCGGCCGATGGAAATACGCGTCATATTCCGGGGAAGTGAACGTGCGGCGTTCTGCGAGCGGGTTCACGGGCCTAACCTGAATGCGCGTCAATGCCGTTGCCGCGAATGCGCGCACAACGCCGCGGCCAGGAAGGAACGCGATGAACTCCGGCAGGCTGCCGAACCCGTGGCTGCCGCGCCCGGACCCGGTCGGCGAACCGGTCCCGCCCGCGGACAGCGGCGCCGGGACGCGCTTCACGCCGGTACGGCCGCAGGCGGGGCTTGCCGCCGAACCGGCGTCGGACGGCCCCGCCTTCCGGTCGGTGCCGGCCGACGCCCCGAACCCGCCCTGGTGGTGGGTGGGTTGCCACGGCGGCGCGGGTGTGTCGACGCTCGCCGCGGCGGTGCCGGGCGGGCGGGACGCCGAGCGCGCCTGGCCGTTGCCGCCCGCCCGGCGTACGAGCAGGGTCGTCCTGGTCGCCCGCACCAATTCCGACGGTCTGCACGCCGCACAGGACGCTGCCCGGCAGTGGGCGGCCGGTCGGGTGCCGGGCGTCTCGGTGCTGGGGCTGGTGGCCGTGGCGGATGTGCCCGGGCGCCTTCCCCGGTCGCTCGCGGCGCTTCTGCATCTGGTCGGCGGGGGCGTGCCGCGACTGTGGGTGGTCCCGTGGATCGAGGCCCTGCGCCTGGGCCGTCCACCGACTGGGACTATGCCGAAGGGGCTGCGCATTCTGGCGGACGAACTCGGCCCGCTGAGAGTGGAGTTGTCGGCGGGTGACTGACAGCGCCTCGGGGGCGGGCGCCTCGGGCCGGGCCCCCGGAGCGGGCACCGCGCGCACGAGTACGGCCGGGACCCGCCCCCAGCCTGTGGGGCGGTTCCCGGCCGTGGCGCGGCGAATGTTGCTCATCCGCCGTGGTCGGCGATCCGCGTCAAGCGGCGCGTTTTGGACCGTGCTCCGCGCTCGGCGGGCACTTCGGTAGCGGCGCCGCGGCGCGGGCGAACGTGTAGGGGGTCACCCCCAGGGTGTCGGCGAAGTCGCGGGCGAAATGCGAGTCGTCGAAGTATCCGAACTCGGCGGCCAGTTCGCTCCACTTGTCGGGCGCGTTGCGCTCCAGCCGGGCGGCGGCGTGGTGGATGCGGGAGCGCCGCAGCAACCACTTGGGGTTGACGCCGAGTTGGTGCAGGAAAAGGCGCTGCACCGTGCGGATCGACAGGTGGAACTCGTCGGTGAGGTGGGTGACGCGGTTGATCGTGCCGTCGTTGCGGATGCGGTCGATCATCGCGCCGATGCGGTCGCGGTCGCGGCTGTCGGCGCACACCCGGTGGCCGCGCAGGTTCCGCTCGAAGGCGGCCTTGAAGGCCGGCAGGCCGTCGCGTACGGCTGCCCGCAGGTCGGTGTCGAGTCGGTGCGCGCGCAGGCCCCAATCGGTCTGGGCGAGCAGGCGCACGCTGTCGGTGTGCTCGGCGGCGTCGCCGCCGATGAGCCCGACGGCGGCGCCCGGCCGCAGCGCGGCACCGTAGAAGGCGCCGCTCCCCGCGACCGGCGTCGTGTGGCGGTTGCGCAGGATGCCGTGGAAGATCAGGCGGTTGCCGTGCAGGACGACGTTGGGCTCGGGGAAGCGCAGGGACACCACGGTGGCGTTCAGCGCACCTGGGCGCACGGCCCAACGGGTCACCCAGAATCTGTCCACGACGTGGGCGAATTGCGGACTGGGGCGAAGAGACTCGGCGGTGACGTCGACGCCCGACGCCCCGATGACTCCGAGGGCGGGGTCCGTCCACCATTGCGTATCGGACGGGAATGAGCGGCGCATGGGAGTCTCCCAATTGCTGGACAATTGCTGGAGAGTCGGTCGACCGGACGGACCGGCACCAGGGGGGCGGTGCGTCCTGTCGGTCGATGGGGGGTGCGTTGTCCACTCTGCGCCGGACGCGCCGCGGAAACCTGACCCAGGTGGCGTATTCCTACGGCCGGTGCTCGGCCGCGTTCCTACGTCCGGTGCTCGGACAGACCGAGGGCGGCGAGTTCGGTACGGTTGCCGACCCCGAGCTTGGCGAAGACGTGTGCAAGGTGGCTCTTGACCGTGCCGCGCGCGATGAACAGTTCGGTTGCGATGTCCGCGTTCGAGAAGCCGCGCGCGGCCAGCCGGGCGACGTTGAGCTGCATGGGGGTGAGGCTTTCCGGCCCGATCACGGGTCTGCCTCGGCTGCCCCGGCCGCGGGCGGCGAACTCGGCGAGCTGCCGGAGGGCGACCGACCCCGGCTCGACGGCATGCATCCGCGGATCCGGGACACCTGCCCACGCTTCCGCGAACTCGACGTCCCACCAAGCTTTTTCCTCAGGGAAGCGGACCAGGGACCGTTCCACGCGGGCGGCGCGCACGCCGGAGAAGAGCCGTACCGCGCGGTCGTGGCGGCCGCGGCGGGCCGCGAGGACGGCAAGCGTTTCGAGGACGTCGACGGTGTCCACCCACCAGTCGTTGTCCACCCCCGCGGCAAGGGCCGCGTGGGCGTACGCCTCGGCGTCGGCCAGGTCACCGCGCAGCAGTGCGGCGCGGGCGAGTCCGCGGTCGGCGACGGCCTGCGCGCGGCGGTTGCCGAGGCGTTCCGCGACGCACGACAGGTGGCCGGCCTCCTCGACCGCGGCCGCGGCGTCTCCCTCCGCCAGGGCGGCCAACATGCGCAGTTCCTGCGCGTGCCAGGCGAGGTATCCCGCCCCGTCGCGCTCACGCCGGAACACGGCGGCGGCGATGTCGTGTGTGGTGGCCGGGTTGCCCAGTGCCAGTTCGGCGGCGGCGAGGGCGAGTTGCAGGACGCCGTTGCCCCACCGCACGACGTTGCCCTGGGAGCGCGCGAGTTCGGCGAGCACCGCCCGCCTGGCCTCGTGCGGATCCCCGGCCATGACCTCGACCAGAGCGCGGGCCTCGACCGCGGCGTTGCCGAGCAGGAGGTCGGAGCCGGCCGCCAAGGCCGCCGCCTGGTCGGCGAGTTCACGGGCGGCGGGCAGGTCGCCGGCCAGCCTGGCCTGATGGGAGCGTCCCCAGATGGCCCAGAAGCGCCCCGCGTCGAAGCCGCTTCGGCGGAAGGCCGGTTCGCCGCGGTCGGCGATCTCGGCCATGCGCGGGTAGTCGTCCTGCCACACGTAGCTGGTCGACAGTGAGCTGTACGCGTCGGCCAGCGCGACCACGTCACCCGCGTCCCGGGCGACGGCGACCGCGCGTTCGAGCAGCGGCTGCCCGGCGGTGGGCCGCATCATCATGGTCGCCGTGCCGACCCGGTTGAGTGCGTGGGCGTGCGCCCGTTCGTCGCCGACGCGCTCGGCCATGGCGATCGCCGACGTCGCGTCGTCCATGGAGCTGTCCAGGTCGCCGATCCAGAAGACCAGCATCGCGCGCATGGCGAGGACCCGGGCGCGGGCCCAGTGGTCGGTGTCCGGGGTGGTGTCCAGCACCCGGCCGAGGACCCGGACGCCTTCCGCGTACCGCCCCTTGACGCGCCAGTACGAGCCGAGGGCGGCCCCGATCCGCAGCGCGTCCTGGTGGCCCGCGTGCGCGGCGTGCTCCAGCGCGGCCCGCAGGTTCGGGGCCTCCTGGTCCAGGCGCGCCCGCCCGTCCGGGTCGAAGGCCCACATCTCGTCGTCGGCGCGTTCGGCGACCGCGAGGAACCATGCGCGGTGCCGGGCGGCCGCCCCGTCCGGGCCGTACACCTGCTGGTGTGCCGCGTGGTGCTCGGCGGCGTACTGGCGGATGGGGGTCAGCATGCGGTACCGCGTCTCGCGGGCGTGTTGGGCGACGTCGACCAGCGACTTGTCGATGAGCGCCATGAGGTGTTCGCGCAGGGCGTCGGGCGGCATCCTCCCGTCCACGCACACGTACTCGGCCGCGGCCAGCGTCCAGCCGCCCTCGAACACCGACAGCCGCCGGAACAGCGCGGCCTCCTCGGCGGTCAGCAGCGCGTGGCTCCAGTCCAGCGAACGCCGCATGGTGCTGTGCCGGGCGTCACCGCCGACCGGCAGCGGCGTGGCCACGGCTCCGGGGACCGGGGCGCCCACGCCGGAGACGAGTGCGGGCACGCTGCGCTCCAGGCCGGCGGCGATGCGGCACGGCGACGTGACGCGGCCGCGGGCGGCGGCGAGTTCGATCGCCAACGGGATGCCGTCGAGTTCGTGGACGATGTGTTCGACGGCCGCGCGGGCGGCGTCGGCGCAGGAGTCCGGGCCGCCGGCGTCGCCCGCCCGGTCCAGGAACAGGCGGGCGGCGTCGGACGGGGGTACGTCGTCCGGTGCGGTCCCGGTCGGCTCGTCCAGCCGCGTCGGCAGCGGCGGAACTTGCCACACCGCTTCCCCCGGCAGGCCCAGCGGTTCCCGGCTGGTGGCCAGCACCCGCAGCTCGGGGCAGCCCTCCAGCAGCGATTCGACGACGTGCCCGGCCGCCTCGGTCAGGTGCTCGCAGTTGTCGAGGATCAACAGGCCCGGCTGGTCCCCGACATGGTCGATGACGGCGTTGATCGGCGGACGCCCGCCGTGCGCGCCGATCGCCGCGGCGTCGAGCACGGCGGCGGGGACGAGGTGCGGCTCGGTGACGTTGGCGAGGGGCGCGAAGACCGGGCCGAACACCGGCGCGGCCGGAGCGACGGCGGCGCGCGGGGTGGGCACCGGACGCGTCCAGGGCGCCTCCGGCGTCTGCCAGCGGGCGGCCGCGCGTACCGCGAGGCGCGTCTTCCCGATGCCACCGGGGCCCACCAGCGTCACCAGGCGGCGCGGCCCGCGCAGGGCCGCGCCGAGCGCGGAGAGCTCGGCCTCGCGTCCGATGAACGCGGTGGTCGGCTCCGGAAGCCCGGTGACGCCGAGCACCGTCGTGTTGTCCGCCATAGGTTCGTCCCACCACCCAAGGGCACGACGGCGGCCGGCAGTCCGGCGCAGCCCTGTACCCGTGCTCGAACCGCACACCTGCCGGCCCGGCTCGGGGCCCGGCGCGATGTGCGACACCGGTCGGCCTTGGAGGACGACGGCACCCGCCGGGCGGTTCGGGACATCGCGGATGTCGAGGGACTTCCCGCAGTTCAGGGGCACTTCGGCAACCTGGCGCGGGTACTTGGAGCTCTGTATGGGGACGTGTCCCGAAGGCTCGGAGGCGGTGGCAAAGCGCCGTGTTTTTCCGCGACTTCGCCGGCGAGCGGAGCGACGATCACAGAGTGAGCCTCTCGTCGTCGTCCGCTCCCGTTCCGGCCCCGGTCCCGCCGACCGGCCCCGCGTCCGAGCCCTTTCCCGACGGATCCCCCGGTGCCTCGGCGCTCCCGTTGTTCCGCGAGTGCTTCCAGGCCCTGGGCGACAACATCGAGCGTGTCGTGAAGGGCAAGCGCGAGGTCGTCGACTTGGCCCTCACCGCGTTGTTCGCCGAAGGGCACCTGCTGCTGGAGGACGTGCCGGGAACCGGGAAGACGACGCTGGCCCGGGCGCTGGCCGCGTCGCTCGGAGCGGACTGCCGCCGCATCCAGTTCACGCCCGACCTGCTGCCCTCGGACATCACCGGGGTCTCGGTGTTCCGGCCGCAGTCCGGCGACTTCGTGTTCATGCCCGGACCGGTCCTGACCAACATCGTCATCGCCGACGAGATCAACCGCGCGTCGCCGAAGACGCAGTCCGCGCTGCTGGAGGTGATGGAGGAGGGCCGGGTCACGGTCGACGGGACGGCGCACGCCGTACCGCGGCCGTTCATCGTGGTGGCGACGCAGAACCCGGTCGACATGGCCGGCACCTATCCGCTCCCCGAGGCGCAGCTCGACCGCTTCCTGATGCGCCTGTCGCTCGGGTATCCGGACCATGTGTCGGAAGTGGACGTGGCGTGCGGGGACTCCGGGTCGGCGGCGGTCGACCGCCTGCCGGTGATCGCCACCGCGCACCACGTCGCCGAGTTCACCGACTTCGTCCGTTCGACGGTCGCGGTCGCCCGGCCGGTGGGCGACTACGCGGTACGCCTCGCCGCCGCCACGCGGGGGTCCCCGCACGTCCGGCTCGGGGCCGGGCCCCGGGGCAGCGTCGCGCTGGTCCGGGCGGCGCGCGTGCGGGCGGCCGCCGCGGGGCGGGCGTACGCGGTGCCCGACGACGTCAAGGCCCTGGCCGGCCCGGTCCTGACCCACCGGCTCCTGCTCACCCCGGACGCCGAACTCGCCGGCGCCGGGGCGGCGGACGTCGTGGCCGAAGCCCTGGCGACGGTGCCCGCCCCGCGGCCGCTCCACGACGCGTCGGAGGGCGACGGGTCGCGTCGTACCGCCGCCAAGCGCTGACGCCGGGCGGCGGCCGCCGACCGGCCGCGCTGACGGCCGAGGGCCGCCGCGGTCACCCGGCGGCGGCTCCGGGCAGGGGCAGGACGTCGAAGTCGTGCATGCAGACGGGCGCCGTCAGGGCGTTCAGAATGCCGGCGGCGGCATCGTCCACGCTCATCCAGCCGGGCCCGTTGTCGTAGAGGTAGCCGCGGTTCTCCCAGACGCCGGCCAGCTCGCCCAGCAAGTCCCGGTCCCATTCGGCGTGTACGCCGGTGCCCAGCACGGGCCCCACCCCGGCGGAGGCGAAGCACATGCCGGCGTGCTCGGCCCGCCACGCGCGCACCATCTCCTCCAGCGCGGCCTTGCTGGCGTCGTACGGCCCCATGCCCGGCAGCGGACGCCCGACCGCGGACGCCGAGAGGAACACCGCGCGACCCCGCGACTCCTCCAGGTGGGGCAGCACGGCCCGGCAGACGAGCGAGGCGCCGACGACGTTCGTGGCGAGGACGCGTCCCCACAGGTCCGCGTCGGCGTCGGCCATCCGTACCAGCGGATCGACGCCGGTCGCGTAGACCAGGGCGTCGAGTCCGCCGAGTTCGTCGCCGATGCGGGCGGCGAGTGCGTCGATCGACGTCTGGTCAAGGACGTCGCAGGTGACCGGTATCGCGTCGGGGCCGGCCTCGTCGGCGGCCTCGGCCAGCAACTCGGCGCGGCGGGCGGCCAGGACGACCCGGGCGCCGGCCTGGGCGGCGTGCCGGGCGAGGGCCCGTCCGATGCCGGACGACGCGCCGACGACCAGGACCCGGCGGTCGTGCAGCGGTGCCTTGCCGTCCGTCGCGCGGTCGGCTGCCTCGGAATGCTCCATGACGTTCTTCCTCCATGTGCTCTTTCCGGCCGCCCGCTCGGGTTCGGGCGCGGCAGCCGGGTTGCCCGACTACTCCTGCGCGTCGAGCAGTTGGGCCAGGCAGGCGGACGCCGGGTTGTCCCGCCAGATGGTGCGTCCGGGCGGCATGAGGCCGCGGTCCTCGGCGCGGTTCATCGCGCGTATGACGATGACCGTGTAGCGCATTGCGGCCAGCACCTCCCAGACGTGGGTCTCGGCGACGTCGCGGCCGGAGTGGGCGGCGTAGGCGGCGCGTTGCTCCTCGCGGGTGGGCTCGCCGGGCAGCCGGGGGACGCCGATCGCCTCGTGCGACGCACGGTCGAACATGAGCCACCAGCCGAGGTCCAGCTCGGGCGCGGCGATCGCGGCGGCCTCGAAGTCGGTGACGCAGACGCACCGGAAGTCGCGCCAGATCATGTTGCCGGGGCGGGCGTCGCCCCACGAGAAGGCGTCCGGCGCGCAGGCGGCGGACGCGGCCGGGAGCCGTTCGCGCAGCCAGGCACGGGCCTGGTCGAGCACCGGATGCTCGCGGCCGCGCAGTTCCTTGTCCGCGCAGTCCTCCCAGATCCGGAACTGCGTCACCGGGGAAGGTGTCTCGGCCTCGGGCACCAGCCATTCGAGTCCGGCCGCGCGCCAGTCGAGGGTGTGGAGTGCGGCGAGCACGCGCAGCCCGTCGTCGATCATCGCGGTGCGCTGCTCGGGGGCGGCGTCCCGGAAGAAGCCCTCGACCGGGTACGGCGGGTTCTCGACGGGGACCTGTCCGGCGACGAACTCCATGAGGAAGAACGGCGCGCCGAGCGGCCTCGGGTCGGGGTTGTAGCCCAGCAGTCCGGCGAGGGGGATGTCGGCGCCGCTGCCGTGCAGGGCCGACATCACCCGGTACTGGAAGTCGATCTCGACGTCGAACCCGGGGACTTGCTGCGGGTACATCGCCGGGCCGGTGCTCTCCCGGCGCAGCACGAGGGGGTGCGCGGTGCGCGCGCCGGCCTCGGTCCAGGTCGCGGTGCAGAAGACCGTGTCGGCGGAGAACCCGCTCCCGCTGGGCCGCCGTACGTCGGAGACCACGACGTCGCCGGCGTTCGGCCGCACGGCGGTGAACCAGTCGGCCAGGGCATCGGCAAGGACCGAGTCGTCGGACACCGTCAAGATTGACTCCAGGGGATGCGCCGGGTGGGCAAGCGGCCCTGGCAGGGCCGATGCAGGGCACATCGTGATCCCGTTAGTGGATGAAGTCAAGCATGTTGTGTCCGCCCCGACCCCCGGAAAAGGCCCGGCGCCGGCCCGTGTCAGCCCAGCCGGTGACCCGTCACCGCCGACGCGAACGACCGCACCGCACCGATGACTTCGGCACGGGTACGGCGCCCCGCGAGGATCTCCATCTGGTAGCCGTCCTCCAGCGCCACGAAACTCGCCGCGAGCATCCTCGGCGGATCGGTGAGCGTGAACGTGCCCTGCGCCTGCCCGAGGATCAGCACGCCGTAGTAGACCGCCGCCTGACGCTCCATCAGCACACTGTCGAGGGCCGCCGCCTTGGGGTCGCGGAGGCTGCGCGGCCAGAACTCGAAGAGCATCCGCACGAGGCGGTCGTCGGGCCCGGACGCGACGCCGGACTCGATGCAGATGCGCAGGCGCTCGGCGGCGTCCTCGACGCCCTCGACGGCCGCCTCGCGGGCGCCGCAGAAGCGCTCCATGGCCTGCTGGAAGGTCTCGTACATCAGCGCGTCGAGGTCTTCGTAGTAGTACAGGACCGCCGCCGGGGTGACCCCGGCCTCCTCCGCGACGTCCCGCAGCCGCAGGCCCTCCAGCCCGCGGCTCACCAGCGCCCGCTGGGCGGCCTCGCCGAGCTGCGCGCGCCGCCCGTCCTGGTCCTTGCGCCGTGCCACCGCGCCCCGACCTCCTTGTCCGCCTGAGCCCGCCCGAGTCCACTTGAACCCATTTGTGTCTATTTGGTCCCGCTTGGGTCCACGTGGGTCCGCCCGGGCCGTGCCGGGGTTCGCCACGAGGGGTCCTGCCCATTCCCTGAAGTTGACCACAACGATACATAGCCCCCTCTTGACGGGATCCTCACAGGTTCCTTAAATGCTCGTTTAAAGAAACTCTCGTTTAAAGAATCCCTCAGGAGGCGCTGTGATCACCGACCCGGTACGCGACGATCCGCCGCCGCACCCGTCCCCCGGCACCGGCCCGGCCCTGTCCGACAAGGGGCTGCGTACCGGGTCGGTCGGGCTCGCCGCCTCCGTCGCGCTCGGGCTGTCGTCGGTCGCCCCGGCGTACAGCATCGCCGTCACGCTCGGCTTCGTGACGCTCGTCGCGGGCGACTTCGCGCCGGCCGCGCTGCTGCTGGGGTTCGTCCCGATCCTGCTCACCGCGTTCGCGTTCCGCGAGCTGAACCGGGAGATGCCGGACTGCGGCACGACCTTCGTCTGGAACACCCGGACGTTCGGGCCGTTCGCCGGGTGGCTCGCGGGGGGCTGGGTCGTGCAGTGCGCGACGGTGATCGCGATGACGGCGTTGTCCCAGGTCGGCTCGACGTACCTGCTCGACTTCCTGGGCCTGCACTCGCTCGCCGACGACAGCCTCGCGGTCACCGTGACGGCGGCGGTCGTGCTGGCGCTGGTGACGGCCGTCGCCTACCGGGGCATCCAGCTCGCCGCGGTGGTGCAGTACCTGCTGCTCGGACTCCAGCTCATCGCCCTGGCCGGCTTCGGTATAGCCGCCTTCGCGCGCGACGGCGCGGCGGCGCCGTCGCTGTCGTGGCTGAACCCGTTCGGCTTCGACGGCACCGGCGCCTTCTCCGAGGCCGTGCTGCTGTGCCTGTACATCTACTGGGGGTGGGACGCGCTGATCACGGTCAACGAGGAGACCACCGACAAGTCCCGGATTCCGGGGCAGGCCGCGGTCATCTCCACGCTGGTGCTGCTCGCGACGTACCTGTTCACCGCCTTCGCGGCGATCTCGTTCGCGGGCACCGGCACCGAGGGCCTGGGGCTCGGCAGCGCGGACAACGCCTCAGACGTCCTGGCCACCCTCGGGTCGCCCGTCGTCGGGGAGTCCTTCGCCAAGGTCGTGGAGCTCGCGGTCTGCGTCTCGGCCATCTCGGCACTGCTGACCTGCGTGGTCGGCAGCTCGCGCGCCACCCTGTCGATGTCGGCACACGGCGCGCTGCCGAAGTCGTTCGCCCGCGTGCACCCGCGCTTCCGCACCCCGACCACCGGCACCGTCTTCTTCGGCGCCGCGGCGGCGGCCACCCTCGCCGCGCTCACGCTGCTCTCCGAGGACTTCCTCGGCGACGCGATCCTGTGCATCGGGCTGCTCATCGCGTTCTACTACGGCGTGACCGGCCTCGCCTGCGCGTGGCACTTCCGGCGTACGCTGCGCGACTCGACGCGCAACCTGCTCCTGCGCGGCGTCCTCCCGGTGGTCGGCGGCCTGATGATGCTCGCCGCCTTCACCCGCAGCGCGTACGACATGTTCGACCCCGACTACGGCTACACCTCGCTCGGCGGTGTGGGCGGCGTCTTCATCCTCGGCATCGGCACGATCCTGCTCGGCGCCGCCGCGGCGCTGTTCGCCCGGACCCGCTACCCCGGCTTCTTCCGCGACGGACGCCGCACCGTCACCGAAGTCACCGTCACCGACGAGTAGACCGGCCCCGGTCCCCTGCCCCGGGAACCCGCCGCGACCTCGCCCTCGACCTCCTTCGCACCCCTGGCTCCCTCGCCCCCTCGCAATCCCCTGGCCCCTGGCACCCCCGGCGACCACCCGGCGCCACGAACTCCCGGAGACCCGGCACCTCATGCACCGCACCCGCAAGCACACCGGCAACCGCACCCTTGCGATCGCCGCGCTCCAGACCTCCCCCGTCCCCCACGACCTGGACGCCACCTGGGAGCGCTTCGCCGCCCAGGTGCGGGCCACGAAGACGACGTTCCCGCAGACGCAACTCCTCGTCGCCCCCGAGCTGTTCCTCGCCGCCGAGGCCCCGCTCCTGGAGGCACGTGCGGACTGGATGGAGCAAGCCGCCGTCCCGATCCCGGGGCCGCTCACCGACGGCCTCTGCGCGCTGGCCCGCGAGACGGGCCTGTGGCTGGTCCCCGGCACCCTCTACGAACGCGCCGACGACGGCACCATCTACAACACCGCAATCGCCGTCTCACCCGACGGCGAGATCGCCGCCCGGTACCGCAAGGTGTTCCCCTGGCAGCCGTACGAACAGACTGCCCCCGGAAGCGAGTTCGTCGTCTTCGACCTTCCCGCTCTGGACACCCGCGTGGGCCTCGCCATCTGCTACGACGGCTCGTTCCCCGAGACCGCCCGGCAACTCGCCTGGCTCGGGGCCGAGGTCGTCATCCAGCCCACGCTCACCACCACGCGCGACCGCGAGATGGAACTCGTCTGCGCCCGCGCCAACGCCTGGACCAACCAGGTCTACGTCGTCAATCTGAACGCCGCCGCGCCCGCCGCCGTGGGCCAGAGCTGCATCGTCGACCCCGAGGGCACGGTACGCCAGCAGGCCGGACCCACCGACGAAGTCCTCGTCGACATCCTGGACCTGGACGCCGTCCCCCGCACGCGCACCCACGGCTCCAACGCCCTCAACCGCCCCTGGCACCAACTCGCCGCGTACGGCCAGGACATCAAGCTGCCGATGTACGGCGGCACGTTCCACCCCTCCCCCCACATCTGACCCGCCCCGCCCCGGCAGGCGGCGGCGCGCGCTACTCCAGCGCGGGTTCCGAAACGGCGTGCGGGCCCAAGGGCACGGCGCTCTCGCCGCACCAGCGTTCGACCGCGGCAATGCGCGGCAGACCGGGGGCGAGCGCACGGGCGTCGGCCAGGGCCCGGGCGGCGCGCGCGGGGCGGTTCCGGACCGTCTCGACGAGAGCGAGCGTGCACTCGACGTGCGCCGCCGCGTGGGGGCCCACCACCACGCCGCGGGCCTGGACCGCGGCGCGGAGGGCACGCTTGGCCTCGCCCCGGGGGATCGGACGCGCGCCGGGCCGTCGCCGACGCTCGCAATCTCGAACCGTCGGGTCAGTCCTTGCGGCCGGTTGCGGCGATCGTCACGCCCAGCCCGATCATGGTCAGGCCGCCCGCGCCCCCGACCGCGGCCAGGCGGCGCGGCGAGTCGGCGAACCAGCCCCGGGCGGTGGCCGCGGTCAGTCCCCAGATGCTGTCGAAGACGATCGCTATGGCGTTGAACACCAGGCCCAGCAGCAGCATTTGCAGCACCACGTGACCCTGGCCCCGGTCGACGAACTGCGGGAGCACGGCGGCGAAGAACACGATGGTCTTGGGGTTGGCGACCCCGACCGCAAAGCCTTCACCCAGCGTGCGCCACGTCCCGTGGCGCGGGGTCTCGCCCGCGAAGGCCGCGTGCAGCGAACCGCGTTGGCGTATCGCCTTGACGCCGAGATAGACGAGGTACGCGGCCCCGGCCAACTTCAGCATCGTGAACACCAGCACCGAGCGCTCCACGACCGAGCCGACGCCGAGGGCGACCGCCACGACCAGCACGTACGCGCCCAGCGTGTTGCCGACGACCGTCGTCAGCGCGGCCCGGCGCCCCTGCGCCAGGGCCCGGCCCACGACGAACAGGACGCTGGGTCCGGGAATGATGATGAGGAGGAAGGACATGGCCGCGAAGGCGACGAGACGGTCTGTGGACACCATGCGCCTATGGCTACCACGCCGCTCACGGGGACGGACATCGCATTTCCGCGCGACCTCCCGGCGTTACCCGATGGCGATGCGGGGATGCTGCGCCGGGTCCAGCCAGCGCAGTGTGGCGGCAAGGAAGTCCTGCGGCACGGACACGCAGCCCGCGGTCGCGCCGGAGCCGTTCACGTGCAGGAAGATCCCCGCACCGCGGTACCGCACCGCCGGGGAGCGGTTGAAGTCGATCACCACCGAGTAGCGGTACGCCGGGTCGTGCCGGGCGAGGCGCTCCGAGCCGTTCGTGGCGCTCTCCGGCAGGGTTCGGTCGAAGCCGCCCTGCGATCCGAGTCGCATCTGGTTGTAGTAGGCCGAGTTGTTGTCCTGCACCCACCAGTGGTCGGCACCCACACGCGTGTACGGCATCGCCGTGCCCGGGTCCGCGTTGATGCCGAACGCCTCGGTGAGGGTGTACGTCCCACTCGGCGTCGTACTCGTGTTCTGGGTGCGTGACGCCCCCGGCACCACGCCGTTCGCGCCGATCCGCGCGTTCTCGGTGACGGTCAGCCTGGTCCAGCTCCCGTCCGCCTGCCGCTGCCAGGTGGCGACCGTGGCGTACGAGCCGCGGGCCGTCACGGTGATCAACTGCCGGGCGTCGCCCAGCTGCACGGGCACCGGGAAAGCGGGCGGAACGGGCTTGGCGGCCGTGGTGGCGGGCGCGGGCGGGCGCGTCGTCGCCGGGGGCCGCGCACTCGGGCTCGCGGTGGTCGGCTTCGCCGTGGCCGACGGAGATTCCGCCGGGGGCGTCCCGGTCGCCGTGGGGGTCTCGGGAGCCGGTGGCGTGGTGGGCACCGTCGTCGGCGGGGCGCTCCCCAGGGGCGGCGCACCGGTTGACATGTCCGGAGCCGAGACCGGCGCCGCGGCCGGAGCCGGCGTACCCGGTGCGGCGCCGCCGCGGTCGCCACCGCTCGCGCAACCCGCCACTGCCGTCTGCACGATCGCGGCCGCCAACAGCCACGTCGCCAGTCGCCGTGCTCGTCTCACGGGCCCCCCTGCTCGGTCGTTTCCGGCCACCCCGCCGCAACGCTATCCGGTACCCGCGCCTCCGGCTGCGGTCCTGGGACACGTATCCCGGCGCGTGCGACGATGAGCCGGTCGGTCGGACGTCGGCATGCGCGTGGGCGGCGACGCGGTGACGCGACGCCGCGGGCGCGCAACTGCGGTGAGGGGACGGTGTGCCATGTTCTACGCGTTCGGTTTCGAGCGTCTCGGCGTGATCGTGAGCGACCTGTACTTCGTCGATCCCGAGCCCGAGGAGGGGCAGGAGGGCGCGGAGCGGGGCGTACGCCTGGAGCTGCGCCTGCTCGCGGCGGGCAAACTGCACGGATCCATCTACTCCGCCCGCCCGATCACCGTCGACCGCCCGCTGTGGCGCGCCGACCTCCTGGAGTCCGTCGCCGGACCGGCCGGCAGTTTCGACCGGACGCACCACCACCCGCGGTTCGACGGATGGGAGCCCGGCCACCGGGTGTTCGTCGAGGAGTTGTCCGCCGACCCGCTGGCGTGGGTGGCCAAGCGTCTCGCGGATCCCGAAGGGCTGCTCGCCAAGGCGGGCGCGGCACCGGACGAGATCACCCTGGCCGACGCGGCGGAACTACGCGCGGCCGTACCGCAGATCGTGGACGCCGTCCGCACCCTGCTCGACCGCATCCGGGGCGGCGAACTCGCCCTGCCCCCGGGGCCCGAGCCGGTCACCAACGCCCGCGTCAGCTGGCTCTGACCCGCCGCCGGGCTTGAGCAACTGCCGGACTTCTCCGGCACGGCCCTTCGGCATGCGGTTTAGCCGGTGTGCGCGAGGATCTCGGGAACCACCGTGTCCCACAGAGCGCGCGGGAACACCTCGTGCCCTGTCGCGGGCATCGCGACGAAGCGCGCTCCCGGAATCTCCGCGGCCAGCGCGTGGCCGTGGCCGAGCGGGAAGAGCGGGTCCTCGGTGCCGTGCAGGACCAGGGTCGGCACCGCGATGTTCGCGAGCCGGGCCCGCCACGGCTCTCCGGCGTCGATCAAGAACGGGTTGGTGACCTGCGCCGCGATGGCGCCCGCCCGGTCGACCATGCGCTCCGCCGTCGCGCGCACGCCGTCCTCGTCGAACGGATGGGAGCGGCCGGCGAACGGGCGCTCCGCGTCGACCAGGTAGGCAACCACGGCCTCCCGGTCCGACCAGTCCGGACCCGCCTGCTCCTCCTCGGAGCCCTCGGCGAAGATCGCCGTGAGGGCCTCGGTCATCGGCGGCAGGTCGCCGGCCTCGTGGCCCGGCCCGCCCGGTGTCGAGGACGCCAATGTCAGCGTGGCCGCGGACTCCGGGTGGTCCAGCGCCAGCAGTTGGCCGACGGCGGCGCCCTGCGACATGGCCACGACGTGCGCCGGGGCGATGCCGAGTGCGGCGATCAGCTCGGCCGCGTCGGCCACGAGCGTACGCAGGTCGTAGTCCGGCTCGCCCACCGGACTCGCGGTGGACCGGCCGGCGTCGCGGCTGTCGTACCGCACCACATGGCGGCCGCCGTGCACGAGGCGGGCGACGAACTCGTCGTCCCAGGCGGCGGCCGAGTGTCCGGCGCCGTGGACGAGCAGCACGGCCGGGTCCGCCGGATCGCCGAACGCCTCGGTGAAGAGTTCGACGCTGCCGCCCGCACCGACCTTGACGAACTGTTCCCTGCCGGCCATGAAGCACTCTCCTCGGAAAGATTCGTTACATGTAACCAACAACCTACACAGTGATCGGTTACATGTCACGAACTTCTTTGTAGGCTGGCCCCATGCCCTCCTCACCTCGAACCGCCGGCGCCCCGAAGCCAGGACCGGCACCTGGCGCGCCCGCGCGCCGGTCCCCGGACGCGGCCACGCCCCCGGAGACGGACGCGGACATCGCCGCCGCCTGGGACGCGTACCGCCGCCTGCACCAGTTCGTCGACGCCGCGGTCGCCCGCGAACTCGAGCAGCAGTCGGGCCTGTCCATGCCCGACTACGAGGTCCTGGCCGCGCTCGCCGCGATGACCGGCCCCGATTCCTGCATCCGCGTCCGGGGTCTCGCCGCCCATCTGCACTGGGCGCACAGCCGCCTCTCGCGCCAACTCGGCCGTATGGAGGCTCGCGGCCTGATCGCCCGCGAGCCGTGCGAACGCGACGGGCGGGGCGACGACGTGGTGCTCACCGACCAGGGGCGCGAGGCGTACGACCAGGCCGCACCCGGGCATCTGGCTTCCGTGCACCGGCACTTCACCGGTCTGCTGAGTCCCGCCCAGCGCGCCGCCCTCGTCGGCATCGAGCGGACGGTCCGACTGGCGGGCACCGGACAGCCCACGCCCTGAGCGCCGCTCGGCCGTGGCTCGGACCGCCGCCTGGGCCGGCCCTTCGGCCCCGGCGTTCGGACGTCCGTACGACCGGCCTTGTCACATCCCGGCCGCCGCGCGCGTCAGTGCTCCGAGGGACCGCACAGGACGGACCGCGCGGCGCGGACGGTGCGGGTGACCGCGGAGGAGATGGCACGCATGGACGACAAGGACTTCCTTGCCGAGCGCTTCGAGGAGAACCGCGCCCATTTGCGGGCCGTGGCGTACCGGATGCTCGGCTCGCTCAGCGAGGCCGAGGACGCGGTGCAGGAGGCCTGGATCAAGCTGTCGCGGTCGAACGCCGACGAGGTGGGGAACCTCGGGGGCTGGCTGACCACGGTCGTCGGACGGGTCTGCCTCGACATGCTGCGTTCGCGTACGCACCGGCGCGAATCCCCGCTGGAGAGCACCCGCGTTCCCGACCCGATCGTGGGCAGCGCGGAAGGCGACCCCGAACACGAGTCCGTGCAGGCGGACTCCGTCGGGCTCGCGCTGCTCGTGGTGTTGGAGACGCTGCCGCCCGCCGAGCGGCTGGCCTTCGTGCTGCACGACATGTTCGCGGTGCCGTTCGACGACATCGCACCCATCGTCGGCCGTACGCCCGCCGCCGCCCGGCAGTTGGCGAGCCGCGCGCGACGGCGCGTACGGGGCCAGACACCCGAGCCGGAGGCGGACCGGGCCAAGCAGCGCGCGGTGGTCGAGGCGTTCCTGTCCGCCTCCCGCGAAGGCGACTTCGAGGCACTGTTGCGGGTCCTCGACCCGGACGTCGTCCTGCGCGCGGACGTCGGCGCGGGCAAGTTGGGCGTCTCGCAGGTGGTACGCGGCGCCCGGGCGGTAGCCGAACAGGCGCTCAGGTTCCGCGACTTCGCGCACGCGGGCCGGCTCGTCTCCGTGAACGGCGGCATCGGCATCGTCAACGTCCCCGAGGGCAGGCCGCTTTCGGTCGCGGGCCTCACGATCGCGGACGGCCGCATCATCGAGATGGACATCCTCGCCGACCCCGACCGCCTGGCCCGCCTGGACTTCGAGTTCCTGGAGGACTGACCGCGAACGCCCCCGAGGGCGCCGGCCCACGTGCCCAAATTCCGCCAGACCAGGGCGGACCTTGGTCCTAGGCAACGTGCGTCAGCGCCGTCGTCCACAGGAACACGAACAAGCCCAGCGCCACCAGGCCCAGGAGGAGGACGAACGCGGTGCCGACATGGCCGCGGTGGCGGATCGGACCGGTGACGCGGTCCGGGTCCTCGGGGTCGTACACGACCTCGACGCGTGTACCCGAACCGCGCACGGTGGCCCGGACCGCGGTGATCGACCGCGCCTCCCAGAAGCCGCCGTCCGTCAACGGGAAGCGGTAGACGGGCACTTCGGAGCCGCGGTAGCGGCCGCGGCGCAGTACCGGGAGGTGCTCGTACCGCATCAGGTCGCCCGTGACGCGCACTCCGCGCCGCCGCAGGATGAGCGCGTCGCGGATCGGCAGCAGGCCGTCGCGCAGGACACCGAAGCCCAGCACCGCGAGCACGAGGCCGATCGCCGCCATCACGAGGGCAGGCACCATCGCGGCATTGTGGCCGCCGAACGGCCCGGCGCGGTAGACCTCGTCAGCGCTCCCAATGCGCGGGCCTCCCGACGCGGGCCGGAAGTCTCGTACGCGCGTCCCCGCGCGCCGCGGCGACCTGCGGCCGAGTCAGGAACACCGCACCCGTGAGGTCCGCCCCCGACACGTCGGCGTCGCGGAAGTCGGCGCCCAGCACGTCCGCCAGCCGCAGGTCGGCGCCGCGCAGATCGGCGCCGATCAGGTACGCCCCGCGCAGACTCGCCCCGCGCAGGTCCGCGCCGCGCAGCTTCGCCCCCATCAGGTCGGCTCCCCTGCGGTTCTTGCGCTTTCCGCCGACCTCCGCGCGCGCGAGTTCGCTGGTCCGGGCCAGCAGTTCGCCGACCGGGGCGCGGTGCGCGGCGACGTCGAGGCGCGCGAGCTCACCGGGGCCCAGCAGAGTCAGGCGCTCGATCTCCGCCAGGGCGCGGCGCAGGTCCGGGAGCAGCGGGCGGGCGGCGGGCAGTTCGACCGCTTCCGTGAGGTACCAGAGGAGTTCGTGCAGCTGCCGCATGACCGGGAAGACGTCGAACATCGGCCGGGCGACGTCCGGCGACCCACGCCACGACCGGCCGGCGAAGGTGATCTGCGAGACCTTTTGGCCGGCCCCGAAGCAGTCGAAGACCGTGCAGCCGGAGAACCCCTCGCGGCGCAGGTCGGCGTGGATGCCGCAGGTGTGGTCGGGGCGCAGGTTGCCGCACGGTGTGCCGCCGGGCTTGTCGGCGGCGAAGTCCGCCGACTTCGCGAAGGGCAGTGCGACGCAGCAGAGCGCAAAGCAGTTCGCGCAGTCCCCGCGCAGGTCGGCGGGGGCGTTCGCGGGCGGTGGAGCGGTGGGCACGGCGGCGGAGCTGTCCAGACCTGAGGGGGTGTGCGGAGGGTCTTACATCATGCAGAGAGGGGGCGTACGGGAAAAACCGTACACCCCCTCCTGCGCACCTCAGGCCCTCACGACCCGAGGTGCGGTCTCAGTCTCACGGGTCCCGCCGACAGGCCCCGTCGACAGGCGCCGTCGACACAACCGGCAGTCGAACCCGGCTGCCCGGACCGGTTGTCGGATCCGGTTGCCAGGACCGGCTGTCAGAACTGGCCGCGCCGGTACAGCCCCACGACCGCGGCACCGCCGAGGCCGATGTTGTGGGTGAGGCCCACCTTGGCCTCGGCCACCTGGCGGGCGTCCGCCTCGCCGCGCAGCTGCCAGGTGATCTCGGCGGCCTGCGCGAGCCCGGTCGCGCCGAGCGGGTGGCCCTTGGAGATCAGGCCGCCCGACGGGTTGACGACCCACTTGCCGCCGTACGTGGTCGCGCCGTCCGCGATGAGCTTGCCGCCCTCGCCGTCCGCCGCCATGCCGAGCGCCTCGTACGTCAGGATCTCGTTGATCGAGAAGCAGTCGTGCAGCTCGATGACGTCGACGTCGTCGATGGTCAGCCCGGACGTCGCGAAGACCTTCTCGGCAGCCGCGCGCGACATCGGCTTGCCGACCACGTTGATCACCGAGCCGTCGAACGCCTCGCCGGTGTCGGTGGTCATGGTCTGCGCGACGATTTCGATCGCCTTGTCCTGGAGCCCGTGCTCGATCACGAACCGCTCGCTGACCACCACGGCCGCCGCCGCGCCGTCCGAGGTCGGCGAGCACTGCAGCTTGGTGAGCGGCTTGTGGATCTCGCGCGCGGCCAGGATGTCGGCGAGCGAGTACTCGTCCTGGAACTGCGCGTACGGGTTGTTGACCGAGTGCTTGTGGTTCTTGACCGCGACGAGGGCGATCTGCTCCTCGGTGGTGCCGTAGCGGTCCATGTGCTCGCGCGCCGCGTTGCCGAAGATCTGCGCGGTGGGCGGCGTCATCTCGAACGGGTACGCCTTGGCCATGATGCCGTAGTGGCGGCCGACCGGGCTGGTGGCGAAGCCGCCCTCGCCGGTGCCGCCGCCCATCGCGCCCTTGGTCATCTTCTCGAAGCCGATGGCGAGCACACAGTCGTTGAGGCCGCCCTCGACGAACTGACGGGCCATCATCAGCGCCGTGGAGCCGGTCGCGCAGTTGTTGTTGACGTTGTAGACCGGGATGCCGGTCAGGCCGATCTCGTACACGGCCCGCTGGCCCTGCGTCGACGCACCGAAGCTGTAGCCGACCGGGGCCTGCTCGACGAGGTCGTACGAGATGCCCGCGTCGGCCAGCGCCTTCTCGCCGGCCTCCTTGGCCATGTCGTAGTACTGCCAGTCCTTGCTCTCCGGCTTCTCGAACTTGGTCATGCCGACGCCGACGATGAAGACCTTGTTGGACACGGAACCGCCCTCCCAGAAAAAGCTAGACTCGATCAAGTTACTTCTCGGCGGGCGCCGGGTCACGGGGCAGACCGAGAATTCGTTCGCCGACCACGTTCAGCTGCACCTGCGTCGTACCGCCCGCGATGGTCAGGCAGCGGCTCATCAGGAACCCGAACGAGGCGCGCGCGCCGGCGTCCTCGTCGACCGCGCCGAGCGCACCGAGGATCTCCAGGCTCAGTTCCGACTCGCGCTGCTGGTGGGGCGTACCGACCAACTTGCGCACCGAGGCGCCCGGGCCGGCCTCCAGGCCGGAGATCTGCGCCATCGTGGTGCGCAGGCCGATGAGCGCGAGCGACGACGCCTCCGCGATCAGCGCGCCCAGGCGTTCGCGATAGCCGCCGTCGACGAACTCGCCCGCGGGGCCCGCGACCGCCGCGACCAGGTTCTCGATGCCCGCCCCGAACGACGAGTCCGCGCCCATGTGCACGCGCTCGTTGCCGAGCGTGTTGCGCGCGACCTGCCAGCCGCCGTCGACCTCGCCGACCACCATCTCGTCGGGGACGAACAGGTCCTCGATGAAGATCTCGTTGAACATCGCCAGGCCGCTGATCTCCTTCAGCGGCCTGATGTCCAGGCCCGGCGAGGCCATGTCGACGATGAAGTACGTCAGACCGTCGTGCTTCGGCTTCTCCGGCGACGTGCGGGCGAGCAGGATGCCCCACTCGGAGTCCTGGGCCCGAGACGTCCACACCTTCTGGCCGTTGATCAGCCAGCCGCCGTCGACCTTCGTCGCGCGCGTGGTGAGCGACGCGAGGTCGGAACCGGCACCCGGCTCGGAGAACATCTGGCACCACTGGAAGTCGCCGCGCAGCGTCGTGAGCGCGAACTTCTCCTGCTGCTCGGGCGTGCCGTACGCGAGGACCGACGGCAGCACCCAGTTGCCCATCGTGATGTCCTTGAGGCGGATGCCCGCGGCCTTCATCTCCTGCTGGATCACCAGCTGTTCGACGGCGCCGGCGCCGAGCCCGTAGGGCGCGGGCAGGTACGGCGCCGCATAGCCGGTCGGCGCCAGCGCGATGCGTGCCTCGTCGGCGCTCTTGCCCACCGCCGGTGCGATGGCCGCGCGGGTCCGCTCGCGCAACTCCTCGGCGTCCTCCGGCAGATCGAGTACCAGCTCGCGGCGGGCGCCCGCGGCGGCCAGCTCGGTGACGCGCAGCTTGTGGGCGGCGCCCGGGCCCGCGTACTGACGCAGGGTCAGCGCGCGGCGCAGGTAGATGTGCGCGTCGTGCTCCCACGTGAAGCCGATGCCGCCGAGGATCTGCACGCAGTCCTTGGTGGTCGTGAACGCGGCCTCGATCGCGTACGTCGCGGCGATCGCGGCGGTGAGCCCGCGCGTGGCGGCGTCCTCGCCGAGCGCACGTGCGGCGTCCCAGGTGACCGCGCGCGACTGCTCGACACGGACCAGCATGTCGGCGCACATGTGCTTGACGGCCTGGAACTGGCCGATGGGCCGCCCGAACTGCTCGCGCACCTTGGCGTATTCGGTCGCGCAGTCGAGCGCCCACGCGGCGACGCCGCACGCCTCCGCCGACAGCAGGACCGCGGCGTGGTCGCGGACCAGCGCGGCGTCCACACCGGACAGCACGCGGGACGCGGGGACCGTCACGGCGTCGAGGACGACCTCGGCACTGCGGCGCGTCGGGTCGACGCTCTTCAGCTCGCGGATCGTGGTCGAGGCCGCGTCGACGACGAACCACACGTCGGCGCCGTCCGCCCGGCGGGCCGCCAGCACCAGCAGGTCGGCGGCCACCGCACCGAGTACCGGCTTCGCCGTGCCGGACACGGTCAGGCCGCCCTCGGCGGACGCGGCGGTCAGGCCGGACGGCTCCAGCGCGACGGCCGCGATCGTGGCGCCCTCGGCTATGCCGGGCAGCAGCTCCTTCGCCAGTTCGGCCGACCCGGACGCGCCGATGACGGCGGAGGCGAGCACGGTCGGCAGGAAGGCGCCGGGGAGCATGGCGTACCCGGCCTGCTCCAAGGCGACGGCCGCCTCGACCGTCCCGTAGCCCGCGCCGCCGAACTCCTCGGCGATGTGCATGCCGAGCAGGCCCTGCTCGGCGAGTCCCGCCCAGTGCGGGGGGCGCTCCTCGGCCCCGGCCTCCAGGGCGCGGCGTACCTCGCCGATGGGTGCAACACGTTGCACCCATCCGCGCACCGACTCCTCAAGAGCCCGGTGCTCCTCCGTGATCCCGATCGCCATGTGCCCTCTCCAGTGCTCTCGCTGTACGTCCGTACCTGCGATGCGTGCGATGCCCGCGAAAACGCCGCCGTCGCCGCGATAGTAGAACGCGTTTCATTTGATGGGGAGGGCCGAAGCCCCGTACGACGCCGGATGTGGCCCTCGACACGGCAGCCCGCGGAGCGCTGCGGCAGGATGATCGCCGACACGCCCCGAAGAAGACAGGGGCGCCGAGGTTCAAGAGCAGGGGACCGCATGACGGACCGCACCACGGACCGCCCCGCCGCCGACGGCGGCGCCATCGACCCGCGCGTGCTGGACGCCTTCGACTCGGCCGTCGGGTTCATGCCCGCCGACGAGGGCGCCGCGCTCTACGCGGCGGCAGTGGAGGCGGCGAAGGTCGGCCCGCTCCTGGAACTCGGCACGTACTGCGGGCGGTCCACCATCCTTCTCGCGGCGGTCGCGCGCGACGCCGGCACGGTCGTCGTGACCCTCGACCACCACCGGGGCTCGGAGGAGCAGCAGCCGGGCTGGGAGTACCACGACCCGACGCTGGTGGACCCCGAGGTCGGGGTCATGGACACGCTGCCCACCTTCCGCCGCACTCTGTTCCGGGCCGGCCTCGAGGAGTACGTGGTCGCCCTGGTCGGACACTCGCGCGCCGTCGCCCCGCTGTGGAACACGCCCGTGGGCATGGTGTTCATCGACGGCGGCCACACCGACGAGCACGCGAACGGCGACTACGAGGGATGGGCGCCGCACGTCGCCAAGGGCGGACTGCTGGTGATCCACGACGTGTTCCCGAACCCGGAGGACGGCGGCCAGGCGCCGTACCGCGTGTACCTGCGGGCGCTCGCCTCGGGCGCCTTCACGGAGGCCGCGGGGCACGGGTCGCTGCGCGTGCTGCGGCGTACCGGCGACGGGATCTGATCCGTCGTCAACCGGCCGCCCGGTGGCGGCCGGGTCCGCGGCCGGCCCTGAGTCAGGGCCGCCACCTTGTCGTCTCGTCGACAAGCCGTTTGGCGGCTTGTCGACGAGGGGTGAGGGAAGTCCGGCAAACATCAACTAAGTCAGTGACACGGCCGTGTCCGAGGCGGGACACTAAGTGCCCCGACGAGGTCCGTACGTGACGGGATCCGAAATGGCCGAGGGCGAGCACTACGAGCGGGTTTGGGATCCGGCGACGCGTCGCTGGACAAGCCGCCCGGCGGATGGTGGGACCCCGGGGGCACCCGCCGAGGACCCGTCGGCAGCGGACGGGCGCGTACCGGATGGGTCGGCGCCGGACCGGATCGCGCACGACCGGGACGCGAACGTCCCGGCCGCACAGGACCGGCCGACGCAGGACCGTCCTGAGCAGGACCAGCCGACGCAGGACCGGCTCGGGCAGGATCGGCCGGCAACGGATCCGGCGACGCGGGACTGGTTGGCCAAGGGGCGCCGCGCCGTCGCCGGGCCCGCGTCACCGCCTGCGCCCGGAGCCGCGCCTGCCGGGGGACCGCCGCCGAGACCCGGCGGCCCGCCACCGAGACCGACCCAGGCACCGAACGTCCACCTCGGTCCCGCGCGGCCCGCCGCGAACCCCCGGGCCCCGGAGGCCGGGACGCCGTCCGGACCGGGCGCCGCGCAGGCGACCGGCCCGTGGTCTCAGCCCACCGTCCGCGGTCCGGCCGCGCTGCCGCCGGGAGCGGCGGGACCGCCCGCGCTGCCCGGCCCTCCGGGCTCGCCCGCTTCACCCGGTTCGTCCGGTACGCCTGGCTCGCCGGACGCGGCCGCCCCGCTCATGCCCGGTGATGTCGCCTCGGGAGACGGCGACGAGGTCTCCCCGGGCTGGTTCGCCCGTAGCCAGGAACCGCCGCGCATGCCGCGCGGAGCGACCTTTGCCGACGCCGCCGCGGGTCCGCGTACCCCGCCCCGCGGCATGCCCGTGCCGGGGACGCCGCCGCGCGGCACGCCGAGCCCCTTCGGCCCGGGCCCCTACACTCCCCCGCACGGAACACCCGGACCTGTCACGGCCGCCGGAATGCCGACCTCGTCCGGCAACGTTTGGGCACCGATCCCGCCGGCCCCGCCGGCGGGCGGTCCCGGGGGTCCGGGCGGGACCGCCGGCCGGCCCTTGCCCGGTCAACCTTCTGCGCCTGAGCACGGCTCGGGCGATTCCGGCGGTTCGAACGTCCGGATCCTCGCCGTCATCACCGCGATCGTGGTCCTGCTCGCTGTCGCGATCACGGTGGTCGTCATGCAGCCGTGGCAGGACGACGACGGCGCCACCGTCGCCGACTCGTCCGGCCGCCCGACCGCGGGCCCCGGTCACTCCGGCGGGCCCGGGCGTACCACGCAACCCGCACGGCCCGGCGACAGCGCGAACCCGTCCGGCAACACCTCGGCGTCGCCCGGGAGTTCGCCGTCGGCCTCGGCGTCGCCCTCCGCGTCCCCGTCGGCCTCGGGCGACCCCGGCACTCAGGCCGCCGCACTCAGCGGACTGCTCGACAACAGCGGTGCCTCGCGCCAGTCGGTGATCAACGCGGTCAACAACGCCAGCGGCTGCACGGCGCTCACCGCCGCGGCCTCCGACCTGTCGCGCGCCGCGGACTCGCGCAACGCACTGCTCGCCGAACTGGACACGCTCAAGTTCGACGCGCTGCCGGAGGCGGCCCCCGCGCTCTCGGCCCTGCGTACCGCGTGGCGGGAGTCGGCGAGTGCCGACGCCCACTACGCTGCTTGGGCGCAGGCCCAGGCCGACAGCGGATGCGGGGCCGGGCAGACCAGCAAGGATGCCGGGGACGCCGCGAGCGGCCGGGCGACCGCCGCCAAGCAGGCGTTCGTGCAGGCGTGGAACGACATCGCGACCCGCTTCGGACTTCCGACAAGGACCGAACTTGCCATCTGATCCGTCCGATCCGTGGGAGCCCTGGGACGGCCCGCCGGCCCCCAGGCGCCAGGCCCGCGACCGCCGCGAGGCCGACCGGAGGCGTACCCGCGTCACCGTCGCCGTCGCCGTCGCCGCCCTGGCCCTCGTCGGCGGTACGGCACTGGCGGTCGGCTGGCCGGACGGCGACGGATCCGACGCGGTCTCCGCCGCATCCTCGTCGCAGATCTCCCTGCCGGATGCAACCTCCCCCCTCAGCACGGGAGTTGGCATGCCCTCCGAACCCGTACCGCCGCGGGCCGACGGCCTTCCGCCGAATGCCCAGGGCCCGCCCGCGTCCGTTCCCGGACCGCCGCCGCCCGCGGTTCCGCCGAGCACCGCGCCGCCGCCCGGGACGGGCGCGCCGGACGCCAGACCGCTCGCGGGCAAGACCGTGGTGATCGACCCGGGCCACAACCCCGGCAACTCGCGGCACACCACCGAGATCGGCCGCCAGGTCGAGGCCGGCGGATTCCGGAAGAACTGCGACGAGACCGGCACCGAGACCAACGGCGGTTACACCGAGGCGGAGTTCACCGTCGACGTGGCCAACCGTACGCGCCAGGTCCTCGTCGCGCTGGGCGCCGACGTGGTGTTCACCTGGGACAGCGACCGGCCGTGGGGCCCGTGCGTGGACGAACGGGCACGCATCGGCAACGACGCGCACGCGGACGCCGTGGTGTCGATCCACGGCGACGGCGCGACGTCCGGCGGCACCGGGTTCCACGTGATCGTGCCCGCGAAGGTGCAGGGCGGCGGGTCGGACACTGGCCCGATCCTGGTCCCGTCGCAAGCCCTCGGCGACGCGCTGGCCCAGGCGTTCGCGCGGAGCACCGGCGCGAAACCGTCGAACTACGTGGGACAGAACGGCATCGACGTACGCGACGACCTGGGCGGGCTGAACCTGTCCACGGTGCCCAAGGTCTTCATCGAGTGCGGCAACATGCGCAACGCGGGTGACGCCGGCCGCATGACCGACCCCGTCTGGCGCCAAAAGGCAGCCCAGGGGATCGCGTTCGGCATTCGCGACTTCCTGATGAAGGGGACGTGAACCGGACGCCCCGACCTGCACGCAGCAACGAACTTCCGTAAGCTCCCCCGGACCCGTCAGCCGTGACGGTCGGCCGCACTCCGAACGCGCGGCGGCGTACGGGACATCCGGGAACCTCGCGCCTACGTCCCCCATCGCGACATTGAGGAGAACCGTGAACCAGAGAGGCATGACACGGGGAGACGGTCTCGTCTTCGTCTGTGTCGCCCTGATCTTCGGCATGTCGTTCGCACCGTATTTCAAGGCCTCGGCCGGCGGCTCGGGCCGGTCCAGCGGCTTTGACGACGACGACAGTTCGAGCGGCGGCGACACGCTCAGCGTGAACGCGTGGGCGCAGGACCACTGGCCGCTCATGGCCGTGGTGATCCTGCTTCCGTTGATCTCTTTCGTGCTCCTGGTGGCGCATCGGTACATGGTGAACGCCGACCAGCGCCCCGTCGGCGGGCTGACGCTGCGTCAGTGGGCCACCGCCTTCGCCGTCGTCGCCGCGTGGGCGGCGCTGTGGTCGCTCGGCGGCAACGTGTTCGGCAACGCGGACGAAGCGTTCGAAGGCTCCAACATCGACCTGGAGCACGGCTTCGGGGCGTTCGTGATCCTGCCGTTCACGCTGGTCATGGCGCTGCTGCTGATCGTCATCGACCGCATCCCGGGGCTCGCCTACCCGCTGTTCATCGCCGCGCCGGCGTACCCCGCGGGGTACATCCCGCAGCAGCCCGGTCAGCCGGGTCAGCCGGGTCAGCCGGGCTACGGCACGGGCATGTACGGCGCGCCCGTCGTGCCGCCCGGGACGCCCGTCGCGCACATGCCTCCGCCGATGACCCACGGAGCCGGCATGCCCGCAGCGGCGCCTGCTCCGATGCCCGCTCCGGCCCCCGTACCGTCCTCCGGCTCGGGCCCGGGCTCGGCACCGGGCTCCGGCCCCGGCTCGACCCCGGCTCCGTCCGCCGCAGCCGACTTCGCGCAGTTCTGGCTCGCGGTGCCGGAAGAGCGCCCGCTGCTGCCCGTGGGCGGCCTCGACAAGACCCCGGTCGCCACCCTGGTGCCCGGCAGCTGGTACCTCGCCGTGGAGCCCGCGGGCGACGGCCTGGTCGTGGAGGTGGACGGAGTCCGAGGTGTGCTGTGGGACACCTCGGGTATCCAGCGCGGAGAGTAACGACACCCCGACGCAAGACGAACTTTTCCCATGAATCCGGGCCTTGCCGCGTCGCCCCCCGACCGGCGGGACACCCGCCCCCGACCGGATCTGGCACAGTGTCCGACCGGAAGACATCAACCCCATGCACCGGCAGCGCGCGGGGGCGCGGCCGGTGCGGCAATTCGGGTCGCCCCCGTACCCTGGCGGCGCCCACCCCCTCGGGAGGAGACCCCAACTAGTGGATATCAAGAAACTCACTCGCGGTGATGCGATCGTCGCGGTCGCAGCGCTGCTGATCTTCATCTTCTCGTTCCTGGCGTACATGAAGGCCGAAGTCGGCGACTTCTCGCGCAACGCCTGGGCCAGCGAGCTCGCCCCGGTCGTGACGTCCGAGGTGATCATCCCGATCGCGGCGGCCGTGCTGTACATCCTGGGCGGCCTGCAGCCGCGTCCGCAGGTGCTGTTCGGCCTGACCCTGCGTCAGTGGGCGGTGCCGCTCGCGATCGTCACGCCGCTCAACGCGCTGTGGTCGCTCGCGGCCATCCCGGACGGTGCCGAGGCGGGCATCGGTGCGATCTTCATCATCATCGCCTCGCTGATCCTGGCCGGCGGAGTCATCGCGAACGAGATGGTTCCGGCCCTCAAGGCCCCCCTCGGCCTCGGTGGCGGCGGTTCGGCCGCTCCGGCGGGCGGCTACGGCGGCCAGCAGGCCCCGTACGGTGCCCAGCCGCAGCAGGGTGCCCCCTACGGCGCCCCCCAGCAGGCGCAGTACGGCGGTGCCCCGGCGCCGGCCCCCGCGCCCGCGGCGGCGGACCCGTCCTTCCAGCCGTACTGGTTCTCGGTGCCGGACCAGCGCCAGCTGGTCGACGCGCAGACCAACGCCCCGGCCGGGTCGCTCAACCCGGGCGTGTGGTACCTCGCGGTCGCGCAGCACGGCCAGGGCCTCCTGGTCGAGGTCGACGGCGTCCGCGGCGTTCTGTGGAACGTCTCGGGGATCCAGAAGTCGTAGTCCGGGCCACCCACGGCCCACAGTGACCGGCGTCACTCTCGAGGGGGCGCCCGCCGCGTTTCGCGGCGGGCGCCCCCTCGGCGTTCCGCGTGCCGGGGTGCCTCGCGTACGGCGGCGCCCCGGGGCCCATGGTCAACAAAGTAAAACGTGTTCTACAGTGCCAGGCGGAACCTGACGCCCCTTCAGGGGCCGTCCCCGCGGCCATGAGGAGAAACACGATGCGGCTCGGTCTGACATTCGGGTACTGGGGGCGCGGCCCCTCGGCCGGCTTCGTCGAAACCGCCCAGGAGGCGGAGCGCCTCGGTTTCGACTCGGTCTGGACCGCCGAGTCGTGGGGCTCCGACGCCTTCACACCGCTCACCTGGATCGCCGCGAACACGTCCCGCATCAACCTGGGCACGGCGGTGACCCAGATGACGGCGCGCACCCCCACCGCCACCGCGATGCACGCGCTCACACTCGACCACCTGTCGGGCGGGCGCGTGATGCTCGGCCTCGGCCTGTCCGGGCCGCAGGTCGTCGAGGGCTGGTACGGGCGGCCGTTCCCCAAGAGCCCGCTCACCTTCACGCGCGAGTACGTCGACGTGATCCGCCAGGTCCTGCGCCGCGAGGGCCCCGTCGCCCTCGAAGGCCGGTACGCGCAGCACCCCTACCGCGGCGAGGACGGCACGGGCCTCGGCAAGCCGCTCAAGCCCATCACCCACCCCCTGCGCGCCGACATCCCCCTCTTCCTCGGCGCAGAGGGCCCCAAGAACGTGCACCTGACGACGCAGATCGCCGACGGCTGGCTGCCGCTGCACTGGTCGCCGTACAACCCCTCCGTCTACGGCGAATCCCTCCGCGACAAGCCCGAAGGCTTCCGCATCGCGCCTATGGTGCAGGTCGTCCTGGAGGACGACCTCGAAAAGGCGATGTTCCCCATCAAGGCCGCCATGGGCTTCTACGTCGGCGGCATGGGCGCCAAGTCCAAGAACTTCCACGCCGACCTGATGCGCCGCTTCGGCTACTCGGACGCCGCCGACCGCATCCAGGACCTGTTCTTCGAGGGCCGCCGCGAGGAAGCCATCGCCGCCGTCCCGAGCGAATTCGTCGACGAGATCGCCCTCGTCGGCTCAGCCGACCGCATCCGCGACCGCTACACCGCCTGGCGCGACGACAAGCACGTCACCGACATGATCGTCACCACCAAGGACCCCACAGCCCTGAAACTCCTGGCAGACCTCGCCAACGCATAGCCCCCACAACCACCAAGCAGCGCCCCCAACACGCAGCGGTCTCAACTCCGTCTCCAACCCCACGTTCCGTTCCGAAACGCGGAGTTGAGCCCCCAACCCAACGCTGCGCTCAGAAGCGACGGGGAGGCACCCCACAGTGCGGACCCTCCACGCGCCCCGGACTCAACTCCGGCTCCAGCCTCGTGTTCCGTTCCGGAACCGGGCTGGAGTCCTCACCTGGGCCCTGCAGTCGGAACCCCGACGGGCCCCACCTCACGATGCGGCACCCTGCACGCATGGGCCCACCTCCATCTCCAACCCCACGCTCCCTTCCGGAGCGCGGAGTTGGGCCCCGCCCGACGCTGCGCTCAGAAGCACGACGGGGAGGCACCCCACAGTGCAGACCCCTCCACGCGCCCTGGACTCAACTCCGCCTCCATGGTGCGTTCCGGTCCGTCGCGAGGCCCCCAACCCGAGGCTGCAGTCAGGAGCGTGCTGGGGCCTCACCTCGCGATGCGGAACCCCCACTGGGGTTGTGTTCGACGAGCGCAGCGAGGAGAGCGGCCGGAGGCCGCCAAGCAGACTTTCCTGCGCCGGAGGGAGCGCCAGCGACCGCAGGTGAA
>NZ_JBEZFP010000017.1:0-91540 GCF_040649515.1 Streptodolium elevatio
TCGGCCTGGGTTTGGCCGGGCAAGGTCCGCAACGCGGCGAGCGTGCGTGCCACGGTTCGCGGGCCCGGCGAGAATTTGAAGACACGACCTAGCGTCAGCCGGTCAGTAGCCGCGCCGCATGTCCGGCCACATGACCGACCACGGTGCGGTGGTCCCGGTGCACAACTGGACCTGCGCGTCCTGCTCCTCGTTGTCGACGTCCTTGCCGTTGTCGACGCGCCCGACCAGCCGGCAGCCGGTGAAGAAGCGGTCCTGGCCCTCGGCGTCGTCGATGCGCACCAGGAGCACCGGCCCGTTCGCCGAGTCCGGCGGCGGCCCCCAGTCGGCGAAGGCCATGTGGCCCGAGTACGGCTCGGGAAGGCCGCGTTCGGGTCCGTAGCGCACCAGCGCGCCCGCCTCCCCGTAGTTCCCGGCGAACACCACCGCACGGGCCTGCTGGTCGGCGGGGACCTGCCGCCAGCCGAGCGCGACCGCGTCGGCCAGTTCCGGCCAGCCGACCTGCTCGCCCTGCTCCTTGTTCATCGCGTTGGGCACGTCGAGCGAGTCGGCGGGCAGCACGGGCAGGGTGACGACCGCGTTGACCACCGCCGACACCGCCAACCCGGCGATGACCAGCCGGGCCCGGCCGGTACGCCACCCGTCGCGCATCCACCGCACGACGGGCGCACAGCCGGCCGCGGTCATGACCAGCAGCAGCGGCAGCGCGTAGTACGACTTGCCGCCGGTCGCCAGCACTGCGAGGCACACCAGCGGATAAGCGATGGCGACCGCCCGCGCCCAGCGCAGCGCCGGGTCGCGGAACAGCGCGACCAGTCCGGCGGCCCACACGGGGACCAGGAACGGCGACAGCATGATGATCTGCTGCGGCACGAACATCGCCCGGTTCTCGCCGCCGTCCTCCTCGCGGATGCCCTCCGCGACATCGAGGGTCGGCCAGTCGTGGTCGATCTGCCACAGCACGTTGGGCAGGGCCAGCGCCACCACGATCGCGGCGCCGACGAGCAGCCACCAACTGCGCAGCACCCGTCGGGGGCCGACCGCGAGCACGGCCACCAGGAGTGCGCCGGCGAGCATCGCCACGAGGTGCTTGTTGAACAGGCCGATGCCGACGGCGACGCCCATGGCCGGCCACCAGCGTCCGTCGCCGGTGCGCAGCAGCCGCAGTGCGATCCAGGTGATGACCAGCCAGCACAGCAGGTCGAACGTCGAGGTCGAGACCATGTGCCCGCTCGCGAGCACGTACGCCGACACCGTCGCGCACAGCGCCGCGAGCACCTGGACCCTTGGTGTGCCCCCGAGTTCGCGTGCGGTGAGGGCGACCACGAACACCGCGGCGACGGCGGCGAGCAGGGCGACCACACGTAACCCGGTGGGGGAGTCGCCGAACAACTCCGTGCTCGCGCGCGCGAGTAAGGGGGTGAGCGGCGGCTGGTCGACGTAGCCCCAGGCGAGGTGGTCGCCGGCGGCCATGAAGTACAGCTCGTCGCGGTGGAACCCGTAGCGGCCGGAGAAGGCGGCCTGCACGGCCGCGAAGACGACCGCGACGACGGCGACCGGCTTCACCGCGAACGCCGGGAGGTCCGGGATCCGGGCGGTGGCCGAGGTGGGGGTGGCGGGGGCAGTTGGGGCGGCGGTGGACGCGGGCGCCTCCGGGCGCGTTTCGGGATCCGGCCCGGTGCGCTTCGTCTGATCGGAACTCACAAGTCCCCCAAGATGGTTGACCACGAGGCGCCGCCGCACCGCGCCGACCTGCGGTCCACCGGGACCTGCCCGTCCCGCCGGAGCCGCCCCCAAGGATGCCTCGCCCCGTGGCGTTGCGAAACCCCTGGTCTTCAATCATCCGTTTGAATTTTGTTCGACGCCGCGCGGGCGGCGCGGGACGCGTCCGGGCCCCGGTGGACCCGTGCCAGGGCGGGTCGTCGCCGACCTGCGGGCGGAGGTCCTCTCCGGGCACAGGGCACAGGGCGTCGGGCACCGGGAGGCCGGTCGCCGGGACCGCGCGGGGCGGGTGGATCAGTGGCACGCGGGTGGGCGCGGTGCGCCGAACGGGTGGGCGCTTCGTGCGCGGCAGCGCGGAACGCCGTGCGCGCGGCGGGGGACCAGTACCTTCCGGAGTGGTTTGTCACATTGTCTTTAGATTGGGGCCTGCCATGCCGCACGTCGACACCGTCTTCACCGGTGCCGGTGGCCGCACCGGAGCGCGCCTGACCCGTGCACTCCTCGCGGGGGTGCGCCGATGAGCGGCATCGCACGCGTCGACGTCCTCGGCGTCGGCATCAGCGTCGTCAACCGGGCCGCCGCGGTCCACGAGATCACCCGGTGGATCGACACCGGCGAACGCCACTACGTGTGCGTCACGGACGTGCAGGGCGTCATGGCGTCCCGGCGGGACCGCGAACTCCGGCGCGCGCACAACGAATCCGGGCTCACCGTGCCCGGCGGCACGGCGATGGTCCGGGCCGGGCACCGCGCGGGCGCGCCCGGCATGCGGCAGGTGACCGGGCCGGACCTGATGCTGGACGTGCTGGCCCGCGCGGTGGAGCGCGGATGGACGTCGTACTTCTACGGCGGCGCGGAAGGCGTGCCCGAGATGTTGGCGAACCACCTGGGCCTGCGGTTCCCCGGCCTCAAGGTGGTCGGCGCCTACTCGCCGCCCTCCCGTCCGCTGACGCCGCGCGAGCATGCGGCGATCACCGCCCGCATCAACGGCAGCGGCGCGGACCTGCTCTGGGTCGGCCTCCCCACACCCGAGCAGGAGCGGTGGATGGCGGAGCACCGCGGCCGGCTCGAAGCCCCCGTCGTGCTGGGGGTGGGCACGGCGTTCGACAGCCACGCAAGCCGCAGGTCGCAGTCGTGGGCGACGGGACCACGCCGGCTGTGGCAGCGGTACGCGCGCGACAACCCGGCGTACCTGACCCGCATCGCGTTGCGGCGACCGCGGCTGCGCATGCCCGCGGACAGGTGAGGGCGAGGCGCGTCGGCGACGTGCGGCAGACGACCGCGCTCCGCCGAAGCGCGCGGGCGGGCGATGTCGGAGGCTTTGCATAGGGTGGCCGGAACCCCCGAACCGCCGCAAGGAGATCGCGTATGCCCGCCTCGTCCTCCGACCGCCGAACCGCCGCAGCGGACCAACACGACGTGATCCAGGTGCGCGGCGCCCGCGAGAACAACCTGCGGGATGTGTCGCTGGACCTGCCCAAGCGGCGTCTGAGCGTGTTCACCGGGGTGTCCGGATCGGGCAAGTCCTCCCTGGTGTTCGGCACCATCGCCGCCGAGTCGCAGCGGTTGATCAACGAGACCTACACCGCGTTCATCCAGTCGTTCATGCCGAACCTCGGGCGCCCCGACGTCGACGGGCTGCACAACCTGAGTGCGGCGATCGTCGTCGACCAGGAGCGCATGGGCGTCAACTCGCGGTCCACCGTCGGCACCGCGACCGACGCGTACACGATGCTGCGCATCATCTTCAGCCGGCTCGGGCAGCCGCACGTCGGCACCTCGACCGCGTTCAGCTTCAACAGCCCCGAGGGCATGTGCCCGCGCTGCGAAGGCATCGGGCAGACCTCCGACATCGACATCGACCAACTCGTGGACCGCACCAAGTCGCTGAACGAGGGGGCCATCACCGTCCCCGGCTTCAACGTCGACGGGTGGTACGGCCAGACGATGGCGAACTCCGGCTTCTACAGCCCGGACAAGAAGCTCGCCGACTTCACCGAGCAGGAGTGGGAGGACCTTCTCCACAAGCCCGCCTGCAAGGTCAAGATCGGCTCCAACAACATCAGTTACGAGGGCCTGGTCGTCAAGGTCCGCCGCATCTACCTCGCCAAGGACCGCGAGGCGATGCAGTCGCACATCCGCGCGTTCGTCGACCGCGCGGTCGTCTTCGCCGACTGCGCGGACTGCGGGGGCACGCGCCTGAGCGCGGCGGCGCTGTCGTCCCGCATCAACGGGCGCAACATCGCCGAGTGCTCGGCGATGCAGATCAGCGACCTCGCCGAGTTCGTACGCGGCGTGGACGACCCGTCGGTGGCGCCGATGCTGGCGAGCCTGCGCGCGCTCCTGGAGTCGCTGGTCGAGATCGGCCTCGGGTACCTCAGCCTCGACCGCACCTCGTCGACGCTGTCCGGCGGCGAGGCGCAGCGCGTCAAGATGGTGCGGCACCTCGGGTCGAGCCTGACCGACGTGACGTACGTCTTCGACGAGCCGACCGTCGGCCTGCACCCGCACGACATCCAGCGCATGAACGACCTGCTGCTCCTGCTGCGCGACAAGGGCAACACCGTGCTCGTCGTCGAGCACAAGCCCGAGGTCATCGCGATCGCCGACCACGTGGTCGACCTCGGGCCCGGCGCCGGGACCTCGGGCGGCGAAATCTGCTACACCGGGGACGTGGCGGGCCTGCGGGCGTCCGGCACGCTCACCGGCCGCCACCTGGGGCACCGCGTGCGGCTGCGCGACAGAGCGCGCAGGCCGACCGGGCACATCGCCATCGAGGGCGCGGACCAGCACAACCTGAAGGACGTGAGCGTCGACATCCCGCTCGGCGTGCTGACCGTCGTCACGGGCGTCGCCGGATCCGGCAAGAGCTCGCTGATCCACGGCAACCTGTCCGGCCGGGACGGCGTCGTGGTCGCCGACCAGTCGGCGATCCGCGGATCGCGGCGCTCGAACCCGGCGACGTACACGGGGCTGCTCAACCCGATCCGCACCGCGTTCGCCAAGGAGAACGGGGTCAAGGCCGCGCTGTTCAGCGCCAACTCGGAGGGCGCCTGCCCGACCTGCAACGGCATCGGACTGGTCTACACCGACCTGGCGATGATGGCCGGGGTCGCGTCGGTGTGCGAGGCGTGCGAGGGAAAGCGGTTCACGCCCGAGGTGCTGACGTACCGGCTGCGCGGCAAGAACATCAGCGAGGTCCTGGACATGCCGATCGAGGAGGCGTACGCGTTCTTCCCGTCCGGGCAGGCGCACACCATCCTCGGCCGGCTGAACGACGTGGGGCTCGGCTACCTGCGGCTCGGGCAGCCGCTCAACACGCTGTCCGGCGGCGAGCGGCAGCGCATCAAGCTGGCGATCCACATGGCCGAGAAGTCGTCGACGTACGTCCTGGACGAGCCCACGACCGGCCTGCACATGGCCGACGTCGACAACCTCCTCGCGCTGCTGGACCGCCTCGTGGACGAGGGCAACACGGTCGTCGTCATCGAGCACCACCAGGCCGTGATGGCGCACGCGGACTGGCTGATCGACCTGGGCCCCGGCGGCGGGCACGACGGCGGCGAGGTGGTCTTCACCGGGACGCCCGCCGACCTGGTCGCGAGCGCGGACACCCTCACCGCCCGCCACCTGCGCGACTACGTCAAGTCCTAGGCCGCCACGGCAAAGTCGCGCCGGGCGCGGGAGCTGCCCGGCGCGACTTTCCGGGCACCGTACTAGCGGTTGTGCGGGAGGGCCGCCCAGCGGATGGCGCTGTCGGGGTCGGCCGCGTCGGCGACGCGGTGCCGCAGGCGGTCGTGCAGCCGGTCGCGGAGCGCCGCGACGCCGGGGGCCCGGGAGCCGGGGAGCAGCGGCCCGGGGTAGCGGTCGAGCAGTTCGGGAACCGGCGCCGCGGCGACGTCGCGGTCGAGGGCGAGGAAGTCGGCCTCGAACTCGCCGGTGACGCGATAGGGGTCGGAGGCCAGTCGGTGGCCGAGGACGGCGCGCAGCCGGGCCAGTTCGGCGCGTACGGTGATGGCCCGCCCCTCGGGGCCGTACACCTCGGTGGCCAGGGCCTTCGCGGTCATGCCGCCCGGGTCGGCGAGCAGCAGCGCCATGATCTCGCTGTGCCGGCGCGCCAGTTCGTGGGTGGTTCCGGCTATCTCCAGGCTCGCCCGGGCGCGGCCCAGACCGTGGAAGCGCAGTGTCGGCGTGACGACCGGGCCGGTCGCGGCGTCGCCCGCGGTCACCAGGAACAGCCCGCCCGCGGCGAGGCGTTCCAGCAGCACGACCTGGCCGCCCGGGAGTACCGCGGGGCCTTCGCGCGGCGGACCGGGGAGCCGGGCCGGCAGCCAACCCGGCGGGTCGGAGTGCACGATGGCGCCGTCCGGCGCGGCTATCGCGCTGCGGGTGCCGAGGCGCCGGGTGAGGCGTTCGACGTAGCGGTTGCGCACCCGGGCGGTCTCGCGCAGGCGTACCGCCTCCAGTTCGGACAGCGCGAGCCGGCGCGCGGTGTCCAGCAGCGGCACCGCGAGCGGCTGCCAGTCGCGTTCCGCACACGTGAAGTCCAGGACGCCCAGCAATTCGCCGGTCGCGGGGTCGTGGATCGGGGTGGCGGTGCAGGTGAAGGCGGTTGCCGCGGAAAGGAAGTGCTCGGCGCCGAAGACCTGGAAGGGCCGGCCGGTCGCCAGCGCCGTGCCCACGCCGCTGGTCCCCGCGAACTCCTCGCTCCACAGCGCGCCCGGCAGCAGGTGCGCCCGCTCGGCGACGCGCAGGGTGGCGTGGTCGCCTTCGACCCACAGCAAGTGGCCGTCGGCGTCGCTGAGGAACAGCAGTTGCCCCGGGCCGGCGGTGGCCGCGGCCAGCGAACGCCGCAGCACCGGCCACACCTTGGCCAGCGGGTGCGCGTCGCGGCGCCGCGCGAGCGCGTGCTCGTCCAACGGCACGGGAGGCAGATACGCGTCCGGGGGAAGGTTGTTGCGTCGTGCCCGTGACCAGGAAGCCCGGATCGACGGGCGGACGTCGGAGGACGGCCCGCCGCCCCCCAAGGCGCGGTCCCGCGCCCGCGCGCCCCGTCGGTCCGACATACCGCCCACGCTACAACCCTGACGCAACCCCTTGCGTGCGCGTGCTCACAGCGTGGCGCGTCGGCCACAATCGGGAACCGAGTCGCCGAGCGTTTCGTCGAACTGGTCAGCGCCCGCTGTAGCGGAGGATGGGGTCCCCAGTGCCATACGTGGAGTTGTCCGACGGTCTGCCGCTGTCTTACGAGGACCACGGAACGGGCCGTCCCGTCGTCCTGCTGCACGGTTGGACGATGAACAGCGGTTTCTGGGCCGGCAACGTGCCCGCGCTGTCGGCGGACCACCGCGTCATAGCCCCGGACTTCCGCGGCCACGGCAAATCGGGCAAGACGCCTGAAGGCCATTCGATACCCCAATACGCCCGCGACGTCCGCGAGTTGCTCAAGGCGCTGGACGCCGAGGACGCCACGCTCGTCGGTTGGTCGATGGGCACCGCCGTGATCCTGTCGTACGTCCGGCAGTTCGGCTGCGACGGCCTGCGCAGCGCGGTCTTCGTCGACCAGTCGCCGCGCTTTCTGGACGGCCCCGACTGGGACTTCGCGCTCATGGGCGGCTACTCGGCGACCGATCTCGCGGTCTTCGCGCAGACCGTGCGGCACGCCCGGCCGCTGGCGATAAAGCCGTTCATCGAGGCCTGCTTCGCCAAGCTGCCGCCCGCGGAGAACGTCGACGCCGCCTATGCGGAGACGACGCAAACCCCCACGGAAGCCGCATTGGACGTGTGGATGGACATGGCGCACGCGGACTTCCGCGGGGTTTTGCCGGAAGTCCGCGTGCCGACCTTGTTGATCTACGGAGAACAGAGCAAGATTTTCCCCGGCGACCTCGCGGGCCACCTGGCCGACGCACTTCCGGACGCACAGGTGGAGCGCTTCGCCGAGAGCGGACATGTGCCATTCGTCGAGGAGCAGGGCCGCTTCGACACCGTCGTGACGGACTTCCTCCGCCGCTGACTCCCCCGTGACGGGTGGAGGAGGCAGCGGGGCCGCCCGGCGGGATCCACCCCCGGCCCGCCGGGTGCCCCGCGACCAGACCGGAGAACACGAGTGATGCCGATGCCGGAGGACGAGCGCGGGTCCCGCGCGCGCTCCGCATGCCGGGCGCCGGACGCGATGGGGGCGCAGCGACTGCCCCCGCCGCGCGGCCAGGCCGTGCCGCCGCAGGCGGCGCACCCGCCCGAGCCGCTTCCGGTGCGTGTCCCGCTGTTCCGTACCGACCGGCCGCACCCGGCCCGCATGTACGACTACTACCTCGGCGGCAAGGACAACTTCGCGATCGACCGCGAGGCCGCCGAGACCGCCCTCGCGGCGGCCCCGGAGATCCGCGAGATGGCCCGGCACAACCGGGGCTTCCTGCGCCGCGCCGTCGCCTTCGCGGCACGCACCGGGGTCGGGCAGTTCCTCGACATCGGGGCGGGCCTCCCCACCGCGGGTGACACGTACGACTACGCCCGCACCGGGTCCCGCGACGTGCGCGTGGTGTATGTCGACAACGACCCCATGGTCCTCGCGCACGCCCGCGCCCTGCTGGCCCGTCCCGGCGGCGCGGCGAGCGTGGTGGGCGGCGACCTGCGCGAACCCGAGGCGCTGCTCGGCAGCCCGGAACTGGGCGAGGTGCTGGACCTCGCGCGGCCGGTGGCGGTGGTCCTGACCGCCGTCGTGCACTACCTCTCCGAGGAGGACGACCCCGGGCGGATCCTGGCGACCCTCATGGGCGCGCTCGCCCCGGGCAGTCTCATGATCCTTTCGCACACCACCGGCGACGTGAACAGCGACTCCGCGCACGCGGCCGCGGACGCCTACCAGAGCGCGTCGACGTCGATGACGCTGCGCTCGCACAAGGAGGTCGCCGAGCTGTTCGACGGCCTGGAGATCGTGGAGCCCGGCATCGTGCAGGTGCCGTACTGGCGTCCCGACCGCCACCCGCGCGGCGGCAGCGACCGCATGTGGATGTACGCGGGAGTGGGCCGCAAGCCGTAGCGGTTCCGCAGCCCTTCCCGCGGCCGTTTCGCGCGGCCGCGCGCGGCCGTTCCGGGGTCCCTCCGATGTGCGGCTCCGCTTGACACGGGACCGGGGGAGGCGTACCCCGAGAACTATGTGCGAGCGATCGGCGCGGCACGCGCCGCGCCGCGCGAGCCGGCACGCAGGTACGGCACGATGACCGGCATCGCGCCCGAGCCCGGGGCTGTGCACAGGCGTGCCCACGGCCCCCAGACCCCCGCCCACCCTGCGCACGGGCCGCCCGCGCCCGGTCCCGGCGGCCACGACACCCTCACCGACGCCCTCGACGAGGCGCTCTCGACCGGGCTCGCCCAGGCGGTCCAGGCCACCGGCGCGTACGGCGGCGTCGCCTACCTCAGGTCACCCGATCGACGGGCTCTGGTGCTGGCAAAAGTCGCCGGCCTGTCGGTCTCCCTCGTCGACCCGTGGGGGCGCATCCCGGTGCACGGCGCGATGCCCGCCGCCGAGGCGTTCCGGACAGGGCGAATCGTTTTTCTCGCCGACGCGGGGGAGACGGTGCGGCGCTTCCCGCAGCTGGCGCTGGGCATGCCGTACGCCTTCGCCTCGGCCACCGCCGCCGTGCGCTGCGGGGACGAGGCCTACGGCGCGATCGTGCTCCTGTGGCCCGCGACGCCGGGCCAGGGCCTCACCGGGGCGCGCCGCCGCCGGCTGCGGGCGGCCTGCGTGCGCCTGGGCAACGTGCTGGCCGAGATCGCCGGCCGCGGCGAACCGGTCGAGTACGACGGCCCGCCGACCGCCGCCCCGCTGTGGACCCCGGTCCTGTCGCCGATCCGCGTCGGCCTGTTCGACTGGAACACCGAGACCGGCGCCTTCGCGGCCGACGACGTGCTCTGCGAGCTGTTCGGCGTGCCCCCGGCCGACTTCGACGGCCGCGCGACCACCCTGGCCGACCGCGTCGTATCCGGCGGCGGACGGGAGTTCCGTGAGGCCGCCCGGCGCGCCGTGGACACCGGGCGCGTGCTCGCGTGGCGCCTCCAGGTCGAGGGGGAGGGCGGCGTACGCAGGCTCCTGGAGCTGTGGGGCCGTGTCCCCGACGACTCCGGGCCGCACCTGGTCGGCGCGGTCCTCGACCTCGGCTTCGGCGCCGCCGCGGCCGAGGCCGTCGAGCGGCTGCGCGACGGCGTCTTCTCGCTCGACCCGGACGGCCGCATCACGTACGCCAACCGCAACCTCCAGGGCATGCTCGGGATCCGCCTCGAGGACGTCATCGGCCGCACTCCGTGGGAGGCGTTCCCGTGGCTGGCGGACCCCTCGTACGAGGACCGCTACCGCGCCGCGATGCTCTCGCAGCAGCCCGGCGCGTTCCTGGCCCGCACCCCGCACGACCGCTGGCTCGCCTTCTCGCTCTACCCCGACCCCTACGGCGTGACCGGCAAGGTCGTCCCGGTCGGCCCGCCGCCCGGCGCACCGGGAGGCCGTGGCACCGAGCACGACGACCGTCCCGCGCCCCCGCCGACCCTCCCCGCGACACCCGCCCGGCTCGGCGCGATCTACCACGTGCTCCAGATGGCCGGCGCGCTCACCGAGGCGGTCAGCGTCGACGAGGTCTGCGAGGTCGTCGCCGATCAGATCCTGCCGGCCTTCGGCGGTCAGGAGCTGGCCGTCTACATCGTGCGCGACGGCCGCTTCCACCTGGTCCGGCAGACCGGCTACCCGGAAGGCTTCCTGGATCCCTTCGAGGGGGTCACGACCGACGCCGGGCTGCCCGGCGTCGACGTGCTCACGCACGGCGTGCCGATCTTCTTCGAGTCGGTGAGCGACCTGACCGGCGCGTACCCGGGCATCCCCGTCGACGAGATGTCGTCGTGGGCGTTCCTGCCGCTGATCGCGTCGGACCGGCCGGTCGGCAGCTGCATCCTGGGCTTCGGCCGACGCCACGTGTTCAGCCCCGAGGAGCGCTCGGTGCTCACCGCGCTCAGCGGCCTGATCGCCCAGGCGCTCGAGCGCGCGCGGCTGTTCGACGCGGAATCCGCGCTCGCCCGCGGCCTCCAGCACGCCCTGCTCCCGCACCGGCTGCCCGACCTGCCGCACCTGGAGGTCGCCGCGCGCTACCTGCCCGGCACCCAGGGCATGGAAATCGGCGGCGACTGGTACGACGTCATCGACACGGGCAACGCCGTCGCCCTGGTGATCGGCGACGTCGAGGGCCACAGCGTCGCGGCGGCCGGGATCATGGGCCAACTCCGCAGCGCCGTCCGTGCCTTCTCGACCGGCGGCAAGGAACCGGGGCAGGTCGTCGCGTGTACCAACCGGCTGCTCGCCGACCTGGACCCGGGGCTGTTCGCCAGCTGCTGCTACATCGAACTCGACACGCGTACCGGCGTGTGCCGCATCGTCCGGGCCGGGCACCCGCCGCCGATCGTGTGCGGCCCCGACGCCGACGCCCGCGTCCTGGACGTGGCGGGCGGCACCCTCCTCGGGGTGGACCGCTCGTCCGACTACCCGGTGACACGGGTCGTCCTGCGCCCCGGTTCGCTCCTCGCCCTGTACACCGACGGCCTGGTGGAGGATGCGGGCGACGACATCGGCAACGGCATCGAACGGCTGCGCGCGTCCGTGGCCCGCGGCCGCCCGCCGGGCGGGTCGCGCGCGACGGTGGCGGTCGCCGACCTCGCGGACCGCCTGGTACGCGAGGCGGGCCGGGTCACCGACCGGGCCGACGACGTGGCCCTGTTGCTCACGCGCTGGACGGGGCAGGGAGAGAGAGGGAGCGAGACCCGGGTTGACACCGGGACCGCCACCGGGACCGACGACACCGGGACCGACACGGGGACCGACGACACCGGGACCGACACCGAGACCAATGCGGGGGCCGACGGGGAGCACCGACGACGGAATGAGGTGGAGAACCATGGGCACGCCGAACGCCCGGCCTGACGGCCGCGACGCCGACGAGCCCTGGAGGCTCCCGGCCGGCTGGGACTGGGCACTCGTCGACCACCTCCTCGGCCGCGCACCCCTGGGCATGGCCCTCATGGACACCGACCTGCGCTGCGTATGGCTCAACGACACCCTCGAACGCGGCGGAGGGATCCCGCGCGCGAAGCGCCTCGGGCGCACCCTCGGCGAAGTCCTGCCGGACCTCCCGGCCGCATCCATCGAGGCCAACATGCGCCGCGTGCTCGCCTCCGGCGAACCGCTGATCGATCTGGAGTACCGCGGGCGCACGGCCGCGGATCCGGAGCACGAGCACGCGTACTCCACCTCGTTCTTCCGGGTCGACGACCCGGCCGGGCAACCGCTCGGCATCTGCTACGTCGTCGTCGACGTCACCGACCGCTGGCGCGCCCGGCGGCGCATGGCGCTGCTGAGCGAGGCCGGCATGCGCATCGGCACGACGCTGGACGTCGCCCGCACCGCCCAGGAACTCGCCGACGTCGCGGTGCCCGGCCTCGCCGACTTCGCCGCGGTCGACCTGCGCGAGTCCGTGTTGCGCGGCATCGAGCCGGCCCCGGGCCCGGTGCCCGGCGACCCCGGCCTGCGACGCGTGGGGCAGCGCTCGGCCCGCGACGATCCGCGCGAGTCGTACGCCCGGAACGGCGAGTACGTCCCGGTCCGCGCCGACTCGCCCGCCGCCCGCTGCCTCGTCGACCGCCGCGCCGTCCTCGAACCGGTGCTCGACCCGGACTCGGTCGGCTGGATCGCCCGGGACCCCGAGGTGGCCCGCCGCCTGCGCGCGGTGGGGCTGCACTCGCTGATGGTGGTCCCGATCGCGGTCCGCGACCGCGTGCTCGGCGTGGCGCACTTCTTCCGGCGCGGCAGCCCCGAGCCGTTCGAGGGCGACGACCTCATCCTCGCCGAGGAGTTCGTGTCGCGCGCCGCGGTCAGCATCGACAACGCCCGCCGCTTCGCCCACGAGCACGCCGCGACGCTCGCCTTGCAGCGCAGCCTCCTGCCGCACGGGCTGCCCCGGCAGACCGCGGTCGAGGTGACCTCGCGCTACCTCCCCGCCGACGACCGCACCGGCGTGGGCGGCGACTGGTTCGACGTGATCCCGCTGTCCGGCGCGCGCGTGGCCTTGGTCGTGGGCGACGTCGTCGGCCACGGAACCCACGCGGCCGCGACCATGGGACGCCTGCGGGCGTCCGTGCACACCCTCGCCGACCTTGACATGCCTCCGGACGAACTACTCGCCCACCTGGACGACTTGGTCATGCGCTTCGTCGACGAGGAAGGCCGGGGCGAAGGCGGCCTCGACACCACGGCCCTGGGCGCAAGCTGCCTCTACGCGGTGTACGACCCGGTGAGCCGCGTCTGCACCCTCGCCCGCGCCGGCCACCCGCCGCCCGCACTTGTGCGTCCCGACGGGACGGTGGAGTTCCCCGACCTGCCGGCGGGTCCGCCGCTCGGGCTGGGCGGCATGCTGTTCGAGTCGACGGAACTCGAACTCCCGTCCGGCACCCTGATGGTGCTCTACACGGACGGCCTGGTGGAGTCGCGGGCCCACGACATCGACCAGGGCCTCGACCTGCTGGGCGTGGCGCTCGACCGCCCGGACCGCCCGCTCGACGACATCTGCGCGACGGTGCTGGACACCCTTGTACGCCAGCCGCCGGAGGACGACGTCGCGCTGCTGGTCGCCCGCACCCGCACCCTGGACGCCTCGCATGTCGTGTCGTGGGAGCTGCCCGCGGACCCGGCCGTGGTGGCGGAGGCGCGCGAGCGTACGACCCGGCAGCTCGCCGACTGGGGGCTCGACGACATCGCCTTCACCACCGAGCTGGTGGTCAGCGAACTGGTCACCAACGCGATCCGGTACGCCGCCGGCCCGATCAACCTGCGCCTGATCCGGGACGACAGCCTCATCTGCGAGGTGTCGGACGCGACGAGCACGTCTCCGCGCCTGCGGCACGCCCGTACGTCGGACGAGGGCGGCCGCGGGCTGTTCCTGGTCGCGCAGTTCACCCAGCGGTGGGGCACGCGCTACACGGCCGGCGGCAAGACGATCTGGGCAGAGCAACCGATCGCCGCCGCCTGAGGCCGCCGGGCCGGTCCCCGCGTCGCGGCCGACGCACGGCCCCTTCACCCGTCCGAGTCGTCATCGCGCGAAGTCGAATGCCCGGTTGGCGCCTTGGGTACGGCCCCTGCGGCGCCGCAGCGGCGCCTGACGCCGTGCCCGGTCCGCGTGCGCTCCGGGTCGAACGAGTTGGGGGATCCACGTGCGTGTTCGCGCCGTCGTCGGCGGGCTGGTCGTCGTGCTCCTGTCCGCACTCCTCGGCCCCGGGGCCGGGACCGCCGAGGCGGCGGGGGTGGACTGCCGCCATGCCAAGTGCGTCGCACTGACGTACGACGACGGACCCGCGGCGGCATCGACGGGACGCCTGCTCGACCACCTGCGCGCACACCGGGCCAAGGCGACGTTCTTCATGCTGGGCGTGCAGGCCGACAAGTTCCCGCGCGTCGCCCGCCGGGTGGCGGACGAAGGCCACGAGATCGCGAACCACACGTACGCGCACAAGGACCTGCGCACGCTCTCCACGACCGCCGTGCGCCGTGAGGTGAGCCGCTCCGCTACCGCGATCACCCGGGCGACCGGGCGCTACCCCTCGCTCGTGCGGCCACCGTACGGCGCGCACAACGAGCGCGTCCGGGCCGCGATCAAGGCGCCCGTCGTCATGTGGAGCGTCGACCCGCGCGACTGGGCCGACCGCGACGCACGCGTCGTCACGTCGCGGGTCCTGGGCAATGTGCGCCCCGGCTCGATCGTCCTGATGCACGACATCCACCGCTCGACCGCGGACGCCGCCCCTGCGATCATCACCGGGCTGCGCAAGCGGGGCTACCACCTCGTCACCGTCTCCGAGCTGTACGGCGGCACGAGGCTGACGCCGGGCAGGGTCTACACCAAGCGCTGACCGCCCGCGCTCCCGCACACGCGCAACCGGGCCGCACCACCCCTCCACAACCCGGCGCACCCCAAGCTTTGGGCAAACAACTCTCCCGGAGCCCCGGCCCGCTCGGCACAGGCCCGTGCCGCCTCATACGATGGTGATCAAGTGAGGGGGCGGTGTGAGCGTCAAGACCGTAGGACCGGCATGGTCGCCGGCAAGAGCGGGACTGGGCCCGGTCGCCGCATGGGCGTCGGCCGAGGGTTCGCCGCGTGAGGCATTGTTCCTGGGCTTCCCCGCCGAGCGGGGGTCCGAGGTGGACAGTGCCGTCGAGGCCGTACGCGGCCTCGGGGCCCGGACCGCGGTGATCGCGGACGTACCGTACGGCGTCCACCCGCCGGCCCCGGGCGGAGCGCGGCCGCGCGCCTCCCGTCCGTTCTCCCCGCGCGTGCTGCTGCTGCTCGGCGACGAGTCGGCGCGGCTGGCGGTGGGCTCGGCCGCACCGGTCGGCGCCTCGGGCGGCGACGCCCTGTGGACCTCGGTCGCCTGCGACGGCGGCGCCTCGCACGCGATGCTGGCCGACCTCGCGGACTGGCTGGAGATGCTGCCGGGGACCGTCGGGTTCCCGCCGTGGGCGGAAACCCATCTGCGCGACCTGGCCGACATCATCGCCGAGCGACATATAAGCGCCCCCGACGACACGGCGCCGGGGCAACCCGGTACCGAGGCACGCCTCCTGCACAACCTGCACGCTCCTCTGCTCGGCCGCCTTCCCGAGGGCCCCGTGGACGAACTGCATTTGTCCGCACCGGTGGTGGACGCCGACGCACGGGCCGTACGCGCCCTCGTCGAACGCCTCGCCCCCGCCCGCATCGCGCTCGCCCTCCCGCCGCCGCGCGTCGGCTACGACCCCGACGCGTTCGCCCGCGCCCTCGCCGGCCGCGACGCGGAGATCCGTATCGTCGACGACGCGCACATGCCGCAAGGACGCCTCGTCCAGTGGCGTACCGGCGACACCTGGACCGTGCTGACCGGCGGATCCGACCTCACCTGGGCCGCTCTCGGCGAGTCGGCCGGCGCCGGCGGGACCGTGGAACTCGCGGTCCTCGCGGGCGGCGACCCGGCGCTGATGCCCCGCGACGGGCTGCGGATCGCGCAGACCGCTGGAGACCCGGCGGTGGAGGCCCAGGATGCCGCGGCTCCGCGCGCCGCGGCGGTTGTCCCGCCCACAGCTGCACCGACGCCCACCGCGGCGCCGGTGTCGGCGCCGGTTCCGGCAGCCGTCCCCGCGCCCGAGCGGGTCCACCCGCAGGTGGCCGCGGCCGTCCCCACACCTGCTCCGGCTCCGGCACCCGCCGCACCCCCGGCCCCCGAAGCCGCGGACGCAGCAGTGCCCGCCGCGCTCACCCCGCCCGCGCCCACCCTGCCCGCGCCGAGCTGGCAAGAGGACGATTTCCTGGACGACACACCGGAGTTCGAGGGCCCGTACGCCGACGCCCTGGCGTCCCTCGCGCAGTCCGGCTGGTCGGCGGACGACCAGGACGGGATCTGGGAGGTCACCGGCTCGTTCGCCAACCCGCTGCCGGTGGCGGCGCAGGCGGTGGACGCGCTCGGGCCGCACCACGAGGGGCTGTTGCTGGTCCGCGCGGCGAGCAAGGGCCGCTGGGTGTTCCTCGCCTGGAACGGCCACGACCTCGTGATGCTGAAGCACGACCAGCCGGTGTGGCGGACGTACCGCGTGGACGCGCCCGCCACCCCCGGCTCGCGCTTCAGCGGCGGCAGCGTCGCCGTGCCCGGTCTGGTCGCCACGACCCCGCAGGTCAAGGGAGCCCCGCCGGTGCTGGCCGGCATGCTCGGCGAACTGGGCTGGGACTACCCCGAGTTGATCAAGCGGCTGTTCGTCGACTGACGGACCCCGCGCATGCCGTGCCGTGCGCGCACGACATGCGCGGGGACTCGGCAGCCGCCTCAGCCTCCGTGGCCTCCTGACGATCTCCGCGGGCCGCCGGCTTGCCGGGAAACCGGCGGGTCCGCCGGCGACTCAGTCCGGGAGTCCGGCCCGCGCAGCGACCGCCGTGTCCGGCTGGTCGGCGAACACGCCGTCCAGGCCGAGGCCGTAGAACAGCTCGTACTCTGCGGTGAGGTCGCCGCGGGCGTTCGGGTCGGCGCCGAGGCGGAAGTCGGTCGGCAGGAACTGGTTCTCGGCCCGGAACGTCCAGGCGTGCACGACCAGTCCGACGCGGTGCGCGTCGCGTACCACCGTCGTCGGGGCGAGCAGCTTGCCGCCCGCGTCACGCGGCACCAGCAGGTTCTTGTTGGTGCCCACGCCGTCCGCGTACGTCGAGATCCACTTCAGGTTCGCGGCCTTCGCGAGGTCCTGGTAGGTGCGCGGGTCGCCGGACACCACGAAGTCGTACGGCTTGCCGGCCGCGTCCAGCAGCTGCGCGAGCCGGACGTCCGTCATCTTGTCGAGCTTGCGCAGGTTCGCCGTCTCGAAGGATTGGACGATCACCGGCGCCTTGCGGCCGGTCAGCCGGTTCCGGCGCAGCAGGTCCACCAAGGGCTCCTCCAGGGGGAGGCCGATGGACTGGAAGTATGTCGGGTGCTTCGTCTCCGGGTAGATGCCGACCGTGCGGCCGAGCCGACGGCCCTCGCTGCGTGCGAGGTCCACGACCTCCTGGAGCGTGGGCACCTCGAAGCGGCCGTCGAAGGTCGTGTTGGTCGGCCGGACCAGCGGCAGGCGCTCCTTCGCCCGGAGCGTCTTGAGCTCGGTGAGCGTGAAGTCCTCGGTGAACCACCCTGTGACGGACACCCCGTCGATGGTCTTGGTCGCCTTGCGCCCCAGGAACTCCGTGCGCGTGGCGACGTCGGTCGTACCGGAGATCTCGTTCTCGTGCCGCGCCACCAGCACGCCGTCCCGCGTCGCCACGAGGTCGGGCTCGATGTAGTCGGCACCCATGCGGATCGCGAGACGGAACGCCTCGAGAGTGTGCTCCGGACGGTAGCCGCTGGCCCCCCGGTGCGCGATCACCAACGGCTCCGCGGACGACCGCGACGGCCGGTCTCCGCTGCCGTGCGCAGATGCGGGCCCCGCGGCGCCTGTCGTGACCAGGGTGGCAAGCAGCGCGCCGGCCAGCCCGAGTGCGGGAAGAACACGTCTCAACGTCGTCTCCTGTCGTTTGACCCGGCTTTCCGAGCTGAGTCAAACGACGAAGGGCGACGCGGGGTGGCGGTGGACCTGACACACGGATGAAGCTCTCGCGAACGTCCGGAGCACCCCGCTACCGGGTAGTCCCGCACACGACGGCGCGGCAGCGCATCGCGACCGGGGACCATCCTCCCCGACCGAAGCCCCGGCCCGGACGACGGCGTACGAGGCGGACCGCCCCGCGAGTCCGGTCCGGTCCGGTGATTTCTGCGGCCGGGACTACGCCTCCCCGGGGACCACCGTCGATTCCGGGGGCTTCGGGGTGTCCGTCTCCGGTGTTGTGCCGTTGGATGACGTGGTGGCGGCTTTGCCGTTCTCCGCAGGTGTTGCGGCTGTCGTCGTCGGCTTCTCGGGCATTCCGGGGCGGCGGCGGATCGACTGGAGCAGGACCTCCGACACGTCGGTGACGCGTACCGACTCGGCTGCCTTGCCTTCCTGCTTCCGCACCGCGACGCCGTCGGTCAGCATCACGATGCAGTACGGGCACGCCGCGGTGACCAGGTCCGGTTCGGTGCCCAGCGCCTCGTCGGTCCGGGTCTCGTTGATCCGCGTGCCGATCGTCTCCTCCATCCACATGCGCGCGCCGCCCGCGCCGCAGCAGAAGGAGCGTTCCCGGTTGCGCGGCATTTCGGTGAGGCGAACTCCCGGAACACTGCCGAGAATTGCGCGCGGCGGGCTGAACACGCGGTTGTGCCTGCCGAGGTAGCACGGGTCGTGGTACGTCACCGCGGCGTCGATCTCGTTGGTCGGCACGAGCTTGCCGTCCTCGACCAGCTTGGCCAGCAACTCCGTGTGGTGGACCACCTCGTAGTGGCCGCCGAGCTGCGGGTACTCCTTGCCCAGGGTGTTGAAGCAGTGTGCGCAGGTGACCACGATTTTCTTCGTCTCGCGCTCGCCGAACGCGGCGTTCAGCGTCTCGACGTTCTGCGTCGCCAGTTCGTGGAACAGCAGTTCGTTGCCCATGCGCCGGGCGGCGTCGCCGGTACAGCCTTCGTCGCGGCCGAGGACCGCGTACCCGACGCCCGCTTCGTGCAGCAGCTCGGCGACCGCGCGGCTGGTCTTCTTGGCGTGGTCGTCGAGTGAGCCGGCGCAGCCGACCCAGTACAGGTACTCGACGTCCTCGGGGATCTCCTCGCCGCCCAACACCCGGACCTCGAAGGGGAGTCCGGCGGCCCACTCCATCCGGGCCTTCTTTCCGCGTCCCCACGGGTCGCCCTTGCGCTCCAGGTTGCGCATCATCGAGGCGGCTTCCTTGGGGAACTCCGACTCCATCATCACCTGGTAGCGGCGCATGTCGACGATGTGGTCGACGTGTTCGATGTCGACGGGGCACTGCTCGACGCACGCGCCGCAGGTGACGCACGACCACAGGACGTCGGGGTCGATGACGCCGTTGACGTCCGAGCCGCCGACGAGCGGGCGTTCGGCCTCGGCGATCTGTTCCGCGGGGAGTGCCGCGCGGGCCTCGTCGGAGGAGGCGAGCAGGTACGGGGCCTTGGCGAGCGCGTGGTCGCGCAGCGACATGATGAGCAGCTTGGGGGAGAGCGGCTTGTCGGTGTTCCAGGCGGGGCACTGCGACTGGCAGCGGCCGCACTCGGTACAAGTCGCGAAGTCGAGCAGGCCCTTCCAGGTGAAGTCCTCGATCGCGCCGCGGCCGATCTTGTCGTCCTCGTCGGGGTCGTCGAAGTCGACCTTCTTGCCGCCCGAGTAGACCGGGAGCAGCGTGCCGAGGGCGCGCGGGCGCCGCGAGAACAGGACGTTCAGCGGGGCGAGGAAGATGTGCAGGTGCTTGGAGTACACGACCAGCACCAGGAACGTCAGCACGATGCCCAGCGACAGCAACACCGCGACGTGTTCCAGGATTTCGTTGTTGTGCTCGCCCATCGGCTCCAGCACCTCGCCCACCGCTTCGGAGGCGAACGCGCCGTTCTCGAACGGGAAGGTGCCGGTGTTGGTCTGCGAGCCGCGGAAGAGCAGCAGCGTCCACATCACGTTGAAGATCATGAACAGCACCAGCCACGCGGCACCGGTGTGCGAGCCGAAGAACCGCGAGCCCCGGCCCTCCCGTTCGGGCGACTGGCGCAACCGGATCGCGGCGAACGCCACGATGCCGACCAGGACGGCGACGATGAAGGTGTCCTCGAGGGCGCCGAGCCACGCCATCTTGCCGATCAGCGGAATGTGGAAGTCCTCGTCGAACAACGCCCCGTAGCCTTCGACGATCGTCGCGCCGAGGATCACGAAGCCCCAGAACACCGCGAAGTGCGCGGCCCCCGCACCGGTCCACTTGAGCAGCTTGCGTTGCCCGAACACCTCGGTGGTGACGGCCCACAGCCGGGTCCCGACGTCACGTGTGCGGTCCGGGTCTACCGGCTGGCCCTTGCCGCCCAGCCGGTAGAGGGTCAGGACACGCCGACCGGCGAGCGCGAACGCCACCGCCGTGATCGCCAGTCCGATGACGAGTCGTGCGACCACTTACGCCTCCGCGAGGTCTCGGGTACCGGTACGCCGTGCCCTGTGCTCCGTTCTCGCCGTGCTGTTCCGTCGTGCCGTTCCGTTGTGCTGTTCCGTTGTGCTGTTCCGTCTGCTGTTCCGTTGTGCTGTCAGATCGCTTCGGTGGCGGCCGGGTTCCGGCGCCGGGCCAGTTCCTCCAACAGCGCGGGGAGCACTTCGTGCAGGTCGCCGACCACGCCCACGTCGGCGATCCGGAAGATGGGTGCCGTCGGGTCGCGGTCGATCGCGACGATCGTCGCGGCGTGCTGGATCCCCGCGCGGTGGTGCACGGACCCGGAGATCCCGCACGCGATGTAGAGGCGCGGATGCACGATCGCACCGGTCTGCCCGATGAGCGCGTCGTGCGGGCACCACCCCAGATCCGCCGCCGCGTGGGTCCCGCCGACCGCCGCGCCGAGCGCGTCCGCGACCTTCTCCACCAGCGCGAACCCCTCGGCGGAGCCGACGCCGCGGCCGCCCGCCACCACCACCGAGGCGGCGGCCACCGACGGCCTGCGGTCCGGCTTGCGGGTACGCGCCACCACGCGCACCCGGCGGTCCGCCTCGGGCAGCGTGACGCGCATCAGTTCGACCGCCGGTTCCGCGATGGCCTCGGCGGGAGCCGGGGCGGGGGCGGCACTTCCGCAGGCGACCGTGATCACCGGCGCGGTGCCGCGGACCACCGACTCCACGCGGTAGGCGCCGCCGCACACTTCCTGCACGGTGACCGGCCCGTCCGGGTCCGCGAACACGTCGACCGCGTCCGTGACGATCCCCGAGCCGAGCCGTACCGCGACGCGCGCGGCGATCTCCCGGCCTTCGCGGTCGGACGGCACCAGCACGGCCGCCGCGGACATCTGCCAGGCGAGTTCGGAGATCGCGTGCACGGCGACGGCAGTCGAGGCCACGCCGCGCGCACCACCGGCGCCGGCTGTTCCGACGGCCGGTTCCGCCATGTCCTCGACCACGCAGACGCGTGTCGCGCCGTACCGTCCCAACGCCGCGATGACGCGCGGCTCCACGGGCCGCCGTACGACCGCCACGGGCGAGCCCAGCCGCCGGGCCATGCCGAGCAACCGGTACCCGGACACACAGACGGCGCCTTCGGCGCCGTCACATTCCACGAGCACGAGCACAGGTTGCATGCAGAGCCTCCCGCGCATTCCTCGGCCGGACCGCCGGCTCAGATCAGTTGGTGCTCCGACAGGTAGCTCGCGAGCCGTTCCGCCGCATCACGGGCGTCGCCGCGGACGATCAGGGCCGGTCCCTGTCCCGCGTACGGCGTCACGCTGCGCACCACGGTCGCCGACGCGCCGAGGCCCACTTCGTCGGGGCGGATCCGCAGGTCCGCGAGGGACCACGTGCGTACGACCTTGCCGCGCGCCTCGACCACCGAGCGGTACGCCGGATAGCGCGGCTCGCCGACCCGTTCGGTGACCGACACGACGGCGGGCAGCGTCAGGGCGATGTCGTCCGTGGTCGGACCGGCGTCGCGGCGTACCACGACCTCGTCCTCGCCGGCCCACACCGCGTCCGCCTCGCACGCCACCGGCACGCCGAGCCGCTCGGCGACCATGGCGGGCACCACGGACATCCCGGAGTCGGTGGACGCCGTACCGCACAGCACCAGGTCGAAGCCGATGCGGCGGACCGCCGCGGCCAGCACCAGCGACGTCGCCTGCGCGTCGGAGCCGTGCAGCGCGTCGTCGACGACGTGCACGGCCTCGTCCGCGCCGAGGGCCAGGGCCCGCACCAACGCCCGTGCGGCGCCCGGTGGTCCCATCGTCACGACGCAGATCTGCACGTCCATGCGGCGCCGGGCGATCCGCATCGCCTGTTCGACGGCATATTCGTCGGGCTCGCCGAGCCGACAGGTCAGTGCCTCCCGGTCCACCGTCAGGTCGTCGGCGAACACCCCGTCCGTCAGGGGACGGTCGACGGTCTCGTCGGGGACGTGCTTGACCAACACCACAAGCTTCACCGCTGCTCGCCTCCGCTCAGCTGCGGATCGTGCTGCCGGATGCCGAGTGTAGGGGCAGCGCATCACGATCGACAGGGGGTCGCGAGCATTGGATCAGCGGCGAAATCCCTTGCCACGCATGATCATTCGTCACCTTGATCGATGCGCGGAGAGGATCACGGGGAGGGTCGCGGATGGTTGGGGCGTGATCCCCAGGCGCGTGATGCCTCCGAGGGTGCGACGCCCCGCCGCGTCAGCGGAGTTTGGCGGTTCCGATACGGCGCAGCCACGGCTCGCCGCCTCGGCGGGGCCGCATGGCGCGGTCCAGGGCCAGTTCGGCTCCGCGGCCGTGAAGGGTGAGGGTCATCAGGTGGTTGCCGAACCAAGGCCCGCCGAGTTTGGTCCAGTGCACCGGCTTGGGCGGGAGGTCCGCGTGACGGGCGAGGAAGGTGCCCAGGCGGGTGGCCGCGGCGCCCCAGCCGAGGCGGAAACCGATCCGGATTCCGGCGGGGACCGCGTTGTGCAGCGGCGAACAGGTGAACTGGACGACGCGGGAAGGCCGTTGGGAATCTCCGCCGACGGTGGAACGGGCGTCGCGGTCGAGCCAGTGGGCCTCTGCGGCGTACGCGTGGTGCACGTCGCCGGACAGTACCGAGATCGTCGCGGGCGGCCGGCCCTCGGCTTGGGGACCTTCCGCGGAGATGCGCTCCAGCAGTGCGGTGAACGTCGCGAAGGACTCACGGAAAGCGGCCCAGTGCTCCAAGTCACCGGCGCGGCGCACCTTTTCGCTGAGGCGGGCGATCCGCGGCCCGCGTGCGCCCGCGCACAGCGCCTCGTTCCAGGACTCCAGATCGTGGATGGCATGCGGCAGCAGCCAGGGCAGTGAGCTGCCGATCAGGAGATGGTCGTAACCCCCCTCGTCGAACTGCTCTTCCGCCCAAGCCATTTCGCCCGAGCTGATGATGTGGCGGTGCTTCGGGGTGAGCACGCGTCCGGCGCGGGTGTCCAGCATGACCAGGCGGGTGCGTCCGAAGTCGCGGCGGTAGCTCCACCACGCGCGCGGGCTGTCCTGGTCGTCGTTGTCCGCGTCGGCATCGGCGCGCAGGGCGAAAGAGCGGAGGATCTCGTCGGCCTGTTTGGCGTCGGCCGCTTCGCGCACCGCGATGTAGGTCTCGTCGGCGGCCAACGCTTCGGGGTCCAGGTTGCCGAGGTGCTGGTACACCCAGTACGAGGCGAACGCCCCGCTGATCCGCTCCGACCACCACGGCAGTTGCGCCATGTCGGCGCGCCACGAGTACGAGGTGTTCCAGTCGTCCACGATCTCGTGGTCGTCGAAGATCATGGCGCTCTGCACCGTCGAGAGCAGCCAGCGGATCTGCGGGTCGCTCCAGGACTCCTGGTAGAGCAGCGCGTATTCGTCGAAGTCGGCGACCTGCGGGCCCGGCGGCCGGCTGAGGTCGCGGCGGGCGGCGAGGGTGTCCCGCATGCGTTCGGAGATCTCGTCCGCGTACACCTGGTCGCCGAGCAGGAGCAGGGCGTCCGGCAGTTCGTCCGGGGTGCCGCGCGCGAGCCGGGACGCGAGGGTGTCGAGAACGTCCGGGTCGAGGTGGCGCTCGTCGGGCTCCTCACGGCTGGGCGGGCGCGACCACCGGCACGAGCCGAAGGAGATTCGCTGGGGCTCGGAGTCGTCGCCCACCGTACGGATCATGCTCGGCGGGAACACCGAGGGGCGCGGGGGCCACACCTGGTGTCCGTCCAGCACCACCCGGTAGGGGCGCGTGCGGCCGGGAGCCAGGCCCTCGACGACCACGATCGCGTAGTGCCGGTCGAACACCGACCAGGTGGCGGCCTCGCCCGCGGCGTCGTCGCACTCCACGCGTACGGTCCCCGGCCCGTCGGTCTCCACCCACACGGTGGCGGTCGTGCGTCCCGCGTAGCGCAGCACGGGGCCCAGCACGAGGTCGGCCATTGCGGCACCTTTCCTCTGCCGGCTCGGTGGCCGGATCGGTTTTTGGCTCCGCCATGTGTCTGCCCGGTCGTGGGCAGGGTACGCGGAAGCGCCCTGCCCACCGAGCCGGGATGCCGCACGCCCCGTCAGCCCGCGGCGATGACCTCCACCTCGACCAGCCACTCGCCGACGAGCGTTTCGGCGACGATCGCGGTGGTCGGGACGGCCCGGCCGTTCAGGGCCGCCACGCGCGCGGCGGCGTTCGCCTCGGCGTAGGACGCGTCCCGCAGGTAGCTGGTCAGCCGCACGATGTTGTCCACCGTCATGCCGGCGGAGGCGAGGATGGCCCTGATGTTCGTCCAGAGCAGATCGAGTTGTTCGGCGAGGGTGGCGCCGGGCTTTCCGTCGGGGGCCAGGCCCATCGTGCCGGCCACGAACAGCAACCGCTCGGCGCCGCGTACCTCCATGGCGTGCACGTAGTCGTCGGTGGCCGGGTAGACGCCCTCGGTCGGGTTGTGCGGCAGAAGCTGCATGCGCTAGCCCTTCAGGATGGGAAGGCGGGGAGCGGAGATGGCGGGGAAGCCGTGCCGTCCGTCGGACCTCAGCGCAGCCCGTGCCGCCGCGACACCATGCGTTCCGCGGCACCGCGCGGCAGCAGGCGGCGCAGGGCGAAGACCAGGGGCGCGTTGCTGCCCACGGCGTACAGGGGCTTCGGCCGCGCGGCGTCGATCGCCTTGAGGACGACGGCCGCCACGTCGTCGGCCGAGATCCCGTCGGCTTCGTTGGTGTTCAGCGCGGTGAGCATGGTGTGGTACTCGTCCCGGTAGGGGGAGTCGTCGGCGAGGTACTGCGTCCGCCGGGCGCTGATCCCGGTGTTGATCGACCCGGGCTCGACGGTCGTGATGCCGATGCCGTAGGGCGCCACCTCGCGCCGCGCCGCGCTCGCGAAGCCCTTGAGCGCCGCCTTCGAGGCGACGTACGACGAGCGGTACGCGAGCGGGAAGCTGGCCAGCATCGACCCGACCATCACGATGCGGCCACCGCGCCGAGCGCGCATGCCCGGCAGGAGGAGCTGGGTAAGGCGCACCGGCCCCAGCACGTTGGTGCGGAACAGCCGTTCGAGCGCGTCGGGCGGCAGCTCCTCCAGCGGTCCGCTCTGGCTTTCGCCGGCGTTGTTGACCAGCACGTCGACGTCGCCGGCCGCCGCCGCACACGCCTCGACCGACGCGTTGTCGGCCAGATCCAGGGCGAGGTACTCGACGCCGGGCAGCGGGTCGGTGATCTTGGCGGGGTCGCGCGTCGTCCCGAGGACGTGGTCGCCGCGCCGCACGAGGGCCGCGGCCACCGCGGCGCCGATGCCCGACGACGCGCCCGTGACGAGCGCCGTGCGCGGGCTCATCCGAGGCTCCTGGCGAGTGCGCGGCCCGCCGCACGGCCCGAGAAGATGCAGCCGCCGAGGAACGTGCCCTCCAGTGCGTTGTAGCCGTGCATGCCGCCGCCGCCGAAGCCGGCGACCTCGCCGGCCGCGTACAGCCCGTCGAACACCTCGCCGTCGGGCCGCACCACCTGGGAGTCGAGCGTCGTCTCCAGGCCGCCGAGGGTCTTGCGGGTGAGCAGGTGCAGCCGGACCGCGATCAGCGGGCCGTGCGCCGGGTCCAGGAACCGGTGCGGCGCCGCGACCCGGGTGATCTTGTCGGGCAGGTAGGCGCGCGCGTTGCGCACGGCCATCAGCTGGAGGTCCTTGGAGTACGCGTTGCCCACGTTCCGGTCGTGCGCGAGCACTTCGCGCTCGACGTCCGCGAAGTCGAGCGCGGGGCCGGGGGAGATGGCGTTCATGCCGTCCACGAGTTCGCGCAGCGTCGGGCGTACGACGAAGTCCTCGCCGTGGTCGAGGAACGCCTGCACCGGGCCGGGGGCGCCCTTCTTCACCCGGGACAGGACCAGCTTGAGGTCCTTGCCGGTGACGTCGGGGTTCTGCTCGGAACCGGAGAGCGCGAACTCCTTCTCCACGATCGAGCGCGTCAGCACGAACCACGAGTGGTCGTGCCCGGTGGACAGGATGTGCCGCATGGTCGCGAGCGTGTCGTGGCCGGGGAACAGCGGGGCGGGCAGGCGCCGCCCGGTCGCGTCGAGCCACAGCGACGACGGGCCGGGGATAATGCGGATCGCGTGGTCGGGCCACACCGGGTCCCAGTTCTTGATGCCCTCGGTGTAGTGCCACATGCGGTCGCGGTTGACGATCGACCCGCCCGCGCCCTCGGTGATCTCCAGCATGCGGCCGTCCACGTACGCCGGAACGCCGGTGATCATCGCGCGCGGTGCCGGGCCCAGGCGGTCCACGGGCCAGTTCTTGCGCACGAGTTCGTGGTTCCCGCCGATGCCGCCGGACGTCACGACGACCGCCTGCCCGCGCAGCTCGAACTCCCCGGCGGCCTCCCGCTCCGCGGCCACGCCGCGGCCGTGCGAGGAGGTGGCCAACACGGTCCCGCGTACGCCGACCGCCGCACCGTCCTCGACGACCAGCCCGTCGACCTGGTGCCCGTACTTGAACGTGACGAGCCCGCGCGCCGCCGCGGCGAGCACCGGCTCGCGGAACACGCGCACGACCTCGGGCCCGGTGCCCCAGGTCAGATGGAAGCGCGGCACCGAGTTGCCGTGCCCGGTCGCCGTCCCGCCGCCGCGCTCGGCCCAGCCGACCGTGGGCATCACCCGCAGGCCGAGGCCGTGCAGGTACGCCCGCTTCTCACCGGCCGCGAAGTCGACGTACGCGTGGGCCCATTGGCGCGGCCAGTGGTCCTCACGATCGCGGTCGAACCCGGCCGAGCCCAGCCAGTCGGCGAGCGCGAGTTCGTAGGAGTCGTTGATGCCCATGCGCCGCTGCTCGGGGCTGTTGACCAGGAACAGCCCGCCGAGCGACCAGAACGCCTGGCCGCCGAGGTTGGCCTCGTTCTCCTGGTCGACGACGAGCACCCGCCGCCCCGCGCGCGTGAGTTCGTACGTGGCCACGAGCCCGGCCAGTCCCGCTCCCACCACAATGACGTCGGCGTCGTCCTTCATCGTGCTTCCTCCGGGGCGGGTGTCGGCATGGCGGTCCGCGGGGTTGGCCGCGCGGGTGGCGCAAGCGTCGTGTCGGGTGTGCTGTACGCGTCGAGCACGGCCGTGAAGAGCGCACGGCGGCGCTCCCGCACCACCGGGTCGTGCGGCTCCAGGAGCACCTGCACGGCGGTGCCGTCGTGCACCGCGACGAGCGCGTGGCCGAGCCCGGTCCGGTCGGTGACGCGGCGGCCGAGTCGGGCCAGTGCGGCGACCAGGGCCGGCAGCACGGTGTCCTGGATCGCCTGCTCCCGCGCGGCCATCACCCGGCGCAGCGGCGGGTTGCGCAGCGCGTGCGCGGTGAACTCGGCGGTCACGCGGTACCACGCGTCGTCCACCGGGATGGCGTCCACGGCGGCCCGCAGGCCTTCCTCGGCCGACGCGGCGGACACCTCGGCGAGTGCCGCGCGGACGCCGTCGAGCATGGCGCGCGAGCGCTGCTCCCACATCGCCAGGAACAGTTCGTCGAGGGAGGTGAAGTTGGAGTAGAAGGCCCCGCGGGTGAACCCCGCCCGCTCGCAGACCTGCTCGACCGTGGCGCGTCCGAAGCCTTCCTCGGCGAACACGTCGAGTGCGGCGTCCAGCAGGCGCTGCCGGGTGTGTGCCCGCCGCGCGGTGACGGATGCGACCACCGGTCCCACCCCCTCTCGATACACGAACGTATCCAATACGTTCGTGTATCGACAAGGCTCGGCCCGCTCTCTCGGCAGTCCCGGTGGCGCGTCCCCGGTCCCGCGTCCTCAGTCCGTCGTGGGCACGCACAGGACCGGGATCGGCGACAGGTGCAGCAGCTTGTGCGGCGTCGACCCCAGCAGCGCCCCCCGCAGCGGGCTCTCGCTCCAACTGCCCACCACGATCACCCGGGCGGAATGCCGTGCCGCCGCGTCGACCAGCGCCTCGGCCGGCTTCTCGTCCAGGATCTCCACAGTGGTCTCCAGCCCGGCCTCCTCGGCGGTCCGCACCGCGCGGCCGAGCGCGGTACGTCCCATCTGCCGCACCGCCTCGTAGTGCGACTGGTACTCCTCGCCGCCGAGCCCCGGCGGCGCCGCGCCGAAGACCAGCACGAGCGGTTCGCCGAACGCCGACGCCCACTCGATCGCGACGCCCAGCGCCCGTGCGGCCCCCGCCGACTCGTCGTATCCCAGGACGACCGACATCTCACGACTCCTTGCCGGCCGCGGACTTCCGCGGCACCAAAGCGGGATCCACCACGCCACGGCGTTCGGACCAGAACGCGGCCGACCGAACGCGCCACACGAGCATGATGGCGACGCCGACGGCCGTGATGCCGATACCGATGACCAGCGGCGGTCCGAGGCCGAGCCACGAGTCGCCGCTGTACGAGTTCTCCGGGTCGGCCATGTCCCGCACCGACTCCACCAGCAGCCACGCGAGCAGGCCGGCGCCCACCAGCGGACCGACACCGATCAGGAAGAAGTTGCGGGCGCTCTCGGTCAGGTGCCGCCGGTAGTAGACCGCGCACGCGACACCGGTGAGCGCGTAGTAGAAGGCGATCAGGAGCGACAGCGCGGTCAGCGAGTCGAACAGTGCGTTCTCGCTGATCTGGTTGACCACCACGTACCAGACGATCGCCACCGCGGCGACCCACCACGTGGCGATGTCCGGGGTGCGGAACCGCGGGTTGATGCGGGCGAACTGCCGCGGCAGCGCGCCGCGCCGGGCCATCGACAGCGCGGTACGGGACGCGGGGATGATCGTCGTCTGGGTCGACGCGAACGCCGACGTCGACACCGCGAGCAGGACCACCCAGTCCCAGCCGCCCATCGCCTCGTTCGCCAGCAGCGCGAAGATCGACTCCTCCTCGTCGGCGTTCTCCGCGAGGAAGGTGGTGCCGGCGTACGCCACCACCGCGATGCACACCGACAGGTACGTCACCAGCAGCAGGATCGTCGACCAGATGCCGGCCCTGCCGGGTGCCGTCGCGGAGTCCTCGACCTCCTCGGTCAGGTTGACCGCCGACTCCCAGCCCCAGTACATGAACACGCCCAGCAGCAGGCCGCCGGTCAGCGGGGAGCCGCCCTCGCCGAACGGGTTGAGCCACGACCAGCTCGGCTCGATGCTGTCCGGAAGGCCGTTGTCCGCGTACACGCGCGAGATCGCCACGATCGCGAAGACCAGCAGGAACGCCACCTGGGCCAGGATCAGCACGCGCTGCACCCGGGCCGACGCCTCGGTGCCGATGACGCACAGCGCGGTCAGCGCGATGATCACGAAGACCGCGAGGGGCTGCCGGATCGCCTCGTTGTCCGCCCAGTCGTCGAGGTTGACCGCCAGCAGCCCGAAGCGCACCGCGACATCGGCCAGTGAGCCGACCACCAGCACGCCGGTCATCATGATCGCCCAGCCGCCGAGCCAGCCCGCCCACGGGCCCATCGCGCGGGTCACCCACGAGAACGTCGTCCCGGCGTCCTGGTCGGCCTTGTTGAGGTAGTAGAACGCCGAGGCGATGAGCAGCATCGGCACGAACGACGCGAGCACCACGCCGGGGGCGTACACCCCCACGAGGGCGACGACCGCGCCGATGACCGCCGCCAGCGAGTATGCGGGCGACGTCGCGTTGAGACCGATCACCAGCGCGTCGAGGAACCCGATGGCGTTGGCCTTGAGGCCGACTTCCTCGGGAGCGGGCGGCTGGGCTTCGCGCTCGACACCGTGAGTCATGGCCTGCCTCACTTCAGCGGTACGCCGACAGAAAGGGCGGCCGCTGCCCTAACGGGCCGGTCGCCCCCTGCCACCGGTGCGCGTGTGCCGCGCGTGCCCTCTGAGTTGCCGTCCCAGGGGTCATATACCCCGATCGCGTGTTCGGCGCATAGGCCGTACGAGTGTCGGTCTCATACCGAAAGCGGCAGTCTCGTGCCGCGTTCAGGCGACCTCGACGCCGAAGTCGGCGAGCAGCGGTTCCAGGCCGTCGGGGTACCCCCGGCCGCCGACCACGAACTTCCAGTCGCCGTTCGCCCGGCGCCGGAACGAGCCCAGCACCAGCGCCGTCTCCCCGGCCCGGCCGTCGGACACGGCCAGGCGGTCCAGCTCGGCGCCGGACGCGTTCGACAGCCGGATCGCGGCGTCGGTGAAACCGGACAGGTCCGCGGTCGGGTTGACCGCCGGATCGATCGCCGCGACCAGGACCACCCGGTCGGCCCGGGCGGGCAGGGCGTCGAAGCGCACCGCGACCGCGGCCTTGTCGGAGCCGCGCGCCGCGACCGAGCGGACCGTGCCGTCGGGCGTCGCGGGGTTGTTGTAGAAGACGAAGAAGTCGTCGCCGAGCACCCGGTCGCCGCGGCACACGAGCGCGCACACGTCCAGGGCCACGCCGCCCGACCAGGTCATGCCGAGCACGGCGGCGTCCTCGGCGGGCGGGTCGCCGGCGGCGGCGGGGACCGCGAAGCCGTTCGCGGGCAGGGTGCCGTCCGGTGTCGCGGCGGCGCCCGGGCCCGAGGCCCGGCCGGAGGACGCGCGGGGGCCGGGCACCGCGTCGCCCCGGCTCGTGCGCGAACCGCCGCGTCCGCCGCCACCACCGCCACCCGCACCGGGGCCGCCGGGAGCGTCGCCGGTGCCCAGCCTGCCGCGCAGCCCGCACTGGGCCAGCAGGTCCACCAGTTCGTCGCCGTTGATCAGGGTCAGCGGCTTGCCGCGGGCGAACGTGTAGGAGGTCGGCCCGAACGAGGACGTCGTCACCAGCACGCCCTTGTTCGCCCCGACGTCGTGGACCGTGCCGTACAAGTCCCGCACCGCGGTCGGCGGCACGGTGTGCCGGTACCGCTTCACCTGCACGACGATCTTGCCGCCGCTCAGCGGGTCCGGGTCCAGCGCCTCGACGTCGACACCGCCGTCGCCCGAGCGCTGGGTGGTGACCGCCTGGAGCCCGCGGGCCCGGAACAACTCGGCGACCAGGCCCTCGAAGGCGATCGGGTCCATCTCCAGCAGGTTCGGCACGGCGTCGTCGTCCGCGTGCGACACCACGGCCGCGCTGCCGCCCACCTCGTCGGGGCGGCGTACCGCACGGACCGCCGTACGCTGGTCCGGCCGCGCGGACAACTTGCCGTCGAGCGCATCCGCCAGGCAGTCCTGCGCGCTCACCCGCGCGAGGTCCAGCCGGGTGAAGTCGGCGCGCGTCGCCCGGACCGACGCCAGCACGATCTTCGCCGGGCGGCCGGTCGCCGGATCCCGGTCGTCCACGAAGCCGTTCACCACGGCCGACTCCAGCGCGCCGAACTCGTCGGCGGCGAACACCTCGCGCAGCACCAGCAGCACGGTCTGCGCGAGCACGTCCCGGTACAGCGCGCGCCGCTGCGTCACCGGGCGCGCGACTTCCTTGTCCTGGTCGGTGCTCGGCATGTACCGGACCGCCTTGGCCTCGGGGACGACGTCGATGCCGGGCAACTGCCAGTCGAGCACCAGCTCGCGCGTGCCCCGGTCGTACGCGGCGGCGACCTGGTGCGGGAAGCCGTCCGGCCACGCCGCCGACGAGTACAGCGCGGCCGAGAAGTACTGCACCGCGGCATCGGGGTCGCCGCGGCGCAGCGTGTCGCCCAACGTCCGCACCTGCGCGTTGTGGTGGCGGATCTGGGTCAGCGTCGTCTCGGCCCACTGCTGGTACTGCTGCCGGTACGCCTCCAGTTGCCGCAGCCGCTGAGCCTCGGCGTCCTGCGCCGCGTACCAGTCGCGCTCGAACCTGGCCCGTGCCTCCGCGCGCGCCTGCGCACTCGGGCCGAATCCCCAACCACCCTGTGCGGGCTGGTAGTTGGCCTCGACCGGGGCCGGGACCGCGACCGCGAGATGCCCCGGCTGGAACGGCTCGACGTGCTCCGCGCGCAGCATCGCGGACGTGCGGAACGCCGGCCCCCGGCACCCGGCGGCCAGCAGCCCTTCCAGCACCGCGACCCGGGCCTCGATCTCGTCGGTCCGCAGCCGCGCGTCCGCCTCGCGGCGCTGCTTGTACGCCGCCTGCTGCTCGCGGTGCGCCTGGGCCATCGCCCGCTCCGCGGCCCGCTGTTGCCGCTCGGCCTCGCGCCGCTGCTGCTCGCGGGTTCTGCGCTGTGCGTCCTGTCGGCGCTGCTCCTGCCGCTGAGCCTCGGCCCAGCCCCCGATCAGCCCGTCGTTGCGCCGAGTCATGAACGCCGTCGTCCTCCCCACCACCAGCGGATACCCGCCGACTCTAGCGCGCGGGGACCGACAGCTTCCGGCGGCTCGTCAGGTCCGGTCCGGCGCCTCGGGTTCGTGGTCCCAGTCGGCGGTTCCCTCGGCGGAGTGGAAGACCAGGCGTCCGCCGGTCTGTTCGTAGCGGCGCATCAGGGTGAGGGCGGGGGAGTAGACGTGCAGGGACACGGCGTGACCCGCCTGGGCGGTGTTGCGGACGTCGTGGATGTGGTCGCGGGGGAAGGAACGCGCGGAGCCGGAGGGGAGGCGGACCTGCGTCTCGGTGCCGGGCGTGAACGGCACGTCCACGTGGCTGCCGGGACGCACGTCGGGATGCGGGGGCGTGAACTCGTGCAGGGTTCCGCGGACCACGAGGAACGCGCCGACCGCGCCGCCGTGGTCGTGCCAGCCGGTGCCGGTGCCGGGCGGCCAGCCGATGAGCCACGCCTCGGCGGCGCCGGGGCCGCCGATCCGCAGCCATGTCCGGTCGACGGGGTCGAGGGGCAGGCGGGCGACGAGCGAGGGGTCGGCGGCGGCCCGGTCGGCGAAGGCCAGGAGCGCGGCCGGGTTCGGTGCGGGAGCCGGGGCAGGGGTGAGCGAACGTGCGGGCATGTCGTCCTCGTACGTAGTGAAGGCGTCGGGCGTCGGAGGTGGGGCGGTCTACCGGCAGCCCGAACAGAGCGCTCCGGCAAAGCGCATGAGGTCGACGTGGACCCGCTTCACAAGGATTCGACGTGAGTTGCACACAGTGCCGGTACGCAAGCAGGCCCGTGTCGCCGCGGTCAAATCCGTGTTCCGGCGAACAACCGCGCCAGTAACCCGGATTGCCCTGTCGATCAAGACCACGAAGCGCAAATGGCCCGCGCTTTCCGCCCCACCGGGAAGCCCCGGCAACAACTGCGTGATACCAGTGGAACCCGCCAGTTGCCGACCGGCCGACGCGCGACGGACCGCAACGCTGCGGGTCCGGCGCTCCGGCCGACCGGCGGCCCGGCGAAAGCCCGACGGACCGACGGACGACAGACCGGCGGACGAGACCGAGGAGGGGCCCGTGTCGGAGCGCCCGTTCGGTCTGCCGTGCGCAATCGTCCGGCACCGCATCTGGCAGCTTCCCGTCCCGCCCGGCACCCGCTGTCGGTGAACCGCCCGGACGCGCGCCCGCACCGCCAAGCGCCGTCCGCCGCATGCAGGTTCCCGATATGCAGGTTCCCGACCACCGGCGACGGAAGCGAAGACGACACCCATGTCTGCCACCACGCGGCGACGCGGCCCGCACCCATTTCCCGAGATCCTCGCCGGTGTCCTGACGGCGGCCGCGCTCGGCATCCTGCTCCTCGGCTACGTCGCCCGGCGCGGCGGCACGCTCGCCGCCGTGCTGTCGGCGGCCGCCTTGGGCGCGGCGGGAGTTCTGGTCGTGACGGCGGTGCGGCTGCGCGCCCGGCGGCCCGCGATCGACCGGACCGCGCGGCTGCTCGCCGGGCCGGCGGACCTGCCCGGCATGACGACGTCCGGAGCGGCGGCGACGGCCGCCCGGCTCGGCGTCCGGGCCCACGACCCCGGGGTGTTCATCGGCCGGTCGGTACGCCGCGACCGCGAACTGTGGGGTTCGTGGGAGGACATGCACATGGACATCTGGGGTCCGCGTACCGGCAAGACCGCCGCCCGGGCCATCCCCGCCGCGGCCGCGGCCCCGGGTGCGCTCGTGGTGACGTCCAACAAGCGCGACATCGTCGACGCCACCCGCGGGATACGCGAAAAGCGCGGCCCGGTATGGGTCTTCGACCCGCAGGGGCAGGCCGGCGAGCAGCCCACCTGGTGGTGGAACCCGCTCTCGTTCGTCGGTGACAACGTCGTCAAGGGCCTCATGCTCGCGTCGTTCTTCAACGGCATCAACCGGCAGTCCCACGTCCGCGCGGACGGGTACTTCGAGCCCGCCGGCCAGCAGTTGTTCGGTGCGCTGCTGCTCGCCGCGTCCCTCGACGAGCAGCCGGTCACGCGGACCCTGACCTGGCTGAACCGCCCGACCGACGACACTCCGGTACGCATCCTCCGGGCGGCCGGGGCCGACCGGGTGGCCGACGCGGCCGAGATGATCATCGCGGCCCCCGCGTCGCAGCGGGCGGGGGTGTACGGTGCCGCGTCCCAGATGGCGTCGCCGCTGGCCGCACCGGACGTCACCCGGTGGGTCACGCCCGGCAGCGGACCGCGGCGCCCCGAGTTCCGGCACGCCGACTTCGGGGACCGCGACGACGGCACGATCTACCTGTTGTCGGAGGAGACCAACCGCGCCGCGGCGCCGCTGATCCTCACGCTCACCTCCGCACTCGCGTACTCGCTGGAGGGCCGGGCCATCGCAAGTCCGGGAGGCCGCCTGCCGGTGCCCGCGGTCTTCGTCCTCGACGAGGCCGCCAACGTCTGCCCGTGGCACGAACTGCCGTTTCTCTACAGCCACTACGGTTCGCGTGGGATCGTCATGATGACGATCCTCCAGTCCTGGGCGCAGGGGGTCACAATCTGGGGCGAGCACGGCATGGCGTCGATGTGGAGCGCGGCAAACGTCCGGGTCTACGGGGGTGGTTCGGCCGATGCCCGGTTCCTGCACGACCTCGCGCAGGCTGCCCCGAGGTTCGAACCCCGGACGAAGTCCGTCTCCTCGCGCGTGGGAATGCCGTTCGCCGGCTCGACCACGCGGTCTTCCCGAGAGGAGCAGGTGCTCGACATCGCCGACCTGGGCGCCATGCCCCGGGGGCGGGCGCTCGTGCAGGTGAGCGGGGCCAGGCCCACGCTGGTGCGCACCGTTCCGTGGTGGCAGGGCCCGTACGCGGAGGAGATCAGGGAGTCGTTGGCCGCGTACGCCCCGGGCCCCGGCACGCGCGCTGATACCGGGCAACGGGATGCCGGACGGCGGACGGCGTGACGACGGACAGCACTGCGGGGACGGCGTGACGGCGTGTCGAACGGGCCGCGGCCGGGGACTACGGCGTACGCGCCGCGGAGGCGCAGGACGACAACGCGCGAAGACCCTGGAAGCAGGGTCTTCGCGCGGGTGTGGGTCGGCGCGGGCCGGTATGGGCGGCCCGGCGGCCGTGCCCGGTCGGGGGCCCGGTCCGCGGGCCCGGTGGATCGGCTCGGTACGTGGGCCGGTCGGCCGGCTCAGTATCCGAGGGGAGAGGACGGGTCGAACTGGGTGGGAGCCGGGTTCGCCGCGGGAGCCGGGTGGCAGGTGAAGCCGATCCGGGTCAGCGCCCGGACGACCTCCTTCGCGGAGAAGTCGCGGCGGTCCTGGCGGGTGATCACTTCGCCCACCTGCTTGACGGGGTAGACCCGGCGACCGATGGTCACCGAGTCCCCTTCGACGGGTTCCGGCTTGATGTCCCGCATCGCTGCCTCGACCTCGTTCTTGACGAGGTCGAAGGAGAATCCGGCGATGACGCAGCGCATAGGGCCTCGGCAGAGTTGAGAGAAGGGACGGCCATACCGCCGACCCGGTGGGTTCAGCCTGTCACAGCGAGGGCTCGCCGTGGGGGGATCCTCAGTCGCTTCCGCGCGGTCCCGAGCGGCGGCGGCGGGTTCCCGCACCCCGGGGCGCCCGGCGCCGGCCGGGCTCCGGGGGCCGTCCGGATCCGCGGCGGCGCTCGCCCCGCGGCGCGCCGCCCCCGGACGAGCCGTGCTCCTTGGTGCGCTCCGCGGTCACGGTGGGTGCGACCGGTACGCCGGACGGGGCCTGTGCCCCGGTGATGCGGCTGAGCTCGGCGTCGCCCGAGCGCACGCGGGTGGTGCGCGGCGTGATGCCGGCGTCCGCCATCAGGCGCGACATGTCGCGGCGCTGGTCGGGCAGGACGAGGGTGACGACCCGGCCCGACTCGCCGGCGCGTGCGGTGCGGCCGCCCCGGTGCAGGTAGTCCTTGTGGTCGCCGGGCGGGTCCACGTTGACCACCAGGTCGAGCTGGTCGATGTGGATGCCGCGCGCCGCGACGTTGGTGGCCACGAGCGCGGTGACGTGGCCGGTCTTGAAGTGCGCGAGCGTGCGCGTGCGCTGGGCCTGCGACTTCCCGCCGTGCAGCGCGCCCGCCCGCACCCCGCTCTTCAGCAGGTGCTTCGTGAGCTTGTCCACGGCGTGCTTGGTGTCCAGGAACATGATCACGCGGCCGTCGCGGGCCGCGATCTCGGTGGTGGCCGCGAACTTGTCGGCCAGGTCGACCTGGAGCACGTGGTGCTCCATCGTGCCGACCGCGGCGGCGGACGGGTCGACCGAGTGCACGACCGGGTCGTCGAGGTAGCGGCGGACCAACTGGTCGATGTTGCGGTCCAGCGTCGCGGAGAACAGCATGCGCTGGCCGCCCGGGCGGACCTGGTCGAGGAGCCGGGTGACCTGCGGCATGAAGCCCATGTCGGCCATCTGGTCGGCTTCGTCCAGCACGCACGCCGCGACCTGGTCGAGGCGGCAGTCGCCGCGCTCTATGAGGTCGGTGAGGCGCCCGGGGGTCGCCACGACGATCTCGACGCCGCCGCGCAGGGCCGCGGACTGGCGGCCGAGCGAGACGCCGCCGACGACGGTGGTCACCCGGAGGCGCAGCGCGCGGGCGTACGGCGTCAGCGCGTCGGTGACCTGCTGGGCCAGCTCGCGGGTCGGCACGAGGACCAGGCCGAGGGGCTGCTTCGGGTCGGCGCGGCGGCCCGCGGTGCGGGCCAGCAGGGCCAGGCCGAACGCGAGGGTCTTGCCGGAACCGGTCCGGCCGCGGCCGAGGACGTCGCGGCCCGCCAGGGTGTTCGGCAGTGTCGCCGACTGGATCGGGAAGGGCACGGTCAGGCCCTCGGACGTCAGCGCCGTCAGCAGGGCCGCCGGCATGTCGAGTTCCTCGAACCGGGACACCGGGGGCAGAGGGGGTGTTGCGGTGACCGGGAGGGCGAACTCCCGGGGGCGTGCGGGTGCGGCGGAGCGGTGTTGCCTGGGGGCACCGGAACGGCCGCGGCCTCCGGGCCGGCCGTCCGGACGGCGAGCCGTACGGGTCATGCGAAACCTCCTTGATCCGGCACGCATCAAGGAATTCCGGGCGGCGCCGGGAGGCGCCGTGGATCGCAAGACCGAGCCGAAGTATGCCGGCGAAAGCCGGTGAATGCCGATGGGACGGCAAGGGGAATTAACCGGGCCGAGTGCCCGCCGTCAGAACGGCGGGACCGCCGCGGTTAATCCCGGTGCGAAAACGCAGCGCTGGGGCCCGCACCCGAAGGTGCGGGCCCCAGCGCCGGGATAAACGCGTCAGGCGGGAACGATGTTCTCCGCCTGCGGGCCCTTCTGGCCCTGCGTGATGTCGAAGGAGACCTTCTGGCCTTCCTGCAGCTCACGGAAGCCCTGGGTGGCGATGTTCGAGTAGTGCGCGAACACGTCGGCGCCGCCGCCGTCCTGAGCGATGAAGCCGAAGCCCTTTTCCGAGTTGAACCACTTCACGGTACCGGTAGCCATGTCATATCTCCTTCGGGGCAGTTGCCCGGAGTCCGCACTGCGCGGAGCCCGCATCGCCGCAATGATGCCCCTCCGAAAAAGCCGGAGACACAGAAATGCACCCGACGGCCGCATCGGCCGAAGAGTGCACTTGAAGTCTTTGGGAACCACAACCGCAACTGGTTCCAACCGTATCACGTTGCACGCGACCGGATGCGGGACGTTATATCGGTGTCGTGAACTCCGGGTGAATCACCGAGGGCGCCGTGCGAATTTCTCCCGTGGCCGCTGGAGATTTTTTGTCTCCGCGGGCGCGTGCCACGCCATTTCCGGCGCTGCGTCGGACACGGCGTCGAGCGGTACGTCGGGCGGTGTTCCCGGCGGTGTTCCGGGCGGCGTGTCGGGCGGCGTGTCCGACGGTGTGCCGGGCGCGGTGTCCGCGGTGCCACCCGATCGGCGGAGCTCCTCGTTGATCCGCAAGGCGCCCGCCAACCGGTCCTCCAGGCTGATGATGCGACACGCGGTGTCGATCGCCGTGCCCTGGTCGACGAGTTCGCGGGCCCGCAGCGCGACGCGCAGATGCGCGCGCGAATATCTGCGGTGCCCGCCCTCCGAACGCTCGGGAGTGATGAGCCCCGCATCCCCGATCGCCCGCAGGAACGCGGGCGTGGCCCCGATCAGTTCCGCCGCCCGCCCCATCGTGTACGCGGGATAGTCGTGGTCGTCGAGCCGGTCGGCCTGACCCGCTCCGCTGTCTGGAACCACTGCACCTCTTCATCCGGCTCTCCACACGGCCCGCCCGACGGACGCCGCCGTGGACGCCGCGACGGACGCCACCGGGGAAAAGGGTATCCACGTCGGTCAGGCGGCGGAGCGTACGGCGGCGGCCGGGGGAGCGGCCACGAGGTGCAGCCGCTCGCGCGCGACCGCGGCCTTCCGCAGCCGCAGGATCTGCACAAGGCCGACGATCTCCAGCACGAACACCGACGAGAACGCGATGCGGTAGTCGTCGCCGGTCGCGTCGAGCAGGACCCCGACCGTCAGCAGGGTCACCATCGACGCGACGAATCCCCCCATATTGACGATCCCGGACGCGGTGCCCTGCCGCTCCGGCGGGTTGGCGGGCCGGGCGAAGTCGAAGCCGATCATCGACGCCGGGCCGCAGGCCCCGAGGACCGTGCACAGCACCACGAGCAGCCACATCGGCGCGCCGTCGCCCGGATGGCCGATCGCCGCGGCCCAGCTCGCCGCCGTCGCGGCCACCGTGCCGAGCGCCAGCGGCAGCCGGGCGGCGCGCGCCCGCGTGATGATCTGGCCGTACGCCAGCCCGAAGACCATGCTCGACACCACCGTCAGCGTCAGCAGCCCGCCCGCGGTCCCCCGGGACAGTCCCTGCGCCTCGACGAGGAACGGCATGCCCCACAGCAGCAGGAACACCATCGCCGGGAACTGCGTCGTGAAGTGCGTCCACAGGCCCAGCCGGGTGCCCGGCTCGCGCCACGACTCGGCGATCTGGCGGCGGACGAACGCCGCCCCGCGCTGCGGCAGCGCCTCCGGCTCGTGCCCCTCCGGATGGTCCTTCAGGAACACCAGCAGGAGGACGAGGACCCCGATCCCCAGCAGCGCGCTGCCCGCGAACGCCTGCGTCCAGCCGACATCGTGCAGCATCCGGGACAGCACCAGCGTCGAGACGAGATTGCCGCCCATGCCCGCGAGTGCGGCCAGTTGCGCGACCAGCGGGCCGCGCCGGGCCGGGAACCAGCGGGTGCCGAGCCGCAGCACGCTGATGAAGGTGAGGGCGTCGCCGCAGCCGAGCAGCGCCCGCGAGGCGAGCGCCATGCCGTACGTGGGGGAGAACGCGAAGCCCAACTGGCCCACGGTGAACAGCACGACGCCCATCGTCAGCACCTTCTTGGTGCCGAACCGGTCGACCAGCACGCCGACGGGTATCTGCATGCCCGCGTACACGAGCAGTTGCAGGATCGAGAACGTCGACAGCGCCGAGGCGTTGACGTCGAACCGGTCGGCGGCGTCGAGGCCGGCGACGCCGAGCGAGGTCCGGAAGATCACCGCGACGAAGTACACCGCGACGCCGACCGACCAGACCGCGACGGCCCGGCGGCCGCCCGGCGGGTCGAGCCGCGGTGCCGCGGCGGCCGCGCTCATCGGGCCTCGCCCCGGACCAGTTCGGACACCCATCCGACGTGCCGGTGCACGGCGTCGACCGCCGCGTCCGCGTCGCCGGCACGCAGCGCCGCGAGGATCTCCTCGTGCCCGGTCAGCGTCCGGGCGACCCGGTCGGGATGCGAGTGGAGGAAGGCCACGCCCATGCGCAGCTGGCGGTCGCGGAGCTGGTCGTACAGCCGGATCAGGATGGCGTTGCCGCAGTTGCGCACGATCGCGGCGTGGAAGCAGCGGTCGGTGGTCGCGGCGGCGGCCAGGTCGCCGGCCTCGACCTCGCGCTTCTGCCGCGCGAGCAGTTCCTCCAGGCGCGTGATCAGGTCCGGGGGCGCGGGCACCGCCTTGCGGGCCGCGTGCTCCTCGACGAGTTGCCGGGTCTCCACGACGTCGGTGATCTCCTGGGCCGAGACCGGCAGGACGAGCGCGCCCTTCTTGGGGTAGAGGCGGATCAGCCCCTCGACCTCCAGGCGCAGCAGTGCCTCGCGTACGGGTGTGCGCGAGACGCCGACGGCATCCGCCACCTCGCCCTCGGTCAGCAGCGTGCCGCCCTCGTAGTGGCGTTCGAGAACGGCCTGCTTGACGTGCCGGTAGACGCGGTCGGCGGCGGTGGGTGCGGCTGGCATGCGCACAAGATAGATACATCAGCGGGTGCGATGCCCGTTCCGTCCACGATTCGGAATGCACCCGGTGTGCCGGTCGGGGTACGAGGCAGCCGCACCGCGGTCGCGGGCCGGCCCCGGCTTGCGCGGCCGGCCGGTAGCGTTCCGGGTATGCCGCGCGATCCCGAGCCCGCCCGCCGCAAACTGCTCGACGCCGCTCTCCTGCTGTTCGCCCGCGACGGCATCGAGGCGGTGAGCATGCGCGAGATCCGCCTCGCCGCGGGCCAGCGCAACTCCGCGGCCACGCAGTACCACTTCGGGTCCAAGGAAGGCGTCCTCAAGGCGCTCCTGGAGGACGTGCTCCCGCCCGTGGTCGCGCGCCGCCGCGAACTGCTGACCGCGGCGACGGCCGACGAGCCGCGCACGATCGCCGAGGTCGCCGTCACCCCTCTCGCGGAACTGGCGACCGGCGACGACCGGCAGCGCGCGGTGGTCCGGTTCCTCTCCCAACTGGTCGACGACGAGAACCGCTCGCCGGCGCGCCTGGCCGACCTGCTCGGCGACACCGTCGCGGCGGACGCCACCGCACTGCTGCGCGCCTGGATCCCCGACGTCCCGCGCGATGTCATGGACGAGCGCATCCTCGTCGGCCTCACCGGCGTCACCCACGCCTGCGCGTTCTACGCCCGCGGTGTCGATGCCGGGCGGCGGCGCGACCCGGACCTGTTCACGGACAACCTGGTCGACATGTTCATCGGCGCCATGTCCGCCCCGGTACGCGCCACCGCCCGCTGACCTCATTCAGTCCGCCACGCCGCCGCCCGCGACCGGGCCGCCCAGCCCGCCGGGAGCAGCGCCCCCAACGTGGCCAGCACCGCTCCCGAGACGGCGAGCACCGCGTACGCGGGCACTCCGTACACCGACACCATCGAGTCGGGCAGCCGCAGATCCGCGGTCGAAGCCATGACCGGCGCCACCAAGTGGTGCAGCGCCACCCCGAGCGGGATGCCCGCGGCACCCCCGACCAGGCCGAGCCCGACCACGGACGTCACGACCATGGCCATGGTCTGACGCGGTGTCATGCCCAGGGACTTCAGGACACCTATCGACTGCGCGCGCTCGCGCGTGTCGAGGGCGACCGTGTTGAGCACACCCAGCCCCGCGACCCCGGCGATCAGCAGGGTCAGCGTCCCGATCAGGCCGATCAGGATCGGGATCGTCGAGTTCTCCTCGCTGCGCGGCATCGCGGCCCCGGCCCCGGCCGCGAACACGCCGGCCTCGGAGATCCGCTCCGCGTACGCGTCCGCATTCGTCCCCGGCGTCACCTGCACCTCGTACGCGGTGATCGCCGCATCGGGCTTGAGCTGCAAGAGCGTGGCGCGGTCGGTGAGCAACGCCTCCTCGTCGGAGGAGAACGCCTCGCCGACGATCCGCACCGTCACGCGCCGCCCGTCGTGGTCGAGCGCGACCTCGTCGCCCACCCGCAGCGCGGACGTGCGCAGGAACGACGTCGGCACCACGATTTCCCCCGCCCCCTGCAACCAGCGCCCGGCGACCACCGGGTACCCCAGCCAGGACGAGTCCGTGTCGTACCCGGTCAGCTCCAATGGCCGGGTGCGCCCCGGCACTTCGACCTCCAGCGTGGTGACCGAGGTGAACCGCGCGGTCGCCGCGTCGGCGCGCAGCATGTCCGCCACTGCCACAGGGTCCGCGGACGGCGGCTGCTCGGCGGTCGGCCGCCCCGATTGCGGGCCCCTGGGCGGGGCGGGCGGCGCGGGCGGCGCGGGCGGACCTCCCGCCGCACCGGCCGTGCCGGCACCTTCCGGCGGCCCCTGATGCATCCCACCCTGTTCGCCCACCATCCCCAGGCTGACCGTGATTTGCGACGACCCCTCCCGCGACAAGCCGTCGTCGGCCCGAGTCAGCGTCTGGCCGAGCCCGTACGCGAACGTCACCGCCGTGGTGCCCAGGAGCAGCGCCGCCAGCGTCATGCCGGTGCGCGCCGGCCGCGCGAACGGGCCGGCCAGCCCGAGGGCGACGGCCCGCGGCAGGCGCGAGCGGGCCAGGAGCCGGTGCGCCCGGAACCCCCGGCCGGCCCGCGGCGCGCGTCCGACGGCGATCGCCTGGATCGCCGGGATCCGCCCCGCGCGCAGTGCCGGGATCAGCGCCGCCACGCAGACGACCAGGAGCAGGCCGACGGGTACCAGGACGTCCACCCACCAGGGGACCCCGGCCACTTCGGGGACCGCGTACGACTGCTCGGTGTCCGCGAGCAGCGGAACGGCCAGCGCGTGGCCCGCGAACATGCCCGCCGCCGCACCCGCCAGCGCGGGCAGCAGGACCTGCGCCAGATACACCGCACTGACCTGCCGCGGAGTGAACCCGAGCGTCTTGAGCACCCCGATCCCGCGGTACCCGGCCACCACCGCGCCGCTCACCACGTTGCCGACGATGAGCACCGACATGACCACGCCGAGCACGCTGAACGCGGTGACGAACGGGACCACGAGAGCCGCCGTCCCGGCCGCCTCGCGCCGGGCGTCCAGGTACGACGTCGACCCGAGCGCCGCCCCGGACGGCAGCGCGGCGCGCACCGCGGCGACGCCGTCCGCCACCGCGTCGCTGTCGCCCGCGTCCGCGAAGCGGTAGAGCGCCTGGAACGTCTTCGCGGCGCCCCCGGGTTCGAGTGCGGCGATCTGGTCCGGCACGGTCCACGCGCCCGCCGTGTCGGTGACGGACGCCGCGATGCCCACGACCGTCAGCTCGACCCCGCCCAGCCGCAACCGGTCCCCGACGCCCAGCCGCGGCCCCTCGCCGTCCCCGAGGACGACCTCGCCCGGCGCCCGGACCCACCGGCCCGACCGGAGCTTGAGCGTGTCGAGCGGACCGTTCGGATCGGCCCGTCCGACCACGGTCATGGTCCCGTGCGCGACCGCGTCGCCGGGCAGCATGATCGGCGCGCTCGTCGACGGATAGGGCCCGGCGACCTCGGCGACCCCGGACCCGGCGCCGGTGGCGCGGACCTGCTCGGCGGTCGCCCGGCCCGCGTCGACGCTCACCGTCGCGTGCGCGCCGTGCAGCGCGGAGAACGCGTGGTCGAACGGCGCCATCGACGCGACCAGCAGGCCGAAGGCGAGCACCGAGGTCGCCGTCGCGAGCAGCGCCACGACGGCGGTCACCACGGTCTGCACCCGGCGGCGTACGACTGCCGCCCAGGCGGCCTTGACGACCGCGTTCACCGGGACGCCTCCGTCGTGCGCCCGTCCTGCGCGTCGTCCCACAGCGAGTCCTGCGGGCCGCCCGGGTCGTGGGCCTGCGGCGTGGCGTCGAGCCTTCCGTCCACGATCCGCACGATGCGGCTCGTGCACGCGCGCGCCAGCTGCAGGTCGTGCGTGACCATCAGCAACGCCTGCCCGTCGCGGTTGAGTTCGGCGAGCAGCTCGGTGATGTGCCGCCCGTTGGCGGTGTCCACGGCCCCCGTCGGCTCGTCGGCGAGCAGCAGCGGCGGCCGGTTCATGAGCGCCCGGGCGATGGCGACGCGCTGCCGCTCGCCGCCGGACAGCCGTGCCGGGTACGCGTCCGCGTGCCCCGCGATGCCGAGGTAGCCGAGCAGTTCGTCGGCGCGCGTCCGGGCGGCGCGCGGCGAGATCCCGCCCAGGCGGGCGGGCATCAGCACGTTGTCGAGCACCGTCAGGTCGTCGAGCAGGTTGAAGAACTGGAAGATCATGCCGATGTGCCGGCGCCGGAACTTGGCGAGCGCGGTCTCCGACAGGCCGCCGAGACCGACACCGGCCACCGTGACCGCACCCTCGGTCGGCCGGTCCAGCCCCGCGATCAGATTGAGCAGCGTGGACTTGCCGCTGCCGGACGGGCCCATGACGGCCACGGCCTCGCGCGCGCCGACGACCAGGTCCACCCGGTCGAGTGCGGCGGGGCCCGTTCCCTCGTACCTCTTCGTCACGGCTTCGAGCCGGATCACGTCTGTCATGGCCCCGGACGCTAGGTTCCGGACCGGCCGCCGGGCGTCCGCACGGCGAGCCAACCTGCGGTCGCTCGCGCGGGGGAGGGCGGGTCGGGTAGCTCTCCCGAGGGACCCCGGACAGCTCGCACGCATGATGTACGCGCCGCGCACAACCGGCGAGAATGCCCGGGTGACGCCCGCCGCACCGCTGACGCCGACCCCGCGCGCCCGGCTGACGCTCCCTCAGAGTGTTCGCCGGGCCGCCGAGTTGCTACGCCGCCCGGGACCGCTGGGCGGGGACGGCCTGCTCGCCCTCGTGTTGGGCGTCGCCACGGCCGTCATGCTCGGGTACAACTTCCCGACGGACGACGCCGGCGGCCCGCCTCCGTACCCCAGGCCCCCCTACGGCGAGATCCCGTACGCGTACCCGGACTCACCGGAGCACGCCGCCTCCGGGCCGAGCGCGTGGACGTTCGCCGTGTGCCTCTTGGCTGCCGCCATGATCGCCTGGCGGCGCACGCAGCCGGTCACGGCGTTCGCGGTGCAGTTCGCCGTCACGCTGGCCATCGACCCCGACTACATGGAGGTCCCCGGGGTCGTGGCCCTCGCGATCGGCGCGTACTCGGTCGCGGCGCACGTACCGCGTTTTTCGTTGGCGGCGGGGGTCTCCGGTGCGGCGACGCTCGCCCTCATGGCGAAGTTCCCCGACGAGGACAACGGCCCGCCCGGCCTGCTGGTGCTCGCCATCATGGCGTCGATGTTCGTCATCGGCCGCACCATCGGCACATGGCGTACCCGGGCCGGGGCCTTCCACCGCCGGGCGCTGCGTGCCGAGCGCGAGCGCGAGGTCGCGGTGGCCCACGAACGCGCCCGGATCGCCCGGGAATTGCACGACGTGGTCAGCCACAATGTGAGCGTGATGGTGATCCAGTCCGGCGCCGCCCGCATGGTCCTGCGCTCGGATCCCGAGGCGGCGACCGAGGCGCTGCGCGCGGTCGAGGCGAGCGGGCGCGAGACGATGGCCGAGCTGCGCCAGATGCTCGACGTGCTCACCGCCCAGGGTGCGCCGCCGCCGCAGGGCGATCCGGGGACGGTGCCGGACGGCGACGCGCTGGGACCGCCGCTGGCGCCGCAGCCCGACCTGTCGCGGCTGCCCGTGCTCGTGGACCGGGTGCGCACCGCGGGGCTCGACGTGCGGTTCACGACCCAGGGCGAGGCGCGGCCGCTGCCACCGGGGATCGAGCTCACCGTGTACCGGGTCGTGCAGGAGGCGCTCACCAACGCGCTGAAGTACGCGCCGGGGGCGCGTACCGAGGTGACCGTGACCTACCGGCCGGACGCGATGCGCATCGAGGTCGCCGACGACGGGCCCGCCGACGGGCGCCGCCCCGAGCCGCTGGGCGCCGGACGCGGTCTGCTCGGCCTCACCCAGCGACTGGCGCTGCACGGCGGCGGGCTGCGCGCGGGGCACCGGCCGACCGGCGGCTACCGCGTGCAGGCCTCGATCCCGGTGCCGACGCCGTGAGCGCGGCAGCGGCGCTGCGCGTCGTCGTGGCCGACGACCAGGCGCTCGTACGCTCCGGGTTCCGCATGATCCTGGCCGCCGACGGCATCGACGTCGTCGCCGAGGCGGCCGGCGGCGACGAGGCGTGCGCCGCGGTCCGCCGCACCCGGCCGGACGTGGTCCTGATGGACATCCGCATGCCCGGACTCGACGGCCTGGAGGCCACGCGCCGCATCATGGCCGATCCGTCGCCCGCGCTGGACGGACGGCCGTGCCGCATCATCATCCTCACCACGTTCGACCTCGACCACTACGTCTACGAGGCGCTGAACGCGGGGGCGAGCGGGTTCCTGCTCAAGGACGTGACGCCCGAGCAACTGGTGGCCGCCGTACGCCTGGTCAGCGCGGGCGACGCGCTCCTCGCGCCGACCATCACGCGGCGGCTCGTGGAGCGCTTCGCGCGTCCGGCCCCCGCGGAACGCGCGCCGGGCGGCGACCTGTCCGTGCTCACGCCGCGCGAAATGGAAGTGCTGCGCCTTCTCGCCCGGGGCATGAGCAACGCGGAACTGGCGGCGGCCCTGACGCTGAGCGTCGAGACGGTGAAGACGCACGTCACGCGCATTCTGACGAAGCTTCACCTGCGGGACCGGGTGCAGGCCGTCGTTCTGGCGTACGAGACGGCGCTCGTGACCCCGGGCGCCCCCGGCGGCGCCGGCGCGATCGAGGCGCCCGGGGGCTGACCGGGCTGATCAAGAGCTGATTGGGCCCGGGCGGCGGTCGACCGGCCGGGTTTTTCCGTGTTCGTGGACGTGCGGCACCCCGGCGAGGCCACGTCGTTCTGGGGCATCCGACGCCGGAGAACCCGCGCGCGGTCGGCAACTGGCCCGACTTCGACCGGCCGGGCGCCGGCGCTCGGTGACGGTCGTGATCCGCAAGCGCGACGGGGGCGTCATCGGGACGTGACGGCCGCTCGCTTCCCTGCCTACGGCGTACGGGGTACGGCGTACGGAGCGTACGGATCACGTCGTGTGACGTACCGTCACGGGGCCAGTCCGGAGAGCGGCAGGACCAGCGCCTCGGCGTCGGCCGCCTCGCGCATCGTCTGGTCGAAGCGCAACACGCTCGTGCCGATGGCGGCGAGGTCGTCGGGGCCGAGCAGTACCACGATGCCGGTGTCGGTGTGCGCGAGCACGCACGGTACGCGGCCTTCGCTGGCCGCGGCCACCGCGTCGTCCCGTTCGTTCAGGTACACCACGTCGAACGGAACACCGAGCGTCGCCAGCAGCGCGTCCCACTCGGGTCTGCGGCGACGGCCGGCATGCGTGAGGTCGCTCAGCGCACAGTGCGCGGTGCCGCGTGCCCTGCCTATGGCGTACGCAAGTTCGCCGCGGAAACCGCCGTCCGCATCGCAGACACCGGTCAGTCGCTGTACTGTCCGTGCTCCTGCCATGGATCCAGTGTGCGCCCGCGGCACAATGCCGCACCTCACACGCTCGACCGAACGCCGGCTCCCCGTACTTACTTCTCCAGTCGTGCGCTCAAGCCGCTATCGTCCGCACCCTGCACGTCCTGCACGTCCTGCACGTCCTGCACGTCCGTCACTTCCCGCGCGCCGACGACCGGCCGCGACGGCCGGCGGCCGCCCGGCACGCTGGCGACGGCGAGCACCGCGGCCGTCCCGCACGCCGCGGCGAGCAGCGCGAACATGTGCGGGTAGCCGCCGAGCGGCCCGGCCAGCGCGGCGCCGGCCCACGGCGCGATCGCCGAGGCGGCCATGGCGGGAGCGGAGAGGATCCCGGACAGCGTTCCGTACGACGACGCGCCCCAGCGCTCGGTGATCGCCGTGGCGTTCAGCAGCGTCGCCACCCCGCGTGCGGTCCCGGCCAGGACCGACAGTGCGACGAGCAGCCAGATCGGTCCGGGGACGAACGCCAGCAGGGCGGTGGTTGCGGCGGTGGCGGCCAGGACGCCGACGGTGCGGGTGCGCACGCTGGTGCGGCGGGCGAAGGCGGCGTACCCGATGCGCCCGACGACCTGGCCGGCGCCGCCGAGGCCGAGCGCCCACGCGGCGACGGTCGTGCCGGAGCCGCGCTCGTCGAGCAGCGGGACGATGTTGACCACACCCGCGTACATGCCGAACGAGCCGAGCGTCATCGCGACGACCAGCACGACGAACGGGCGGCTGCGGACGATCGACCGCACGTCGTCCGGCACTTCCGCGGACCGCTTGCTCGGCGGCGCCGCGGGCCAGGGGCGCCGCAGCACGATCGCGTGCAGCGGAACGGTCACGACGGCCAGCACCACGGCCAGCACGACGTAGACCCCGCGCCACGACAACCAGTGCGACAACGCCACCGTGATCGGCGCGAACACGGTGCTCGCCAGGCCCGCGACGAGGGTCACGGTGGTGAGCGCGGCGAGGTGCCGGGGCCCGTACCAGCGCGTCAGCGCGGCGAACGCGGGCTGGTAGAGGATCGACGACATCGCGACCCCGGCGAGCACCCATCCGGCGGTGAACCACACCAGGTTGGGCGCCCACGCCACGACGAGCACCGCCAGCGACGCGACGACCGACCCCACAGTCATCAGTAGGTGCGGCCCGCGGCGGTCCAGCATCCGCCCCATCGGAATACCGACGATCCCCGACACCGCCAACGCCACCGAGAACGCCGCGGTCGCGGCCGACGTGGACCACCCCGTGTCCTCGGTGATCGCGGGCGCAAGCACCGGGAACGCGTAGTACAGGATCCCCCAGCTGGTGATCTCCGTGACGCACAACGCCACCAACACCGCCCGAAGCCCCGCCCCGCCCCCGCCCTTTGACCCCACCCCGCCAACGATCACCCCGCCAACCTAGAACCACCCCCCACCAGAAACCACCACACCCCTCACCCGGCAGCCATCGCCCCCTCCTCGACGTCAGCCCCCTCCTCACCGCCACCCCCACGAGGCACCGCCCCCCCGTACAACCTGCATGACGTCGCGGGAAAGGCGGTCCACTGGTAGCCGTATGCGTCCCGGTCGGTCAGGGGGATTCGAGTAGGGCGGCTAGGGCGGTTAGGGACATTTGGGTGCCTTGTTCGTTGTCGGCTCGGGGGATGGTGTCGGGGATGCCCTCGTGGAGGATGCGGACCTCGGTGCCACCGGGGACGTCGGTGAGGGTGGTGGTCAGGGTCATGGTGCCCTGGAGGGTGGGGTCGTCGGTCTCGAACTCGAGTTCTTCGGCGACCAGTTCGTCGGGGACGAGGCGGGTGAAGCGGCCGTGGTACGTGTCGGTGTGCGCGCTGGTCTTGCCGACGCCGTCCGGGGCTTCGTAGGTGAGGGAGACGCGGAACCGGCCGCCTTCGCGCGGCTCGAACTCGTGGACGTGGCTGCGCATGTCGTCCGGCACCCGCCACCTGGCGACCGCTTCCGGGTCGAGCAGCGCGCGGTAGACCGCGGGGCGGGCGGCCTTGATGTGCCGGGAGACCTCGGTGGTGTACGCCATCCGGCCAACGTAACCCGCGGTGCGGACAGTGCGGCGGAGGCGAAGCGGGGGCGGGGTAGGCACACCGGGTGCGGACAGCCGGGCGTGGATAGTCGGGCGCGGACGCGCGCCTTCGCGGCGAGGGCGAAGGCGCGCGCGCGGGGGTTACGCGGCGGCCGGGAGGGATGTCTCGCGGACCCAGCGGCGGCCGAGGACCGCGTACGCGGCCGCGGACACGATCAGCGGCAGGAACCAGCTGAGGTCGGCGCCGTCCATGCGCGTGCTCAACCAGCCCTTGACCAGCGCCGAGTTGATGGTCAGCAGAGCCGTCGCCATGCCGGCCAGCATCGAGACGATGCCCGCGACGTTGACGCCCGCGGTGCCCCAGTAGCGGGACGCGGGGGTGCTGATGTGCACGGACTCGCGGTCGTACGTCCAGCGCCGCATCACGCCGTCGGTGATCCACACCGCGCAGAACGGGCCCGCCCAGACCACCACCAGGGCCAGGAACTCGTTGAGGGCGTGCTCGAAGTCGTAGATGAACAGGACCCAGAGGACGGCGGCGAGCGCGAGCATCGCGTCGACGGCGGTGGCGACCCAGCGCCGCGCCGGGATGCCGATGGCCTGGATGGCGAGGCCGGAGGAGTAGAACACCGAGGCGTTGTTGCCGACCGCGCCGGTGAACGACGCCACGATGTAGAGGACGAACAGCCAGCCCGGCAGCAACGGCTCCATGCCCGCGACCGGGTCGGACAGGTCGGCGCGGGTGGCGGCGACGGCGCCGACGGTGCCCAGGAACATCACCATGCCCGCGCCGCCTGCGAAGACCGCGCGGAAGATCTTGCGGGTGGGCGTGCCGCTCGGCAGGTACCGCGCGTAGTCGGGCGCGACGACCATGTACGACAGCGGCCCGGACGAGATGAGCGCGCAGGCGATCAGCACCAGCGCGACGCCGCCCCACCCGGTGGCGGGGTCGTCCGGCTTCCAGCCCCAGTCCACGTCGCCGACGATGTTGCCGACGATCAGCAGGAAGATCAGGGTGACGGCGGCCGCGAAGTACGGCTGGACCCGGACCAGCGCGCGGTGGCCGTACACCGCGATCACGATGGATCCGCCGAGGACGACGACGGTCGCGACGACCTTGCCGAGCGCGCCGCCGGAGTCGTGCCAGCCGAGCTGGTCGAAGAGCGCGAGCATGGCGAACACGCCCAGCAGGCCGTTGACCGTCTTGAAGCCCAGCGACATCGCCCACGTGCACACCGCGTTGACGCGGTTGCCCAGCACGCCGAACGCCGCGCGGCTGAAGGCCGTCGTCGGCATGCCGGCGCGCGGGCCCGCGACCGAGCAGTACGCGACGACGCCGAAGAGCAGGTTGCCGCACGCGATCGCGATGATCGCCTGGACCAGCGACAGCCCCATCCCGACCGCGATCGAGCCCAGTACGAAGAAGAACTGGTACGCGTTGATGCCCATCCAGAACAGCCCCAGCTGGCGCGGGGTCATGTACCGGTCGGACTCCGGGATGTAGTCGTAGCCGTGCTGCTCGACGCCGCCGCCGGACGCGGCGTCCCGCCCGGCCCCGGGCGGGGGTGAGCCGGTGGGCGGGGTCTTGGTGGGGGACGAGCCGGCGGGGGACCGGCCGAGTGTCGCGCTCATGATCTTGCGCCTTTCGCTGGGGAAAGCCTAAGCGGCCGGTGGGACGCCACCGGGCAGGGCGGCGAGGGGTGGAGGGTGAGGGGGCGGGGATCGGCGGCGGTGCCTCAGGTCGTGAGGGCCGCGGGACCGGCGACGGGTTCACGGGCCGGACAAGTGGTTTGCGAGCCCGTCACGCGTCACGGGGGTGCCACGAGAACTACGCGGAACACGAGGAACGCCGCGGAGGCGCAGCCGCGGCCCGGTCAGTTCGCGGACCAGGCCCGGGCGCCGCCGATCCAGGTCTCGGCCACGCCGAGAGCGGCGAAGACCGCCGGGTCGGCGACCGTGTAGGGGTCGATGTCCATGACCACGAAGTCGGCCAGCAGTCCCGGCCGCAGCGAACCGACGGATTGCTCGCGGTGCAGCGCGACCGCGCCGCCGATCCCGTGCGCGGCAAGGCCCTCGGCCGTCGGCAGCCGCATCTCGGGGGTGCCGAGGACGGTCCCGAGCACCGTGCGCCGGGTGGCCGCCGCGGCGGCCGACTCGAAGGGGTTGGGCCGCGCGACCGGGGCGTCCGAGCTGATCGCGAACGCCGTGCCGGCCGCGGCGAGCAGCCCGCACGGGTTGTAGCGGTGGCCCATCTCGCCGATCGCGGTCAGCGTCCCGTCACCGGTCCTCAGGTGGTGCTGCGGCTGGAGGCACGCGTGTACGCCCAGGTCGCGCATGCGGGTGATCTGCTCGTCGGTGGGCAGGCCGCAGTGCTCGATCCGGTGCCGCATGTCCGGGCGCGGGGTGTCCGCCTGCGCCTTCTCGACCGCGTCGAGGACCATGCCGATCGCGAACGGGGACTGCGCGTGGGTGGCGGTCTGCAGGCCCGCGGCGTGCGCGCGCCGCAGGAGGTCCGCGTACTCGCCGGGCTCGTGGTAGAGCTGGCCGTGGTGGCAGCAGTCGTGCGCGTACCCCTCGGGGAAGTACGCCGTCCACCCGCCGAGCGTGCCGTCCGCGTAGAGCTTGACGCCCTGCACGAGCAGCCGGTCGTCGCCCAGCGCGCGGCCGAGCCCGAGGTCGAGCGCGTCGTCGAGCATCGCCGAGGTGAGGTACGCGGACACCCGCATCCGCAGGTCGCCGCCGTCCCGGGCGCGCAGGTACGTCTCCAGCTCCCGGCGTGAGACCTGCGCGTCGCCGACCGTGGTGACCCCCGCCGCGAGGAAGTGCTCCTGGGCGCGCAGCAGGTGGCCGCGCATCTCGTCCTCGGGGTCGTCGAGGTGGAAGTTCGGGCCGTGGTTGGTGGTCTTGACGCCGTCGTCGCCGGTGATGAGGTCGCAGGCGCCGTCCCACAGTTCGCCGTTGGGCGTGCCGTCGGGGTGGCGCCCGATGTGGCCGCCGACCGGGTCGGGCGACTCGCGGGTGATGCCGTATTTCCGGAGGGTGAAGGTGTTGACGACCCCGCCGTGCCCGGACGCGTTCATGACGTAGACCTCGCGGTCGTCGGCGACGCGGTCGAGGTCGGCGGCGACCGGGTGGCGGCCCTCGGCGAGGCGGCGGTGCTCGTACCCGAAGCCGCGTACCGGCGTGTCCGGGCGCAGGTTGCCGGCGAAGCGCCGCATCACCGCGACGAGGGTGTCGATGTCGGGCACGAGTTCGGGGCGGAGGTCGGCCCAGGCGAGGTTCTGGCCGTACATGACCGGGTGGCAGTGCGCGTCGGTGAACCCGGGCAGTACGGTCCGCCCGGCCAGGTCCAGTTCGGCATCGACGCGCCCGAGCGCGGCCCGGCAGTCGGCGGCGGTGCCCGCGTGCACGATCCGGTCGCCCCGGACGGCGAGGGCTTCGACGGCACCGAGCGGGCCGCCGGTGTGCACGGTTCCTCCCGCGACCAGCAGGGTCCGCTCGCGGTCCGGCGTCGTGGTGGCGCTTCGCATGATCCTTCGCCCTTCGTAGTGCTCAATCGAGAGCGAATCATCTGCCGGATGAACCACAGGCGAACGTTTCGCTCGCGATGACCATAGGGAATGAACGAAGCGTTGGCCAGAGTCAATCTGAGGAGATGATCCGATCGTTACCTTGAATCGGGCGAACGAATCGTCTGCCGGGCCCGCGCCACGCGGACGATTCGTCGCCCCACGCCCCTGAACCGTCACACTGGGACCGCCACCGTTCCTCCGCCCCGGGAGTCCGCCTACGTGCGCCGCGCCGACGAACCCATCCCGCACGACCACGCGCCCCACGGCACCCCGGCCACAGCCGCGGCCGCAGCCGCCGGCACGGCCCTGGGCCCGGCACAGGGCCCGGATCCAGGCACGGCCGACTTCGACCGCGTGGCCCTGGACCGGGTGGACAAAGCCCTCGTCGCGGAACTCCAGCGGGACGGCCGGCAGACGTACGAGGCACTGGCCGCCGCGGTCGGCGTCTCCCGCGCCGCCGCGAGATCCCGCGTCCTGCGTCTGCTCGACGCCCGGCTGGTACGCGTCGTCGCCGTCGTCCACCCCCGGGTCGCGGGCCGCACGTCCATCGCGCACCTCGCGGTGACCGCCGACGGACCCGCCGGGCCCGTCGCACGCGGCATCGCCGATCTGCCCGAGTCGGTGTTCGTGACGCTGACCGCGGGCCGCGCCGCCGTCGCGGCCGAGGTGCGCGCGGACTCCTTCGAGGCCCTGTCCCGCGCCGTCGACCGCGTGCGCGCCCTCCCGGGCGTCGCCGCCGCCGACGCGCTGCCCTACACGCGCGTCGTCAAGGACCCCTACGCGCTGCCCCACGACCTGGACACCGCCGCGACCGAGACGGACGAACTCGACCGCGCCATCATGGCGTTGCTGGAACAGGACGGGCGCCAGTCGTTCGCCGACCTCGCCGCCCGCGTCGGGCTCTCGGCCGGCGCCACCCGGGCACGCACGCTGCGCATGCTGGACGCCGGGGTCTTCCGCGTCGTCGCCCTTGTGGAACCCGGCGTCCTGGGCGCCACGCGACTGCTGGGCACGGCGCTGAGCGTGGCCGGGCCCGACGCGCTCACCGCACTGACCGCCGCGGACGGCGTGCAGTTCGTGGCCACCTGCCTGGGCCGGGCCGATGCGGTGGCCACGCTCGGCGCCGACAGCACCGCGGCGGTGCTGGACGTTTTGGAGGACGTGCGCCGGCTGCCCGGCGTACGGGTGCTCGACTCCTGGCTGCACATGCGCATGGTCAAGGAGCGCTACGACGTCCGGAACGGCGGCTGAACCACCGCGTCGCCTGGCACGCCTCGGAAGCCTGGTAGGCCTCGGAGTCCGATACACCTCAGAGCCTGGTGCGGCTCACACCTTGGCTCGGCTCACAGCTTGGTCCGGCTCACAGCTTGGTCCGGCGCAGCGCGTCGTCCAGGATCTCGGCGGCCGTGTCGATCTCGTCGTCGCTCACCGTCAGCGGCGGCGCGACCCGCGCGCAGGCGCTCATCGGACCCGACTGGCTGCGCACGATGTTCATGCACAGCCCGGCCTTCTCGCACGCGGCCGTCACGGCGTCGCCGAACTCCGAGGCGGGCTCCCGGGTTTCCCGGTCCCGTACGAACTCGACGCCCCACAGCAGGCCGAGGCCGCGCACGTCGCCGATCGCCTCGTGCCGCTTCTGCAACTCACGCAGGTGACCGCCCAGTCGCTCGCCCCGCTCGCGCGCCTTCGCCACCAGGCCCTCGTCCCGCACGACGTCGAGCACCGCGAGACCGGCCGCCGCCGGGAGCGGGTCGGACTGGTGGGACGTGAAGTAGAACAACCCCTTGTCGTACGCCGCCTGCTCGATCTCCGCCGTCGTCACCACCGCGCTGATCGGCAGGCCGCCGCCCAGCGACTTGGACAGCGTCACGAACTCCGGCTGGAAATCGAAGAGTTCAAAGCCGAACATGACTCCCAGGCGGCCGAAGCCGGTCTGTGCCTCGTCCAGGAACACCGGCATGCCGCGGTCCCGGGCCAGGCCCGCGAGCCGGGCGAAGTAGCCGGGCGGCGGGACGATCACGCCGCCCGCGGACAGCACCGGTTCGGCGATGACGGCGGCCGGCGCGCCGGTGGTCTGCTCGTCGAACTGCTCGAACCCGACCTCCAGGCAGGTCGTGTCGCAGGTGTCGGAGCAGTGCCGGATCGGGCAGCGGTACGCGTACGGCGCGGGCAGCGCGAACGCCCCCGGCGCCAAAGGCCCGTGGCCACGCCGCGCGGCCGCGTACGTGACCGCCTGCGATCCCATCGTCATGCCGTGCCAGCTGCGCGTCAGGCCCAGCACCTCGAAGCCGCCGGTGGCGAGCTTGGCCATGCGCAGCGCGGCCTCGTTCGCCTCGCCGCCCGTGCTCAGCAGCATGACCCGGTCCAGGCCCTCCGGCATGAGTCCCACCAGGGTCTCCGCGAGGTCCAGGACCGGGGTGGACAGCATGCGGGAGTTCAGGTGCACGGTCTCGCGCAGCGAGCGCTCGATCGCCTCCGTGACGTGCGGGTGCGAGTGGCCGACGGTCGCGCAGAGCTGTCCCGACGTGAAGTCCAGGACGCGGCGTCCGTCGGCCGTCTCCAGCCACGACCCCGACGCGCGCGTGATCACCTCGGGCCAGAAGGCACCGGCATAACGGACCATCAGTTCCGCGCGTGGGTCCATGACTTGGCTCCTCGGATGGGGTACGCGGCGACGCCCGCCGCGCCGGGCGCCGCCTGCCGCCGGGTGCCCGCTCACCCGACGATGCTCCCCGCCGGGATCCGTCGAAACCAGCGCATCTTTTCGACGGATTCACCTGGCAGTATTCGCACGATGATGGACCTGCACCGGTTGCGCCTGCTGAGCGAACTGCGCCGTCGCGGCACCGTCGCCGCGGTGGCGCGGGCGCTGGCCTACAGTCCCTCGACCGTTTCGCACCAACTGGCGGCCCTACAGCGCGAGGCGGGCACGGAACTGCTCCGGCGGGAGGGGCGGCTGCTGCGCCTGACCCCGGCGGCGTACGTGCTAGCCGACCACGCCGACGCCCTCCTCGCCCGCATGGAGCAGGCCGAGGCCGAAGTCGCCGCCACGGCGGGCCTCGTCGCCGGTGTCGTACGCGTGGCCTGCTTCCCGACGGCGGTCAGCCTGGTCGGCCCGGCCATCGCCCATCTCGCCCGGCACCACCCGGCGGTACGTGTCCAGACGACGGTCACCGAACCGCACATCGCGCTCGACATGCTGGAGAGCCGCAGCTGCGACCTGGCGATATGCGACGAGTTCGACGCGGACCCGCGCCCCCGCGTCCCCGGCCTGCACTTCGCCGAACTGGATCCGGACCGCATCTGGCTCGTCGTGCCGCGCGACCATCCACAGGCCGGCGCGTCCGCCGCCCGCATCGGCGAACTGGCGGACGAGGTCTGGGCCGGCGGTCCCACCGAGACCAGTCACGGCCGGATCGTCGCCGAAGTGTGCCGGGAGCGCGGCGGCTTCGCGCCCGACATCCGGCACCGCACGTCCGACGCACAGGCGTTGCTGTTCCTGGTCGGTGCGGGGCAGGCCGTCACGCTGCTGCCGGAGTTGGCGCGCCCGGAGCAGGCGACAGAGGTCGCGGCGGTGGCGATCGAGGGCCCGCCGGTCGTACGGCGCATCCTGGCGGTCGTCCGCGAAACGGCGCTGCGCGACCCGGCGGTGAGTGCGGTACGCGCCGCTCTGCGCCCGCCCGGCCGCCCGGCATCGGGGTGAGCCGCACGGCTGCACGCGTCGCGCACGGCTGCACGGGCCGCGCAGGGCCGCACGCGCCGCACCCGCCGCACCCGCCGCACCCGCCGTACGGCCCGCACCTGCCTGCGTACCCGCATTACCTATACGCGACCGATTCCCCGTCCTCACGGCACTCGTAGCGTTCTGGTCACGGAACACGAACCGCACCACACAGCGGTAAATGCCAACGAAGGGACGTGGTGACCATGTCGACCAACGTGATCGGCGCGACGATCGGCGGGCTCCGGACCTACCGCGCGGACCGCCAGGGATTCCTGCGCTCGGTCCTCTACCTGGACGCGATCGTCACGGGTGCCAACGGCGTCGCGTACCTCGCACTCGCCCAGGTGCTCGACTCCTTCCTCGGCATCGACGCCGCGGTGCTCTACGGAATCGGCGCCTTCCTCACCCTCTACGCGATCGACGTGGCGCTGGTCGCCCGCAAGGCCGCCATCAGCCGCGCCGCGGTCGTTGTGATCGTGCTCCTCAACGCCGCATGGGCCGTCGGCAGCATCACCCTCGCGGTGACCGACACGTTGACGATGACCACCGTCGGTACGACGTGGGCCATCATGCAGGCCGCGGTGGTGGCGCTGTTCGCCGATCTGCAGTTGATGGGCCTGCGCACCAAGACGAGGACCCAGGCCACCCCCGAGGGGGCCCGCGGCTGACCGTGCCGCCGTCGCCCCCCGCCCAGTTGCGGGCGTGCGGCCGGCCGTACGCGGCCCGCAACCGAAGACCCGCCCGGCGCCTGTGACGCGCCGGGCGGGTTTCTCAGTGCGCCATCGCCCGTGGCTGCGAAGGGTCCGGCCTGCCCGCCGGGAGCAGCATCGGTCCGGCCACCGCGACGACGGCGGCGATGACCGCGGCGGCGGTGAACGGCTCGCCGAACCCGCCCGTCCCGGCCGACGGCCCGCCGGTCAGGCTCGCACCGGCGACCGTCGCGATCACCGCGACGCCCAGTGCCGCCCCGAGTTCGTGCGCGGTGCCGACCAACCCCGACGCGGTGCCCGTCTCCCGGTGGTCGAGCCCGGTCATGGCCGCCGTCGTCGCGCACACGAACCCGGCGCCAAGGCCGAGGGACAGCAGGGCGAATCCGGGGACGAGGCCAGACCAGACGCCACTGTCCGCGGACAACCCGGCCAGCAGGCCCGCGCCGACGGCGGCGACCGCGAACGCGGCGGTGCCGACCGTACGCCACCCGAACCGGCCCACCGCGACGCCGCCCAGGTGGGCGCCGACCGTCACGGCAACGGCCACCGGCAGGAACGCCAGACCGGTCTTGAGCGCCGAGTAGCCCGCGACGTGCTGGAGGTAGAACGAGCACAGGAAGAACGCCGAGATGAGCAGCCCCGACGCGGCCAGCATCACGACGCTGCCGCCCCACAAGCTACGACGGGCGAGAACTTCGAGGCGTACCAGCGGATTTCGGGCGCGGCGCTCGACCGCGACGAACACCGCCGTACACATGAGGGCGGCGGCCAGAGGGGCGAGCGTGGACGGAGCGTCGAAGCCGTGGTCGCGCGCCCGCACCAGGCCGTAGATCAGCAGCGCGGGTGCTGCGGTCAGGGCGAGCGCCCCGGGCAGGTCGAGCGGTACACGTTCGGGCGAGGGCCCCACCAGGGACGCCGCCCCGCCGATCAGCACCGGAACCCCGATCAGCGCGACCAGCCCGGCGGGCACGTTGACGAAGAAGATCCACTCCCAGCCCGGCCCGGACACGAACACCCCGCCAAGCAGCACCCCGACCGCCGATCCGGCGCCGCCGACGGCCGCCCACACGCCGAGCGCCTTGGTACGCGCCGGCCCGTGGAACAGCGTTGTGATCAGCGCCATCGCCGCGGGGGAGAGGAGTGCCGCGCCCACGCCCTGGGCGGAGCGTGCGGCTATGAGCAGCCCGCCGTCGGAGGCGAGGCCCGACGCCACGGACGCCGCGGTGAACACCCCCAGTCCGACCAGGAACATGCGCAACTTGCCCACCGCATCGGACAGTCGGCCGCCGAGCAGGAGGAGGCTACCGAAGAAGAGCGTGTACGCGGTGACGACCCACGTCAACGCCGAGCCGTCCAGGTCGAGTTCGTCGCCGATGGTGGGCAGCGCGACGTTCACCACCGTCACGTCGGCGACCAGCATGAACTGGGCGAGGCACAGCAGAACGAGGAGGCGTCCGCGGCCGGGGAGGTCCGGCGGTGGCTCGTGGTGGTGACCGACGGCGTGCGGATCGCCGCCTTGGCGCTCCTGACCGTGCCGCGGCTCTCCACTCCCCTCGGACGCCGAGGTGGAGCCGGCCGACGAGGCAGGCGGGACATGCAGGTTCGGTTCGGAATGCATGGTTGCCGCTCCCTAAACTTAACAGCAGTGTTAGGGATAACGTAAGCGGTGTCACCGCCAAATGTGAACACCTCTGTTAAGTTTGTTGTCTGCCGACAGATCGGCAGATCGGCAGAGCAGCGCCTGAGCAGAGCCGCGGATGGGCAGAGCAGCCGGCGGGCAGCGGCGGACCGACGGGCCGCCACCGACGAGGAGGCAGCAGTGGCAGGACGCCCGGCAGGGCAGCAAGCGGCCGGACAGTCGGCGGGGGAGTCCGCAGGGCAGTCCGTGGAGCATCCGGCAAAGGGCGCGGCGGCACCCGAGCGGCCCCGGCGGCGCGACGCGGAGCGCAACGCCGCCGCGATCGTCGACGCCGGCCTGACCTGCCTGCTGGCCGACCCGCAAGCGGGGATGGCGGCCATCGCACGGGCCGCGGGCGTCAGCCGGGTCACGCTCTACGCGCACTTCCCCACGCGCGAAAGCCTGTTGGAGGCAGCCCTCGACCGGTCGGTCGCGGAAGCGGTGGACGCGGTGGCCGGTACGACCGACTCGGGCCCGGCCGACGAAGCGCTCGCCGGGCTCATCCGCTCGTCATGGCAGGTCCTCGACCGCCACGCGTCCCTTTTCACCGCTGTGTCGGCATCGCTGACGCCCGATCAGATGCGGGAGCGCCACGAGCGGATCCTCGCGCCCGTCCACCGACTCGTGCTGCGGGGGCGGCGCGACGGCGTCTTCCGCGACGACGTGCCGGCGACCTGGCTGGTAACCGTCCTCTACAGCCTGGTGCACGCGGCCGCGGCCGAAATGCAGGCAGGGCGGCTGTCTTCGCGGGAGGCCCCCGACCTGCTCGTCACGACCGTCCTGGCCACCTGGCGCCCGCAGCCGGCGTAGTACCGCGCGTACAGCCGACGCGGCCACCGACGCCGACCCGGGCGCCGAACCCAACGCGCGACCCAACGCGCGACCCAACGCGCGACCCAGCGCCCAACCCAGCGCCCAACCCGACGCAGACCCGCCGCCTAGGCCGCCGCGGACCGGCCGTTGACAGACGCACAAAAGCGGCGTCCAGCCCGGTCCGTCGGGACCGGCCTGGACGCCGCCGTCACTTCTCCCCGCGAACCGTCAGACGCGCACGTCGAACCGGTCGAGGTCCATCACCTTGGCCCACGCCGCGACGAAGTCCTTCACGAACTTCTCCTTCGCGTCGTCGCTCGCGTACACCTCGGCCAGCGCCCGCAGTTCGGAGTTCGACCCGAAGACGAGGTCGACCCGGCTCGCGGTCCACTTGACCTCGCCCGAGGCGTCGCGGCCCTCGAAGGAGTTCGCGTCCTCCGACTCCGGCGTCCACGTCGTCCCCATGTCGAGCAGGTTGACGAAGAAGTCGTTGGTCAGCGTGCCCGGGGTCGCGGTGAACACGCCCTGCTGCGACTGCTGGTGGTTCGCGCCGAGCACCCGCAGACCGCCGACCAGGACCGTCAGCTCCGGCGCGCTCAGCGTCAGCAGGTTCGCCCGGTCGAGCAGCAGGTACTCGGCCGGCAACCGGTTGCCCTTGCCGAGGTAGTTGCGGAACCCGTCCGCGGTCGGCTCCAGCGCGGCGAACGACTCGACGTCCGTCTGGTCCTGCGTGGCGTCGACCCGGCCCGGCGTGAACGGCACCTCGACCTGGACGCCGCCGTCCCGGGCCGCCTTCTCCACCGCGGCCGCGCCCGCGAGCACGACCACGTCGGCGAACGAGACCCGCTTGCCGTTGCTCTGCCCCGAGTTGAAGGCCTCCTGCACGCCCTCGAGGGTGCGCAGCACGGTCGCGAGCTGGTCCGGGTCGTTGGCCTCCCAGTCGCGCTGCGGCTCCAGGCGGACGCGTCCGCCGTTCGCGCCGCCGCGCATGTCGCTGCCGCGGTACGTCGACGCCGACGCCCACGCGGCCGACACCAGCTGCGCCACCGACAGGCCCGACGCGAGGATCTTCTCCTTGAGCGACGCCACGTCCGCGGCGTCGATCGCGTCGTAATCGGCGGCCGGCAGCGGGTCCTGCCACAGCAGGGTCTCGCTCGGGACCTCCGGGCCGAGGTAGCGCACGATCGGGCCCATGTCGCGGTGCGTCAGCTTGTACCAGGCCCGCGCGAACGCGTCCGCGAACTCCTCGGGGTTCGCGTGGAAGCGGCGCGAGATCACCTCGTACGCCGGGTCGAAGCGCAGCGACAGGTCCGTCGTGAGCATCGTCGGGGCGTGCGTCTTGGCCGGGTCGTGCGGGTCGGGAACGGTACCCGCGCCGCCGCCGTCCTTCGGCCGCCACTGGTTCGCGCCGGCCGGGCTCTGGAACAGCTCCCACTCGTACCCGAAGAGGATGTCGAAGAAGGTGTTGTCCCAGGTGATCGGGGTGTTGGTCCAGATGCCCTCGAGGCCGCTGGTGATGGCGTCGCCGCCCACGCCGCTGCCGTGGGTGCTCTTCCAGCCGAAGCCCTGCTGCTCGACGGGCGCGGCCTCCGGGTCGGGCCCGACGCTCTCGGCCGGCCCCGCGCCGTGCGTTTTGCCGAAGGTGTGGCCGCCCGCGATCAGCGCGACCGTCTCCTCGTCGTTCATCGCCATGCGGCGGAACGTCTCCCGGATGTCGCGGGCCGCCGCGATCGGGTCCGGGTTGCCGTTCGGACCCTCGGGGTTGACGTAGATGAGGCCCATCTGCACCGCGCCGAGCGGGCTCTCCAGCTCGCGGTCGCCGGTGTAGCGCTCGTCGTCCAGCCAGACGGACTCCGGGCCCCAGTAGACGTCCTCCTCCGACTCCCAGACGTCCTCGCGGCCGCCGCCGAAGCCGAAGGTCTTGAAGCCCATGGTCTCCAGCGCGACGTTGCCGGTGAGGACCATGAGGTCGGCCCACGACAGGCTTTGGCCGTACTTCTTCTTCACCGGCCACAGCAGGCGGCGCGCCTTGTCCAGGTTGCCGTTGTCCGGCCAGCTGTTGAGCGGCGCGAAGCGCTGCTGGCCGGCCCCGGCGCCGCCGCGGCCGTCGCTGATGCGGTACGTCCCGGCGCTGTGCCACGCCATCCGGATCATGAGCGGGCCGTAGTGGCCGAAGTCGGCGGGCCACCAGTCCTGCGAGGTGGTCAGCACCTCCGCGATGTCGCGCTTCACGGCGGCCAGGTCGAGGGTGTTGAACGCCTTGGCGTAGTCGAACTCCTCGCCCAGCGGGTTCGCCACGGCGGGGTTCTTCGCGAGGATCTTCAGGTTCAGCCGCTCCGGCCACCACTGGCTGTTGCCGCCACCCTGCGTCGGGTGCGGCGCGCGCCCGTGTGCGACCGGGCAGCCGCCGCCGCCCTCCGTCTTCGCGTCTGTGACGATTGCGTCGTGGTTCTCGGACATCGGAAGTCCCTCCGGGCTAGGCGGATCACGCTGCACAGGTACTGCGTGCCAGTGCACATTCGAGGCCCGGGCTCCAGGCGTGGGAACCCGCGTCCTCTCCGATCGAGAAGCTGTGGTCGGCAGGCGCGAACAGGTGGGGCGACCCGACTCCCGGACGGCGGACACGACCGCCGGTCACGCCGATCCGGTGCGCGGCGCGGCGGAATCGCCCCGCGGCGCCCGGCGGCGCAAGACGGATGCCGGACACCCGAAATCCGGCGCCACGCGGTCGGCGGGCGGCGGCTGGGGCCTGGATCGCGCTCATAGCCCAAGCTAACTTCGCAGAGACGAACGATTCAAGGCTACTAACGACTCAAGTATGAGTGTCGCGTCCAGGCGATGTTTGCCCCGAAATGCCGAGGGGCCGTCACCGATGAGTTCCGGCGCCCGTCCCGGTCACCACTTGTGTCAGGACAGGGACGCAGCGAAGGAGAATCCGCGATGCCGAAGTTCGTCACCATCGGGTACGGCGACCAGGCAGGTTACGACCGCACCGACGCCTCGGTGCGCGACGCCGCACACGCCCACGACGACGGCCTCCGCGCCGCCGGGGCCGACATGGGGATCGCCGATTCCCCCGTACAGGTCCGCAACACCGACGGCCACGGTGTGACCGTCGAACGCGGCTCGTTCATGGCCTCGGCACTCCCGGTCGCCGGGTTCGCGCTCATCGAGGCCGCGACGCTGGAGGAGGCGGTGGAACTCGCGGCCAAGACGCCCTGCGCCGTCGCCCACGGTGTCGTCGAGGTGTGGCCCCTGCGCGACACGCCGTAGGCACGACGGCTATTGGCGCGGCTACCGGCACGGCTGACCAGGCACGGCTACAGGGCGCGGCGGGCGGTGGCTATGGCGTGGGGGTCCCAGCCCGGGCGGGGGACCGAGTCGAGCAGCAGCCGGGTGTACGGGTGGCTCGGCCGGGCCAGCACGTCCGCCGTCCCGCCCGCCTCCACGACCCTGCCGTGCCGCATCACGATCACCTCGTCGGTGACGACGCGCACCACACCCAGGTCGTGGGTGATGAAGAGGTAGCCGACCGCCGTCTGTTCGCGGATGTCGGCCAGCAGGTTGAGGATCTGCGCCTGGACCGATACGTCCAGGGCGGCCACCGCCTCGTCCAGCACCAGGATCGCCGGCTCCACGGCCAAGGCCCGGGCGATGGCGACGCGCTGGCGCTGTCCGCCCGACAGTTCGCGCGGGCGCGCGTCCGCGGCCCGGGTGCCGAGGCCCACCTGGTCGAGGAGCCGGCGGATGCGCGCGGCGTGGTCGGTTCCCGGGAAGTGCAGCTTCAGCGTCTCGCGCAGCACCGCCTCGACGCTGGTGCGCGGGTCGAGGGACAGGAACGGGTCCTGGAAGACCATCTGGACCTGCCGGGCCCTGGCGAGCCGGGCCGCCCGGCCGCGCGCCGCGCCGGTCCGGTCGCGCCCCTGGACGTGGACCGTCCCCGCGTCGGCCCGCTCCAGACCGACGACGATCCGTGCGGTCGTGGTCTTCCCGGAACCGGACTCGCCGACGATGCCGAGCGAACCGCCCGACGCCAGCGTGAAGGACACGTCGTCGACGGCTTTCACGTCGCCGAAAGCACGGCACAAACCGGCGACTTCGAGCAGATTGTCAGGCATCGACAGACTTCCCTTCGAGTCGGCTGCCCGCCAGCGCATCGCTGTGGTGGCACGCCGCGCGGTGTGCCGGTACCCCCGGCGCCGGGGTCGCCGACGGCGCTTCCCGCCCGCACAGGTCGGTCGCGAACGCGCACCGGGCCGCGAACGCGCACCCCGTCAACTCCTCGCGCAGGTCCGGCGGTTGCCCGTCGATCGCGGCCAGTCGACGCGGCGGTGGCCCCTCGGACGAGGGCGACGGCGTGGAGCCCAGCAATGCCGCGGTGTACGGGTGCCGCGGCCGCGCGAACAACTCCTCGGCGGGCCCCGTCTCGGCGACGCGCCCCGCGTACATCACGTACACGCGATCGCTGATCGCCGCCGCGAGACCCAGGTCGTGGGTCACGAACAGCAGCCCCGTACCGAAGCGTTGCCGCAGATCGGTGAGCAGCGCGACCACTTCGGCCTGGGTGGTGACGTCAAGCGCGGTCGTCGGCTCATCGGCGAGCAGCAGCGCGGGGTCGCCCATCAGCGCGGCCGCGATCATGACCCGTTGCAGCATGCCGCCGGACAACTGACCCGGGTAGCGGTGCAGCGTCCCGGCGGGCAGGCCGACCGCGTCCAGCAGTTCGACGGCGCGGGCCTCGGCCGCGGACGCCGTCATGATGCGGTTCAGGCGCATGCTCTCGGTGAGGAAGTCGCCGATCCGGCGCAGCGGGTTGATCGCGGCGCGCGGGTCCTGGAACACCATCGCCGCGGTCCGGGTGCGCAACGTGCGCAACTGCCGCGCGTCCATGGCCAGGACGTCGTCGCCGGCGACCGCGACCGTGCCCTCCGCGACCGCGCCGCGGGGCAGCAGCCGCAGCACGGTGCGCGAGGTCAGCGTCTTGCCCGAGCCCGACTCGCCGACCAGCGCGACGGTTTCGCCCGCGCCCACCGTCAGGTCGACGCCGTCGAGGACGGGACGCGCCGTGTTCGGCAGCCGCAGCCGCAGCCCCTTGATGTCGAGCGTGTTCACCGGTTCCTCCCAGCGACCTTGTCGGCCCAGCGTTCGCCGACGACGTTGAAGGCGACGACGGTCAGGACGATCACCACGCACGGCACGATCGCGGACAGCGGATAGCCGCTCTGGATCGCCGACTTGCCGTCGAAGACCATGCGCCCCCAGTCGGGCGTCAGCGCCGGGACGCCGAGCCCGAGGAAGCTCAGCCCCGCCAGGTCGATCAGCGCGTAGCCGAAGTTCACGGTGGACTGCGCCAGCACCACCGGGGCGATGTTCGGCACCACATGGCGCACGCAGATCTGCAGGTCGGAGTGGCCCTGGACCTGGTACGCCGCCACGTACGGCCGCTCGCGCTCGGCAAGCACCAGCGACCGGGTCAGCCGGCTGACGTACGGGAAGTACGCGATGGCGAGCGCGACGACGGGTGCCATCAGGCCCTCGCCGTACACCGCCACGAACAGGATCGCCAGCAGCAGGCCCGGGAACGCCAGCGCGAGTTCCGAACCGCGCGACAGCACCGAGTCCAGCCACCCGCCCCGCCAGCCCGCCGCCACGCCGACCGCGGCGCCCAGCACGGTGGAGAAGACCACCACGCCGAGCGGGCCGAGCAGCGACGTACGCGCGCCCTCGACGATCCGCGACAGCGTGTCGCGGCCCGCGGAGTCCACCCCGAGCAGGTGGTCGCCGGACGGCGGCGCGAGCGCGTTGCCCAGCTCGACCGCGTTGGGGTCGTGCGGCGCGATCCACGGGGCGAGCAGCGCGACCAGGACCACGAGCCCGACGAAGCCGGCGCTGATCACGTAGAGCGGGGCGCGCTTGGTGCGGACCCGGGCCAGACCGGGCCGCCGTACGAGAGTCATGGTCATGATGAGGACCGCGTTCCGAGGGTGATGCGCGGATCGACCAGCGGGAGCAGCAGGTCGACGACGAGGTTCACGGTCATGAAGAGCCCGATGATGATCAGGCAGATCGCCTGGACCGTGGGGAAGTCCTTGGTGGTGGCCGCCAGTTCGAGCAGCTGGCCGATGCCGCCGACGCTGAACGCGGTCTCCACCAGGACGGTGCACACCATCAGCGTGGAGACGATCAGCCCGGCCGTGGTCAGCACCGCGCCCAGCGCGTTGCGGAAGACGTGCCGCCGGACCACGTGCCGCTCCGGTACGCCCCGGCTGCGGGCGACGACGACGTGCTCGCCCTCCAGCGCCTCCAGCATCGCCGAGCGGGTGACCCGGGCGAGCAGCCCGACCAGGTAGAGCGCCAGGGCGAGAGAGGGCAGGGTCAGGTGCCACATCATCTGTCCGATGCCGTGCCCGCTTCCGCTGCCGCTGCTCGGGAACCACCCCAACTCGACCGCGAAGAAGCCCTGGAGCAGGATCGCGGCGACGAACGCGGGCGTGCCGACCGCGAAGGTGGTGCCGACCAGGACCGTGGAGTCCACCGCGCCGCCGCGCACCGCGGCGAGCCAGCCGAGGGCGAGGCCGAGCAGAACCACCAGGACCAGCGCCATGCCGACCAGCAGCAGCGTGGTGGGCAGCCGTGACGAGAGCAGGTCGGACACGTCGGTGCGGTACTCGAGCGACCGCCCGAAGTCGCCGTGCAGCACGTTGCCGAGCCAGCGGAGGTACTGCTCCAGGAACGGGTCGTCCAGGTGGTACTGCTTTTCGATCGCCGCCAGGGCGGCCGGGGACGCCGACCGCCCCGCGAGGAGGAAACTCGCCGGGTTGCCCGGCGCCAGGTACATCGCACCGAAGACCACGAAGGAGGCGCCGAGCAGGGTGACGGCCATTTCGAGGAGCCGCCGTACGGCGAATCTCAGCAGGTTCACCCCGCGGCCCCCACATCGGCCGCCCACGGGTAGTACATGTACGCGATCGTCGTGGGCGCCCCGGTGATCCTCTTGTTGAGGAAGACCGACGACGGCCACTCGGCGACCGGCACCCACAGCATCTCGTCGCCCGCCAGCTTCTGGAGCCGCGCCGTCAGCGCGAAGCGCTCGGCCGGGTCGTACGCGGCGGTGATCCGGTCGACCAGCTCGTCGTACGCCGGATTGCTGTAGCCGGCGTGGTTCTGGTACGCGCCGGTCCGGAAGTTGCGCAGCAGGTCGAACGGGTCGGTGACGGACAGGTAGTACGTCTCCGGAAACATGTCGATGCCCTCGCGCGCGGCCGGGTCGGTGAACAGCGCGGAGAACGCGTCCGGCGCGATCGTCTTCAGTTCGACGTCGAGGCCGATCTTCGAGCCCGCCGACTGCAGCGCGGTGGCGAGCAGCGACACGTCCAGGCCGATCGGGCTGGTCGCGACGACGAGCTTCTTGCCTTCCGCCCCCGCGTCCTTGACCAACTGCCTGGCCTTCTCGATGTCCTGCGCGGTCGGCGGCAGCGCGTCGAACGCGGCGGCCTTCGCGGCAGCCGGGGCGTCCGCCCACGAGGCCTTCGGGGTCAGCGAGTTGGTGACGGTGCCGTTGCCGGCCAGCGCGGTCTGCACGAAGCCGCCGCGGTCCAATGCCAGCGACATGGCCTGGCGCACCCGGACGTCGCCGAGCGGGCCCGTCATGCTGGTCACGTTGACATTGACGGTGCTGAGGCCCTCGCCGAAGTACAGCGTGCCCGCACCGCTGTTGCGCAGTCGGGCGTAGCTCTCGGTGGGGACGAGGAAGCCGCCGTCGACGTCGCCGCTCAGCATCGCGTTGGTGCGCGCCGACGGGTCGGTGAGGAACTTGAACTCGACCGTCTTCGCGCGGGCCTTGGTGCCCCAGTAGCCGTCGTACCGCTCCAGCTTGAGCGACTGCCCCTTGTCCCAGGCGCCGAGCCGGTACGGGCCGGTGCAGCCCAGGCTGCCGCCGGTGCCGTAGTCGGCGCCGGCCGCCTCGACGCCCTTCCTGCTCGCCACGACTCCGGCGGCGGTGGCCATGAGCTGCGGGAAGAGCGAGTCCGCCTTCTTGAGTTCGAAGGTGACCTGGAGGGGCCCGGTGGCGGTGACGGAATCGACGTTCTCGAAGGACTCCGCCCACGCGGCGCCGAGTTCCGGGTCCATCTGGCGGCCCACGCTGAAGACGACGTCGTCGGCGGTCATGGGCGAGCCGTCGTGGAACGTGACGCCGGGGCGCAGGTCGTACACCCATGTCGTCGGGTCGGGGTTCGACGCCTTCTCGGCGAGGCCCGGTGCGACGGTGAGTTGCGGTGTCCAGCGCATCAGGCTCTCGCACACGTTGGACAGCACGGTGTTCTGCGGGTAGTCGAACGCCTGCGTGTAGTCCAGGGTGAGCGGCTCGGCGTACAGCGCCCAGCGGAACGCGTCGATCGGGCCGGCGGCGGCCGGGGTTCCCGCCGACAGCTTGTAGTCCTCGGCCTGCTTGGCCTCGTCCTTCTTGGGTGGACCGGAGCAGGCGGCAACGAGGGCGAACGCCGAGATCGCGGCCACCGGCAGGGCGGTCCGGCGCAGGGCGCGTGCGCCTCGCGGGGAACGGGAAGCGGGTCTCATCGGTGGTTCCTTCCGGGCTCGGCGGAACTCAGCCGCTCTGGGCGGAGGTTCGGGGGGCGGAGTCCGGACCGGAGGGGACCGCCGGGACCTGCTGTGTGATGCAGTGGATGCCGCCGCCGCCGAACGCGACGACGCGGGTGGGCACGCCCACGACCTTCCGGTCCGGGAACGCGCCCTGGATCACGTCGAGCGCCGCCGCGTCCTCGGGGTGGTCGGCGACCGGCACGACCACCCCGCCGTTGGCGATGTAGAAGTTGAGGTAGCCGACCTCGACCTCGGTGCCGCCCGCCTCGACGAACGCCGCCTGGGTGACCTCGACGACCTCCAGCGTGCGGCCGCGCGCGTCCGGAGTCGCCGCCAGCACCGCGCGGTTGGCGCGCATGCGGGCGTAGTCGGGGTGCCCGGGGTCGGCGGGCAGCTGCACGACGACCTTGCCGGGCGCCGCGAACGCGCATACGCCGTCGACGTGTCCGTCGGTCTCGGTGTCGAGGAGCCCGCCGTACGGCAGCCAGATGACCTTGGTGACGCCGAGTTTGGCCTTGAGTTCGGCCTCGATCTCGTCGCGGGAGAGCCCGGGGTTGCGGTTGGGGTGCAGCAGGCACTGCTCGGTCGTGATCAGCGTGCCTTCGCCGTCGACGGTGATCGAACCGCCCTCGAGGATCAGGTCCGAGCCGATGCGCACGTCGCCGAGGCGCTTGATCAGCAAGGCGCTGATCTTGTCGTCGCTGTCCCACGGGTGGTGCTTGCGGCCCCAGGCGTTGAAGCGGAAGTCCACGCCCGCACGCGTGCCGTCCTCGTCCACCACGTAGATGGGGCCGGAGTCACGGAACCACGAGTCGTCGATCGGGAGTTCGACGACCTCGACACGGTCGCCGCACAGCGCGCGGGCCTCGGCCCCGGCGCCGGGCAGGGCGACCATCGTGACCGGCTCGAACTGGGATATGGCGCGGGCGACTTCGGCGTACTCGCGCTTCGCCTCGGCGAACACCGGGCCCCACAGGTCAGGGCGTGTCGGCCAGGCCATCAGGCAGCGCTCGTGCTCGGTCCACTCGGCCGGCATGCGGTAGGTCATGTGCTTGTCTCCCAGGTTCGGGTCGGCGTGCTGTTGGTGCCGTTGATTCGGTGGTGGTGGGGTGGTGGCGCGCTGTGGCGTCCCGCCGCCGGGGGCAGGACGCCCGCATTCGGCCGTGGCTAGGGGGTCGGTTCCTGCATGGTCGTGCAGTGGATTCCGCCGCCGCCCTCGCCGATGCGGTCGGTGTTGAGCTGGATGACCTGGCGGCCGGGGTAGGCCCCGGCGACGACCCGCCGGGCCGCCTCGTCCTTTGCGCCGTCCCCGAACTGGGACATCACGACGGCGCTGTTGGTGACGTGGAAGTTGACGTACGAGTCCACGAAGTCCGGGCTGGTGGACCGCACTCGGTCCGGACCGTCGATGCGGATCACCTGGAGGCGGCGACCCTTGGCGTCGGTCGCCGCGGAGAGGATCGCGAGCTGCTCGCGGGCGTCCCGCGCCCAGATGTCGGTGCGGTTCGCCGGGGGTACCTGCACCATGACGACGCCGGGGCGGACGAACCGCGACGTGGCGTCGATGTGGTCGTCGGTGATGTCCTGGCCCTTGACGCCGGGCACCCAGATCATCTTGCTCGCGCCGTACGCCGCGAGCACCGCCGCCTCGATCTGCGCCTTGCTCTTGCCGCGGTTGCGGTTGTTGTTGACCAGGCTGCTCTCGGTCGCCATGACCGTGCCGTCGCCGTCGGCCTCGATCGCGCCGCCCTCACCGGTGAAGCCGGCGCGGGTGAAGGAGAGGCCGGTGTACGCCGCGATCCGCGAGGCCACCAGGGCGTCCTTGGTGTGCGTCTGCTTGTTGCCCCAGCCGTTGAAGCCCAGGCCGACCGCGTCCCGGCCGCCCTGGCCGTCGGTCCGGAAGACGGGCGCGGTGTCGCGGGCCCACAGGTCGTCGACGGGGATGGAGCTGATCACCATGACCCCGGAGCCGCACTTGGCCCGGGCGGCGGTGGCGCTGCTCGCGTCGGGAGCGCACATGACGACGGGCTCGTAGCGGGCGATCGTCCGGGCGATCAGGGCGACGTCGTCCTGGATGCCGCTCAGCAGCCGGCCCCAGATGGAGCTGCGGGTCGGCCAGGCCATCCAGGTGCGGACGTGCGGGACGTCGTCGCAGGGGACGCGCAGCGTCGTCGCGGCGGCGCTCGCCGACGCGGACCAAGCCAGTTGGCCGCCCACGGCGAGGCCGGCCGCGCCGGCCACCGCCGCGCCGAGCACGCTGCGGCGCGAAGGTCCGGCGTCGGCGGGGTCGCGGGCATCCGACGGATTCGTGCGGTGCGCTCCATGCATGGCTGACTTCTCCCAATCGGGTTTCGCTCCGCCACCGCGGCGGCGCGGGTGGGACGGGGGCTGCACGCATCAGGCCGCCGGGCGTCCGGGCTCACGTCACCCGGTGCCGTCGACGGCCGGCCTGGCCTGGCCTGGTTGATTCGGCCGAACCGGTCCTCGCGGGCCGCCGGGGAGGCGGGCGCTGCGGGGGTGGGCCGGTTCGGCGGTGTCCACACTTTGGCACTGACTGAAAAATCAGTCAATACTGCGGACGGGAATCGACGAGGAGGCGTCACGGAGGTAGGCGGAGGGTGAACCAGGCCGTGGTGTCGGCCCACGGCGACGCCACGCGGCCCGCAGTACCGCGGCGGACCGCCGTGTCGCAGCGGTCCGCGATGTCACGGCGAATCGCGCCCGGCCGGCTGCCCGGCCACGCGCTATTCGGCCGTGCGCTATCCGGACACGGGCTACTTGGCCAGGTGGGTGAGTTCCACGGTGATGGCCGCCAGTATCAGTTCGCGGGCCCGGTCCACGGTCAGGCCGCCGCTCAGCCAGCGGCCGCTGAGACCTTCGAGCAACGTCGTGAGGCGCTGGGCGGCGGCCAGTGCCGCACTCGGCGCGAGCGACGGCACGACGTCGGCGATCAGGTCGGCGACCTCCTGGTCCCACACCTTCGTGGCCTCGGCCAGGTCCGCGCGCAGCAGGTCGTCGAACATCGCGCTGGCGCGGAGTTCGCCCCAGGCGGTGCTGTTCTCGCGTACCTCGGCGGTGTCCTGGAACTCCAGCAGCAGGGTCTGCTCCAACACCCTGCGGGGGTCGGACAGATGCTCGGCCGCCACGTGGTCGCGGGTGTAGCGCTCGGCGCGGTCGTTGATGAACTCCAGTGTCGCGCGCAGGACTCCGGCGCGGTCCTTGAAGTGGTAGTAGATCAGCCCGTTCGAGACCTCGGCCTCGGCGGCCAGTTCCTCGATGCGAAGGCCCCGGACGCCCCGGCGGGCGATGAGCCGCGCGGCGGCTTCCATGATCACGGTACGACGGTCGGCCACGGGTGAACCCTACCTTCCGTCCCGGTTCCGGCCGGGGCGCCCCACCCGCCGCGCGGCCGCCCGGACTTGCCGAACGGGCGCCGTGGACGCCCCGGTACGGGTCCCAGGCCGGTGCGGCGGACGTACCGGGCCCGTCCGGTGCCGCTGCTGTCGCGCCGCCGAGGCTGGGGACCCGCCCCGGCTCCCGGCTCGGGCCCCACCGGTTACTATGACTGAATATTCAGTCAGTCAATGGGGTCGGGAGGCCCCACTTGGGGGCCAGTGTGTCGAGTCGTCAGGTGCAGATCCTGGAAGCCGCCGCCCGGATGATCGCCCGCCGGGGCGTCCGCGGCCTGCGCGTGGACGAACTGGCGGCCGAGGCCGGCGTCTCGATCGGCCTGGTCTACTACCACTTCGGCGACCGGGCCGGGCTGATGCAGCGCACCTGGGAGTTCATCAACGAGCGGGCCGAGCAGTACACCAAATCCGCCATCGACCCGGCCGTCGACCCGCGCGGCCATCTGGAGGAGATGCTGCTGCGCGAACTCCAGGACGAGCCGGACGTCGTGGAGAACAGCACCGCATGGGGCGAGTACCGGGCCAGCGCCGTTTTCGACCCCGAGCTCGGCCGCCAACTGCGCGAGGCCACCGCCGGGTGGGTCCGCGACGCCGACGACCTCATCCGCGCCGGCCAGAAGACCGGCGACATCGATCCGCACGTCGTCCCCGCCGACGCCGCCGAACGCCTCACCGCCCTCGTCGAGGGCATCAGCGAACGCTGGGTCTCCGGCTCCCTGCCCCTCGCCCGCGCGCGTGCCCTCCTGCGCTCGGCCATCGCCCTCGAACTGGGCGCCGACCGGCGGACGGTTCAGGCCGGTTCGGAGGCGCGGTCGCCGGCCGCACGGGCGCGGCCCCACGACGGCGTCACACCGCAGCCGCCGCGCCGGTAGTTGCGCCATCGTGAGGGTTGGCATGCCCGGCCCGCCGCCGCACGTACCCTTGCACCGGGCGTTCGGCGAGCCGGCCCGCGGCGTCGACTGATCCGGCTTCAAACGCCGGACCGGCCCCGGGACTTCACTCCTCGGAGACCAGGCATCCCGCACGCTCCGGGCACTGGGCTGATGCCCAGCGTTCGCGCGCCGGAGGTGCCAGCGTGACACTGCGGGCCGGTGCGCAGACGCTCTTCTTCCGGGCAACGGCGCCATCCGGCGTACGTCGGTACGCGGTGCTCCGCGCGATGCCGCCGCCCTGTCACGCCGAGGCGATTGCGCTCGCTTCCCGGGTCTCTTCACTTACGGGCGCCGTCACTGCGGCCACGCCGACATCCACCAGGTTCGCGACGAACAGCGCGTGGGTCCGGTGGTACTCGGCCGGGTCGGCGCCGCCCATGTCGAGGGCTCGGGCGCGGGCGGCGGTCGCCCGGACGACGAAGGCGGCCACGAGCAGGATGCGGTCGGCCTGGAGGTCGGCGGGGACGTCCGGGCAGCGCCGGACGAGTTCCGCGGTGACCTCGGGGCCGCCGCCGTTGCGGGTGGCGTGGGCGACGGCGGCGGTGGTCCACGCCGGGTGCCCGGTGAGGTCGGCGTGGATCTGCGCGTACGCCCGGTCCCGCCAGTCGCCGTCGGCGAGGTCGGCCCGCGGCAGTACGAAGGCCTTCATGACCGGCCGGACGTCCGTCGGGGACGCGGCGACCGCGTCGGCGAGCATGGCCATGCGGCGCTCGCGCAGCCGCGCCACGTTCTCGCCGAGGACGGCCCGCAGTATTCCGTCGAGGTCGCCGAAGTGGTAGACGAGCGCGGCGGTGTTCCGCTGCCCGGCGGCACGGCCGATCTCGGCGCGTGAGACGCCCGCGACGCCGTGCCGGGCGAAGAGGGTGGTGGCCGCGTCGATGAGCTTGCGTCGCGTCGGGCCGGGGTCGGGCGCCATGGCTCCGATCGTATCGACGGGTGGTGGCCGGTCGCGGACGTGCGGGCTGGTCGGACGTACCGCGGACGCGCCCGTGGGCCGCCCTGCGGCCCTGGCCCTCAGACGTAGTCGGACAGGGTCTGCATCTGCACGATCTCGGTCTCCTGCTCGGTGATGATGTGCGCGGCGAGGTTGCGGGCGAACACGTTGCCGCCGTCGGCGGCTTCGGTTCGGGCCATGGCGACGGCGCCGCGGTGGTGCTCGATCATCAGGTCGAGGAAGAGCTGTGACGCGGTCGCGCCGTCGGCGGCCGTCAGACCGGCCATCTGCTGGGTGGTGAGCATGCCGCCGGTGCCGCCGTGGTGGGCCGCGTGGCTTGCCGCGGCCTGTGAGTCGGCCGGTATGGGGTCCTGGCCCCACGCCGCGAGCCACGCGTTCATGTCGGTGATCTCGCGCTGCTGGTCGGCGAGGATGCGCTCGGCGAGCGTGGTGACCAGATGGTGCACGCCGGGCTTGGCGAGGACGATGCGGCTCATTTCCACGGCCTGGGCGTGGTGCGGGACCATCCCGAGCGCGAAGGTGAGGTCGGCGGCGTTGGGCGGTTTGGGGGACGAGGTCGAGGGGCCGGAGCCGGCGGGCACTGCCGTCCCGGGGCCGGGCACGCCCGGTGACGCGGCGGCGGTTGCCGCGGGTGACGCGGGTGCGGCGGCCGGGGCCGCCGAACCGGAGGTGCCGGAGAAGGCGATCGCGGTGAGTGCGATGCCCGCGCCGGTGACGAACAGGGCGCCGGTGACGGCGAGTCCGCGCAGCACGCGGGTCTCCTTCGGGTCTGGTCGAGCCGCCCGTACCGGATGGGTACGGGCTGTCGCGTGGGCCGGCCGCCCGCGGGGGACGGCCGGCCTTGGTGCCTGCTCGGATCAGCCGACCTGTCCGTTGTTGTCCGTGCGGCCCTTCGGCGTGAGCGGGTTCATCGCCGTCACGTCGCGGGGCAGCAGGTCGAAGCCCTGCCAGTGGACGGGCATCGGGCTCTGGTCCTCGTCCCGCGGAATGTGGTGGAACGGGACGGTGACCCACATCAGCGGATCCGTCAGCTTCTCCCCGTTGACGTAGCCGGGGATGTCCTGCGCGCCGCACTCCGGGTCGGCGTTGAAGCTCGCGAACTTCTCGCACGCCTTGGCCTGCGTGAAGGACACCGCCGGAGACTGCGGCGCGTTCGCCGTGTACTGCTGGTTCGTGGTGTTCTGCACCAGCTCGTAGCTGCGGTTGTGGCCGTCGGCGTTCTTGCTCGACTGGCTGCTGATCCGCCACCACCGCAGGTTGGCGTTCTGGAAGGAGCCTTCCTTGGTGATGTCGGTCTTGGCCGTGCTGTAGACCTCGCCGCGCTTGCCGCGCACACCGGTGTCGACGGTGTCGTACTGCTCGACCTTCTCGCCGCCGCCGCCGCCGCCGTCGCCGTCGATGTCGAAGTCCACGCGCCAGGTGGCGTTGTGGAAGTGGTTGCCGGATATCGCGGTGGCGTCCTTGCCGATCGGCCAGCCCTTGTCGGGCGTCGTCCAGTCCTCCGGGGACAGGTCGCCGGTGGCACCGAGGCGCGCGGAGATCTGGCCGTCGTCGGCGAAGCGCCACTCGGTGACGTACTCGTACCAGTCGACCTTGGAGATCGTGTAGACCACCAGGTCCTGCCCCTGCGCGGTGAACAGGTCACCGAGGTCGGGGCTCATCCACTCCTGCTCCTGCGAGCGGTAGGCCAGTCCGGAATCGACCTTCTGGACGCAGAGGACCTTCTTGGCGTCCTCCTTCTTGCCGATCCACTGGCCTTCGAGCTTGCCGCCGGGGCATTCCTTCTTGGCGATGGCGTGCGAGTAGTAGCCGCCGAAGCCGTAGGAGGTGATGTCGTTCCACTGGTGCTCGCCGGAGTCGTACGGCACGTTCAGCTGCGCCAGCTGCGCCGAACGCATCACGGTGATCGGGTACTTCTCGCCCTTCGGCTTGTAGCCGACGCGCTCCAGGATCAGTCCGGCCTTGGTGTCGACGCGCCAGCACATGCGCCACTCGGTGCCGGTCTTCAGGGTCTCCTTGACCATGGCGTTGTTGCCGCAGTAGTTGAAGCGGTCCCGGTTGTCGTCGTGCGCGAGCGCGGGACCGGAGAGCACGGTCGGTACGAGCGCCAGCGCACCGAGCACGGCGACCGTCCCGGTGAGCCGGCGTCGGATTCTGCCCATCATCTGTTGTTTCCTCGAATCTGGTGCGGGGGGACCGGAGTTCGGCTCACGCGGGCGGCGTGACGGTGCGCGCGGACAAGTTGACGACGGTCCGCGTGGTGTCCAGGTACACCCCGCCGCGGACCTTGACGAAGAGGATCAGGCAGCGCTCGGCGCCGCACTTCGCCGTCGTGGTGTCGCCGGGGCCCGCGATGTACGACGAGCCGTTGGCGTCGAGTTCGTCGACGCCGGTGAAGTCCTTGCCGGTGGCTGCCTTGTACTGGGCCTTGAGGGCGACGCCCGCGGGGGAGTCGACCAGCAGCTTCAGTGCCGCGGCCGTCTCGGGGCGGGACGGCGCGGGCTGCATGTTCGGCGCCTGGGCGGATCGTTCCAGCACCCCGGCGTTCAGGTTGACGACCCGCTTGACCAGCGTGTTGTCCGCGTAGTTGTAGAAGTAGACGTCCGCGCGCCGCGGCGACTTCTCCGGGTCGGTCTCGTTCGGCAGCGGCTCGGACAGGTCGACGGTGAGCGGTTCGGGTCCGGGCGCGCCGGTGACCGTACGCGCGTTCTGCCGCAGTGCGGGATCCACCGCCAGGCGCAGTGCGGTCTCGACCTCGTCCGGGGTGAGCGGGTCGCGGCCGACGCCCTTGGCCGGCGCGGGGCCCTCGGGCACGCTTTCGGCCTGGGCCTCGCCGTCGCCGGGCGCGGGGGCGGTGGAAGGCGTCGAACCGCCGTTCGCGGCAGGCGCACCCGGGGCGGCCGCGCCGCCGCCGGAGCCCGGCGCGGCGGGTTCGGACGCGGCGGGCGACGGGCCGCGCGACGCGTTCTGGCTGCCCGAGGCGCCCAGAGGTATCGCTATCGCGATCGAGGCGACCGCCGCGGCGACGCTCAGTCCGGCGCCGAAGACGATGCGCCGGGTGCGGCCGTGGCCGGCCGTGGCCTCGTCGGCGGGGCCCGGCGGCGATTCTTCCGCCGGAACTTCCCCCGGGTCTGGGGTTCTGCTGTCCACACATCCTCCAATGCGGCAGGCCGGCCGACCGGAAGGGCCGACTCCGCTCAGGAGGATCGAGGCACCAGGTAACGCTGGACGGCGCCATTTATTTCTGTTCAGTTAAATGAAATGAGAGGGTTATATGTCCAGGTAAAACCGCCTCTCATGGTATCCAACGGGATATTTTTGGAGTGTTGTTCCGGGCTCCGGGAACAATTTTTGAAAAGCTTTTGAAAGTCGAGTGCCCGGCGGCGCGCGGGCAGCGGGACCACCCGCGGCCCCGGGCACCGGCCGGCCCCAACTCGGCCCGACCCGCCCCGGCCCGGGCGGCGCGCCGGGCGCCACCGGGGTCAGGCGTCCCGGCGTTCCGTCAGCAGGAGGGCCGGGGCCAGGGCGACGACGGCGTACGCGGCCAGGAGCAGGGCGGCCACCGGCATTCCGGGCTGTGGATCGGGTTGGAGCGTGGTCAGCGAATCGGCCAGGCCGAGAAAGGTGTAGTGGCTCGCCGTGTCCCCGGCAGAGTTCGGGAGCACCGCGGGCACCGCGCTCATGACCACGAACGTCACGGCCATGAACACGGTGATCGCGGCGCCCGTCCCGCGCAGCGCCGCGCCGACCGCGAATCCGAACGCGGCGATGAACACCGTGTACGCGATCATCCCGAGCAGGGCCTTCCACGCGCCCCCGTCGCCGAGCGCTATCCCGAGGCCGTCCGGATAGACGGCCTGGGACAGGAAGAACGTCCCGAAGGTGAGCAACGACGCCACTGCCGCCACCACCGCCAGCAGCACGGCGAGTTTGGCCACCAGCAGGCGCCGCCGGTACGGGACGGCCAGGAGCGAGGTGCGGATCTGGCCCGTCGAATGCTCCGAGGTGATCGTCAGCACCCCCAGCACGCCGAACGCGAACTGCGCCAGCAGCACGCCGCTCAGCGGTCTGAGCGGGTCGAACGCGTCGTCCGCGGCCAACCCCGCCTTGGGCTGCGCCGCGGCCTCGACCGCGTCCGTCGCCAGCGCGGTCAGCACCGCGAACACCGGTACCAGGACTGCCGCGGTGCCCAGGCACCACCACGTCGAACGTACCGAAACCAACTTGATCCACTCGGACTTGACCCACCGGGACTTGATCCACCGGGACTTGACCCATTCCGACTCGAGCGTTGTCACGGCCGGACCTCCCGGGTGTGGAACTCGACTGCCTTGCCGGTCAGTTCCAGGTACGCGTCCTCCAGCGACGCGGCCCCGGTCAGCTCGCCGATCGGGGCGTCGGCGAGCAGTCGGCCGCGGCCGATCACGACGAGGTGGTCGGCGGTGTTCGCCATCTCCGCCATCAGGTGCGAGGAGACGAACACGGTCCGCCCCTCGGCGGCCAGGCCGCGCATCAGCGTGCGCACCCACAGGATGCCCTCCGCGTCGAGACCGTTGACCGGCTCGTCGAAGAGCAGTACGTCCGGGTCGCCGAGCAACGCCGTGGCGATGCCCAGCCGTTGCCGCATGCCCAGGCTGAAGCCGCGGATCCGGCGGCCCGCCACCGCGGCGAGCCCGGCCAGTTCCAGGCAGGCGTCGACCCGGTCGTCCCCGATGCCGCCGGCCGCCGCGACGGCCCGCAGGTGGGCGCGGGCGGTCCGTCCTCCGTGCACGGCCGAGGCGTCCAGCAGCGCCCCGACCCGGCTGAGCGGCCGGTCGAGTTCGCGCAGCGGCCGGCCGTCGATCAGCGCGCGGCCCTCGGTGGCCCGGTCCAGTCCGAGGATGATCCGCATCGTGGTGGACTTGCCCGCGCCGTTCGGTCCGAGGAACCCGGTGACGCGGCCCGGTCGGACGCAGAACGTGAGCCCGTCGACGGCGACGGCTTTGCCGTAGCGCTTGACCAGCCCTGTGACTTTGATCATCAATGCCTCCCGGGGACCACGGTCGCCGACCGGGTGTGCGGCGCGCTTCCGCCCGGGGTGCCGACCGTGCTTCCGACCGTGGGGGGAAGTGGCCCGCGTCCTCGGGGGGATAGCGTCACCGTGTGATCGAACTGCGGCCGTGGCACTGGGTCTGCCTGGACGCCGTCGCCATCGTGCTGCTGGCGGTGACAGCAGCGGACGGCGACGGCGAACCCGGCCTGATACCCGCCCTGCTGCTGGTCACCGCCCCGGTGCTGCTGCGCCGCAGGTACCCGGTGCCGGTGCTGATCTGGACCAACGCGGTCACCTACCTGTACGTCCTCGAACTCGACACCACGCTCCAGCCCACCGTCTGGATGATGGCGTCGTACTCGGCGGCGGTCCGCTCGCGGCGCGCGGCCGTCCTGACCGCGGCCGGCACCTGGCTGCTCGCTCAGGCAATCGTCCTCACTCAGCACGACATGACCCCGCTCCAGCTCGTGGTGGTCCCGCTGATCGTCGCGCTGCCGCCGTGTGTGCTCGCCGAGGTCGTCCGCCAGCGGCGCGAGTGGCGGACCGCGTTCGCCGATCAGCAGCGACGTCGGGCGGACGCCGAGGCCGAGGCCCGTCTCGCCGCCGAACGACTGGCCATCGCCCGGGAACTGCACGACGTCGTCGCGCACGGCGTCACGCTGATGACCGTCCAGGCCGGCGTCGCCCGCCTCCGCTCCGCCCCCGACGACGCCCTGCACGAGGTCGTCGCCACGATCGAACGGACCGGCCGTTCCTCGCTGGGGGAGATGCGGCGGCTGATGAACGTTCTGCGCGGCGACGACGCCGACGGCCTGGCGCCCCAGCCCGGTCTGGCCGACCTCGCGGACCTGGTCGCCGCCACCTCCGCCGCGGGCCTGCGTACCGAACTGGCCGTCCACGGGCCCCCGGGCCCCCTCGCCGCGGGCGCCGACCTGGCCGCGTACCGGATCGTCCAGGAGGCGCTGACCAACGCGGTCAAGCACGCCGCCACACGTTCGGCGGTGGTCGACATCACGCACGAGACCGACGGCGGCGTCCGCATGCGGGTCACCAACCCCGGCCCCGTCGCCGCGAGCGGCGACGGACAGGGCATCCACGGCATGCGCGAACGAGTCCGCCTCTACGGAGGCAGCGTCACGGCCGGGCCCGCGCCCCGGGATGGCTGGCAGGTCGAAGCCTGGCTCCCGTACACCCCCAACCCCGACGAGGCCTGCCCGTGACCCCACCTGCGTTTCCCGAGGTCCCCGAGGTCCCCGAGGTCCCCGAGGTCCCTGTGCAGTCCCGGATGCCTGCCCCGCCCGAGGTACCCGCGCGGCCCGAGATCCGCGTCATGCTCGCCGACGACCAGGCCCTTCTCCGGGTCTCCCTCGCCGCCCTGCTGAACACCGAACCGGGTATGCGGGTCGTCGGCGCCGCCCAGGACGGCGCCCAGGCTGTGGACCTGGCGCTCGAACTCCGCCCCGACGTCGTGCTGATGGACATCCGCATGCCCGGCATGAACGGCATAGACGCCACCCGCGAGATCACCCGCGCGTCGGCCGCCCGCGTCGTCATCCTGACCTCGTTCGACCTGGACGAGTACGTCTTCTCCGGGCTGCGGGCGGGGGCCAGCGGTTTCCTGGTGAAGGACTCCCCGCCCGAGGACATCCTGACCGCGATCCGTGTGGTGGCGGCCGGCGACGCCCTTCTCACGCCGGCGGCCACCCGCCGCCTCATCGACCGCTTCACCGCCACACCGCCGACACCCGCCGACGCGCCCGAGCCCCATCCGTCCCGCCTGCGCCTGGCCACCCTCACCGAACGCGAACGCGACGTCCTTGCCCGGGTCGCGAAAGGCATGTCCAACGCGGAGACGGCCGCCGACCTCGTCCTGGCCACCAGCACGGTCAAGACCCACCTGACCAATCTGCTGGCCAAGACGAACTCCCGGGACCGGGCGCAACTGGTGATCTTCGCCTACGAGTCCGGCCTGGCCGTCTGAGCCGGAACGGGACAGGACAGGACAGGACAGCACGGCATGGGCCGGCCGCGGCCACCACGCCGCGGGGCTCGGCGGCGCGTACCGGCGACGTGTGTCAGCCGCCCAGGTGCTCGCGGAAGAACTGCGCCGCCAGGGCCTGCGTGTTCGCGAACTCCTTGTTGTAGACGACGAAATGGCCGCCTGGGAGGGTGACGAGCCGCTTGGGGTGCAGCGCGCGTTCGTACGCGGCGAACGCGAGATCGCTGTGGGTGAGGATGTCGTGCTGGGCGACGACCATGAGCAGCGGCGTGGGCGAGATGCGGGCGATGTAGTCGGCCGGCTCGTACCCGGAGAGGAGTTCGACGGACCGCACGGTGACCTCGTTGCGCCAGGTGGCCAGGCGCTCCGGCTCGATGGTCTGGTACCAGGCGTACGTCTCCCGGTCGGCCAGCGCCGCCATTGCCCCGGGATCCTCGGTGATCAGGGGGATCAGCCCCGGTTCGGCACCGCGGAACCGGCCCAGCCGGTCCTGGGCGAACATCTCGCGCACGCCCTGCAGGGCCTCCGAACTGATGAAGCGGGAGAGGCTGGTGCCGCCGCTGATCACCGGGACCTGGGCGTACACCGCCTTGACGCGCCGGTCGATCGCGCCGACGACGAGCACGTGTCCGCCGGAGTAGCTGGTGCCGAAGACGCCGATGCGGTCGTGGGCCACGTCGGCACGGGTGTGCAGGTACGTGACGGCGTGCCGGTAGCCGTCGATCTGCGCCCAGGGGTCGACCTCCTGCCGTGGCAGGCCGTCGCTGGCACCGAAGTTGGGGTGGTCGTAGAGGAGCGCGGCGAACCCCTCGGCGGCGAGGGAATCGGCGATCACGTCGGTGTACTGCTCCTTGACCGCGCCGAAGCCGTGGGTGAGGACGACCGCGGGAAACGGGCCGGTGCCCTCGGGCAGGTGGAGGGTGCCGCGCAGGGTGGTGCCGTCGGCGTCGAATTCGACCTCTTCACTCATGGCTGTCCTTCCGTTGGTGGGGTGGGGGTTGGCCGGGCTCTGGGCCGGTGCACATCGCGAACCACACGGACTTCCCGGTTCCGCTCGGGTGCCATCCCCAGTCGAGGGCGAATCCGGCGACGAGGGCGAGTCCGCGTCCCGATTCGCCGGCGTCCGCGTCGTTCCCGGCGCACCGGATTGCCGGGGCCGGAGGCCGGGGGTCGGGGTCGTCGACGAGCACGGCGAACGTCCGGTGCCGGGGGTCGTGCACGAGGCGGACCGCGATGTGTCCGGCCGGCGTGTGGCGTACGGCGTTCGTGAACAGCTCGTTCGCCAGCAGCACGGCGTCGTCGGCCGTGTGGTCGGGCGCACTGGTGTGGTGCAGGAGTTGTTCGCGGACGAAGCGGCGGACGGCGTGCGCCCGGCTGCCGTCGGCAGGCACCCGCAGCTCGGCGACGACCTGCCCGGGAGGGGCGGGCGCCGCCGGTGCTCGCGGTACGGGCGCGCCGCGGGCGTCCGCCTCGTCGGCGGTGACTGCGGCGGTACAAGTACTGGGCAGTTCCACGGGGATCTCCGAGGAGAGTTTGGGCGAGGGCCCCGAGTGCCGCGGCCGGTCGGTCGCCGTGCGAAACGGCGTGTGATCGACCGCGATCCCCAGACTAACGCTAGAATTCTTGCATTAATAGTCCCCCGGGTTGACCTGCGAACCCGCGAACCCGCGAACGGTCGGAGGCCGCGTGAGCGAGTCGGCGAACAATCCCGGGGCGCAGCGCCCCGGCGGGCGCACCGCGCGCAACCGCGAGGCGGTGCTCGACGCCGTGTTCGCCGAACTGGGCGAGACCGGCTACGCGGGGCTGACCATGGAGAACGTCGCGCGGCGCGCGGGCGTGCACGTGACCACCGTGTACCGGCGCTGGCGTACCGTCGAAGGGCTGGTCGTCGACCTGCTGACCCGCCTGGGGACGACCGAACTCCCTTTTCCCGACGCCGGTTCGCTGGCCGACGACCTCCGCGACTTCGCGCGGTCCATCGTCACGCTGTACGTGGAGAACGCCACGATCCGCGCGCTCATCGAGACCGTCGTCGCGGCGGCCACCAAGAACCCGCGCGCGTCCGACGCTCTGCACGCGTTCTTCGCGGACCGCAACCGGCGTGCCGCCGTCATCGTCGAACACGCCGTCGGGCGGGGCGAATTGCCGTCAACCACGGACGGCGTCGAGCTCATCGCGGCCCTCGCCGCGCCGATCTACTACCGGATGCTGGTCTCGCGCAGGCCCATCGACATCCCGCTCGCCGACCGCGCCGCGAACGCGACGTACATCGCGGCACTGAGCGGCGCGTTCGACGGCGGAGCATAGGACAACCTCGTGCCGGTCACCACGGCTGACTTGCGGCCGGCCATCAGGAGGCGAAGAGTGGATCTTGTCAATCGGGGGGACGGTTGAACTTTCGCATCCGGTGACTTTGGCCCGGTTCCAGGGCCGAGGGCGGCACCGGCCCAGCAGCAATCCCCGAACGCACCTGGATTCACCATGTCCAAAACCGCCCGGCGACAGCTCTCCCGGATAGTCGGCGTCTCCTGCCTGGCCGCCGCAGTCGCGTTCCCCACCGCGGCCGCCGCCGCGCCGGACGCCGATTCCCGGGCCCCGAACGCGCCCGTCGCCGACACACCGGCACCACCCGACCCGCCGTCGCCGGAACCCCCGGCACCCGATCCGCCGGACCCGCAGTCACCCGACGCACCCGAGCCGGAGTCCGAGCAGCCGGACGCGCCGGACGGAGGCACTCCCTCGGACAACGAGCCCGGCACGCCCTCGGAGGGGGAGTCCGGCAGTCCCTCGCAGGGCGAATCGCAGGCTCCGCAGATCCCGAAGCAGTTGCAGCAGTTCCAGGCGGGCGTGACGCCCCAGGAGGTCGAGGCCCGGATCGCCGCCCTCAACGTGTCCGAGGACGTGAAGAAGCAGCTCCGGGACGGGCTGGCCACGGCGTTGAAGGTCATCAACGATCCGGCCGCGACGCAGCAGAACAAGGACGTCTACAAGGTCATCGTGGACAACGTCAACGTGGTCCTGAAGGAGGCCTCGGCGCCCACGACTTCGGCGGCCGACAAGGCGCTCTACACCAAGCTCGCCCAGGGCATCAACGAAGCGGTGCGGCGCAGTCAGGACCCGAACCTGTCGGCGGCCGACCGGGAGAAGAACCAGGCGATCGCGCAGAACCTCGCCTTCTACTCGGCGGTGGCCCTGGACCCGATGACCCCGGCGGCGAACAAGGCCGACCTGCTCAAGACCGCCGACGAGATCGCCGGCGGCCTGGTGGCCGTCCAGAAGCCGGAGACGGCTCCGGAAAAGCCGGAGGACAAGGCGAAGGTCGAGGACGTCCTGAAGGAGAAGGCCGACGAGGTCGCGGACGCGGTGGTGGTCCTCCAGAACCCGAACGCGTCGCCGGAGGCGAGGTCGGCCGCGCAGCAGACGCTGCAGCAGCAGGCCGCCGTACCGGGCTCGTCCGGCTCGCCGGAGGACTCCAAGTACAACGAGTTCCTGGCGGCGGTCAGGAGTTATGACCCGCCGCAGGCTTGCATCGACGCCATCCAGAGCCGGACCAGCGAGGCCGGTTGGCCCGAGGGTGCCCTCTGGGGCCTGAGCGATGACTCGTGTGCCGACACGCTGTCCAAGGCTGCCGCCGACGACGACAGCAAGTGGAACCAGCTGTTCGACTGCGTCCTGAACAGCGCGTTCAGCACGTGCACCGCGTACATCCCGGAGAACTGACCCGGCGAGGACCGCGCGTGGACGGTCATCCGGTGCGCTCAGGGGCGGGCGTCCGGTGCCGGGGCCGGCGGCCTGCGGCGATGCGGGCCTCGGCGAGTTGACGGCGGTAGACGGTCGTGAAGAGCGCGGCGTAGACGCCGGCGCCGACGACCGGCCCGAGAATCGCCGAGGTGTCGGCACCGCCGAGTGCGTCGGCTACGGGGCCGACGTACATGGTGGAGTTCAGGCACAGCAACGCCACGGTGCTGCCCAGGAGTTGCGCGGCCAGCCCAGCGGTGTTGACGCCACCGTGGTACCAGTACGCGCCGGTGGGTGACTCGTCGTGGAGGCCCGGGCCCGGGTAGTGGTTGCGGCGCAGGACGAGGTCGGCCGCGCTGATGGCCAGGCCGGGGCCGAGGACCACCACGGTGAGTTCGAGGATGTTGTTCAGTGCGTCGAGGAAGTCGGTGACGAACAGCGCGTACGCGGCCACCGCCGTGGCGATCGCGCCGTCGAGGAGGACGGCGGTCCACTGGCCGACGCGTACCCCGATCGCCTGCAGCGCGAGCGCGGAGCTGTAGGTGGTGAGGATGTTGTTGGCGACCGAGCCGACCACGACGGCCAGGAGGAACAGCGGGTAGAACCACCCGGGCACGATCTCCCGCAAGGAGACCTGCGGATCGGTCATGTCGACGGCGGTGCCGGCCAGGACGCCGACCGCACCCAGGACGACCGAGGGGAGGAACCCGCCGAGCGCGGTCCAGCCGGCCACCGCACGGCGGGAGGCGTCGGCAGGCAGGTAGCGGGCGTAGTCGGCGCCGGTGCCCCAGGACAGCGGCCCGGAGGCGACGACCGCGAACCCGAGCAGCGCGGCGGCGAGCAGGTCCGCGCCCTGCGGGGCGCCGTCGGGCCGTCGGCCGGGGTCGGCGTGCACGACGACGAAGGCGGTGAGTGCGGTGAGGACGACCGCCAGGACCAGGGTGAACACCGGGCTGAGGCGCAGGATCAGGGCGTGCCCGTAGACGCCGACCACGAGCGTGCCGGCCGCGAGGACGGCGACGACGACGGCCTCGGTCGCGGTGGTCACGGTCATGCCGAGGTGGTCGAGCAGGGCGAAGGCGGCCAGGGACCCCATGGCGAGGTTGATCGCGGCGTACGCCACGCACACCGACCAGTTCGTGAGGACGACCGCGACGCGGTTGCCCCGGACGCCGTAGGTGGCACGGGCGAGCACACTGCACGGGGTCCCGGAGACCGGGCCGCTGACCGCGAGGAGGCCGTTGAACGCCCAGAACAGGTTGCCGAGGAGGACCACCAGCAGGCCCTGCCAGGTGTCGAGGCCGAGGAGGACGAGGGAGCCGCCGAGCACGATGGGCAGGTAGTTGATGTTCGCGCCGGCCCACACGAAGAAGAGCTCGCGGGGCCGGCCGTGGCGCTCGTCGAGCGGGATGAAGTCGATGCCGTGGGTCTCGATGTGCGAGGGGGGAGTTGCGGGCGCCGTGGCGGTGACCGTGCCGTCGGGCCCGAACGCGTCGGCGGCTCCCGCCGGTTCGGCGGATTCAGCGGTGGACACGGGGCCTCCTGGCGGGGATTTGGGCGGGGATTCGGGCGGGGAGCGGGGCAGGAACCGGGCTGGGGCCGGGGCTGGGGCACTGGTCCGGGGGCGATGGTCAGGGGAAGACGGGCAGGTGGGGTTGGGCAGGTCGAGTCGGGCAGGTCGAGTCGGGCAGGTCGAGTCGGGCCAGGGACTGGGGCGGCGGGTGCCCGGGGCTGCGGGCACCCGCCTGGTCGGTGGGGGCGGGGGCGTACCTGTCGTGCGGTGCCCCGCGCTCTCGTCAGCTGCCGGGATCAGCGGGCCGCGGACGCCTTGCCGCCGCGTCCGTCCAGCAGCGGCCGGGCGGGCTGCCAGGCGTCCCCGCGACGGCGGGCGGCCATGCCGGACAGGGCTTCGAGGACGATGCGGTTGCCCAGGAAGGCGGTGATGTCGGCGTGGTCGTACGGCGGTGAGACCTCGACGACGTCCATGCCGACGATCGGCAGTGTGAACGCGAGTCGCCGTACGGTGTCGAGGAGTTGCCGGGAGGTCAGGCCGCCGGGCTCGGGCGTGCCGGTGCCGGGTGCCATGCCCGGGTCGACGACGTCGACGTCGACGGAGAGGAAGACGCCGTCGCAGTCGTCCAGGGCGATGCCCATGGCCTCGTCCACGCACGTGTCGAGGCCGCGGGCGACGATCTCGCTCATCTCGTACGAGCGCATGTCCTGGTCGGCCATCCAGTCCAGCGTCTCGGCGTCGGGCCAGTAGCCGCGCAGGCCCATCTGGAGGAACCGGTCGCCGCGTACCGCCCCCGACTCCAGGAGGCGGCGCATCGGCTGCCCGTGCCCGTGCAGGTGCCCGAACTCGATGTGCGCGGTGTCGGCGTGTGCGTCGAAGTGGATGACGGAGACACGGCCGAATCCGTGGTGGCGGGCGACCCCTGTGATGTCGGGGAGGGCGACGGTGTGGTCGCCGCCGAGGACGAGCGGCACCGCGCCGGACGCGGCGACGGTCGCGACGGCGTCCTCGATCGCCTTGATACTGCCCTCGATGTCGCCCGCGAACATCTCGACGTCCCCGGCGTCCAGGACGCGCAGGTCCCGCAAGGCGTCGACGCGCAGCGGGAGGGACGGGCGGGACCCGTCGTGCGTGTTGTAGTCCGTGGACCGCATCGCGGACGGGCCGAAGCGGGTGCCGGGGCGGTGGCTGACACCGCCGTCGAACGGCGCCCCGACGATCACGACGTCGGCGTCCGCGTAGGTGGCGGGCTCGTCCAGCGTGCAGGGGTCCACCCCGAGGAAGGTGATGTCGGGGCCGAACATCGCTCCGTAGCGACTCATGGTGCTCTCCTTGCGCGATCTCCTGATGTTAAAGTCAGGAGGAGGTGGCCTGACATTAAAGTCAGGATCGGGGCGAGAGCAAGGGCTGTGACAGGATCGATGCCGTGAAAAAGCAGTCGGCGCAGGCGGAGGAAGCAACCGCGGGAACCTCGGGCGGGGCGCGCGAGGGCATTTTGCAGGCGGCCCTGGAGCTGATCGCCCGGGACGGCTTCGACGGGGTGCGCATCGCCGACATCGCGGCCCGGGCGGGCGTGTCCAGTCCGCTGGTGCACTACCACTTCGCCGATCGCGAGAAGCTGCTCACCGACGCGCTGACACACTCGCTGGCGCGCGCCGAGGCGCGGTTGGCACGCCGTACCCGGCACGCGCACCGCGACACCCCGGCCGAACGCCTGGCCGACCTGGTCGACTTCGGGCTCCCGCTCACGCACGACGACGTGCTCGAGTGCCGGCTGTGGACCGAGCTGGAGTCCCGGTCCGCCGGATCGGCGGAACTCGCCGCCACTCTCGGGGAGTTCCGCAACCGGGTCCTGCGTCCCTTTGCCGCCGTCGTCGAAGACGGCCTGGAGACCGGCGACTTCCGCGACTGCGACCCCGACGAGGTCGCCACCGTCGCCATGGCCCTGCTCGACGGCCTGACGATCCGGCTCCTCACCGGTGCCCCCGCCCTGGATCTCGCGGACGCCAGGCGCCTGGCCGCCCGCCAGCTCTGCCTGGCCGTCGGCTACCGCGGCGACCTGCCGTTCCAGCCGCTGCCCGACCCGGGCCCCCCGCCGCCCCCGCGGGCCCCGCAGCCGCCCGCCCGGCGGCGCCGCGCACCCCGGGCCTCGGCCCGCTTGTGACCCAGGGCGACGGCCCGTGGCTCTTCGCCACCCATCAAGGTCTGATCTGGAGTCGGGACCCCTGACAGCGCATACTGGCCCTACATGATGAAACGACCCGCGCCCCGGCGCCAGCTGTCCACAAGCCCCTTCACGGTCCCGGCCGCGCCGGTGGCCAAACACTTCGATCCAGGGGAACGGGTCTCACACGACCGTTACGGCCTGGGCAAGGTCATCGGTGTCGAGGACGAGACGGCGATGCTCGTCGACTTCGGCTCGTACAAAGTCCGGATCCTCAACCCCTACACAGGACTCCACAAGCTTTGACCCCATGAGCCGACCGGTCGTCGAGCACGTTCGAGGACTTCGGCCACCCGCCCAGGTCGGGCCCGAGAACGACCTGCGCGTCACAGCCATGCGCGGAACAACCGCGGACTGTTGACCGCAAGCGCTCCCACCACCGGGCAGCCCTGGACGCGCGTGCCGACCCTGTCCTGGTCGCGTTTGCAATCGTGAGGCGCAGGCCGAGTACTTCGGCGTACGGAAATTGCCGGCAGCCGACGCATCGCCCCGGGCGCGACCACCGTGTCCGCCCGGCGAAGCGACAGCGTGCGCGCGTTGCCGGATCCACTCCGCGTTGCTTCCAACGGGCCGCAATCTTGTCCTGGCCGACAAGGGTGGGCGGCAGCCATGCCTTGTGCCCGGACGCAAGTGCCATCCGCGCGTCGGCCAATCGGCCGATGGTGCGCGTACCTGCCGGACGATCCGGGCTGCGCCCGCGTCTTCCGATGAGCGTGTCCCACAGGAGACTTGCCGTGGCGGGGCACGACCGGGACGCCAAGTCCCGGCGGGGACCGAGCGGACGCCGTCCCCCCCACACACACACGGCTGTGAGCGGAATCCGGCCACCATCAGTCGGGCGAAGACCCGTGCCCTTCCTGCCCTTTGCTTGACATCTCAGGCTGCGCGATCAAATCTATGCCCGACCGGTCGGTCATAAACGACGGGGCAGTCGCCGACGCCCTTGGCAAGTTCGGTGCACCAGCCATGGACCGTGCCGTGCCCACAGGCCCGTACGAACGCGGGCCGCAGACTTCGGGGGACCACCAGTGAAACGCAGCCTCACCATGTCCGCCGCGGCGGTCGCCACGGCGGTCGCCGCTTTTGCGACCGCGCTCGTCGGCCCGTCCGCCGCGCGGGCCGAAGACCCGCCCACCTCTCCGCCGGTTCTTGCCGACGCGTACGGGCTGACCCAGCTGCCGACCGCGCCCAGGCCGGAAGTGCCCAACACCGCACACGACTTCGTGATCACCGTGTCGACCCCCGAGGTCGCCGGGACGGCGCTGAACGACGGCGGGCACCACATCAGGATCGTGCTGCCGTCCGACTACTACACCAACCCCGGCAAGCGCTATCCCGTGCTCTACCTGCTCAACGGCTCCAGCCCAACATCCGACCCCGCCACGTACTTCTCCGCCTACCCGACGATCGGCAGCTCGGCCGGGATGATCTTCGTGATGCCGGACGGCGGCCCGCGGGGCTGGTACGCCAACTGGCTCAACCAGAACAGCGCCGCCGGCCCCCAGCGGTGGGAGAACTTCCATATCAACCAGGTGATTCCGTTCATCGACGCGAACCTGCGTACCGCCCCCGACAAGCAGCACCGGGCCGTCGCCGGCATCTCCATGGGCGGCTTCGGCGCCGTCCGCTACGCCGAGCGCCACCCCGAACTGTTCTCCCAGGTCGCCTCGTTCTCCGGCGACCTGGACCTGTCCCGCATGTCCGCCGACCTGCGCCTGGCCGTCGTCGCCTCGCTGACCACCTACAGCCCCCAGGTCGGCAGCGACGACTTGTTCGGCACCCCGTACCCGTTCTCCGTCAACTACCCCTACTCCGACGTCCTGTGGAACGACGCCAGCCCGGCCACGCACGCCGCCGCCCTGCGCGGCATCGGCGTCTCCATCTACGTCGGCAACGGCGGCGGCGGCGCGGTCCCGCCCGTCCCCGTCAACGACCCCTACGGCCTCGCCCTCGAATGGTGGCTGCCCGGCGCCGCCAACCACTTCAAGGCAGCCCTGGACGCCGCCGGCGTGCCCTCCTACTTCGTCAACTACGGCGACGGCACCGGCACCCCCTGGGCCGACTGCCGCGGCGGCCACAACTACCTCTGCTGGAAGCAGGACCTCGCCGACTACATCCCCCGTCTCCAACAAGCCTTCAACATCGCCTGACCCCCGCCCCGCCCCGACCCCAGGCCTGCCCGCCACGGCACCCGACACCCCCCGTGGCGGGCAAGGCGCCCACCCAGCTGTCCGCCCCCATGGGGGCGGCCGCCGCGGCTGCGCCTTGTCGCGGATTTCACCGCAAGCGATACGTCCACACGCAACACCACACGAGGGTCCGCCAGGGGCGTCAATGACCGCCGCGACCTCCGCGGCCACCAAGGTCTCAATCGGGTCGCTGTCGGTCTTCGACATGTCGGGCATTGACTGGGAGGATCGCCAGACGTCGCCGACGGATTCGTGACCACGGGCGCGCCCGGCCAGTTCGGTTAGGAAACGGGGGGCTTGGCGGCAGCCGTTGCCGACGAGTATCGGCCGGACGTACACGATCGCCCGTCGGAGCCGGGGAGGCAGTGAGGGGTTTGTCGTCGGGGAGATCCCGCGTACCGCCCTGGGGTCCGACATGTACTGGACGCCGGCCGATGGCTGGCTGTTCACGACGGAGTACATGGCCCGGTGGAAGTGCCGTACCGCCTCGCCAAGTCAGTAGCGCGAGCAGTCACCGCAGCACCGCGGATTCCGCCCCTTCGATACGCGGATCTCGAATCGCGCGGGCACACGTGAGCGACGTCCGCTCTCAAGCCGGGGCCCGGTGAACGTCCTACAGCAGCGGTTGGGGCACACGCATTGCCCGGAATACAGGCCGAGGCAGCCGCAAAGTTCGCGGCCCTCTGAACCTGATCAGTGTTGCACTCGGTGTTGCTGCCCGAAATGCAAAAAAGCCCTGTGACCAGGGCTTTTGCCGGTGTCCGAGGGGGGACTTGAACCCC
>NZ_JBEZFP010000018.1:0-91170 GCF_040649515.1 Streptodolium elevatio
CGGCCAAACCCAGGCCGAGCTGCGGCCCGCGCCTTGCGAGCGCACGCACCACGGCCCGCGGGCTATCCGACGCGAATTTGAAGACACTCCCTAGGGCAGGGTGCCGAGTCCCGGCATGCCCGCGTCGAGCGCGGAGCCGGCGAAGGGTTCGCCGAAACCGATCGGAGATTGCGTACGCCATGCCCGCTGACCACTTGCCTGCCCGCCATGTGTCCGTCGACCACGTGCCTGACCGCGACACCTCCGCCGGGCGTACGCACGGTCCGCGCAGGCCCGCGGCGCGGTCGTCCGGCCGTCGGCTGAGCTGGGACGTCGTCCGGGTGGCCGCGGTGTTGTTGGTGATGCTCTTCCACGGGACGTCGCTGGCGGTGGCATGGCACCCCGAGTTGGGTGAGCGGCCGTTCACGTGGGGGTGGCCGGTCGGGGCGAGCACGCTGCTGGTGGTGTCCGGCTACTTCGCCGCGGTCGCGGTGGCGCGGCAGGACGCGTGGCGGTGGTGGCTGGGACGGCTGTTCCGGCTCCTGCCCGCGTTCTGGGCCGCGGTGCTGGTGACCGGCTACCTTCAGCGGACCCTTGCCCGGGACGGGTGGTGGGCCCCGACGTGGTCGGACATCGGTGCGAACCTGCTGATGTTGTGGCAGTGGAAGCCGCAGACCTATCCGTTCGTGGACCTGTCCTATTGGACGCTGCCCGTGCAACTGGCGGCGTTCACCGCCGTGTTGGTGGTGGTCCGGGTGCGGTCGTGGCGCCGTGGGCCGCGTGCCGCGGTGTGGTTGTGGTCCGTGCTCGCGGCGGAGCTCGCGTTGTGGCCGATCCGCACGTACACCGCGTGGGAGCCGTTCCGCATGGTGCACGACGGACTCGGGTGGCACCGTGCCCACTTGTTCGTCGTCGGCGTCGCGGTGTTCCTGGTCGCGACGGGGCGCATCGGCCGCGTGCACGGCGCCGCCCTCACCGCGGCGGGCCTGTTCGAGCAGTGGCTGCAACTGCGCGGTGTTGTCATGACGGTGCTCATCCTGCTCGCCGTCATGGGCGTCCATGTGGCGGCCTGGGGCCCCGACTGGGACAGGGTGCTGCCGAAGTCCGGGCAGCGGGCCGTACGTTGGCTGGCGGGTATCAGCTACGGCGCGTACCTGGCGCACTTCTCACTCGGCATCCTCACGATGCGCTACCTGTACGAGGCCGGGGCCGGGCCGGTGGTGCAGGTCCTCGGCTTCATCGCCACCGGCATCGTGGTCGGGTGGGTGCTGACAGTCGTGGTGGAGCGCCCGGCGTACCGGGCGTTGTGCCGTCGGCGGGACCGTCGCCGCGACAGCCGAACGGCGGTCGGGGTCGTGCGGGCAACCCGTGTGGTGCGTACGCCAGCGTCCACCGGCGCGGTGATCGCCGTGGCGTTCTTCGGCGGTGTCCTGGTGGTGGCGGCCATGGACGTCTCGGGTGCGGCGCGGCACACGGCTTGGGCGTTCCTGGCATTGTGCGTGTTCGCCTCCGTGGTGACGTACCGCGCTCCCGCACGTGCTGTTGCCGCCGTCGGCGTCGCGGTGGTGTGCTGGCTGCTGTACAGCGGCTTTGTCGTACCCGAGGTGGGCCATCTCGGATGGGACCCGGCGGCCGACACCCGTCGCCTCGGCCTGCTGCTCGCCGCCGCACTGCTCGGCATCGGCGCACACACACTCGCGCGCCGTCCAGGTGGTCCACTAGCGCGAGGAGCAGAGTGACAGGCTGCTGACGACCGGGGCGGGCCGGAGGTGACCGACATGAGCCGGCGACCGCCGACACGTGTCGGCGGCTACGCTCCGGCGAAGACGATCATCTGGTCGATCCGGTCGCGGCGCAGGTGCACGACGTCGGTGCCCGTGAGCTGTGTGCCGTCCCCGGGCATGCGGTAAAGCCATTGGTAGCGGGCCCATTCGCCGGGTGCGTCGACCTCCGAGCACCGCAGCATGGTCCCCGGTCCGGCCGGATGCCGCCGCATGTCCAGGACGAACCGCTCCAGCGCGTCGACGCCGTCGCTGCGGCCCAACGGACCCCAGAAGACGACGTCGGAGGTCAGCGCCCGTGAGAGCAGCTCGACGGCGTGGTTGTCGGACGAGGTGTTGAGGGCGGCGATGAACATGTCGATGGCCGACCGCGCCGTGTTCTCCTGCATCTCTCAGTCCTACCACCGCGGCCCGCCGCGGAACCGCCGGTCCCAGGGCCTTCGTTCATGCCCGGGCAGCGCCGCGGGGCGGCGGGCTACCGGCGTCGGACGCAGCGGAAGCCGAGGTGGCCGGTGGCGGTGTCCTCGGTCTCGCCCTGGCGCGCGGCGGGCCGGTAGCGCAGGCAGTACTCGGGAGCACAGAGGTGGGAGCCGCCCTTGATCGTGCGGCGGGCGAACCCGGCGGCGGCGCTGTCCTGACGGTGTTCGACGCGCGGGTTGCGCGGGATGCAGCAGGAGCCGGCGGCGGCGTCCGGGTGGCGGACGGTGTGGTGGTCACTGGTCCACTCCCACACATTGCCGGCCATGTCGTACAGGCCGAACCCGTTGGAGGGGTAGCGGCCGACGGGGGTGGTGCCCGGACGTCCGGTGGGGGTGTCAACGCGCCAGGGGAAGTCGCCGTGCCAGGTGTTGGCCATGCGGCGGCTGCCCGGGAGGAAGTCGTCGCCCCAGCTGTAGACGGCGCCGTCGAGGCCGCCGCGGGCGGCGTACTCCCACTCGGCCTCGGTGGGCAGGTCCTTGTCGGCCCAGTGCGCGTACGCGAGCGCGTCCGCGTAGGCGACCTGTGTCACGGGGTGCCGGTCGCGGCCGTCGAGGGTGGACCCCGGGCCTTCGGGGTGGCGCCAGTTCGCGCCCGGGACGTAGTGCCACCAGCGGCGGTAGTCGTCCAGCGGGACCGGGCCGGTGGTCTTGCGGAACACCAGGGAGCCGGGCACCAGCAGCGCCGGGTCGGCGTCCGGGTAGAGCGCGGGGTCGAGCGGTCGCTCGGCGACGGTGACGTAGCCCGTGGCCTTCACGAAGCGGCGGAACGCGGCGACGGTCACCGGATGCACGTCGGCGAGGAAACCGTCCACGGTCACCGGGTGGACCGGGCGTTCCTCGGGGTAGAAGGCGTCGCTGCCCATCGCGAAGGTGCCGCCGGGGATCCAGGCCATGCCCTTGGGAACCGCCCGCGGGCCAGGTGCGGGTGGGGCAACGGGGACGGCTATCGGCGTGTCGGCGTCCGCGGTGCTCGGCGTCATGTCGGCCATGATTCCCAGTCCGCCGAGGCGAGGCGGGAGTGCCACGCCGAGCCCGCTTCCTAAATATTTGTCTGACTTATGGCTAATGTCCCCCTGAAGCGAGCGCATTCACGACGACCTTGCGGGGTCCGTACAGAAGGACGGCGAGCCATGGCGGACGAACGTTTGACGAGTCTTCCGGTGCCGGACCGGCCTTATCAGGGACCGCTGGCCGTGGACGTCCGCGACCTGGACGAGCCGCTGCCGCCGATCCCGGTGAAGCGCCCGCCGAAGCAGGCCCCCAACGTCCTGCTGATCCTGTTGGACGACGTCGGCTTCGGGGCCTCCAGCGCGTTCGGCGGCCCGGTCCACACCCCGACCGCGGCCCGGCTCGCGGACGGCGGCCTCAAGTACTCGCGGTTCCACACCACCTCGCTCTGCGCGCCGACCCGTGCCGCGCTGCTGTCCGGCCGCAACCACCACTCGGTCGCGATGGGGCACATCACCGAGACGGCCACCGCCGCCCCCGGCTACACCTCGGCCCGCCCGAACTCGGCGACCCCGCTCGCCGAAATCCTGCGCCAAAACGGCTACAACACCGCGCAGTTCGGCAAGTGCCACGAGGTGCCCACCTGGGAGTCCGGCCCCACCGGGCCGTTCGACCGGTGGCCCGTCAACAGCGGCTTCGAGAAGTTCTACGGCTTCGTGGGCGGCGAGACGAACCAGTGGTCGCCCGCGTTGATCGACGGGACGACCGCGATCGAGCCGCCGGACGACCCCGACTACCACCTGATGCCGGACCTGGCCGACAAGGCCATCGCGTACGTCCGCCAGCAGAAGTCGCTCACTCCCGACAAGCCCTTCTTCGTCTACTTCGCGCCCGGCGCCACGCACACCCCGCACCACGTCCCCGAGGACTGGATCCCCAAGTACCGCGGCAAGTTCGACCAGGGCTGGGACGCGCTGCGCGAGGCGACGTTCGCCCGGCAGAAGGAACTGGGCGTGGTCGCCGCCGACGCAACCCTGACCCCGCGCCCGGCCGAGATCCCCGCATGGGACGACCTCGACCCGTCCTGGAAGCCGATCCTGGCCCGGCAGATGGAGGTGTACGCCGCGTACCTCGAATACGCCGACCACCACACCGGCCGCGTCATCGACGCACTTGACGAACTCGGCGTCCTGGACGACACGTTGGTGATGTACATCATCGGCGACAACGGTGCCTCCGCCGAAGGCGGCATGCACGGCGCGTACATGGTCACCAACGCCGCCAACGGCGGCGCGGAGTTCGAGACGCCCGAGTTCTGGAGCGAGCACCTCGACGAGGTCGGCGGCCCGCACGCCTACAACCACTACGCGGTCGGGTGGGCCCACGCGATGTGCACTCCGTACCAGTGGACCAAACAGGTCGCCTCGCACTACGGCGGCACCCGCAACGGCACCATCGTGCACTGGCCGGCCCGCGTCCCGGACGGCGGCCAGGTACGCCACCAGTGGCACCACGTCATCGACTTCGCCCCGACCATCCTGGACCTGGCCGGCATCGCCGAACCGCACACCGTCAACGGCGTCACCCAAGTCCCCATGCAGGGGAAGTCGTTCGCGGCCAGCCTGACCGACCAGGACGCGCCCGAGGTGCGGCACACGCAGTACTTCGAACTCGCCGGCAACCGCGGCATCTACCACAAGGGCTGGACGGCGGTCACCAAACACCGCGTGCCCTGGGACCTGTTCGCCCACGGCACCGACTTCGACTCGGACAAGTGGGAGCTGTACGACACCACCAAGGACTGGACCCAGGCCCACGACGTGGCCGCCGAGCACCCGGACAAACTCGCCGCACTCCAGCAACTCTTCCTCATCGAGGCGGTCCGGCACAACGTCCTGCCGATGGACGACCGGGCGGCCGAGCGCATGAACCCCGACATCGCCGGACGCCCGACCCTCTTCCAGGGCACCACACTGCGCCTCTACCCGGGCATGACCCGGATCGGTGAGAACGTCGCCCTGAACATCAAGAACAAGTCCTTCGACGTCACCGCCGAGATCGACATCCCCGACGGCGGTGCCGAGGGCGTCATCGTCTGCCAGGGCGGCCGCACCGGCGGCTGGGTCCTGATGGCCGACCACGGCAGGCTCGCCTTCCACTACAACTACTGCGGCCTGCTCCGCAGCACCACCACCGCGCCCGACCCGCTGCCATCCGGAACCCACCAGGTCCGCGCCGAGTTCGCGTACGACGGCGGGGGCATCGGCAAGGGGGGCAAGGTCACCCTCTACCTCGACGGCGCCCGACTCGCCGAAGGACGCGTCGAGCGCACCCACCCGCTCTACTTCTCTTTTGACGAGGGCCTGGACGTCGGCCGCGACACCGGCATGCCCGTGTACGAGGACTACACGGCCCCGCACGGCGCCTTCACCGCCACCATCAACTGGGCCCAGGTCGACCTCGGCGACGACGACCACAGCCACCTCGTCGACCCCGCCGAACACTTCGCCGCCGCACTCCGCCACCAGTAGGCACCCCCGTCCGACGGCCGGCGGCTCCGGAGGCCCCGCCGCACGCGGGTTAGCGGCGTGCGGCGGGTGCGGCCGGCCGGTCAGTCGCGGTTGCGGCCGTCGTCGTCCGGGGGCTGGTCGGGGCGGTGGTCGGGGTCCAGGCCGAGCAGCCGGAGCTCGCGCTGTGACAGGCAGGCGAGCTTGCGGCCCAGCAGGGGCCGGCCGTCCTCGTGTAGGTACGCACCGCGCGGTGGGCCCGATGACGGCGAGCGCGAGGCAGCCGAGGATCGGCAGGTCGGCGTCGACGCCGGTCTGCGCGCCGACGATCGCTTACCAGGGCAGCGCGAACGAGGTGACGAACTGGAACAGGCCCTCGCGGAAGAGCGGGCCCTTGTCGTACGCGATCAGGTACCCGATCACCCCGGCGATCAGGCACAGCGCGATGTACGAGGAGTTGGTGAAGGCGGCCGGGACGCGGTTGACGATGACGTCGCGGCTCACCCCTCCGCCGATGCCGCCCAGCAGGGCCATCAGCAGGACGCCGACGACGGTGAAGTCTTGTAGTGGTCCGGCCGCCGGGCCAGCAGCGCGCCGTTGAGGGCGTTGGTGGTGGCCGCACCCAGGTTGATGAAGGTCGATCCGCCGGTGAGCTGGAACGACCAGAAGGACACCTCCTCCAGGGCGAGTCGCGAACCGCTCGCGGTGCCTCCTCGCCGGCCCCACCCGGCCCGCGGCCCGCGGGGCGGCTGAGCGGGATGCAGAGCCTGGCTTCGCGCGCCGCGTACCTCCCCATCCGTCGGCACCGTGCGCTGATCCTCGTGCGGACGCATGGTGAAGTGCTGCGGCTTCGATCAAAACACCCGAAAGATTGACAAATGGCGACAAGGACACGCCGGATCGCAGGATGTGCCGACCGTGGGGATGTGAGAGGTGTGGGCGGGGCGGCGACGGTCAGGGGCGGCGGGCGGACGGGCTTCCGGTGGACGGGCTGCCGGTGGCTGCCGTGCCGCGCCGGGCCGGCTCGGTAGGCCCGACGCCGGTGACTGCGGCACTGTCTGCGGATGCGGCTGCGTCCGTGGCTCTTGCGGCCGTGGCGGTCCAGGTCGCGAGCAGCTTCAGGGCGTCCTCCGCGGCCGTCCCGGGCGGCGCGCTGTAGACGATCATGCGCAGGCCGCTGTCGTCCGGCAGGACCACCGTCTCCTGGTCGAGCTCCAGGTTCCCGACGAGGGGATGGTTGATGCGCTTCGTCCGCGCACGCAGCGCATGTACGTCCTGGGACCCCCACATCACGCGGAAGGCGTCGCTGCGAGTGGACAGTTCGCCGATCAGGTTGGAAAGCTCGCGGTCGTAGGGGTTCCGTCCCGCCTCGACGCGCAGCGCGCCCAGGGTGAAGCGGGCCATGTCCTCCCAGTCGACGTAGAAGCGCCGGGCGGCCGGGCTCAGGAAGGTGAATCGGGCGACGTTCGCCTCGCAGGCCGGGTCGTCGAACATCTCCGCGTACAGTGCCCGGCCGAGCGGGTTGGTGACCAGCGCGTCGAGGCGGTTGTCCAGCACGCTTGCCGCCAACTGCGGCATGCCCTCGACGATGCGTGCCAGGCTCGGGCGTACGGTCGGCCGCGCGGCCGGCTGCCGGGACCGGCCGCGGGGAGCCGGCCCGGCGGCGCGGGCGAGGTCCTGCAGGTACATGCGCTCGGTGTCGTCGAGGCGCAGGGCCCGCGCGAGGGCGCCCAGCACGGAGTCGGAGACGCCTTTGAGGTCACCGCGTTCGAGACGGGTGTAGTACTCGACGCTCACCCCGGCGAGCGTGGCGACCTCGCCCCGGCGCAGCCCGGGCACCCGTCGTCGGCCGTATGTCGGCAGACCTGCCTGCTCAGGCGTGATCCGGTCGCGCCGGGAGCGGAGAAATGCGCTGACCGCGTCGCGATTGCCTGCCGGGTTGTCCGCGCTGGTGTCCACGATCAAAGAGTAGGCAGCCGGTGCGGCCGGTGGGGGTCCCTGCCAGAACCCCTCACGGCAAGGGCTCCCTCGGCGCGACTGTGCCCCGTTGCATGAGGACGTGCCCGGAAGACACCCGGCAACCGAGCGAAAGGGCGGACGAGATGAGCAACGACCAACTAGACGAGACGGCGACGGCGACGGGGAGGGGGACGGGGAGGGGGACGGGGACGCACGCGGAAACTCCCGCGGACGTCGTACGAGGGCTGTACGCCGCCCTGACCGCCGGCGATGTGCCGGGCGTCCTGGCCCGGCTGGCCGAGGACGTGGTCGTCGACGAGCCGCGCGAGCTGCCGTACGGCGGCGTGCACCACGGCAGCGAGGCGTTCGTGCACTCCGTCCTCGGTGCGATGCTCGGCTACGCCGCCGTCGCGATCACCGATGCCGACGTGTTCGAGGGGCCGGCCGGCGTCGTCGGACGCCTCACCGGAACACTCACGGCCCACGGCACGGGCGAGGAGTTCCCGCTGACCATGGTCGAGGCCCACGACGTCGAAGGCGGTCTGGTGCGCAGGATCGAGGTCTTCACGAAAGACCCGACCGAACTCGCCGCGTTCTACGCACGTGCGGAGGCAGGGCAGCGCTGACGCGACCCCGCGCCGACGTCGACAACGCCGTCGCCGTCGCCACTCCGGCCACTGGCCCTACTTCGTCGGCTACATCGAGCCCCCGGGCCGTCCTCGTCGGCTTCCAAGGCGAGGTCGTCACCGCGGTCTGGAACCGGATCACAACTCCCGGAGAGTGGAGCACGCTCGCCCTACCGCGGTCGGCCGTGCTCGGCGGATCAGCGGAGCACGGCGATTCGCGGCCAGGAGTAGACGACCTCGTCGGGCGGCGCCTCGCCCGCGAGGGCTCCGCAGTTGGGCGACTCTGGTGTGGTGCGGCCGCGGCCGTTCGGACGCCTCGGCAAGGAGGTTGCGGAGCCAGTTGGCAGCCGATTGTTCGCGGGTGACGTCGAAGTCGTCGAACGCGCTGAACGCGGCACAGGTGATCTCGGCCATGACGTCCGCGTCGGCGGGGAGGGCGTACCGGATCGGCATGTGCGGAGACTACGCGGAGACTCCGGCGGTGGCGGTCGGTGAGGGAGCGTGTCGCTGCTGAACGGGCGTGTGCAGCAGGCAACTTCGCGTGACGCGCGTACGTCAGCTCTTGACGGCATCCGCAATCTGTGCGGCAGCTTGTGCGGGGGTGAGGTGTGTAGTGTCGACGACCTCGGCCTCGGCGTGCAGCCACGTGCGGGCCGCTTCGGCGTACGGTTCGAGGTACTTGAAGCGGAACTCGGACGGGCCCATGACGGTGTCGCCCTGAATGCGCCCGCGCAGCGTGTCCTGGTCGGCGTGGAGTACGAAGTGCCGTACCGGGATGTCATGTCGGGCCAGGCCCGCGCTGATCTCGCGCCAATACTGCTCGACGAGGACGGTCATGGGGATCACCAGAATGCCGCCGGTGTAGTCGAGTACGCGGTGGGCGGTCTCGACCACGAGCGTGCGCCACGGCGGCCAGTGCTGGAAGTTGTCCGTCTCGGGCAACCCTGGCGTGATGTCCATGAGAGTCTCGCCGACCTTCTCGGCGTCGAACACGCGGGAATCCGGGATCCGCGGTTGCACGAGCCCGCTCGTCGTCGTCTTGCCTGCGCCATGGGTGCCGTTCAGCCACACGATCATGGACAACGACGGTAATGCGGTACGTGCTCTGCCGCTGGTCCCGACGTACACCGCGCCCGATTCCCCGCTTGCGTGCACACCGAAATCGTGTGGGCCGCAAAGGCGGCACCCGCTTACGTCCCACAGTTCGTGTTGTGCACCGGAGCCCTTCGGCGGGCGGCAAATGGTGCGCGAAAGCCGTAGTTTCCCGTCTTTCCCGCTGCCTAGCATGCTGAGTATTCGGTCCGGAACCCGACGGGGCGTCGAGGCAGGAGACGCCCCGTCGAACACCGCTGCGCGCTTCACGAGCGCCGGCGCATCGGTGCTCCACACGATGCCGTCCTCGGCTGGTCCGAAGCCGCACGTCCGTCCCGACAGCCGTCTCAAAGGGCACGTTCATGACCGCCATACCCGCTGTTCCCCCGTCACCCGGCGCACTTGGCGCACCTGGCGCACGTACGGCGTCCGCCCACCGGCGCCGCGGTGTTCTCCGCGCCGTGGTCGCGGTCGTCATCGCGAGCACGGCAGTCGCCGCCTGTGACAGCGGCGGTTCCGCCGGCGCGAAGAACTCCGAGGCTCCGAACCGCGGGTCGGCACCCTCGTCCGAGGCGTCCCCGTCGCCCAAGCCGAAGGCGCCGCCGCTGCCACCGCACGTGGTCCCCGCCTGGAACACCCCGCCGGAAAACGAGTCCCGGACCGGGAACGCCGGCGCCAACGGCAGCAAGGGCCAAGACGTCCCCCGCGACGACGCGTTGGGCACATGGCAGGTCGGTTCCACGCTGTTCGTCGGCCGCGGAACGGCGATGAAGATGTTCGACATGCAGACCGGGAAGGAACTCGGCAGCGTCGCGCCGCCCGGCCGCGGCATGAAGCCCTGCGCGATGACCGAAGCGGTCAACAAAGACGGTATCGGCGCCATCGCCTGGACCGTCTACGACGACGGGTCCAGCGACGGCGCCTGCAAGAAGCTCTCCTTCGTCGACGCCCGGAACGGCGGAAAGGTCCTGCGGACCACCGAGTTCGCCGGGAGGAAGCGCAAGGACGGCAGCCCCTGGTTCTACTACGAGTCGAGGATCGGGTTCGTCGGCGAGGACATCGTCGCCGCGCTGACGCCGACCTCGGTGGTCGCGTTCCGCGTGGACGACGGCAGCACCGCGTGGACCTGGGAGAACCGTTCCAAGGACCCCTCGGTCTTCCCGAACACCATGCTGATCGCCCCGGTCGTCAACACCGCCATGAAGACAGGGCCCGATGTCGTCGCGGTGATCAGCGACGCAAGCCAGTCCGGCGGCGGGTACGACCTCGAACTCGTCACCCTGGACGCCGCCGGCCGTCAGATCGGCGCGCAGCCGACCCCGTTCGAGGGCCCCGTGCCCGACACCAACGCCGAGATCGTCTCCGCGGCACCGATCACCGTCATGTTCGCGCCGGACCTCGGCGACGAACTTCCTCCGCAACTGCTCCGCTTCGACCGGGACGGCACCCAGGTTGCCTCGTTCCCGCTCGCGGCGCAGCAAGGCCCCGTCGACTACCAGGGTTCGCGTACCCTCCACGGCCAAGTGCTGCTCCCGTACCGCGTCTCCGGTGACACCCTGTACGGCATGACCAGGCGTGACCCCTTCAGCAGCGAAGGCCGGCCGGGCGTCGTGGCCTTCGATCTGGCCAGCGGCGAACTGCGCTGGGAGGTCCCGAGCGCCGACATGGACAAACTGGTCCTGGTCGAGGCGGACAAGGACGGCCTCGTGGTGGTCAACGCCTCCTACGACCGCGTCCGAGTGGAGTCCTACGCCGCCGCCGACGGCCAGGTCACAATGCTCAGCGAGGCATCGCCCTTGAACATGCAGTTCCCGGTGTCCGCCGACTCGATCATCACCATCGCCGACGGCCGCATGCTCGTCACCAGGATCACCCCGATCGGTTACGGCACCCAGGCATTCGCCGCCCCCTGACACCCCCTGGCGCCCGCGCCGCCTTCCGTGCTCGGCAAGGGACAATCAGGCAGCCGAAAGTGCGACCTCGGTCGACTTGATCAGCGCGGTCACCGTCGAGCCCGCGGCCAGGCCGAGGTCCGTCACGGCGTCCTTGGTGATCGACGCGGTCAACTCGCCGCCTTCGACGGCCACCCTGACCGCGGCCATGGCGCCGCCGGTGACGACGTCGGTGACCGTGCCGAGGATCTGGTTGCGGATCGACAGCCCCCCGACCGGCCCGGTGGCCAGCGAGACCTCGGTGGACTTCACGAGAACGGTGACCGCGGACCCGTCCGCGAGACCGAGGTCCCGGACCGCCTCGAGCGTGATCGCGGCCGTAACCTCCTGGCCCCCGACCAGACGTACCTTCACGGCCGCCATGACCTCGCCCGGCGTGACCGCGGTGACGGTGCCGGCGATCTGATTGCGGATGCTCAGGCTCATGTGGGAACGCCTCACGGTCGATCGAAACGGTCGGCAGGCCGCCTGGCCACACCGAAACCCACGCTAATGCGGACCCCTCACCCCCGCACGTGCCACCCCGACAGCATCACCCACTCGGCGCCCTCCCCGCCCGCCCCCACAAGACAAGCCCAAACCGGCCCCCTCGTCCCACAGGGCGTCACTTCGCCGTCCACGACCGCACAACACACCAACTACCCCACCCCGCAAACCCATTGGCCACAACCCAACCAACCCCATCCCCCACACACCTACAGCGAACGCCGCACACCAAACTCACGCTCTGAGCCTTGAGCTTGTTCCGCTTTGACGGACGCCGTCGTTGTGGCAGTCAGGCCGCGATTGCGACTCCGTATTCGACGGGTGTGCGGTAGCCGAGGCTGCTGTCTCGATGTACTCGAAGAGGTCGGTGCGGGCTGTGGCCCTGTTGGGCCAGGGCGGCCGGTGTCGAGGTCGTTCTTGATTGGCGACGAACGACTCGGCGAGTGCGTTGTCCCAGCACTGACCGGTGCGGCCAACCGAGAGCCGGACCCCGAACTCGGCTGCGAGCGCACCGAATTCACGGCCGGTGTATTGGCAGCAGCCCGGCGGTGGTCGGCGTTGTGATGATTCACCACGGGGCGTCGCCGTCGACTTCGGCGGCGCCGCCTCCGGTCGGGGGGCGCCGCCGGGTGGGGAGGGCGGGGTCACGGGGTGACGATGGGGAAGTCCGGGTTGGGGGTGTCGAGCAATGCGTTGAGTCGGGCGAGTACCTGCGGGTCGCCGTCGACCTGCACGCCGTCGAGGCCCTTGCCGGCCAGGACGCCGAGGAGTTGCGGCTTGGTGAGCGTCAGGGCGAGGTCGGCCTTCCCGCCGTTGCCGGAGCCGTTCTTGGTGCTGTCGCGGTAGGTCAGGGCGCCGTTGGACAGGGCGATGTGCCAGGTGCGGCCCTCGTCCGTCAGGTGCCAGTCCATGGTGAGTTTCTCGTCCCACGCGCGCGGGCCGTCGACGCGGATGGCGAGGGAGTCGATGAGCATGTCGACGGTCAGCGCCATCGCCATCTCGGGGTTGGTGGTCTTGATCGAGGTGTGCGCGATGTGGCCGCGTAGCTCTTGGGCGCCCATCAGGTAGAAGTTGCGCCAGGTGCCGTTCTCCGCGCCGTGCCCCAGCTTCTCGAACACGGACGCGAGGGCTTCCTTGGCCGCGGTGTTGGTCGGGTCGGCGAACACCGCGTGGCCCAGCAGGGTGGCGGCGAACCGCAGGTCGCCGGCGTCGGCGTACTCCTTGCCCTTGGTGGTCAGCGCGTCGACGCCGCCGTAGTCGGCGGCGAACCGCTTGGCCTGCTCGACTGGCGGGTGCTCCCACAGGTGCGCGGGGTTGCCGTCGAACCAGCCCATGTAGCGCTGGTAGATCGCCTTCACGTTGTGCGACAGCGAGCCGTAGTAGCAGCGGTTGGCCCAGCGGTTCGCGACCGCGGGCGGCAGTTCGAGCTGCTCGGCGATCTCGATGCCCGTCAGGCCCTTGTTCGTCAGCCGCAGGGTCTGGTCGTGCAGGTACGCCCACATGTCCCGCTGTCCGGCCAGGTGCTCCACGATCCGGGACTTGCCCCAGGTCGGCCAGTGGTGGGAGGCGAAGGCGACGTCGGCCTGGTCGCCGAACAGGGCGATCGTCTCGTTCAGGTAGTGCGCCCAGATCCGGGTGTCACGCACGACCGCGCCGCGCAGGGTCAGAATGTTGTGCATGTTGTGGGTGGCGTTCTCTGCCATGCACAGCGCCCGTCGGTCGGGGAAGTAGAAGTTCATCTCCGAGGGCGCCTCGGTGTCCGGCATCATCTGGAAGACGATCCGCACCCCGTCGACGGTCTCCTCCTGACCGGTGTGGGTGATGTCGACCGTGGGCGGGATCAGCGTGATCGTGCCGGTTGAGGTGGTCATGCCCAGCCCCGCGCCGATCTGCCCGGCGGGCCCCTTGGTCAGCTCGGCGCCGTACATGTACACCGCCCGGCGCGTCATCGCACCGCCCGCGTACACGTTTTCCGCCACCGCGTGTTCCAGGAACCCTGCCGGGGCGATCACCGGCACCGGCGCGTGCCCGTGCGGCACCACCCCGCGCGCGCCGCCGAAGTGGTCGCCGTGCGAATGGGTGTAGATCAGCCCGGTCACCGGCCGGTCCCCGCGATGCTCCCGGTACAGCGCCAGCGCCGCCGCCGCGCACTCCGCCGAGATCAGCGGGTCGATGACGATCACGCCGGTGTCGCCCTCGACCAGCGTCATGTTCGACAGGTCCAGGTTCCGCACCTGGTAGATCCCGTCGGTAACCGCGTACAGGCCCTGCTTGTTGCACAGCCGGCTCTGCCGCCACAGCGACGGGTGCGCGGTGTCCGGGCAGTCCGCGTCCAGGAACGTGTACGCCTCCCCGTCCCAGATCACCCGCCCGTCCTCGGACCGGATCACCGCGGGCGACAACGCCGCGACGAACCCCCGCTCGGCATCGTCGAAGTCGGCCCGGTCCGCGAAATCCAGTGCAGTCATGCACACCGAATAACCCGACAATCAGTAAGTTAATCAACGAATCGGACAAATTTGGCAATGGTCGCCGGGCAGTGGGCGGTGGGCGGGGGCCGGCGTCGGCTGGATCACGCGCGCGCGGGGGCGCGGGTGGTCTGGGCGTGGAGGTCGGGGACGAGCCGGCGCCGGTTGACGTGGCGGCGGCGGGCGGTCTCGGGTTCCAGGTGCAACCGGGTGGCGATGACGGGCCAGGTGTCGCCGCGTTCACGGTCGTGGGTGACCGCGGTGGCGGTGAGGGAGTCCAGGAGCGCGGCGAGGGCGGGGATGTGTGCGGTGAGTGCTTCGGGGCCGGCCGCCGCGGCTGCCTGGGCGGCGGAGGCCAGGAGTTCGGCTGTCTGGCGGAAGCATTGTGCGAGGGCGAGGTATTGCTCGTCGCTGGGGGCGGGGCGGCGGCGGTCGCGGTGGCGTGCCTGGCGGCAGGCGGCCGAGCAGTGCAGCTGCGTGGGCACGGCCTGGGTGGGCAGGGGCCGTTCGCAGCGCGGGTTGGCGCACGCGCGTGGGGTCATCGAGGTCCCGGACAAAGTGGCGGTGGCGGTGGTGGTCGCGGTGCTAGCTGACGATCAGCGTGCCGGTCATGAACTGGTGGATGGTGCAGATGTAGTTGTAGGTGCCGGGGGTGGTGGGGGCGGTGAACGTGCCCGTCTGGCCGCCTTCGATGGTGCCGGTGTTGAAGGCCTTGTCCTTGACCGCGGTGGCGGTGTGCGGCGTGTCGTCCTTGTTGACGACGGTGACCACAGCTCCCGGGGCGACGGTGAGCGGCTTGGGCGCGAAGTCGAACTGCGAGATGGTCAGGACGACTTGGCCTGTCGCGGGCGGCGGGACGACGCTGCCGGGCGCGGTGGACGGCGGGGCTGCCGGGCTCGTTGAGGAGCCGTCCGAGGAGTCGGAGGAGCTGGAGCAGGCCGTCACCAGCACCAACAGCGCCGGGACCAAGAGCCCGACCACCTGACGGCGTCGACGAGTCCCCGAGCGGGGGGTCGTGCGGTTCACGCAAACCTCGATGGAGTGGGTGCGCCGGCGGCGCGACGCAGCGGGGTGTGTCCGGCCCGGGTGGGCGGCCGGTTGGCGTACGGCGCCGCCCACCCGGGTGACCGCCCGGGACGGGGCTTCCAGCAGACCGTCCCGGACGGGGTTCACGTCCCGGCGAGGTGAACCCTCGGCCGGGGCCGAGCCGTCAGACCGTCAGGTCGTCGGGCTTGGCGGCCTTGTCGACGGGCAGGAAGTCGTCGGGTACGGGGTATTCGCCGAGGAGGTACCGCAGGATCGCGGCGTGCATGGCCTCGACCGGGGCGATGGTCGCGGCGGTCTCGATCCCGGCGGGCGTGGTGACGTTGAACTGTGCGAACAGGTAGGTCTGCGCGGCCTGGTCCTCCAGTTGCAGCGCCAGCTTCGCGACGCCGGGCACGTCGGTGACCTTGCCGAGGGCGTCGGTGACCGCGGCCTGGCTCTTGAGCGGTACGCCGGTGATCGGCGGCTTCCCGGCCTGGGTGAGCACGTTGTTCCACACCTTGGCGTGGTCGGCGTGCTGGGCCATCGCGGTGGTCGCGAAGTTCGCCACGGCCGGGGGTACGGTGCCCAGCTTGCCCGCCCCGGCGGCCGAGATGGCGGCCTGGTAGGCCCCGACGGCCTGGTTTTCCAGGGCGGTTGCGAGTGCGACGACGAGGAGGTCGCCGGTGTACGTGCCACCGGATACCGGGGGCGCAGCCTGCCCGGACGCGGACGGCGACGACTTCGACGATGAACCGCCGTCGTCGTCCGAGCACGCCGCCAGGGCGAACGCGGACAGGCCCACCACGCCGAGCCCGCGCAGGAACCGCCGCCGGTCCAGGCCCGCATCCGGCAGCGCTTCGCGCTCACGGCGGGCGGCGCGCCCGCCCTCGCGGGTCTGGTTGCCGAGTTCGGCGGCTGCGGCGTACATGGCGGGCAGCGTGGCGTGGTGGGCCTCGTCGACCTCGCGGGTCAGCGCGGCGAGTTCCGCCTCGGTGCCCTCGAACTGCCTGTGGTCGCGCTTCACTTCACGGCCCCTTCGGTGATCGGGGAGGCGTCCTTGGTCGGGTAGAAGGCGTCGGGGAACCCGACCGATCCCGCGGCGGCGGGCAGTGCGGCCGCGTCCGGCGGAAGCTTGATCTGGTCGGCGAGGTTCCCGGCCAGCAGCGCCTGTACGGCCAGCAGGACGGCCTTGTGCTGGGCCTCGACGGGGGCGACGGAGCCGAACAGGCGGCGCAGCGCGGGGTCGGAGACCTGCGAGACGTTCTTGGTGTACGTCTGGGCGGCGACGTCCTCCAGGGTGATCGCGAGCTTGACCACGTCGGCCGGTCCCTTGATCGTCGGGAGCGCCTGCTGCACGATCGCCGCGTACTTCGGGTCGGGCCCGGTCTGCTCCTTGCCGCCGGCCTTGACCGCCGCGGCGTTGAACGCCTGCGCGTGGGCCTTGTGCTGCGCGGTGGTCTTCTCGATGAACGCCTTCACCACCGCGTTGCCCGACTGGATGAACGGCAGCCCCGCCGCGGTGGTGTAGACGTTCACCGCGAGGTTCTCCAGCGACGCGGCGGTCTGCAACGCCATCACGTCGTCCGCGACACTCGCCGCCGCCGCGCGGCTGCTCCCCAGCAGCACCGCGCCCGCGGCGGCGCCGCCGAGGAATGCCGGACGCCACCAACGGTGCGTCCTGGACTGTTCCTCGGCCGTTGCGTCGGCGTGTTCGTCGAGTGAGGCGCGGGTGATGCGGGTCGCGTCGCTGTGGAGGTCCTCGGAGTGCTCGGTGAGTTCCGCCAACAGCCGGGTGTCGATGGGCTCAGCCACCACGGCTCCCTTTCGTTCCGCCCGCCGGATGCGGGCCGGTACTTGGGCTTCGCTCCCGCTTCCGGGGCGGATTGGTGCGTATCCCAAAAAGATCGGCATTCACCCGTGCGAGTGGCGTAGGCACGTACCGCACGCGCCACCCCGCCCGATCGGGGCGGGATGGCCCGGCATCTGACGAAGCGCCACCGGAGCCGCCGGAACGCGCGATGTGGAGGTGCGGGGAGTCGGGGCCGCCGGACGGTGGACGAGCGCAGGTGACAGGCGTGTTGCCCATCCGCTGTCAGCGGCCGCGGCCGGGAGCGCGGGCCGGTGCTGGGTGGAGGTCGCTCGAAGAGGTGACGTGGGGCCGCCTGTTCGCAGATGCCGGGAGGTCGCGGCGGCCGTTACGGGGTCCGCGATGAGCAGCGGCGCCTCCGCCAGGGCCCACAACCTGGTGGCCCGCAGGCGACGCGGTGGTGGCGCGTCGCGCTGCCGTTCGGCGGCATCGTCCCCCCGGGAACTTCTTTTTTGTCCGCTTATGGTCGATTCGTGGTCCGGTGCGACCGGGCCCTTGACTCTTTGGAGAGACCATGCGGAAAACAGTGATCGCCGCGGCTGCGGCCGCGGCGTTCGCGGCGTCGATTCCCGCCGTCGCCTGGGCCGGCGGAGTCGGCGCTGACACCAAGGGCGACGCGTGCAAGGCCGACAAGGGCGGCGGCCACCGCGGCGGGCACGCCGGCCTGCGCGTCGTCGGGTTGACCGAGGACCAGTGCCTGGTGGTGTTCGACACCCGCAACCCCGGCCACGTCAAGGCGGCGGGCAAGGTCACCGGGCTGGCCGGGGACAGCAGGCTGGTCGGGATCGACTTCCGGGTCCAGGACGGCAAGCTGTACGGCGTCGGCGACGCCGGCGGGATCTACACCGTCGACACCGACGCGGTCGCCGCCAAGGTCTCCCAGCTCAGCATCGCCCTGAACGGCACGCACTTCGGGGTGGACTTCAACCCCGCCGCCGACCGACTGCGCGTCATCAGCGACACCGGACAGAACCTGCGGCACAACGTCGCCGAGCCGGCCGGGACAACCGCCAACGACGGCACCCTGACCAACCCCACCATGCCGCCGTCCACGGCGAGGGGGGTCACCGGCGCCGGCTACACCAACAACGACCTCAACCCGGCCACCGCCACCACGCTGTTCGACATCGACACCGCCAACGACCGCGTGTCGATCCAGTCCCCGGCGAATGCGGGCAGCCTCGCCCCGACCGGCAACCTCGGCGTGGACGCGGGCCCCAGCGCCGGCTTCGACGTCTACTACTCGCCTGCCGACGGCACCAATCAGGGCTACGCGGCTCTGCGTTCCGGCCCCGGCTATGGCTTCTACGCCGTGAACCTGCTCAACGGATCCGCGCAGCACCTGGGCGCGTTCCCCGGCGACCACCAGGTCTTCGACGTCGCCCTGCCCCTTGCGGACAACTGACCGGGACAACTGACCCGGGCTGCGACGCACAGCAAACGGCCGGGGACGGCGCCATCGAAGGCGCCGGCCCCGGCTTCGGGTCTCGACCGTCCCCGCACGACCGTGCCGACGGCGTCCCGCAGGTGTAGCCCAGCGGAGCGGAAGCGAAGCCCCCGAACCAGTACGACCGTTCGTGGGGTTCCCGGTGCCCACCCGGCAGGACAGCGCCGGCACTTGCCGGCCCCGCAGCCGCGAGCCGAACGAGCCCGCCGGTTCGCAGCTTGCCCCAGGACCGCGGCGGAGCGTCCCTACCAGCCGCTGCCGTGGTTGCCGCCCTGGCTGCCGCCGCCGTGGCCGGGGTTCGCCTCCGGCTTGCCGCCCGGCTTGTGTCCCGGCTTCGCACCCGGCTTGTGGCCCGGGTTCTGGGCCGGCTTGTCACCCGGGACCGCGCACGGCTCCTCAGCCGGCTTGTGACCCGGCTTGTCACTCGGCGCGTGACCCGGCTTGTCACTCGGCTTGTGACCCGGCTTGTCACTCGGCTTGTCACTCGGCGTGTGACCCGGCTTGTGGCCGGGCTTGTCACTCGGCTTGTGTCCCGGCGTGTGACCCGGCTTGTCACCCGGGTGGTGGGCCGGTTTGTCGCTTGGGCAACCGCACGGCTCCTCGGCCGGCTTGTGGCCCGGCTTGTCGTTCTGGTGGTGCGCCGGGTTCATGCTCGGGTGTTCGGCGGGCTTGTGCTGGGAGCCGCCGTCGACGTTCGCGCAGAAGTTGCCGAACGCCGGGTTGAGGACGCTGATGACGCCGATCGAGTTACCGCACACGTTGATCGGCACGTGCACCGGGATCTGGATCAGGTTGCCGGACAGGACACCCGGCGAACCGACGGCCGCACCGTCGGCGCCGGAACCGGCGAACGCGGCGCCGGCACCACCCACCACCAGCGCGGCCCCGGTGACCGCGACGACGGATGCCCGCTTCAAAATCTTCAAGAGATACTCCGTGTTTTTCCCAGACTTGCGGCACGGGCGATCCGCGACGCGTCGCTGCGCGGGTCCAACCACAACTAGGTCGATCCGCCGGCAGCCGGGCAGGAACGGACTCGCCCCACCTCCGTCACTCCTGTCCCCCCACCCCCGGGATATGGCGGCCATACGGGTAGTGGCGTCGCGCGATCGGGTGTGTCTGCCCCACCGGCGATGACCGACCAGTCCGCGGTGTCCGTGGGCGCGTCGCCGCGGGGGAGCACCACGCCCACAGCGCTCCCGTCGGAGGCTGGCGAGCGCTCAGGGTGGCCTGGTGCATTCGGGTGGACCGCACAGGAGTGTTCCCTGGTCTTGCGAATAATGGGCAACTGCACCCCTATCGCACTGCTCCTCCGGTGCAGAAGGTCGGCGTACTCGGGAGGGAAGGGGTGCTCGTGTCCGGACGGTCACTGCCGCGGCGAGGTGTTGCCGCGGCCCGGTCAGGTGCGCCGCTGTCGCCGGCGGGGAGTCGGCCGGTAGCGGTCGAGGTGGTGCTGCTACGGGCGTTGCCGCAGCTCGGCTACCGGGTGGTGCGCGGTGCGCCGTTGCCGGCGGAGGCTCCGGATGCTGCGGCGGTCCGGCTGGCCGGGCTGCCGCGGAAGGCGGCGCGGCGGGCGGATTTGGTGGTGCATTCGACGAGTTGGCGCTACGACGACGCGGGGCAGGTGGTGTTGATGTACGCCGTGGCGCCGGACCCGTTCCCGCAACTCCCGGCGGTGGCTGTGGACCTCGGTGCGGTCGCGCGTGGCACTGGGCCCGCGAGGCCGTCCCCGACACGCGTTCGCGTGGGGGACGTGGCGGCGCACGCCGTGCGTCATCTGGCGTTCTTGGCCCGGTGCGACGCGCAGGTCCGCTCCGCTTTGGAGGGCATTGCCGACCGAGGCGATTGAGCTGCGTCGCCTCGGTGGGGTGCCTGATGGGAGGCAACTCAAAGGGAGGCTTCGGCGGTTCGGCAACATTCGCAAGCTGCCGTCGGGTTCCAGACGCGGTACGAGTGGTCCGGATAGCCTCGTTCGGCCGCCGCCGTACACCTTCGACGAGTGGGACGACGCGGACGACTGGCTCGCGCTCAAGAAGGCGGAGATCCGCGGCGGCGAATGGCGCGACCCGGACACGGGAGCGGTCAACTTCGAGAAGTACGCGCTCAAGTGGATCGAAGAGCGGCCGATCGAGCCGACGACAGACGAGCTGTACCAGCGACTGCTGCGGCTGCACATTCTCCCGACGTTCGGGGACTTCGACCTGGACGAGATCGACGCGTCGAAGGTTCGGTCTTGGCGGGCGAAGCGGCTCAAGGCGACGGGGGCGACCACGGTTGCCAAGTCGTACCGACTGCTGAAGGCGATCATGCAAACGGTCTTCGAGGAAGACGAGTTGATTCCGCGCAATCCGTGCCGGATCAAGGGTGCGGGCAAGGAGTCGGCTCCGGAGCGGCCGATTGCGACGGTGGCCCAGGTCGACGCGATGGCGGATGCGATGGGTCCGCGGTGGCGGCTGCTGGTGTTCTTCGCGGCGTACTGCTCGCTGCGTCCCGAAGAGCAAGCGGAGTTGCGGCGTGAGGACGTCGACGTCGAGGCGCGGTCGCTGTCGATCACGCAGGCGTCGCCGGAACTGACTACCGGGCGGCGGGTGACTGGCGATCCGAAGTCGGCAGCGGGCAAGCGGACGGTGTTCTATCCGGAGTTCCTGGATGCCGACGTACCGCGGCATCTGGAGTTCTATGTAGAGGAGTCGGCCGAGAGTCTGTTGTTCGTGGGGGAGCGTGGCGGCGCGTTTCGGCGGTCGACGTCCGGGCGGAAGTGGCGGAAGGCGCGTACGGCTGTCGGGCTGCCCGAGCACTTCCACTTTTACGATCTGCGGCACACGGGAAACACGCTCGCGGCGCAGGCAGGGGCGACCGTGAAGGAGTTGATGGTGCGCGCGGGGCAGTCGACGGAGCGGGCCGCGATGATCTACCAGCACTCGACGAATGAGCGGCAGCGGGAGATTGCGGAGGGCGTGGACGCTCGGGTGCAGCGGGACCGGGGGAGGGGCACGGACCGCGGTGACGGGGACGCTAAGGGCACGGCTAGGGCACGTGATGCTTAGAGAGGTCTAGACAACAACGAAGGCCCGGGTCTGTGACCTGGGCCTTTGCTTTGGAGCGGGCGACGAGAATCGAACTCGCGCTCTGAGCTTGGGAAACCCGAGTAGCCCTGCTCCTGTCAACCGCCTGAACTGCACGAACGTGCTTCGACAGCGTCGCAGTCCGTCGACGCCTGCTCCGCCGTTGACCGCAGTGATCCGCCGGTGGTGGTGCGAAGGTGGTGCGGCCGAGTTGCTATGAAGGTTCAGCCTTGGGCGAGGCGCCTCCGAGCCCGGCCTGCGGCTCTACATCAACATGGCAGCCCACGGGGTCCAGTCGAGACCATCGATCCGATTCTGCGTAATCGCGCGCCAAGTGTGGTCACTGTAGACGTCTGGGTTCCAGTTCCGGCAGGGACCGCCACCCCGCGTGGGATCGACGGACTCGAAGGTGCGGGCGATGGGTTGAAGTTGTGGGTCGTGCCAGGCCAGCCGTCGCAGCAGCGTCGTCATCATGGAGAGCAGAGGCGAAGCGCCTCCAGTGTGGCGGTTCAAACTGCTGACGACCGCACCATCCGGCTGTTCGGGGTTGTACTCGCCAACGCGCTGCCAGACGAGGCCCGGTCCGGGGGGCTTAGGAGGCAGCCCCTCAACGTTGAGAGAAGGGCCCTCGCCGAGCCAGGGAATTCGTGCTGCCCACCATGTGGACAGGTTGGCCACGCACACCAGGTCGAGCAGGTCGCGGGGGTGCGCGGCGGCGTTCATCCCCGATTGCAGCGCCTTTTCGATGGTCTCGACTACCTCGGTGTCATCGGATTCCCAGGAATGGGCGTGGGCGAGGACGCCATACAGCGGGGTACCGAGCAATTCGTCGTACGGGGTGCCTTCCTGCTGGGTGGTCAGTTTGCGTACGGCAGCCGCAGTCTTAGCAGCCTCGATCAGGTGGGTGGCCTTCAAGGTGTTCTTGCACTCGAAGGCCGCGATCACCCCATCAGCGAGCCACATCCGCTTGGTGGTAAGGAAAGGCGGGTACGCGGAACTGAGCACGAGGATGTCGATCTGCGGGCTGGTCGACCCGTCCGAGCCCATGATCTGACCTTTGGTGACGACGTGGTAGCCCGCTGGGAGCCACCGGCTCAGAAGTTCGGCCCAGTTCTCTTCGCCTTCGTCTCCGGCGGTGCCGTGGTCGTTCTTGTGCTTCTTGCGGATCCGTTGGTACTCGGCAGCCATCTCGGCGCTGGCCTGCTCAAAGAAGTCGTGGAGGTCGTGCCTGGGCAATGCACTCGTCCTTCCAATGACGCGCTGGTGTTGAGGTTTTGCTGGCCATGGTCGCCCGCGCGTTTCAGCAGACCGCGATGTGTCGCGCATCTCCCGCAGAGGGGCCGGGATGTCAGTTGCTGCCTGACAAGGTGATCAGCTTCTCTACGGAGAAGCGGTGGCGTCGGTGCGGGAGACACCCAGGTGCGCTTCGAGTGCTTGCTTGATCACCTCGTACGGCGAGATGCCCGCACTCTCCGCTTGGGTACGAAGCCAGTTCTCCAGGTCAGGCGGCAGATACTTGGACCGGTTTGCAAGGTTCTCAAGCTTCGTCACCCACACGCAGTTCTCCGGCGTGTAGCCGAGGTTGTTGTCCTTCCGATCTATCTCCTTTCCGTCCATATAGCCGTTTGCTAAGGCCCAGTTGCGAAAAGGCACGTAGTCCTGCCACTCGCTACAGACGGAAATGCCACGTCCGACGTAGCGATGGGCGGCACGGCCGTTCGGATTCGTGCATCGCTGCTTCATGCTGGCCCAGACGCCGTAGAGCCGACTTTGGTAGTCTCCGTGAGTCGTCATGCGCTTGATGGTCGCCTCGCGTGCCAGACATCCACAGCTCTTGGTATTTCCGGAACGCAGGCTGGCGAGCCGTAGCTCTTTGCGAGTACGCGACGCGCATGCGCACTCCACCAGCACCCACGGCACGTGCTCGCCACGTGGGGTCCGCCGCCGCCCCAGGAACTCAACGATTGTCAGACGTCCGTAGACGTCTCCCAACTGGGCGGCCGGCCTTCTGGGTCTGCGAGACCGAGCGTCACCGGGCACAGGCGCCACCCCCTTCGCGCTGTGCTTCCCGGTGAATCTCAAGGGCACGGCGAATCACGGTGTATGTGTCCACCCCGTCCATCGTCGCTCGGGCGTTCAGGGCCTCCTGCAACGAGGCTGACAGGTAGCGACCGCGGTTCAGAAGGTTCTCTAGGTCGGTTACCCACCGACAGTTCTCGGGCGAATAGCCGAGATCGTTGTTGATGCGATCGATCGTCATACTCTCGGCGTAGCCGCTGGACTCTGCCCACTGCGCGAACGCAAGGAAGTTTTCCCAGTCAGGGGTGACTGTGATGCCTCTCCCGCCATAGCGGGCGAACTTCGGTGACCTGGGGTTGGAACACCGCTCCCGCATATTGGTCCAGACGCTGTGGAGTCGGTCGCGGGATCGTCCGTGGAAACGGTACCTGTCGTATGTCTGTACCCGGCCGCCCCACACACGAATGACGGTAATCCGTTCCTCCGGATCCCCCTCGACGCTGGCGCAGCAGAACCCGCAGGCGGACCGCTTCAGCTCCTCCAGACGATCTTCGCGGGCCTCGATCGTCTTGCGACAAGCGACGCAGCGCATTGGTACGAAGTACCGGTTACGGGTCGACGACCGACCGCTGCGCCCTAGCACCTGCTTTGGGTACGAGGGGCCTGTGACCTCGTGGATGCCGACCCGGGTTCCCGCCGGGAGATCAGACTTCTTCCGCGCAGGCATCACAGCCCCTTGAGTCGCTGCCGCGTTGCGCAGCCATGATGACGTTCAGCACCGACAGCGCGTCAGCCCCCGACTGCCAACTGGCCTACCTGCGAGATGGCTTCCATCATCATCGTGGCGAAGGCTGGGGATGCGGACGAGGCGACGAGCGGGATTACCCGCTGAATCCTGGACTGAACTCGGGCCGCTTGCGGAGTGTCGGACGCGGTCTCCTCCTGAATCTCTTGAAGAGCGTCACGCGCCTCCGCTTCCTGGTCTGGAGAGAGACCCAGCTCGGGCAAACGCGCTTGGAGTGCTCGAGCGAAGACGGCCATCGCCTGCGCGTCGACTCCCGACAGGGTGTTTGTCTGGGTGACCGTGTCACCAACAGCCCACTGGCCACCCTGTGGGTTGTTGATGTTGATCTGCGTCCCCCCCGATGAACGCTGGGCGCGCCGATAGTCCGTCACGTTGCCTCCGAAGTCCTCCACACAGTCGCGACCGACGGACGTCAATCGCGGTCGCAGGATGCCTGCGCCCCAGCTGCCCACACCCTCGATGAACCCGGCCTCGCGCAGATCGACGGAGGCGTTGTGAATAGCTTCTGTCGAGATCCTGGTCCCCGCGAACCAGGCACCGTCGGTCTCGGCGAACGCGTTGAGCCTGGGGTGTCGGTCGCCTTGGCGTTCGCGTCGGTACAACCACAGCAAGAGTTCCCGCCTCAGACGGCTCGCCACGGCTACATCGTCCTTGCCCTGATCGCGAAGCCGTTCCGCTGCGACCTCGCCGCGCACCGTGACCCGACCATCGGGAACGTCGCCGTCCAGACCGAACTCCGCCTGGACCAGCGACTCGTGGACGAGTGTGTGCACGAGCGAGCGGGCTGCTGACCGGTCGACTTGGAACTCGGCAAAGAACGTCGCCGGGTGTGCCGTCGAACCGTCAGGGGTGGTTTGCGCTGAGAACCACAGCAGGAGAGCGTCACGCAGGATTGGGGATGAGGGCATCGAGGTCTACACCGCTTCTAGGGGCTTGGTGGGTCGCTGCTGTACCGAGACTACGGCGATCAGCGAGACGTTTTGGCTCGATGCGGTTTTTAGACATGACAGTGCAATCGGCCACCACGTCAACGTTGATGCCGTGCAGACAGTTCGGTAACGCACACCGCAGGGAACGCACAGGCCGTTGCCCAACGGCCGCCGCGTCTTCATACGGTTCAGTCCAAGACGTTTGCCCGTTCAGCTAGTGCTGACAGGGCGGGTGGGGCGGCCCGCCCGCCAATGAGTACGAGTTCGCGGATGGTCGCACGGGCGGCCACGTGCGTTCGTACCGTTTCCGGAGCCAACTCCTCTGCCCTGAGCAGGCAGTCCAGAGCTTCCCCGATGTGGCGGCGTTGGGCATGTGCGCGGCCGAGGTCCATGAAGAGGCGTGAGCGACGTTCGGCGGAGAGGCTTGCCGGGTCGATCTGGCGACCGATGTCGAGGGCTTCGCCGGCGTCGCCCAGGTCGACGGCGGTGGAGACTGCCTGGATTTCCACGTTGGTCGGGCCGAACTCAAGGTTGAAGTCGTTGCGGTCGCCGCCGAGTCGCTTGGCGACGGCGCGGGCGTTGCTGATCTCCTCGCGTGCCTGCACTCGTTGACCGGCGCGGGCGTGCACGAGTGCGAGCACGAGATGGAGAGAACCGAGCACCGACAGGGCTTCGGGCTCGGCGGACTCGTCGGCGGTGTGCGGCTTGAGCGCGTTCACGGCGCTCGCCGCGGCGTGCTCTGCCTGGTCAAGGCGCTTGAGGCGTACGAATGCCTGCGCGAGTCGGAAGATGCCAGCGAACACCTGAAGCGGTTGCTCGGACATCTCTGCGGCTCGGATCGAGCGGTCGGCCGCGAGCCACGCCGCGTCTGCCTCGTCCTGGCGGACGAACGCTGCGGACAGGGCCTGGTAGGTCGCGCTCAGGAGTGTCTGTGCGTCGCGTTTCGAGGCAGCGTCGGCTACCCGCGCGGCGCGCTCAAGGCGCGGGATCAGCCGGCCGAGCAGGGAACTGAGTTCGGCGAACTGTGCGGCGTGGGTGAGTGACCAGACCTCATCCACCGCGCTGGTGAGCGCCGGGAGGTCCGGCGGCTCGGCTGCCTCGTGGGAGAGCAGCACGTCGAGGGCCGGGTGCCCGGAGATCAGAAGTCGCGCCTCGTCGAGGTCATTCGCTTCGTCCACGTCGGCCGGCGGGGGCGTGGTGGGTGCGGTCGGTGCGTCCGGGCTGAGCACCTGGATGGAGACGCCGAGTCCGTCGGCGAGCAGTTGGAGCACGTCAAGGCGTACGACGGGCTGAACCCCGCGCTCAACCTGGGACACCCAACTCGCCGTACGGCCGATGGCCGCGCCGAGTTCTTCTTGCTTCATCCCCCGTTGCTTGCGCAGCTGCGCGACGCGCGCGCCGAACGCCTTTCGCTCCTCAGCGTCCATCGGTAGTCCCCTCGCCGGCCGTGCCCTTGCCATCGATCTCGTGCAGGAACGAGACGTCCACCCCGCTCAGGTACTGCTCGCGCTCGGCGAGGAAGTGCCGGACGTGGGGCTGTTCCTCATGCCGGTCGAACGCGGCGCGGTCCGCGTACAGCTCGTAGAACACGCGAACCGTCGGCTCACCCTCGACCGAGTGGTTCACGTAGATCAGCGTCCCGGGCTCGTTCGCCCGGATCTCCTTCAAGGTCGCCGCGGCGAGCGCGTCGAACGCGCGGGCGGCGTCTTCGTCGTGCGTGGTGAAGCGGACTACCAGGCCGAACGCCATGGTCACAGCTCCTGTCACAGGCGTGTGCAGTGGGACTCACAGAGACGTCAGTAAGTGTGACACGGTCGCTGAAGTACTGCGACTAACAGATTCTCTTGACTCACAGAATCTCTGCGAGTACGTTCGTCGTGTCGCCACCGCACCGGAAAGCACGGGGCTCTGACCTCCTGGTTTGGGCTGCCGCAAGTCGGTGGGGTGGCAGCAAAGACGGCTGATCAGGTCGTCGGCCTGCTACGGGCGTGCTGCTTGAGAACTCCACAGAGTGCTGAGAGACCACAGCTACGAGTGCTTTTGGTCCTCGATCCGCAGCGTTTCTGCGAGTGGGTCGGGGGCTATGACCGCTCGTCACATGTGGCGAGGCGCACCGACGTGCGCCGGGACGACCGCCTGTCCTTGGCGGGGTGGCGGTCGTCCCGTAGGTCGCTCCTTCGAGAGAGGAGTACGACCGTGCGAACCATTGTCGCCGGGCACATGGCGTTCTCGGGTTCCGAGTTCGCCGAGTTGGCGATGGGGATCGACCCGGAGCTGTTCACGGGCCCCACCGACGAGACGCCGATGGAGCGGGCCGCGCGGCTGGACGCCGCGCGCGACGTGCTCACGGACCTGTGGCGTGAGGACCCGGAGCTTGCGGCGTACGCCGAGAGCCTGATGAACGAGTCGGCGGAGGTCATCGAGCTGCCGGCACGGCGTACCGCCGTTGGGCGGTGGGCGGCGTGAGCGCGGACCCGGGCACGTTCGCGGCTGTCGGGTTCGCGTTGTACGCGGCGCACATGGTGGGCGACCACTGGGTGCAGACCGACAGCGAGGCTATGAACAAGGGTCGCAACGACTGGACGGGCCGGTACTTCGCCACCCGTCACGGCATCGGACTCGCGGTGGTCAAGGCGCTGTTCCTGACGCTGGTGTGGGCGGTGTTCGCGTTGCCGCTCGCGCCGCTCGGCGTGGTCCTGGGGATGGCCGTGGACACCGTGTCGCACATCTGGGCGGACCGCCGTCACACGCTCGCCGCGTTGGCACGGCGCGTCGGCAAGGGCACCTGGTGGGAACGCGACTCAAACGCCCCGTACCTGCTTGACCAGTCGTGGCACATCGGATGGTTGTTCGTCGCCGCAGTCATCATCGCGGGGGTGGGGTCGTGACCGAGACCATCTACACGATGCGCGCCGGCAAGAAGATGGACGCCGCGCGGATCGCCGAGGCGCACGCCGCCGCGGCCGAGAAGACCGCGCTTGCGTCGGTCGTCCAGGCGCAGGCAGCCGCGCAGGTCGCGGCGATCGAGCGGCAGGAGCAGCGCGACTTGCGCGCCGAGACTGCCAAGGACAAGGCGGCCCGTCGCAGCGAACGCCGTGCGAAGTGGGACGCGTCGCTGGTGTCGGTGCGCGAGCGACGGGACTTCGTCCTCGTCGCGGTCGTCATGGCCGCCTCGATCGGCACGGCGTGGCCGGCTCAGATGGGCTTCTACCTGAGCATGGGTATGAACCCGGTGCTCGCGGTGCTGGTCACCGCGATGACCGAGGGCGCCGCATGGGCCGGGGCCGCGATGGCTTCCAAGGCAATCGAGGATGGTCGGCCGGTCGGGATGTACCGGGCCATCACGTGGAGTTCGGCGCTCACCGCGTCGGCGCTCAACTTCGCTCACAGCTACCACCGGAGCATCCCGCTCGCATGCGTGCTCGCGCTCGCCAGCATGCTGGGCGTGCTCCTGTGGGAGGCGTACGCGCACTCGCAGAGCGGTGAGGACGGCGGGAAGACTTCCGCGCAGGTCCGAGCCGACTACTACCGAAAGGCGCGGTACCCGAAGGTGTCGCGACGTGCGCGAGACCTGATCGCCGCGGTGCCCGGGATAGACGAGGGTGCCGCGTGGGTCATCGCGTGGCGGTCGGTGCACGGTGCCGATCCGGGCGTGACGCACCGGACTCTCAAGCAGCACCACAAGTCGGTCAAGCGCATCGGCGACCTGCTCGACAAGGCACCCGTCGTGAACCCCGCGGCAGTCGGGCTCAAGTCGCTTCAGCCGCTCAGCGCGACTCTTCAGGACATGGCGCCCGGCGGCACCGTTGCCGACGCGCACGACGCGGTACGAGACGCGGTGGTCGTGGCTTTCGATGCGTCGTACCCGATTGAGGAGTTGATCGGGATCGACGCCGACAAGCAGTCGGCCGACGAGTCGGGGGAACGGTCGGGGTCTGACCGGGACTTTCCGGATGAATCACCGCAAAACGAAAACGCGGTGAGTCGGCCGACTCCGGCGCCGCGGAAGGCCACCGGTCGGGTCCCGTCGGCCGCGAAGTCGACGGTACCGAAGCGGACGCCGGACGAACTCCTCACCGATGCCCGTCGGATCACCGCCGAGTGGCCGACCGAGAACCTGACGGCCGACCGCATCCGCAAGTCGGTTCGTACGTCGGCCGAGTCGGCTCGGACCCTGCGTGACACGCTGCGTGCCGAGCGGGCGTCCGACGACGAGTCGGGCGCCGGCGCGGCGAGCGTCGCGTGAGGTTCCGGCGCCGATTCTGGGACCCGACCGGGGAGCGGTACGGACTCCCCACCTACCCGTGGCAGTTGGCCCCCGGCGGACTGGCCACTCGTCGTCAGCTTCGTTCCGACGGGTTGCGCCCCGGCGGGCAATCGCCGGTCGCGCAAGTCATGTGGCAACGACGGCGCACGGTGCAAGTCGCGTACTTGTACCGCGTCGATCGGGCGTTGCCGGTACGGCCGATGACCGGCCCGAAGTCCCGGGCGCTCGCCGCCGCGATGCTCGCGCGCCGCACGTGCCCGTCCTGCCGCACCGATCGCGGCTACGTCATCTCAGTCCGGCTCGGCGTGTGTGTGCCGTGCGCGGACGCGCTTCCCACGTACAGCGCCGCCTGATGTGCAACGCGGCCCCGGCTCTCGCCTGGCAGCTACCGCCGGGGCCGCTCCCCAACACTGCGATTGGAGAGCACCAGCATGACGCACGTCGATCCGTTCAACCCCGATGGCGACCAGGAACAGGGCGCCGACGTCATCCCCTTGCACAAGCTCAAGCCGCCGGTATCGGACGTTGACCCGGTGCCCGACGTGGCGCCGACGGAGGATGCGTACGAGGTCCCCGTCCCGGTCGACGCGCCGGCACCCGCGCGGCTGTCGTGGCGGGAGTCGGTACGCGGTGAGAAGCGGCAGCCGATCCTTCCCGCGTGGCTGCTCTCCCGCGACGCGCTCTCGGAACAGGTCCGATGGGTGTGGGACCACTACATGCACGTGTTCGCGTTCCACGCGGTGCGCGTGCCGGTCTACGCCGGCACCCTCGCGCTGCGCTCGCCGCAGGGTGCCGGGCGACTCATCGGGGGTGCCTTCCGATGGGTGACCGACGCCGACGGAAGGCCCGTCCGCGCGAACGCCATTCAGCGCGCGGACGCCGCCGAGTACCTGAAGCTCGCCAAGCACCGCGACGGCCGTATCCGGCTCCGGATCACGATCCTGATCGCGGCCACGCTCGCCGTCGGCATCTTGTTGACCGCGCTGATCCTCGCGGGCCCGACCTGGGGCGCGGTGCTCGCGTTCGCCGGCATCATCGGTGGGCTCGGGTTCTTCGGAGCCCCGGATGACCGGCCCGTGGTCGGCCCCGCGGTCGTCAAGCCGCAGGTCCAGAAGCTCAGTTCGCACATCGTCCTGCGTGCGCTCGGCGCACTCGGCATCGCGGGCATCAACCAGGCGATGACGAAGGGGTGGGGGCCGCGGGCGTTCGTCGCCCCGATCACCCGAGACGGCCCCGGTTGGCGCGCGGACGTGGATCTGCCGTACGGCGTGACGGCGGTCGACATCATGGAGCGGCGCGACCGGCTCGCGTCCGGTCTGCGCCGGCCGATGGGGTGCGTGTGGCCGGAGCCGGTCCATGACGAGCACACGGGGCGCCTCGTGTTGTGGGTCGGGGATCAGGACATGAACCAGGTCACCCCGCCCGCATGGCCGCTCGCACGGTCCGGCGCAGCGTCGCTGTTCAAGCCCCTGCCGTACGGCACCGACCAGCGCGGACGTCAGATCCTGGTCAACCTGATGTACGCGAACATGCTGATCGGCGCCATGCCCGGCATGGGCAAGACGTTCGCGCTCCGCATCCTGCTGCTCGCCGCAGCGCTCGACGTGACGGCCGAACTGCTGGTGTGGGAACTGAAGGGCACCGGGGACCTGTCGCCGCTTGAGAAGGTCGCCGCGGACTACGGGTCCGGCCCCGACGACGAGACGTGCGAAGCGGCGTTGCGGTCGCTGCGGTACGTCTACAAGGAGCTGGAGCGCCGCGCGAAGGTCATCGCCGGGCTGCCCAAGAACGTGTGCCCGGAGAACAAGGTGACGCCGGAACTCGCCGCGAAGAAGTCGCTGCGGCTGCACCCGCTCGTGCTGGCGATCGACGAGTGCCAAGAACTTTTCGCACACGAGAAGTTCGGCAAGGAAGCCGAAACCCTCGCGGTCGCCGTCATCAAGCGCGGTCGTGCGCTCGGCGTCATCCTGCTGCTCGCCACCCAGCGTCCCGACAAGGAGTCGTTGCCCACGGGCGTCTCGGCGAACGTCGGCATCCGGTTCTGCCTGAAGGTCATGGGGCAGTTGGAGAACGACATGATCCTTGGGACGTCGTCCTACAAGAACGGTCTGCGGGCAACGACGTTCACGCTCAAGGACAAGGGCATCGGCTACCTCGTCGGTGCGGCCCCGGACGCGCAGATCACTCGGACGTACGCGGTCGACAACGACGCTGCGGACAAGATCTGCGACCGCGCCCGAGCCGCACGGGAAGCTGCTGGCACCCTGACCGGCTACGCCGCCGGGCAGACCAGCGAGACAGACCGCGGCCCGTCATACGACTTGCTCGCCGACGTCCTCGCGGTGATCCCGCCGTCCGAGCCGAAGGTGTGGAACGAGGTTGTCGTGGACCGGCTCGCCGAGCTGCGACCGGACGGCTACGGCACCTGGGCGGCCCTCGACGTCAAGGCGAAGTCCGCGCAACTGACCACCGCGCTCAAGCCGTACGGCGTGCCGGTCGGTCAGGTCTGGGGCACCGACGACGCGACCGGTAAGGGCGCGAACCGGCGCGGCATCACCCGCGATGACGTCGCCGCATCCATCACGAAGCGTGACGGTTCCTGAGGCTCGGACCGACTCTCGCGCGCTGCTAGGTCTAGCACGACCGCTTGCTAGACCTAGCAGCCCTGCTAGCAACCCATTCCCGCGCTGATCAGTGCACTAGTCCCTAGCACCGCCATGCCCGGAACCAGCGAAAACGCCTCTGGGAGGCCCCTGATGACCCCCGACACGCTCGCGTTGCTGCTCATCCTCGGTGCCATCGGTGGTTACGCACTGTTGTGCTGGATCGCGCCGTTCGGCCCCTGCCGTGCCTGCGACGGCACCGGCAACCACACCCCGTGGGCCGAGCGCCGCGCGCTGCGCAACGGCGCCCCGATCAAGCGTCGCCCGCGCATCCGCAAGCCGTGTCGCCGCTGCAAGGGCACCGGCGCCCGGCTCCGCATAGGTCGCCGCATCCACAACGCCGGACGCCGTCTGCACCACGACGGCACCCGCTAACCACCCACCCGCGCACCATCCCTGACGCAACCTCAGGAGGCTGCCATGGGAACGAACTTCCTCACCCTCGCCGCCGGCGAGACGCCGCCCGCCGGGACCCCCGGTGGGGGCACGGTCACCCTGGCTATGCCGGTCATCTGCATCGTCCTCGCGACGCTGCTGCTCGCCAACGGCAAGGCCCCGAAGCTCGCCGGGTTCTTCCTGTTCCTCGCGGGCGTCGGACTGTCCGGCACCGCCATCGCCGGATCGCTGTCGACGTCCACGCACACGCTGTTCACCAGCGTGGTGGACGGCCTGACCGACGCCATCGGCTGAACCCCCGGACGCCCGCCGTGGCTCCGGACACGGAGAGGTGTCCGGGGTCGCGGGGGACGGCCGGACGGTCCGGTCTCCCGCTCGGGAGGCACAGCCCATGCGCATCCGACGCTGGTTCATCTACCGCGACGCCGGCGCGCTGCACATCGAACGTGGCGCCGACCCGAACTGCCCCGACTGCGACGGCCGGGGCATGTGGTGGACGAACGGCGCCACCGAACACGACGACCCCGACGAGGTCTTGTGCGCCTGCGTGTTCGGTCCGCACTTCCGGGTCCGATACCGCCCGCGGGCGTGGGCCAAGCAGGCGCCGACCAACGATCCGTGGTCCAGCGAACCGCCGTTCTGACCCCCTGCACTTCCCTTGTGAGAGGAGCACGGCCGTGGCCAACAACGCCACCCACATCACCGTCATCGGGAACCTGACGCGCGACCCGGAGGGCCGCGTCACCGCATCCGGTGTGTTCGTCACCCGCGTCTCGATCGCGGTCACCCCGCGCCGCTTCGACAAGCAGTCGGGCCAGTGGGTCGACGGCGAGACGACGTTCTGGGACGCCACCGCGTGGCGCCAGCTCGGCGAGCACGTCGTGGAGTCCCTGTTCAAGGGCGACCGCGTGATTGCGACCGGCACCGTCACCACGCACCGGTGGCAGGACACCGAGACCAACGAGCCGCGCTCGCGCGTCGTGCTCGACCTGGACGACATCGGCCCGTCCCTCACCTGGGCCACCGCGAAGGTTGACAAGGCCAACCGCTCCCGCGGCAACGCGTCCACCAACGGCGTCACCGCCCCCGGCGACCCGTGGGCCACGAACGGCCCGACCGCGAACAACGAAGTCCCGTTCTAGACGCGCCCCGGGGCGCCCGTCACTTCTTGGCGGAAGCGGGCGCCCCGGGTCTCAAGCCGCCCCTAAGCAGGGGCAGACAGGAGACCCCAGGATGCACCGACCCACCACCGGATCGCGAGTCCCTGACTCTGTCACTACCTGTTCGTTGACGCAGGTGTCGGCATGACCACTCCTCGGCCCGCGATGACGTTCTACCTCGGGACGCACCAGCCCGGATGGCTCGCCACCGCAGGCGTCCCGCTGTTCGTCTCCCGAACGCGCATCCATCAGTCCCGCCGGCCGCGTCGGCGTACCTACCCGCGCGCGATCACCCGGTGGGCGATGGACTCGGGTGGGTTCACCGAACTCCAACGCTTCGGTGGTTGGCGGCACACGCCTGCGCAGTACGCCGCGGAAGTGCGGCACATCGCTGCGGAGATCGGGCGGATGGACTGGGTGGCACCGCAAGACTGGATGTGCGAACCGATCGTCATCCGGGGCGGCACTGCCGGGCCGATTCAGTTCGCTGGGACCGGGCTCAGCGTCGCCGAGCACCAGCGCCGCACCGTCGGCAACCTGCTTGAGTTGCGTGCGTTGGCGCCCGAACTGCCGTGGGTGCCCGTCCTGCAAGGCTGGACGCTGTCGGATTACCTGCGCTGCGTTGATCTGTACGGCCGTGCCGGGATCGACCTGACTGGTGAGCCGCTGGTCGGCCTCGGATCGGTTTGCCGCCGACAGGCCACCCAGGAAGCCACCCGCATCGTGACCACCCTGGCCGGGCTCGGTCTGCGGTTGCACGGGTTCGGGTTCAAAACGCTCGGCCTGCGCAGCTGCGCACACGCGCTCGCGTCGTCGGACTCCCTTGCCTGGTCGTACGACGCGCGCCGCAAACCCGCGATGACGGGCCACACGCACCGCAACTGCGCGAACTGCCAGCTCTACGCCCTGCGCTGGCGCCACGCGCTCCTGAAGAACCTTCCGCCCTGGCACCAGCCCGAATTGACGGCTGCCGCGTGAAGGAGGAACCCATGACGACCCCGAATGACCGCACACGGGTCTGCTCGCGTTGGTCCGCACAGCCCTGCCCCGAAACCGTGGGCCTGCGCCGATACACCAACGGCTACTTCTGCCCCGCACATGCGCCCGGCGCGGTTGCCCCGCCGTTGCCCGACGCCAACCCGCTCAAGACAGCGGCACTCGCCTACGCGGCGCGCGGATGGCACGTCTTCCCCATCACACCGGGCGGCCGGGTGTCCGCGGTCACGGACTGGCCGAACCGGGCCACCGCGACGGACACCGCGCGCATCGCCCGCTGTTGGGAGCACCGCCCGTACAACATCGGTATCGCGTGTGGGCCGTCCGGTCTGGTCGTCGTGGACCTGGACATGCCGAAGAGCGAGGACGACAAGCCGAAGGATGAGTGGGCGGGGGAGCAGGTGAGCTGCGGGGCGGATGTGCTCGCGGTCCTTGCCGCACGCGCCGGCGAGCCGTTCCCGGACCACACGTTCACCGTGACCACCCAAGCAGGCGGAACGCACCTGTACTTCGCCGCTCCGGACAGCTTGGCGTTGCCGAGCACGTCGGGCAAGCACGGGTGGAAGGTCGACACTCGCGCGAACGGCGGGTACGTCATCGCCGCAGGCAGCGTCCGCAACGACCGCCCCTACACCGTCACTCGTGACGTGCCTGTGGCGCCGTTGCCGGACTGGCTGTTCGCCATTCTGCGGCCTGCCCCGGTGGCACGGCGACGGGTGCCGACGCCGGTTCTGCGGGACGCGAGCAGGTACGCCACCGTGGCGTTCGAGAACGAGTGCGCCAACGTCGAGAGCGCGCCCGACGGAACGCGCGGTGTCACGCTGCTGCGCGCCGCGCGGGCGCTGGGCCGGTTCGTCGCGTCCGGCGACCTGCCGCGTCCGATGGTGGAGGACGCTCTTAGGGAAAAAGGGGCTGCGGCCGGAATGGAGGACGCCCGCTGCGTCGCGATCATCCGGAGCGCGCTGAACTGGTCCATCGCCAACAACCAGCGTCGGGGGGCGGCATGACCAGCCCTACGCCCTTTTTCCCTAACAGCAGCTCTTCCCCCGGCCACCGCGCACCGGCCGGCGCCGACGCCCCGATGCCGCACGACGGCGCGGTGTTCGACCGTGCCTTTGACGGGTTCCCGCCGGATGACCTGCTCGCCGCGTTCGACCCGCCCCCGGTATGGGACGAGCCGGTACCGCTCGGACAGGTCCGGACCCTGCCCGAGTTCCCCGTGGATGCGCTGCCCGGATGGGTAGCGGACATGGTTGCCGCGGTCGCCGAGGAGACGCAGACCCCCGCGGACCTTGCCGGGTGCACCGCGCTTGCAGCGTTGTCGACGGCGGCCGGAGGACGTGCGGTGGTCGACGTGCGCGGTGGGTGGCGTGAGCCGGTGAACCTATATGTCGCGGTGGCGTTGCCGCCGGCGAACCGCAAGTCCGCGGTGTTCGCCCGCATGACCGGCCCGTTGTTGAAGGCCGAGCAGGTCATGGACGAGAACGCCATCGGCGCCATCGTGGAAGCCGAGACCACCGCCCGGCTCGCCAAAGCCGCCGCCGAGCGTGCCGCGCAGAAAGCCGCCGGCGCCGATGGCGGGAAGCGCGACGAACTCACGGCGGAAGCGGTCGCGTTGGCGCAGGCAGCCGAGAGCGTCGCTGTCCCGGCGCGTCCGCAACTGGTGGCCGACGACGCCACGCCCGAGGCGGTCACCTCGCTTCTCGCCGAGCAGCGCGGGCGTCTGGCGGTGTTGTCCGCCGAGGGCGGGATCTTCGACATCATCGCGGGGCGCTACTCGGGAACGCCGAACATGGAAGTGTTCTTGAAAGGCCACGCGGGGGACCTGTTGAAGGTCAACCGGCAGGGCCGACGCGAGTACATCGAACATCCCGCGCTCACCATGGGGCTCGCGGTGCAGCCTGCGGTGCTGGAAGACATCGCGAGAGTCAAGGGGTTCGAGGGCCGGGGCCTGCTCGCCCGGTTCCTGTACTCGCTTCCGGTGTCGCTGGTCGGGCGCCGGAAGATCCTGACCGACCCGGTACCCGAGCAGGTCGCCGACACCTACGCCCGCCGCTTGGGGGCGCTGGTGTTGGCGCTGGCGGACTGGACCGATCCCGCGGTGCTACCCCTCACACCCGACGCGAACGCGGCCCTCGTGGAACGGCAGGAGCACACCGAACGGCGCCTTGCCGACGGCGGTCTGCTCGCGCACGTGCGCAACTGGGGCGGCAAGGTCGACGGTGCATCGGTCCGGATCGCCGGACTGCTGCACCTCGCCGCGCATGAGCAGGCGTGGACCCGACCGATCGACGCGGACACCGTCCAAGCGGCCGGACGCATCGGGGACTACTTCACCCACCACGCACTCGCCGTGTTCGACCTGATGGGCGCCGATCCGGCACGCGACCGCGCGCGTTCGGTGCTGGACCACCTGCGGCACCGCAAGGCCGCCGTGGTCAGCAAGCGGGACCTGTTCACCGGACTGTCCCGCGCCGAGTTCCCCACCACCGCGGACCTCGATCCGGCGCTCGCGCTGCTCGAAGACCACGGGTGGGTCAGGGCCGGACCGGGACCGGAGCGGCGGGGGCGCGGCCGGCCGCCGTCGCCGCGGTACGAGACGCACCCGTCCCTGCACAGCCCTGGGGCCTGACGAACCCTGCCGCAGAAACCGCACAATCCGCAGAACTGCCCGCGCATGCGGTCTGACCTGCGGCGATACCCGACCGGCCGCCGTTCCGCAGAACTCCCCCTTATCCCGCAGAAATACGCGGGAGCGACACGGCGGCCGGTCGGCACCACACGCGCGGCTATTTCTGCGGAATAAGGCCCTGTTTCTGCGGAGGTCACCGCCCACCGCATCACCGCAGGTCACAGCCCCGATCCCGGGTTTCTGCGGATTCTGCGGTTTCTGCGGCGCCCGAGCCGCGACCCCTCACGCCAACTTGCCCCAGGAAGGAGCGGGACCGTGCCCGACCGGTTCCTGTCGGTTCCCGAAGTCGCCGAGCGCATGGGCTTCGACAACGAGCGCTTCGTCCGGCGCCTCGTGGCTGAACGCCGCATCCAGTACGTCAAGTTCGGTTCTCACGTCCGCATCAAGGAGAGCGTTGTGATCGCGTACATCGACGCGAACACGGTGCAGCCGCTCCGTCCGCGCCGTCGTACCTGGAGGGCCGCATAGTGGCAAAGAAGCGTGGCCCCAAGAAGGGCAAGCCCATGCGCCGGTTTGGTGCGGTGCGGCAGTACCGGTCCGGCCGTTGGACCGCGTCCTACCTCGACCCGACCGGTGCGCGCCAACGGGCACCCGAGACGTTCGCGACTCGGGAGGACGCCGAGATCTGGCTGTCCCAGATCGAGGCGGACATCACCCGCAAGGACTGGCGCGACCCGGACGCCGGCGCCGTCAACTTCGAGGACTACGCGCGCAAGTGGGTCGCCGAGCGCGGGGTGGCACCCACAACCGAGGAACTGTACGAGCGCCTGCTTCGCCTGCACATCCTCCCCACGTTCGGCGAGTCGGACGTGGACGAGATCACCCCGCCCAAGGTCCGCGCATGGCGAGCCGAACGGCTCAAGACCACGGGGGCGGGCAGCACCGTCGCAAAGTCGTACCGGCTCCTCAAGGCGGTTCTGGAGACCGCGACCGATGACGAGTTGATTCGCCGGAACCCCTGCCGCATCCGGGGAGCAGGCAAGGAGACCGCCCGCGAACGCGAAATCGCGAGCGTCGCCGAAGTCGACGCCCTCGCCGATGCCGTGGGCCCACGTTGGCGGCTCATGGTGTACCTGGGCGCCTACGGCCCGATGCGTCCGGAGGAGCAGGCCGAACTCCGGCGCAAGGATGTGCGGCTGGAGACGATGACGATCCGCGTTCGGCAGGCGGCCCCGGAACTGAGCACCGGACGCCGGGTGATCGGCGAGACGAAGTCCGAGGCTGGTATGCGCACGATCGTGCTCCCGGCATTCTTGCGCGACGAAGTGCGCAACCATCTCGACTGGTACGCCGAGCAGGGGCCGGACGGTCTGCTGTTCGTAGGAGAGAAGGGCGCCCCGTTCCGCCGATCCTCGTTCGGCAGGAAGTGGCGGAAAGCGCGCGAGAAGGTCGGGCTGCCCGAGGGGTTCGTCTTCTACGACCTGCGGCACACTGGGCACACGCTCTCGACCCGATCCGGCGCGACGCTCAAGGACACGATGGTGCGCGCCGGACAGTCCTCCGAGAAGGCCGCACTGATCTATCAGCACTCCGACCACACGCGCCAACAAGAGGTCGCCGACGGTCTGGACAAGATGGTGCGCAAGCAGCGCAAGAAGGCCGCGAAGCAGGCTCGTAAGGAGCGCAAGAAGGGCACAGGTGGTGCGGACGTGGTGCGCGGCGCCTGAATAGGTCTAGACAACGAACAAGGCCCAGGTCCCTGACCTGGGCCTTACGTCTGGAGCGGGCGACGAGAATCGAACTCGCGCTCTGAGCTTGGGAAGCTCATGTTCTACCATTAAACTACGCCCGCGTTGCGGCCCTGGTGGGGGTCGCGGGTCACACTGTACCTGATTCGGTTGGTGGGGTGCAGGCGTGTTTTGGGGTGGGGGCGGGCCGGGGTGGTGCCGTTTGGGTGTATCCCGGGGGCAGCGACTACCCTCTGTCTGTGCTGCTTTCGGACAAGGACATTCGCGCGGAGATCGACGCCGGTCGGGTTGGCATCGACCCGTTTCAGCCGGAGATGGTGCAGCCGTCCAGTGTGGATGTCCGACTTGATCGGTTTTTTCGGGTCTTTGAGAACCACCGGTACCCGCACATCGATCCTGCGGTGGAGCAGCCTGATCTGACCCGGCTCATCGAGCCGGAGGGGGACGAGCCGTTCATTCTGCATCCGGGCGAGTTCGTGTTGGCGTCGACGTACGAGGTCATCACGCTGCCGGATGACGTGGCGAGTCGGCTCGAGGGCAAGAGTTCGCTCGGGCGGTTGGGGTTGCTGACGCACTCGACCGCCGGGTTCATCGATCCGGGGTTCTCGGGGCACGTGACCCTGGAGTTGTCGAACGTGGCGACGCTGCCGATCAAGTTGTGGCCGGGGATGAAGATCGGGCAGCTGTGCCTGTTCCGGTTGTCGTCGCCCGCCGAGTTTCCGTACGGGTCGTCGGTGTACGGCTCGCGGTACCAGGGGCAGCGGGGGCCGACGGCCTCGCGCTCGTTCCAGAGTTTCCACCGTACGAAGATCTGACGGTGCCGGCCTCGGGTCGGCAGGTGCAGAAGTCAGGACAGCGGCGCGCGGCGCCGCCCGAACACGTAGGTAGGGCCCCGACAATGACCGACGTGCGCGAGAACCTCACCTGGGAGCTCCTCGGCACCGCGACGCGGGAGCTTGCGGAGCGGGTCGCGGAGGACGGGTACGAGCCGGACATCATCCTGTCGATCGCGCGCGGCGGCGTGTTCGCGGCGGGGGCGCTGGCGTACGCGCTTGATGTCAAGAATCTGCACCTGGTGAACGTCGAGTTCTACACCGGCGTGGGGACCACGCTGGAGATGCCGATCATGTTGGCGCCGGTGCCGAACGTCATCGACTTCACGGACAAGAAGGTGTTGGTGGCGGACGACGTCGCCGACACCGGCAAGACGCTGAAGCTGGTGCGCGACTTCTGCGAGGGTGCGGTGGCCGATGTGCGCTGCGCGGTCATCTACGAGAAGCCGCAGTCGTCGGTGAAGTGCGAGTACGTGTGGAAGTACACCGAGGACTGGATCAATTTCCCGTGGTCGGTGCTGCCGCCGGTGGTCACCCGGGAAGGCCAGATCCTCGACGCGTAGGGGAGCCGGAGTCCCCGGACCGCGGATGCGGCGGGCAGTTGGGTGAGCCGCCGGACGGACAACTGGAAGCAGACGTGACGAAGGCCCCGTGGCCGGGTGGGTGGCGACGGGGCCTTCGCGCGGCACTGTGCGGCACTGCTGGGACCCGGGGACCGTGAGTGCGGGGGTCGGCCGGGTCCGGCCCGCTTCCGCGTCCCCGGACGGCGTGGCCGGGCGGGCGACGACCGTGCGGTGCGGATGCGGTGCGGGCAGGGGAAGCGCTCAACCACTCACCTCCTCGCGCGCGTGCGGGGGCCTGGCCGGGTCCTGCTGGCAGGAGCGGACCAGGGTCCCCAGGAGTTCGACCGCCTCGGGCAGTCGCCGGTCGACCGGGTCCGGGGGCACGGCCCAGCGCGGCTCGGGGCCGTCCGCTCCGCACGGGCCGGAGGGAGCGAGGACGACGTGGCCGATGCCGTGGTGGCGTACGTCGAGGTGGGCGGCGTCGTTGTGGTCGATCGTGTACCAGTACACGTCGCGCGCGCCGGGGCGCACCAGGAACAGCAGGCGGTCGGACGGCAGGTGCACGACCGGTCCCGGGGTGAAGCCGAGGTGGTTCAGCTCGTGGATCGCGGCGTAGCCGACGTGTGCGGGGGCGTCGAGTACGTCGAACTCCAGGCCGGTGGCGAGCAGTACCGAGTACGGCCGCCGGCTCCACCACGTCCTGATGACCTGGGACGACCGGCTCGCGGCCGCCAGGTCCACCGCGTCGGCGGGGTGCGCGCCGGGCTCCGGGCACCGGAGCGATCGGCAGGAGCAGCGGTCCTGGTCGACGTAGGCACCGGGCAGTACGGGCCATCCTCGATCCGTCGCGTAGAAGAGGGCGGCGGCCTGCAACGCCGCTTTGGTGCGTCTCCGCACGAGCATGTCCGGTCCTTAACCGCGGCGGTGGTGCGTCCCGGACTCGGTGGGGGGATACCGGGGATCGCCGCGTGGTCGCGTGCGCTGGATGTGCAGTTCCTGTCTCGTTGCGTTCCCGTGAGACGAGGAAACCGCGTCGCGCACGCGACGGGAAGATCCATCCGGGGCCTACATGGTGCCGCTTGTGGTCCGGGTGGTCCGCTTGTGGTCCGCTTTGCTCGTTCCGGCCCGTGTGCGGCACTGGTACGGCCCTCGCGCGGCCTCTTGCGGCCTTGCGTGGGACTTCCGCGCGGGTCCCGCGCGGCGCCGACTACGCGGACGTCAGCGGCAGCTTGAGCACCAGGAGCAGGGCGATCAACTGTACGGACACCGCGCCCAGCGCGCGCGCCCAGGCCAGTTCGTGCACGCGCATCGCAACTGCCGTGAGCAGCCAGGCCGTCAGCGCGAAGGACGCCACTCCGACAACCATGACCGCGTTGTTGTCGTCACTGGCGAACAACGACACCACCAGACGCGGTGCGTCGGTGAACCACGCCACCAGCGCGGCCAGCGTGATGAACGGCCCGGCGTCGCCGTTGCCGCCGAGCATCTGCGCCAGCATGTTGGACACCCAGCCGAGCACGACCATGAAGCCCGGGACCACGACGGCGGTGATGAGCATCGCCGGAACGCTGGTGGACAGGGTGCTGGTGACGACCTCGTCGCGGGCCTTGTCGTTGGCGACCATGGCGAGCACGCCGCAGATCGCCGAGACGATCAATGCGGGCCACCAGAACGCCTGGTCCCGCGCCCGTTCGAGCGTCGACAACGGGCGGCTGAGCAGGCCGCCGAACAGTTCCTGCCAGGTCAGTGGGCGGGACGGCGTGGGTGCGTAGGGGGCGTACGCCGCCTGGGCGTTGGGGTCGTACGGCTGCCCGTTGCGGTACACCGTGCTCTGCGCGCTCCGGCGCGGCGCGGGCGGCGGCACGGCCGGGGCTACCTGCGTGTACCCGTCGGGGGTCTCGCCGTAGACGTAGATGCTCGTCTCGTCGGGCAGCGAGAGCGGACCACCGGGGTACGCCGACTGCTGCCCGCCCGGCTGTGCCTGCCGGGGGCGCGGCTGCGGTTGCTGCGGTTGCTGCGGCTGCGCATAGTGCCCGTGCTGGGACTGCGACTGCGGCTGCTGCTGAGGCGGCGCCTGCCGCGCATGCGGTGCGGGCTGCTGCTGCGCGTACGGCGAGGGGTCCTGCGGGCGCGGTAGCGGCCGACCGTACTCGTCGTACTGGTCGGGTTGGCCGTACTGCGGTCCCTGGCCGTACTGCGGTCCGTAGGGGTAGCGGTCGTTGCCGGTCACACCCCTGACGGTACCGGGTGTGCGCCGGGTGGTGTTGTCGTAGGACTGACGTAATTTCGCGGGACGGATTGGTAGATCTGGAGACATCGCCGACGCGCCCGGCCCGGACGCCGAAGCGCCGGGGACCGAGAAGGTCCGCCGGCGCTCCGGATCACCCGACAACCAAAACAACCGCGGTGAAAACGACATCCGCGACGCCCAAGGCAACAGCGACGCCCAAGGCAACAGCGACGTCCGCGCGTCGACTACGACGGCTGCTCGCTCGCAGCCTCCTCGTTCGCGGCCCCGCCGGCCGCCCCGCCCGCGGGCGCCTCCGCCGGTGCCCCGACCAGCTCGGGCACCTTCACCGACTGCAGCAGCAGCTGCGAGACGTCGACGACCTGCGTCGACTCCTTCGCCTGGCCGCTCTGCTTCTTGCCGGTGACCGAGTCGGACAGCATGACGAGGCAGAACGGGCACGCGGTCGAGACGATGTCCGGGTTGAGGGACAGCGCCTCGTCGACGCGCTCGTTGTTGATGCGCTTGCCGATGCGCTCTTCCATCCACATGCGCGCACCGCCCGCGCCACAGCAGAAGCCGCGCTCCTTGTGGCGGTGCATCTCCTCGTTCCGCAGACCCGGCACCCTGGCGATGATCTCGCGCGGCGGTGAGTAGATCTTGTTGTGCCGGCCGAGGTAGCAGGGGTCGTGGTACGTGATCAGGCCCTCGACGGGGCCGACCGGCACCAGACGTCCTTCGTCCACGAGGTGCTGCAGCAGCTGCGTGTGGTGGATGACCTCGAACTTGCCGCCCAGCTGCGGGTACTCGTTCGCGATCGTGTTGAAGCAGTGCGGACAGGTGGTGACGATCCGCTTCTTCGACGCCGGGAGCTTGGTCGACTCGTCCTCGTCGTCCTCGCCGAACGCCATGTTCAGCGTCGCGACGTTCTGCGCGCCGAGCATCTGGAACAGGAACTCGTTGCCCAGGCGGCGGGCGGAGTCACCGGTGCAGGACTCCTCCTTGCCGAGGATCGCGTACTTGACGCCCGCGATGTGCAGCAGTTCGGCGAACGCCTTGGTGGTCTTCTTCGCCCGGTCCTCCAGCGCACCCGCGCAGCCGACCCAGTAGAGGTAGTCGACCTCGGCGGGTTCGATGTCCTCGCCCATGATCGGCACCTCGATGCCGGTCGCCTTCTTGAGCTCCTTGACCCAGTCGAGGCGTGCCTTGGGGGCCAGGCCCCACGGGTTGCCCTTGTTCTCCAGGCCCTTGAGCATCGTGGCGGCCTCGGACGGGAACGCCGACTCGATCAGCACCTGGTAGCGGCGCATGTCGACGATGTGGTCGACGTGCTCGATGTCGACGGGGCACTGCTCGACGCACGCGCCGCACGTGGTGCAGGACCACAGGACGTCCGGGTCGATGATGCCGCCGTCCTCGGCGGTGCCGATCAGCGGACGCTCGGCCTCGGCGAGTGCCGCCGCCGGGACCTTGGCCAGCTGCTCCGAGGTGCCCTTCTCGTCGCCGCCCATGTCCTTGCCGCCACCCGCGAGCAGGTACGGCGCCTTCGCGAACGCGTGCTCGCGCAGCGACATGATGAGCAGCTTCGGGGACAGCGGCTTGCCGGTGTTCCACGCGGGGCACTGCGACTGGCAGCGGCCGCACTCGGTGCAGGTCGCGAAGTCCAGCAGGCCCTTCCACGAGAAGTGCTCGACCTGGCCGACGCCGAAGATGTCGTCGTCCTTCGGGTCCTCGAAGTCGATCTGCTGCCCGCCGGAGGTCATCGGCATGAGCGCGCCGAGCGCCACGCCGCCGTCGGGGTCGCGCTTGAAGTAGATGTTGAAGAACGCCGTGAAGCGGTGCCACGCGACACCCATGTTCGGGTTGACGCCGATGGTGACGGCCCACGCCATCGAGATGACGATCTTGATCATCGCGACGATGTAGATCAGGTTCTCCAGGCTGTCGACCGACAGTCCCTCGAACGCTTTCACCAGCGGGTACGAGAACGGGTAGTGCGCGTTCCACGACGACTCGTCGTTGAGCGCGCCCTCCAGGCCGCGCAGCGTCATGATGCACAGGCCGACCCCGAGCACGACGCCTTCGACGAAGTACGCCTGCCAGAAGGTCGAGCCGGAGAACCGCGACTTGCGGCCGGCCAGGCGCGGGTGGTTGAGCTGGCGGATGACGATCAGGACGAGGATGCCCAGGATCGTCATGAGGCCCATGAACTCCTCGAAGAAGTTCCAGACCACCCAGTGGCCGATGATCGGCAGGTGGAACTCGGCGTCGAAGAGTTGTCCGTACGCGTTCACGAGCGTCAGGATCAGCGCGCCGAAGCCGACCATGACGAACCAGTGCGCGGCTCCGACGATGCCCCACTTGAGCATCCGGGTGTGACCCAGGATCTCCGTGAGCATGGTGGTGAGGCGCTTGCCGACGGGTCCCGAGCGTCCGAGAACCGGTTGGCCGAGCTTGACGTACTGATAGATGTACGCGGCGGCTCGCCCGAGCAGGGCGAAGCCGACAACGCTGATGACCAGCGCTATGACGATGGCGGCGAGCTGCATCGCGGTTCTGCTCCTCCGGTGGGACGTCCCTTCCGGGGCGTGTATCGGCCGTCAGCGTACGGCCGTGCGTAGATCTTACCGACTAGTAACTTATCGGCTGAACGGATGATCTCCATCACTGTCATATGACGACCCGTCAGTTTTCCTGACTTCATGCTGCCATGCCGCGTCGGACGTCCTTGCGCGGGATCCCGGCAGGTGCTGCTCGATCGCGGATATCCGAGCCCACCTACCATCCGCACATGTCCGACCGATCCACTCCTCCACCGCCGCCGTTCCCTCCGCCGCAGCCCGAGCGCCCGCCCGGCCCGCCGCCGCAGTCCCAGCCCGGGTACCCGCAACCGCCTGCGCCATACCCGGGGCAGACCGCGCCCCAGGGCCATCCGGGGTACGCCCCGGACCCGCATGCGAACCCGTATCCGAGCCCGCCTCCCGGCCCGAACGCGTATCCGGGCACGTACCCGAACCAGTACGCCCCCGGCTACGGCCCGCCCCCACCCCAGGGCGGAGGCGGCGGCCGCCGCAAGGTGATCGCCATGGTCGCGGCGGGCGTCGCGCTCGCCCTGGTCGCCGGTCTCGGCGCGTGGTTCGCGCTGGCCGGGGACGACGACGACAAGGCGTCGGCCACCGGCGGCGGTTCGACCGCCGGCCCGGGAGGGCAGCAGACCACCGGTTCCGGTGGAACGCCGCCCAAGGAGTCGGAGGCCAAGGTCGACCTCACCCGCCTGTGGGCCCTGCCCGCGGCGACGTCGGACACGTCGCTGCGCGGCGGCTGGGTCGGCGGCGACAAGGTGTACGTCCTGCGCGAAAAGGACATCACCGTCCACGACCTGGCGACCGGTGCCGAGTCCGCGAAGGTGGCCATGCCGGCCGGCTTCGAGGAGATATGCAGCGTCAAGGACACCCCCGTCGAGGGGGTCGGGCTCTTCGCCTGGGAATCGCCCGACGGCGGCTGCGCCAACGTCACCGCCGTGGACCTCGCCAAGAACACGGTGCTGTGGACGGCGAAGGACCTCTCGGAGGGCCTTTCCTTCGAGGTGGCGATCGGCGCCTACGGTGACCTCGCCGTCCTCGGGGCGGACGACACCGCCGTCGCCGTCGACCTCCGCACCGGCGGCGAACGCTGGCGGTGGCGGGCAAGCTCCGCCACGCCCCCCAGGGGCGGCTCCGGCTGGGACATCTCCGACCTCGCCGTCAGCGCCGACCAGGTGGCCCTGACCCTGCAGTCGTCGGCGTCGGGAGCCGTCAAGTACATCGGCGGCGTCGCGGTGCTCGACCCGGCCAAGGGCACCACCCGCGGATCCACGCAGCTGGCCAACGGCAACGACAGTTGGCCGACCCTGCTCTCGGCCGCGCCGCTCGTCGTGCTCGACGAGTACGACGACCCCAACGCCGACGAGGGTGCGAGCAACCTCGCCAAGGCCCTTGTCCTGGACGGCACCGCGAAGCCCACCGCGGAGATCCCGGTCGGCAAGGACGGCCTGGTACTGGACGAGCGCGGCTTCGACTTCATCGACCCCAACGAGAACCTCGGCGGCGTCCTCGTGCACGGGAACGTCCTGTACACGCAGATGGGCACCGACGAGGACGAGGGGAAGGTCGGAGCATTCGACCTGACCACCGGGAAGCTGATCTGGTCGGCGTCCGTGGGGATGGAAGGCTACGTGCGCATGCTCGAGGCGGACGAGAAGGGCTTCACCCTGCTCGTCGGCGGCAGCAAGTACGACGGCGGTGAGGGCAAGGTGATCCGCTTCGCCGCCGCGGACGGGAAGCCGACGACGGTGCACGTGCTGCGCGCGGGACCCGGCGCGGGATCGGGCGCGGCATCGGGAAGCGGAGCCACGGGAACCGGCCCCACGCGCGCGGCGGACCCGAAGGAAGGCGTCGTCGTGGACCCCGAGGGCCTGGCCGTCGTCCTTCCGGACAACCGCGTGCTGCAGTTCTCCACGAGCGACGCGACCCGTCCCGTGGAGATGTACGGCGCGAGCTGATCAAGAGCTGATCACAAGAACTGATCACAAGTACCGACTCCGGGCGCCGACTCCGAGCGCCGACTCCAAGGGCCGCCCCTGGAGCCGACCCTGAGGATCCGACCCGATCCTCCGGTCGGTCCGGGGGCGGCCCGGAGCGTCGGGTTGATGGTGCTTGACCTGGTTCGCCTACGTGTATGACGCTGCTACAGGCAGTAAAGTTGAGTCAGGAATACTCAAGCGGTTTGACGCCGTTGTATCGGGCGTTCATCCTTGAGCGCGTATCACTCAACACTTCCCCGAGCAGTCCCCTGGAGGCTCCAACATGGCACGTGCGGTCGGAATCGACCTCGGTACGACGAACTCTGTCGTCAGCGTTCTCGAAGGCGGCGAGTCGACCGTCATCACCAACGCGGAGGGGTCCCGGACCACACCGTCCGTGGTGGCCTTCGCGAAGAACGGTGAGGTGCTCGTCGGCGAGGTCGCCAAGCGCCAGGCGGTCACGAACGTCGACCGGACCATCCGTTCGGTCAAGCGTCACATGGGCACGGACTGGTCCGTCGCCATCGACGACAAGAAGTACACCCCGCAGGAGATCAGCGCCCGCATCCTGCAGAAGCTGAAGCGCGACGCCGAGGCGTACCTGGGCGAGAAGGTCACCGACGCGGTGATCACCGTCCCGGCGTACTTCAACGACGCCGAGCGCCAGGCCACCAAGGAGGCCGGCGAGATCGCGGGGCTCAACGTCCTGCGCATCGTCAACGAGCCCACCGCCGCCGCGCTGGCGTACGGCCTCGACAAGGGCGACGAGCAGACCATCCTCGTCTTCGACCTCGGCGGCGGCACCTTCGACGTGTCGCTCCTGGAGATCGGTGACGGCGTCGTCGAGGTCAAGGCGACCAACGGCGACAACCACCTCGGCGGCGACGACTGGGACCAGCGCGTCGTCGACCACCTGGTGAAGCAGTTCCAGAACGCCCACGGCGTGGACCTGGCCAAGGACAAGATGGCGCTGCAGCGCCTGCGCGAGGCGGCGGAGAAGGCCAAGATCGAGCTCTCCAGCTCGACCGAGACCACCATCAACCTCCCCTACATCACCGCGTCGGCCGAGGGCCCGCTGCACCTGGACGAGAAGCTGACCCGCGCGCAGTTCCAGCAGCTGACGCAGGACCTGCTCGACCGCGTCAAGGTGCCGTTCCACAACGTCATCAAGGACGCCGGGATCCAGCTCTCCGAGATCCACCACGTCGTCCTGGTCGGCGGCTCGACCCGGATGCCGGCCGTGGCCGAGGTCGTGCGCGAGCTGACCGGCGGCCGGGAGCCCAACAAGGGCGTCAACCCGGACGAGGTCGTCGCGATCGGCGCCGCGCTCCAGGCCGGTGTCCTCAAGGGCGAGGTCAAGGACGTCCTGCTGCTCGACGTCACCCCGCTGTCCCTCGGCATCGAGACCAAGGGCGGCATCATGACGAGGCTGATCGAGCGCAACACGACGATCCCGACCAAGCGTTCGGAGATCTTCACGACGGCGGACGACAACCAGCCGTCCGTGCAGATCCAGGTCTTCCAGGGCGAGCGCGAGATCGCCCAGTACAACAAGAAGCTCGGCATGTTCGAGCTGACCGGCCTGCCGCCCGCGCCGCGCGGCGTGCCGCAGATCGAAGTCACCTTCGACATCGACGCCAACGGCATCGTCCACGTGTCCGCCAAGGACCTCGGGACAGGCAAGGAGCAGTCGATGACCATCACCGGCGGCTCGGGCCTGCCCAAGGACGACATCTCCCGCATGATGCGCGAGGCCGAGGAGCACGCCGAGGACGACAAGAAGCGCCGCGAGGACGCGGAGACCCGCAACCAAGCGGAGCAGCTCGTCTACACCACCGAGAAGTTCCTCGGCGACAACGGCGACAAGGTCCCGGGCGACGTCAAGACCGAGGTCGAGGCCACCCTCGTCGAGCTGAAGGACGCGCTCAAGGGCGAGGACATCGCCAAGATCCGCGACGCCGCCGAGAAGGTCGCCACCACGAGCCAGAAGCTGGGCTCGGCGATGTACGCCGGCGCGCAGGCGGGCGACGCGGCCGGGGCCGCGGGTGCGGCGGGCGCTTCCGCGGGTAACACTGCGGGGACTCCCGACGATGATGTCGTCGACGCGGAGATCGTCGACGAGGACAAGCGTGAGGGTGGTGCTGCGTGACGGAGGGGACGCACGGCTTCCCCGAGGAGCCGGTGATCCGCGACAAGCGACGGATCGATCCCCAGACCGGTGAGGTCCGATCCACCGCGGCGCAGGAAGGGGCCGCCCGCGAGGGCGGTCCCGCCCCCGCCGAGACCGCGGCGGCCGGCGGCGGCTCCTCGGCCGAGCTGGACGAGGTCCGCAACGCGCTCGCCGAGCGCACGCTCGACCTGCAGCGGCTCCAGGCGGAGTACGCCAACTACCGCAAGCGCGTCGACCGCGACCGCCAGGCGGTGGGCGAGGTGGCCCTGGTCAAGGTGCTCACCGAGCTCCTGCCGGTGCTGGACGACATCGGCCGCGCGCGCGACCACGGCGAACTGGCGGGCGGCTTCAAGTCGGTGGCCGAGTCGCTGGAGTCCATCGTCGCCAAGATGGGCCTGCAGAGCTTCGGCAAGAAGGGCGAGCCCTTCGACCCCGTCGTCCACGAGGCACTGCTGCACAGCTACGCCCCGGACGTGACCGAGCCGACCTGTGTGGAAATCCTCCAGCCCGGCTACCAGTTCCGCGAGCGGGTCATCCGTCCCGCACGCGTCGCGGTGGCCGAGCCGGCGGAGGCGACCGAGGCCCCGGCCTCGGAAGCGGACAGCAGCTGAGCCCGCGCACGGCCGCACGCGACAGACTGACCAGACCGGAGGGAGGCGGGACGCCGTGAGTACCAAGGACTACCTCGAGAAGGACTTCTACAAGGTCCTCGGCGTCCCGAAGGACGCCGGGACCGCGGAGATCAAGAAGGCGTACCGCAAGCTCGCCCGCGAGTACCACCCCGATGCCAACAAGGGTGACGCGAAGGCGGAGGAGCGGTTCAAGGAGATCTCCGAGGCCTACGACGTACTCGCCGACGAGAAGCGGCGCAAGGAGTACGACGAGGCCCGGACCCTGTTCGGCAACGGCGGCTTCCGCCCGCCGGGCGGGGCCGGTGCCGGCGGCTTTCCCTTCGACCTGGGCGACCTGTTCGGGCAGCCCGGAGGGCCGGGCCAGCCGCCCGGCGGTGCCGGGGGCATCGGCGACCTGTTCGGCGGCCTCTTCGGCCGCGCCGGTGCGCGGCAGGCTCCGCCGCGCCGCGGCCAGGACGTCGAGTCCGAGGTCACCCTCAACTTCTCCGACGCGGTGGACGGCGCCACCGTGCCGATCAGGCTCACGAGTTCGGAGCCGTGCCACCACTGCAACGGCACGGGCGCGGCGGCCGGCACCATGCCGCGCGCGTGTCCGACGTGCAGCGGCACCGGGCAGACCAGCCGCAACCAGGGCGGGTTCGCCTTCTCCGAGCCGTGCCGCGACTGCAAGGGGCGCGGGCTGCTCGTCGACGACCCGTGCATCGTGTGCCACGGCTCCGGGCGGGCCCGCAGCGCGCGCACCATGCAGGTGCGGGTGCCCGCGGGCGTGCAGGACGGCCAGCGCATACGCCTGAAGGGCAAGGGCGCCCCCGGCGAACGCGGGGGTCCTGCCGGGGACTTGTACGTCGTCGTGCACGTGCGTCCGCACCCGGTGTTCGGCCGCAAGGGCGACAACCTGACCGTCACCGCCCCGGTGACATTCCCCGAGGCGGTGCTCGGGGCCGAGGTCACCGTGCCCACCCTGGGCGGTACCCCGGTGACGCTCAAACTCCCGGCCGGTACGAAGAACGGCGCGACCCTGCGCGTGCGGGGCCGCGGCGCGGCACGGAAGGACGGCTCGCGCGGCGACCTGCTGGTCACCGTGGAGGTCACCGTCCCGAAGGACCTGGACCCGAAGGCGCTCGAGGCGCTGGAGGCGTACCGGGCCGCGACCGCATCAGTGGACCCGCGCGCCAAACTGATGGAAGCGGCGAAGGGAGCGTGACATGCGAGCGGACGGAGGTCTCCCCGGAGGCCTGCCAGGCGGGTTCCCCGGCGGCCCCTCCGGAGGCCGGTCACCCGGGCGCCGCTACGAACTGAGCGACATCACACCCGTGTACGTCATCTCGGTGGCGGCCCAGCTCTCCGGCCTGCACCCGCAGACACTGCGCCAGTACGACCGCCTCGGCCTGGTCTCGCCGGACCGCACGGCCGGGCGCGGGCGCCGCTACTCGGCGCGCGACATTATGCAACTGCGCGAGGTGCAGCGGCTCTCCCAGGAGGAGGGCATCAACCTCGCCGGCATCAAGCGCATCCTCGAACTGGAGAACCACGTCGAGGCGTTGCGCATGCGCGTCGCCGAACTGGAGGCCGCCGCGGCCGAGGCGGGCGCCGTCCAGGCGCAGCGCGAGGCCGCGGTGCACGCGTCGTACCGCCGGGACCTGGTGAGGGTCCAGCCGCAGGGCACCGCCCTGGTGGTGTGGCGGCCCAAGCGCGGCCGCCAGGACTGACGCGGAAACGACCCGAACAGGCATGCACGTGTGTGGGCCCCGTACCGGACCGGTACGGGGCCCACACACGTTTCGATGCCCTTGGCGGCTACTCGCGCGCCGTCGCCAGCGCTCGGGCGGCGTGGCTGACGTCCGGCGCGGGGTGCGCGCGCAATTCGCGTACCAGGGCGCGCCATTCGGACGACCACCCGGTCAGCGGGCCGGTCTCGCCGGCCAGCGCGAGGGCGAGCAGCCCGGTCGCCACGGTTCGGTCCGCGGCCAACGCGGCGACCGGGGCGAGGAGTTCGTCCGGTGTCACCGGCGCGACGTAGCTCGTGACCCGGGCGCGTAGGCGGCGGCCCGCCCGGAAGGCCAGCAGCGGGCTGTCGGCGCACCGGACCGCGACCGCGCGCAGTCCTGCGGTGATCACGTCCTCGTCGCCGTGCAACGGCACGGCCTCGGCGAGCAATTGCACACCCTCGTACGGGAATCCGCGGTTGTCGGCCAGGTGTTCGGCCAGGCGCCGCACCTCCGCCGCGGTGACGGACGGCGGCTGCTGCCGTGCCCACGCGCGCGTGAGCTTCACGAGGTGGCGGAGCCGCCGCGTGGCGGGCCGGTCCCGACCCGCCACGGCGTCCAGCGGCCCGCCCGCCTCGGCGTGTGCCGCGTCGGCCAACACGTCGACGGTGGCGAGGAATTCGTCCCCCGCGAAGCCGTCCCTGACGAGCCCTTGGATCGCCTCGGCGGCGTCCTTCCACCCCTTGCGCACGGTCAGGTCGCGGACCGCGGCGTGCACGCGCTCGACCTCGCCCGGCGCCCACGGCGACCACCGGGTGAACGCCTGGTACGCGGCCCGCCGCACGGCGGCGTGCTCGTGCCCGCACGTGGTGACCACCAGGGTCGCGAACCGCGCACGGTCACCGGCGGCAAGGTCGAGCGGGTGCACGGCGACGGGCACGGTGGCGACGTCCCGCGGCCCGGCGACGGCGCGTTCGACGACCGCCCAGGAGCTCGGCCGATCCAGACGCGACAGCAGGGCGACCAGGGCCGCGCGCAGGACGTCGCGGTGCACGTCGTCGCGCGTGGCCGTGTCCGCGACGCGCTCGACGCCGTCCGGCACCCCGCGCTCGACCAGGAGCCGCACCGCTTCCTTGCGCACGGTGACCTTGCCGGCCGGTGCGGTCAGCAACGCGTCGAGGAGCGGCCCGAGTTGCGAGGGGGCGACGTAGCGGCTGACGCGACTGGCGGTGTACATCGCCGCGTGCGTGTCGTCGCCGGAGACCCGGGCGAGCAGCACCGGAAGGATCTCGGCGTGCCCCTCCACCCGGGCCGCGCCGGCGAGTACCGCGTCGCGCACGAGGGCGTCGGGGGAGTCGAGGTGGGGCAGCACCAGCGCCCGTCCGGCGCCCGGCACGTGGGCCAGGTCGGCGAGCCAGGCGGCGCGTTCGGTGGCGGGCAGGGTCTCGTCGGTGACCTGCGCCGCGGCGAGCCGGGCGTACGCCTCGCGCTGTCGGGGCAGCAGGCGTGCGGTGTCGCGACCGATGCGGGGTACCCAGACGTCGGACGCGGGGGCGAAGCGGCCCTGCGGCCGTTGGCCGGTGAGGTAGGGGTCGAGCAGGTCGGTGCGGCGGCGCAGCACCGCGTCGCGTACCGAAGGCAGTGTGAACGTGGACGGATCGGCGGCCAGGACCTCCGCGGTGCGCGCGTCGCGGTGCCGCGGGTCGGCGAGCCGGTGCGGGACCGCGGACGAGACGACGCTTGTGTCGCCGAGCCGTACGGCCTCCTCCAGCAGGTCCTGGAGCGCGTCGATCTCCCAGCCCTTCCGGCCGAGTTGGCCGGCGAGCGCGAGGGTGGGCGCGTAGTCGCGCCGGTCGGCGGCGGCCCGGACGGCCGGCAGCAGGGCGTCGAAGACCTGTGTCTCGATGCCGCGGAGGCATTCGTTCGGGACCCAGAAGTCCTTGGCGACCGAGGGCTGCCCCAGGGTCCGCCGGGCCCATTCGGCCAATTGCGAGTCGCCCTCGGCCGACCGACGGTCGGCTCCGGGCGATTGCCGGTCGCCGTCGGCCGCCCGCCGGGAGTCGGCGGCCCCGGCACGCCTGGTCACGTCTGCCAGGATCTCGGCGGCCAGTGACTGGAGCCTGGTGCGGGTCGCCCAGGACAGGTCGACGGCCTCGAACGCGTGGTGGCCGAGGACGTCCAGGGCATCTGCGGCCTCGTCGGTGAACAACCAGCGCGGGACGTCGTCGAGCGCGTCGAACACCGCGGACCGCACCGGGTCCTGGTCCTTGCGCACCCGTTCGAGGTCCTCGGTGAGGGCCGCGGCGAAGCGCCGGGGGTCGCGGGTGCGGGCGGCGCACCCGATCAGTGCGCGGTACCCGTTCGCGCGGTCGTACGCGTCGGGGCGGCGGCACTCGGCGAGCAGTTCCCCGCGCACTTCGTCGTACGGCAGTTGGGCGAGCATGTGCTGCCGTGCGTCGGTGTCGTCCTCTGCCTCGGCCACCGCGAGCATGCGGCGTGCCTCGGCGATGCGCCGTGCGGTGGGCAGGAGTTCGAGGACGTCCTCGTCGATCTCCCATTGGGACAGGTCGACATCCGCGTGGACCGCGTCGAAGAACGCCTCGCGGGCGCTCGGCGGGAAGGCGCGCAGCAGGGATGTGAACAGGGCCTCGTTGTCGCGCACGGCCCGCCCGAGGTCGGCCAGGTTCTCCGTCGCGGCGGCGGCGAGGCGGTGGGCCACGCCGCGGGACAGGGCGGGACCGTGGTGGCCGGCGCGGATGAGCACGTCGACCGTGCGGCGCGGGTCGGCGGCGACGAGCAGGTGCAGCCGGGGGGCGACACCCCAAGGCATCATGCCCTGTCGGGTATGGCGTTCCAGCAGATCCAGTACGCGAAGCGGTCGGCTCTCCGCGGCGATTCCCACCGCCTGGCCGTGCCGCTGCCACCACGCCGCGCGCAACGAGGCGGGCAGGTCGGAGAGTTCGCGGTCGGCGGCGTCGAGGACGAGGTCGGGCGTACGCCGTGCGAGCGCGCGCGAGAGCGTGGGGGTGAACGGGAGCACAGGCAGGACGGCCGCCGCGGCGTCGGGCGAGCAGGCGGGCAGCAGCACCGCGGCCTCGTCGGGGCCGTAGGCCGCCGCGATGTCGCCCACGATGCGGTCGGCGAGAGCCGTACGCCGGCCGCGTCGGATCGCGCGGTACACCTCGGACCTGAGTATCTGGGGTGCGTCGTCGAGGAGTTCTGCCAGGGCGTCGTCCGGAACCGGCATCTTGGCGGCGGAGCGGACGGCCCAGCGCGCGAGGTCCGGTTCGGGGGCGTGCAGGGCGGCGGTCACGAACGCGGTGTCCGCGACCGAGATGGCCATGTGCAGGGCGGTCTCGCGCCCGAAGCGGTCCATGGCCCACAATTCGGCCAGGACGTCGGTGAGTTCGCCGGTCCGGGCGAGCTGCCGCGCGGTGTCGCGGGCGAGGCCGCGCCGTCCGGCGTATGGCAGGGCGTCGAGTGCCTCGAGGAGTTGCCTGACATGGTCGGCCGAGGACTGCGCTTGGGTGGGTGCCATCGGCCAAGTATCCGCAGCGGGCCGCGCGCGGTCGCGGGGATTTTCCCTCAGGCAGAGGCCGAGGCGCATGCTCAGGTCCGGGCCGGCACGCACGCCCGGGCCGCCGCGCGTGCCCACGCCAACGCTCAGTTCGAGGCTCAGGCCGAGGCGCCGGGGCTCGTGCCGGTCAGCCGCGTCCCATCGTGCGGTCGACGCGGATCTCGATCACGACGCGCAGCGGATTGGCGGACGGCGGGCGGTAGCGGGCGGCGTACCGGCGCTCGGCGTCGGCTATCGACGCGGGGTCGTCGCGCAGCACGGCGGTACCCTCCAGCGTCGCCCAGCGGCGCCCGTCTATCTGGCACAGCGCGACGCGCATGCCGGACGGGCCTGCCGCCCGTATGTTCCGCGCCTTGCGGCTGTCGCGGCCGGTGATGACCCGGGCGATGCCGGTCTCCGGGTCGAAGGTCGCGCCGACCGGGACCACGTGCGGGGTGCCGTTGGGACGGAGTGTGGTGAGCGTGCACAGGTGGTATTCGCGCCAGAAAGCGAGGTACGCCTCGTCGAGCGTCGCGGCGAATGCGCTCGGCGGCATGTCCGGCAGCGGCGTCGGCAGCAGCGTCGGACCCGCCGCCGGTATCCGTACGGGCGCCGTCACGGGGGCCGCGGGCGCGACCGGGTGCGGGGTGACGGGGCGCGGGATGACAGGGCGCGGGCTGGTGAGCGGTGTCGATGTGGGGCCGGCAGCGGTCATGCCCCGACGGTAGCCGCCGTGAAACCGGGCCTGATCTGCGGGGTCGAATCGCCCCTGCGGAAAGTTGAGTGGAATAGACTCAACTTTGTCACCGTTGACTCCGGTGGGCCGCCCGGGAAGCGAACGCACCATGCCGCCGCGCCGGAACGCCCCGGGAAATGCCGTAGGAACGTCGCAGTCGCACAGAGAAGTAGCAGAGAACCGTCGTAGCGAAGGAGTCGCAGCGCGCACATGGATGCCAACAAGCTCACCACGAAGGCCGCGGAGGGTCTTTCCACTGCCGTACGCAAGGCGGCGGCGTCCGGGCACCCCCAGGTGGAGCCCGCGCATCTGTTGCTGGCCCTGCTCGAACAGCCCGAGGGCACCGCGCTTCCGCTGCTCGCCGCACTCGGCGTCGAGCCGTCGCGCGTGAAGGTCGCCGCCGAGCAGGTGCTCGACCGGATGCCGCGGGCGCAGGGCTCGACGGTGGCCGCGCCGCAGCTCGCGCGCGAGACGCTGGCCGCCCTGAACGACGCGGGCGAGCGCGCGCAGGCGCTCGGCGACGCGTACGTCTCCACCGAGCACCTCCTCGTCGGCATCGCCGAGACGGGCGGTGCGGTGGGCGAGGCGCTGCGGGCGCAGGGGGCCACGCCGCAGGCGCTGCTCGACGCGTTCACCAAGGTGCGCGGCAGCGCGCGCGTGACGTCCCAGGACCCGGAGAGCACGTACCAGGCACTGGAGAAGTACGGCCGCGACCTGACCGAGGAGGCGCGCGACGGCAAGCTCGACCCGGTCATCGGGCGCGACGCGGAGATCCGCCGCGTCGTGCAGGTGCTGTCCCGGCGGACCAAGAACAACCCGGTCCTGATCGGCGAGCCCGGCGTCGGCAAGACCGCCGTCGTCGAGGGTCTGGCCCGGCGCATCGTGGCGGGCGACGTCCCCGAATCGCTGCGCGGCAAGCGGCTGATCGCCCTCGACCTCGGTGCGATGGTCGCGGGCGCGAAGTACCGCGGCGAGTTCGAGGAGCGGCTCAAGGCCGTCCTGACCGAGATCAAGGACAGCGACGGCGAGGTCGTCACCTTCATCGACGAACTGCACACCGTGGTGGGTGCGGGTGCCACCGGCGACTCCGCGATGGACGCCGGCAACATGCTCAAGCCGATGCTCGCGCGCGGCGAACTGCGCCTGGTCGGCGCCACCACCCTCGACGAGTACCGCAAGCACATCGAGAAGGACCCCGCCCTCGAACGCCGTTTCCAGCAGGTGCTGGTGGGCGAGCCGAGCGTCGAGGACACCATCGCGATCCTGCGCGGCCTCAAGAGCCGGTACGAGGCGCACCACCAGGTGCAGATCGCCGACTCCGCGCTGGTGGCCGCCGCGACGCTCTCCGACCGCTACATCACCGCGCGCTTCCTGCCCGACAAGGCGATCGACCTCGTCGACGAGGCCGCCTCGCGCCTGCGCATGGAGATCGACTCGTCCCCCGTCGAGATCGACGAGCTCCAGCGCTCGGTGGACCGGCTGCACATGGAGGAGCTGGCGCTCGCCAAGGAGTCCGACCCGGCCGGCAAGGAGCGCCTGGAGAAGATCCGCCGCGACCTCGCCGACCGGCAGGAGCAGTTGAGCGCCCTGACCGCCCGCTGGCAGCAGGAGAAGGCCGGGCTCAACAAGGTCGGTGAGCTGAAGAAGCAGCTCGACGACCTGCGCGGCGAGGCCGAACGCGCGCAGCGCGACGGCGACTTCGAGACCGCGTCCAAGCTCATGTACGCCCAGATCCCCACCCTTGAGCGCGAACTCGCCGAGGCCTCGCACACCGCCGAGACCGCCGCCGCCACCGCGTCGATGGTCAAGGAGGAGGTCGGCCCGGACGACGTCGCCGACGTCGTGTCGTCCTGGACCGGCATTCCGGCGGGCCGCCTTCTGGAAGGCGAGCGCGGCAAGCTGCTGCGCATGGAGGAGGAGATCGGCAAGCGCCTCATCGGCCAGACCACCGCGGTCGCGGCCGTCTCCGACGCGGTACGCCGGGCGCGGTCCGGCATCGCCGACCCCGACCGCCCCACCGGCTCGTTCCTGTTCCTCGGCCCGACCGGCGTCGGCAAGACCGAACTGGCCAAGTCGCTGGCGGACTTCCTGTTCGACGACGAGCGCGCGATGGTGCGCGTCGACATGAGCGAGTACGCCGAGAAGCACTCGGTGGCCCGCCTCGTCGGCGCGCCGCCCGGGTACGTCGGCTACGAGGAGGGCGGGCAGCTCACCGAGGCGGTGCGGCGCAGGCCGTACACGATCGTGCTGCTCGACGAGGTGGAGAAGGCGCACCCCGAGGTCTTCGACATCCTGCTCCAGGTGCTCGACGACGGGCGTCTGACGGACGGTCAGGGCCGCACGGTGGACTTCCGCAACACGGTGCTGATCCTGACCTCGAACCTCGGCTCGCAGTTCCTCGTCGACCAGACCCTGGACCCCGCGGACCAGCGGGCCCGCGTCCTGGAGGTCGTACGGGCGTCGTTCAAGCCGGAGTTCCTGAACCGGCTCGACGACGTGGTGGTCTTCGACGCCCTCGGCACCGACGAACTCGCGCACATCGTGGACCTGTCGGTGGCCCGGCTGGGGCAGCGGCTGGCCGACCGGCGCATCACCCTCACCGTCACCGCGGCGGCCCGCGAGTGGCTGGCCCTGACCGGGTACGACCCGGCGTACGGCGCCCGCCCGCTCCGCCGCCTCGTGCAGACCTCGATCGGCGACCAACTCGCCCGCGAGCTGCTCGCCGGGGAGGTCGCGGACGGCGACACCGTGGTCGTGGACCTGGACGAGGCCCGCGACAAGTTGTCCGTCGTCGCGGAGAAGGCGGCGGCGACCGCGAAGACTCTCTGAGTTTCGCTCTGGGGCGCTGCCGTCCCCTGCGGCCCGGTCGTGAGATTTTCTCCGACGGGGACCGATGAGTTTCCGTCGGCCGACCGGTCGAACCATTTGCCGACCGCAGCACCCGATATGACAGAGACATTGGAGACCCGCAATGCGCACCCTCATCAGCACCGCTTTCGTCTCGCTGGACGGCGTCGTGGAGGCGCCGGGCGGTGAGGCCGGGTACCGGAACGCGGGATGGACCTTCAAGGACGTCGAGTTCCTGCCGGAGGCCTTCGAGATCAAGGGCCGGGAGCAGCAGGAGGCCACCGCAATGCTGCTGGGCCGCGTCAGCTACGAGGCGTTCAGCCCCGTGTGGCCCGGCATGGAGGACTTCGCGGAGTACAAGGACATGCCCAAGTACGTGGTCTCGACCACGCTCGGCGACGCCGACCTGGTGTCGGACTGGGGGAAGACCACGATCCTGCGCTCGCTCGACGAGGTGGCGGCGCTGAAGGAGACGGAGGGCGGGCCGATCATCATGCACGGCAGCGCCACGCTGAACCGGGCGCTGTCCGACGCGGGCCTGATCGACCGCTACCACCTGCTGGTCTTCCCGGTGCTCCTGGGCGCGGGCAAGCGCCTGTTCAGCGGCACCGACAAGGACCGGCAGAACCTGAAGCTGATCGAGCACGAGGCGTACGCCAACGGCCTGCAGAAGAACGTCTTCGACGTCGTCCGCTGACACCCGGGGCCGGGTGGGGCGCGGCGGCTCCTCACTCCGGCCGCGGTCCGGTGTACGTGCCGGTCGGGCGGAAGCGGTGCGGCTTGGCCTGGTACTCCTCCAGGGCGTGCGCGATCCAGCCCGCGGTACGCCCGACCACGAAGACGCCCTCGCCCGCGTCGGCCGGCATCGCGCAGGCCAGGGCGAGGGCGGCGAGCGCCAGGTCGATGTTGGGCCGCAGCGCGGGGCGCCGGGACATGACCTCGGCGAGGTCGTCGAGGGTGCGCACGACCGCCGCCGCCTCCGGGATCTCCCGGAGGAACCCCAGCAGCTCGCGGGCCCGGACGTCCCCCTGGCGGTAGACGCCGACCTCCTGGCCGAAGCCGGGGACCGGGATGCGTGAACGCAGGCGCTCCGAGACGACGGCCGCCGGGTCGCCCGAGGCGTGCGCCTCGGCGAGCAGCCGATAGGCCAGCGCGCTGGCGAGGCCGTGATGCGGTCCGTCGACCGCGCCCAGGCCGGCCTGCACGACCGAGTACGGGTCGGCGCGTACCGACGCCGCGATCCGGGCGGCGGTGGTGGACGCCGCGAGCCCGTGGTCGGCGGTGAGCACCAGGGCCGCGTCCAGGGCGGCGAGTGTCGCGGGCGACGACGGCCGCACGGTCAGCCGGGGCCACAGCCGTTCGGCCAGCGAGGTCGGGGGAGCGGAGGTCGGGGGATCAGACGTCGCGGGAACGGATGTCGCGGGAACGGACGTCGGGGGCTCGGCCGCGGGTGGTGCGGTCCCCACGAGGGGGAGGGCCTCGACCATCGTGGCGAGGAGTGAACCGGCGGTGGCGGTCACGGAGTCCGCGTCGGTGGCGTACCGCAGCGGGTCCACAGCCGCGGCCGAGGCGACCGCGACCCGCATACGGTCGATGGTGCGTGCGGCAGCGGGCAGCGTGCCGACGGCTGCTCGGGCAACCGCCAGGGAGGCGGGGTCCGCCTCGAACACCTCGTCGGCGTCCAGGGCTTCGCTCCACAGCCAGGCCGCGACCGACTCGAAACCGTGGGTGCGCACCAGCCGCGAGACCGGTGCGCCCCGGTAGAACAGGTCGTCGTCGCGGATGAGCGTGAGGGCGGTGCGGACCTCCTCCAGCGCCGGGGAGCCGCCGCGGCCGCGGCCCGCGCGCCGGGCCACGGCGTCCACCTCGTCGGGCGCGAACAGGCTGGTCCGGCCGTCCTCCGCGCGCACGCTGGTCAGCAGTCCACGGCTGACGTACGCGTAGACCGTCTCGACCTTGACCCCCAGGCGCCGCGCGACCGCGTCCGCGGTGAGCCGGTGCGCCGACGGTCCTTCAGGCTGCCCTCCCGACGGTGCTCCCGACAGTGCGCCCGGCTGTCCTCCGCGTGGTGCTCCGGACCGTCCTCCGGGCTGTCCTTCGGTGGAAACCATGACTTCAGGGTCTCATATTGACTCGATCAATGTTGACGTTCTCAAGGTTGACCGGGAGAGTCGCAAGTACCCGCGGAAGCAGCGGGATTCGCCCAGGACCCGCCCGCCGCGCCGACCCGGCCCGCAGGGCGGGATCCGCCACCGGAACCCAAGGGGTCGCCATGACTGCCACCGCAGGACCGGCCGCCGCATCGCCCTCCGGACCGCGCCGCGACACGATCGTCGAGGTGCCGCGCGGACTCGCCGGGGTCGTCGTCACCGACACCTCGATCGGCGACGTACGCGGCCGCGAGGGCTTCTACCACTACCGCGAGTACTCCGCCGTCGACCTGGCCGAGCACCGCGCGTTCGAGGACGTGTGGCATCTGATGCTGCGCGGCACGCTGCCGGACGCCGTCGAGCGGGCCCGGTTCGCCCGGGAGGCCGCGCCGCTGCGCCGCGTACCGGACGGCGTGCTGCCGCTGCTGGCGCCGGTCGCCGACGCGACGCGCGACGACGGTCCCCTCGCCGGGGTGAAGGCGCTGCTGCCGCTGGTCGGCGCCGCCTACGGCATGCGCCCGCTGTACGACGCGACACCGCGCCGCCGCCAGGACGAGGCACTCGCGCTGGCCGCCCTCGTGCCGACGCTGATCGCCGCGCTCCACCGGCTCCAGCGGGGCGAGCGGCCGCTCGAACCGCGCGACGACCTCGGCTATGCCGCCAACTACCTCTACCTGGTGACCGGCACCGAGCCGGACGCCGCCCGGGCCAAGGCCGTCGAGGCGTACCTGGTGTCGACGATCGACCACGGCTTCAACGCCTCGACCTTCACCGGCCGCGTCATCGCGTCCACCGGCGCCGACCTGGCGTCGTGTGTCGCGGGAGCGCTCGGCGCGCTGACCGGGCCGCTGCACGGCGGCGCCCCCAGCCGCGCGCTCGACACGCTGGACGCCATCGGCACGCCCGACCGGGCACGGGCGTGGATCACCGACCGGGTCCTGGCCGGCGAGCGCATCATGGGCTTCGGCCACCCGGTGTACCGGACCGAGGACCCGCGGGCCCGCATGCTGCGCGGCATCGCGTACGAACTCGGGGGCCCGCTGGTGGACTTCGCCGCGCAGGTCGAGCGCGAGGTGGTCGCCGTGCTCGCGGACCTCAAGCCCGGCCGCGAACTGCACACCAACGTCGAGTTCTGGGCGGGGGTCGTGATGGAGCTGTGCGGGCTGCCGCGCGGCATGTTCACCCCGACGTTCGCGGCGAGCCGCGTGGTGGGCTGGACCACGCACGCGCTCGAGCAGGCGGCCGACTCCAAGATCATCCGTCCGGCCGCGCGGTACGTCGGGGCGCCCGCCCCGCAGCGCGTCCCGGCTCTGACCTGACCTGACCTGACCTGACCTGACCTTGCCTGACCTGACCTTGCCTGGCCTGACCTTGCCTGGCCTTGCCTTGCCTGGCCTTGCCGGACCCGCCCACCTGACGCCGTCCGGCCGCCGCCTATGGGCGTCTGACGAAATGTCCGGTAGAAAGTCGCTCCGGACTGCGTCCGGAAGCCGTTCGGAATAAGTTTCCGACGAGGTGTAACGCGATCGGGTGCCCGCGGACTCTCCCATGCGTACGACCAAAGGGGAGGGTCTGTGGCGAGCACGGGGAAAGCGGCGGCGGAGGCGGACTATCTCGAGTTCGCCGCCGCACGCAGCAGCGCCTTGTTCCGCATCGCATGCCTGCTGACCGGCGACTGGCACCTGGCCGAGGACCTGGTGCAGGAGACGCTCGGCAAGGTGTACGTGTCGTGGCGCCGCGTCAGCGCGGCCGACTCGCCGTCCGCCTATGCCGACGCCATCCTCGTTCGGACGTTTCTGTCGTATCGCCGCAAACGCAGTTCGAGCGAGACACCGACCGGCGCGCTGCCGGACCACGGTTATGCCGCGGACGATCCCGGCCTGCGGCTCACGCTGCTCGACGGGCTCGCCCGACTGCCGGAGCGCGACCGGGCGGTGCTGATCCTGCGCTATTGGGAGGACCGGTCGGTCGACGAGGCGGCGGAGGTCCTCCGCATGTCGCCGGGGACCGTACGCGTGCGCTCGCTGCGTGCGCTGCGTCGCCTCCGCCGCCTGCTCGGCGACCAGTTGCCGCAACTCGCCGAGTGCTGACCGGGCTGCCGCCGCGCGCCCGCCACCCCCTCCAGCCCACCCCATCGGAACCTCAGCTGACCGGCGAACCCGGAGAACGGTGACCGACCATGCCAGAACACCCCAGGTCCGACGAGGGGGACAGCACGTTCGAGCGCGGCCTCCCCGGCGCGCTGCGTGCGGCGTCCGACGACTTTCCCGCACCGAGCGCCGATCTGGTCGGCCGTGGCCACCGCCGCGGGAGGGGCCTGCGGCGTACCCGCAACCTCCGGATCGGCGTCGCCGCGACCGTGCTGACGGCGGCGGTGCTCGGTGGGACGTACGCGGTCGTCGGGACCGTCGGCGACGGCGGCGAGCCCACGTCCCTGGCGGCGCCGGTGCCGTCCGCTCCCGCTCTCGCCTCCGACCCGGCCTCCGCCGAGGTGCCGCCGGTGGACGGGGCGACGATGCTCGCGAACCTCAAGAGCCTGCTGCCGCCCGGTGGTTCGTTCTCCGAGGAGAACAGCCGCGGCACCGCACGAGAGCCGGGGGCTCCGTACGGCGGCGGAAGCGCCGGGCTGATCTACCGAAACGCCGACGGCACCAGTGGCGTCGGCGTGAGCGTCGCCCGGGACGGCGGCGGGGGTGTGTGCCCGCCGATCCAGGTGGCACCGCACTCCGAGTGCGCCAGTGAGACGCTGCCCGACGGTTCGACGCTGGTCAGCTCCAAGAGCTTCACGTACCCGAGCAAGAACACCGGCCAGAAGTACTGGTATGCCGTCATGACGTACCCCAACGGCGTCTCGGTGTCGGTCGGGGTCTACGGGGGCGGCGGCGAGAAGGCGACCACGAGCCCGGTCGCACCGATCCTCACCATCGACCAGATCAAGGCCGCCGCGAAGAGCGGCACGTGGGCCGCGGCGGCCGCCTCGGTGGCGAGCCAGACCCCGGTTCCGCCAGCGCCCCCCGCGGGCGCCTCCGGGAACGACATCCTGGCGCTGCTCAGGACGTTCGCGCCGCAGGGCGCGGCGGTCACGAACGAGTTCGGCCAGATCGGCCACGCGAGCATGGTCGTGGACGACGGCAAGGGGAAGTCGGCCGTCGGCATCAACGTGCAGAGGAACATGACGCAAGCCCTGGCCGGGTTGTTCAGCTGCGGCGGCCTCGGCGAGGGCTCGATCTCCTGCACCCAGCGGACCCTTGGCGACGGCAGCGAGCTGCTGCTGATCAAGCGTCCGTCCGAGAAGGGCGGTTCCGCGCAGGCGTGGACCGCGGACCTGCTGCGTCCGGACGGCCGACGGGTCGTCGTGTCCGCGATCAACTCGGTGTCCGAGGCGGCGTCTCCCACGCGCAGCGCGCCCGCGCTGAGCCTCCCGCAGTTGGAGGCGGTCGTGACCGACGCCCGCTGGCTGGACCTGGTGTAGTCGTACAGCGGCAGGTGGCGCGACTGTGCGTCACACCGGAGCGGTCGGCCCCCGCCGGGGCCGACCGCTCCTACGTGAAACGCGCGTCGCGCCGCGGCCTCGGGCCGCCCTCCGCCTACTCTCCGTCGCGGTGCACGGTCTCCGGCGCGAAGCCGGGCAGGCACACCGCGACGTAGTCGGCGCCGTCCGCGCCGCGCGTGCTGTAGCGGACCCACTCGCCCGCCTTGGTGTGGATGCCCTGGCCCGCCGCGACCTCCTGCGAACCGCCCTGGTACTCCACGGTCAGGACACCGCGGAGCACCACGGTGTACTCGTCGAACTCCGGGGTCTGGCCGGGCTCCTCCCAGCCGCCCGGCGAGCTCATGTGGGCGATGCTCAGCGCGCTCTCGCCGGTGTTGACCCGGCCCACGTACTCGCGGATGATCTTCGGAATGTTGCCGGCCGCCTCGACGACGGTCGGCTTCTCGATGAAGTTGGGCATGCGGCCATCATCACCCGCCGACCGGAAAACCGTTGGCTGGGGGTCCGGACGGGTGTCACGCTGCGGATATGTCCACACTGCGGGTAACCGCCGAGCGGTTGACCATACACACCCACCCCAATGCGGATGCGCTCGAACTCGCGCAGGTCGGGCTGTACCGCGCCGTCGTGGCCAAGGGCGTCTACCAGGACGGCGATTGGGCCGTCTACATACCCGAGCAGGCCGTGCTGCCCGCCGGGCTGATCGACGAACTCGGCCTGACCGGACGGCTCGCGGGAGCCGACAAGAACCGTGTGAAGGCCATCCGGCTGCGCGGCGAGCTGTCCCAGGGCATCGTGTGCCGCCCCCTGGCGCTGGCCGCGACGGACCTCGCCGCGGCACACGCCGACGGCCGCGACTTCGCCGACGACCTCGGGATCGTGAAGTGGGTGCCGCCGATCCCCGTGCACATGAGCGGCGACGTGGTGGCCGCGCCCGACCTCCTGCCGTGGCTGGACATCGAGAACATCAAGCGCTACCCCGCCCTGTTCGCCCCCGGCGAGCAGGTGGTCGCGACCGAGAAGATCCACGGCACCGCCTGCCTCTACACCCGCACGCCCGACGGGGACTTCGTGTCCTCCAAGGGGTTCGGCGCCAAGAGCCTGTCGCTGGTCCGCTCCGAGCGGAACCTCTACTGGCGGGCCGTGCTCGGGCACCGGGTGCCCGAGGCCGCCGCCAAGCTCGCCGCGATCTTCGGCGCGGAGCGCGTCGGGATCTTCGGCGAGGTGTACGGGCAAGGCGTGCAGGACCTCCCGTACGGCGCCAAAGGCGGCGCCGAACTGCCCGGATACGCGGTCTTCGACGTGTCGTTCTCCGACGCGTCCGGCGCGCTGCGCTGGGTCGACGCGGAGGACCTGCCCGACGTGCTGGGCGGCCTGTCGGTGCGGCTGCCCGTCGTACCGCGCCTGTACGCCGGGCCGTACGACGAGGCCGCCCTCGTCGCCCTCGCCGAGGGCCGCGAGACGGTCTCCGGGACGGCCGCGCACCTGCGCGAGGGCCTGGTCGTACGCCCCGCGCGCGAGCGGCGCAGCGACGTCACCGGCACCCGCGCGATCGGCAAGCTCGTGTCCGAGGGCTACCTGACCCGGAAGGGCGGAACCGAGTACGAGTGACGGCACGCGCGCCTCACTCCGGGAAACGCCCGGTGACGTCCTGTGACCGGAGTCACCGGGCGGCGCCGAGATGGGAGAGGATGGCGGGGAGACGTCTGGAGAGGAATGTAATGAGCATTGACCCGTCCTCGATCCCGAGGCCGAACTTCGTTCCCGCGACCCCGGTCATCCGGCCGACGCAGGAGCTGATCAAGCAGGTCCTCACCGAGCTCGAGATCAACCACTTCGTCGACGACGAAGGGGACATCGGCGCTCCCTGGGAGGGCTTCCGCATCTACTTCATGCTCAAGGGCGAGAGCTCCGAGATCTACACGGTCCGGATGTTCCTCGACCGCGAGTTCGATGTCACGGACAAGCCGCGCATCCTCGAGGTCCTCGACGACTGGCACCGCCAGTACTTCTGGCCGAAGGCGTACACGCACGTCCACGACGACGGCCGGCTGCGCATCATCGCGGAGACCCAGCTCGACCTCGAACCGGGTATCAACCGCGAGCTGTTCGTCTTCACGACGCGCGCCTGGGTCAGCACCTGCATCTCGTTCTCGAACTGGCTCGCGGAGCAGCTTCCGCCGGCCGAGACGCCGGAGAGCTGAGCGCGTCCCGGCGGCGGCCGGCCGGTCCGGCGGCCGCGCGGCGTGTGCGAGAGGGCGGCACCCGACTTGGTCGGGTCCGCCCTCTCCGCTGTCTCCACCGCTCTCCCGCGTAGTCCTTCGCCGTCCCGCGCGCTGTTCCTCGGCCGAACCGCCCCGGGCGCCGTCGGGGGAGACCGGCCGCTCAGTGCAGCGTCGCCAGCCGCTCGGCGGCCTCGCGCAGGACCACCTCGCGCTTGCAGAAGGCGAACCGCACCAACGGGCGCCCGATCTTCTGCGACTCGGGTGTGTCGTCGAAGAACACCTTCTCCGGGACCGCGACCACGCCGCACAGCTCGGGCAGTTTGCGGCAGAAGTCGAGGCCGTCGTCGAAGCCCAGCGGCGTGATGTCGGTCGTGACGAAGTACGTGCCCTGCGGCCGGTACACGGTCAGGCCCGCGGCCTCCAGGCCGGAGACCAGCACGTCGCGCTTGGCCCGCATGTCGGCGGCGAACCCCTCGTAGTAGGAGTCCGGGAGGCGCAGCGCCCGGGCGACCGCGGGTTGGAACGGCCCGCCCGAGACGTACGTCAGGAACTGCTTCGTGGTCCGCACCGCCGCGACCAGTTCGGGTGTCGCGCAGACCCAGCCGATCTTCCAGCCGGTGAACGAGAAGGTCTTGCCCGCCGAACTGATCGTGACGGTGCGCTCGCGCATCCCCGGCAGGGTGGCCAGCGGGATGTGCTCGCCGTCGAACACCAGGTGCTCGTACACCTCGTCGGTGATTACCAACAGGTCGTGCTCGACCGCGAGTTGCGCGACCGCGGTCAGCTCCTCACGGGTCAGGACCTTGCCGGTCGGGTTGTGCGGCGTGTTGAGCATCAGCAGGCGCGTGCGCGGGGTGATCGCGGCGCGCAGCGCGTCGATGTCGAGGTCGAACGTCGGCGGACGCAGCGGTACGCCCACGCGCACGCCCCCCGCCATCGCGATGCACGCGGCGTAGGAGTCGTAGTAGGGCTCCAGCGCCACCACCTCGTCACCGGGCTCGACCAGTGCGAGCAGCGCCGCCGCGATGGCCTCGGTGGCGCCGGTGGTGACCAGGACCTCGGTGTCCGGGTCGTACGCCCGGCCGTCCAGGTGCCCGTAGAACCGCTGCCGGTGCTCCGCGATCGCGTGCCGCAGGTCGGGGATGCCCGGGCCGGGCGGGTACTGGTTGTGCCCGTCGCGCAGCGCCGCGACGACGGCCTCGCGGATCTCCTCCGGGCCGTCGGTGTCCGGGAAGCCCTGCCCGAGGTTGATCGCCCCGGTCGTCGCGGCGAGCGCCGACATCTCGGCGAAGATCGTCGTGCCGAGGCCGTCCAGACGGCGGTTCAGCAGCGGTCGGCCCACGGTGGCACCACTTCCTCTTCTGATCGGGTCTGGTCGGCGTTGACTGCGCCGGTTCCGGCCCTGCCGGGATCTCCGGCGATCCTCGACCAGCCCGATGCCAACCGTCCAGCTTTCACCCACATGAGTGACCATCTTTCACCGTCACGGGTGACGACGGCGAGGCGGCCAGCCCCTACCGTGAAGCGAACCCCGCCCCGTCCGCCCCAATGGGCCCCCGCCCTGACGTCTACTAAGCGATGCATGCCGAACTGAGGACGACCTACTCCGACACCCGCGCCGACGCCCTGGGCTGGTACCTGGGCCTCGGGCCGTTGCGGCCGCTCGCGCTGCGCTCACTCGACCTCGGCGGGGTGCGCCTGGAACTGCGCCTTCTGGGCGCGTCCCATCAGGTGCTCGTACGCTCCCCGCACGGCGTCTGCTCCGAGACCGTCGCCTGCCTCGGCGGGCAGCGCACCCCGCTCCCGGCCCGGGCCGCGCAGCGGGTCGACGGCTGGGACTACGAGTTCACCTCGCTCGCCGAGACGCTCGCCGACGACGACTTCGAGGCTCGCGTGCGCACGCTGCTCGCCGAGGTCGAGGCGCACCCGGCAGGCATCATCGGCGCGTACCCGGGGGCGCCCTATGCGGTGACCGCAATAGTCGCCGAGCGCCTCGGGTCGGCACTCGGCTGGTCGACCTGGCACACGTACCCGCAGGAGCGGCGGATCGTCAGCACGCGCAGCCGGGCGACGTGAGTTCGTCGGACCTGACGCCGTTTCAGAGCGACGGAGCCGGTCCGTACCAGGTCGCCGGACGCCCCCGGGGCCGCCACCGCAAGGGCGAGGGTCGGCCGGAGCCGGGCGGGGCCGCGGAATCCCTGCCGCTGCCCCCGGGGGCGGCCCGCCGGCTGGTGCTCGCGGCCGTACTCGTCTGCTCGGCCTGCGGGCTGGTGTACGAACTGGCCCTCGTCGCGCTCGGCGGCCAACTCGGTCCGGATCCGGTGGCCGAGACGTCCGTCGTCCTGTCGGTGATGGTCTTCTCGATGGGCCTCGGCGCGCTCGCCGCCAAGCCCTTCGGCCACCGCCCGGCCGAGGCGTTCGCGGTCGTCGAGAGCGCGCTCGCGGTGGTCGGCGGCACGTCCGTGACCGTCGTCTACACCGGCGCGCACGTGTTCGGGCTCTACCGCGTGACGATGCTGACCGTCTGCGTCGCCACCGGCATCCTCGTCGGCGCCGAGATCCCGCTGCTCATGACGCTCGTGCAGCGCATCCGGCGGCAGGAAGCCGGGCACGCGGTCGCCGACCTCTTCGCCGCCGACTACGTCGGCGCTCTCGGCGGCGGCCTGCTGTTCCCCTTCCTCCTGCTGCCCGCCCTGGGCCAGGTGGGCACGGTCGCCCTGGTCGGGGCCGTCAACGCGCTCGTCGGGACCTTCGTGGTGCTGTGGCTGTTCCGTGCCGACCTCGACCGGCGCGCCCGGACCCGGATGTGCGTCCTGGTCTTCTCCGCGCTGGCCGTGATCGGCTGCGCCGCGGGGTTCGGACCGGATCCGCCGACGACGACGCGCGAAGGCGACGGACCGAAGTGCTCGTACACATGTAGTACCGGTGCGTAGGCTTCCTCTCGGTGTCGGGGTGTCGCACAGTTGTGCACGTGGCGGCAGCACCCGCTGTCTCCGCGACACCCGCAGGCGGAGGAGGACGACGAACCCATGGCGTACGAGGTCGTGGTGCCGATCCCGGTCCGGCTCGTCTGGGGCGTCTTCCACGACGCGGCACGGCTCGCGGAGTGCGTGCCCGGTCTGTCGAACGACGACCCGCCGCGTCACGAAGGCGAAGGCTGCTACCTGTCCGGCAGGCTGCGGCTGCGCGCGGGCGGCACGACGGTGACGTACCGCGGGGTGGTCGCGGTGGCCGAGGCCGAGCAGCCGCTCGCCCTCGTCGCCACGGCCGAAGGCGTGGAGGCCCGCGGCGAGGCGCCGGTCAAGGCCGTGCTCACGATCCGGCTCGACGACGAAGGGCCGTCCACGCGGCTGGTGTTCGACGGGACACTCAGCGCACAGGGCCGCACCGCGGAGCTGCCGCCCGAGCAACTGACTGCCGCCTGGCGCCGGTTGGCCGACCGCTTCGCCGCCGCGCTGACCGAGGAACTGGCTCCGGCGCGCGACCAGGAGCTGCCGGACGTCGCCCCGGCGCGCGCTGTCGCGGTCGTCGGCGCCGCGCCGACCGTCGTCGAGTCCCGCCCGCGCACGGTCGTCGTACCGGCTCCCGACCCCGAAGGCTCACGCGGCAAGCCGCTGGTACGCAGGCTCGTCCCGCCGGCCGCGCTGCTCGTCGGCGCGTTCCTGGCCCGCCGCGCCGTCCGGGCCCGCCGGCGCCGCAAGGCGGCCGGACGCGACGAGGACTGACCGGCTGACCGGGGGCGCACCGACCGCCCACTAGGCTTCCGGCATGAGCGCCGACCGTGATGCCCTTCTCGCCCAGATCAAGGACAAGGCCGTGGTGCACGGCCGCGTCACCCTGTCCTCCGGCAAGGAGGCCGACTACTACGTCGACCTGCGCCGGGTGACGCTGGACGCGGAGGCCGCGCCGCTGGTCGGCCGGGTCATGTTGGACGCGACCGCGGACCTCGACTACGAGGCGGTCGGCGGGCTGACACTCGGCGCCGACCCGGTCGCCGCCGCGATGCTGCACGCCGCCGCCGCGCGCGGCCGCAAGCTCGACGCCTTCGTTGTCCGCAAGACCGGCAAGGCGCACGGCCTGCAGCGCCGCATCGAAGGCCCCGACGTCGCGGGCCGCCGCGTGCTCGCCGTCGAGGACACCTCCACCACCGGCGGCTCGGTGCTCACCGCCGTCGAGGCGCTCCGCGAGGCGGGCGCCGAGGTCGTCGCCGTCGCCGTCATCGTGGAACGCGGCGCCGCCCCCGCAATCGAGGCCGCGGGACTTCCCTATGTGACGGCCTACTCACTCAGCGATCTCGAACTGGGCTGATTCACGAGAGTTTCTTTTCAACCCCGTTGCCAATTCACGGCCATTCGATAAGGTCATGGTCCGGCCCGCCGCCAGACAGGGCGTTGGCGCCGGTATTTGCACGGGGGATTCCAGCATGTCCGCAATCGGCTCCAACGGCCCGCCTCGCCCTGCCGGCGACGGGCGACCGGACGCGGTGCGGACGTGCTCCGGTGCTCCTGTTGTGACGGCACCGCGTCGTTTATCGCGCGTCTGAACCATTCACGCGCGTTCGGCGGAATTCTCGATCCTGCGCACCGGGCCTGGGGCATTTCGCCCCGCCTTCGCCCGGATTTTTCGTTGTCCCCGAAATCCCCGAGGTTTTCCATGCAGCTGCGCCGCAGCCTTGCCGTGACCGCGGTCACGGCCCTCGCGTCCTCGGCGGCCCTGTTCGCCGCCCCGGCCGCCTTCGCCGACGAGACCACCACGCCGACGCCCACCGCGACGGCCACCGCGACCAAGGACGCGACGGCGACGACCACGCCGACCGCGACCGCCACCGCGACCGCGACCGGCAGCCCGAGTGCCGCCGCGCCGGGCGCCGAGACCCCGGCGGCCAAGACCCCGAGTGCGACGCCCACGCAGGCCGCCGCTCCGGAACTCCCGCCCGCGGGAACGGTGATCCCGAACGACCAGAAGGGCGACCAGCGCACCTCCGTCACCTTCGGGAACTTCCCGGCCAAGCTCGTCCCGGGCGCTGCGGCCAAGGAGTTCAGCGCGATCGTCAAGAACAACACCGGCAAAGCGATCGACGTCTCGCCGGAGATCTACCTCCAGACCGTCGGCGGCACGCTGCGCGCCGAGCACGTCAAGCTCGAGTACCTGCGCGACGGCAAGTGGCAGACCGCCAAGCTGGCGAACGTCGACAGCGAGGGCAACGCCGTCTTCGGCGTCATCGGCGGCGGCTGGAACGTCGACGACGAGGGCTACTACATGTACGAGTCGCCGTACACCGTCGGCAAGAACGCCACACTCGACGTCAAGGTCCGCGTGTCGCTCACCGCTTCCGCCCCGCTCGGCGTCGGTGTGGGCGTGCTCGGCAGCGTCGCCTGGGTCAACGACGAGGAGTTCGCTTCCGTCGAATCGCAGAGCGACTTCTACGTCTTCCACATCGTGAAGACGGACGACGCTCCCAAGCCCGCCGACAACGGCACCAAGCCGAAGCCGAAGCCGAAGCCCACCAAGCCGGGTGCGGAGCTCGCGGAGACCGGTGGTGACGACTCGTCGGCGACCACCATCGCGATCGTCGGCGGTGTCGCGCTGGTCGGCGGCGCCGGTCTGCTCGTCGTGATGCGCCGTCGCAAGGGCGATGGTGCCGCGGCCGCCTGATCGGGCGTACGTGACACGAACGTGAAGGTGCCCCCGGCCGCTTCGGCCGGGGGCACCTTCACGTCTGTGCGTCCTGCGTCGTGGATGTCGTGGGGCCGCCGTGGGATGTGGTGGATCCCGTGTCGTGCCGACGCGGCGCGGGTCAGTTGCCGACCGGCTCCTCGGCCGCTTCGGTGATCTCGGCGCCGGCGCGCTTCTTGGCCTTCCGCTCCCGGTAGACCTCGATGAAGATCGGCAGCAGCGACACGAGCACGATCACCGCGATGCCCGGCAGCAGGTACTTGTCGATGCTGTCGCCGATCGCGTCGCCCAGCCAGTAGCCCGCCAGGATGATGCCGACGGTCCACACGACGCCGCCGACGACGTTCCAGACGAAGAACTTCCGGGCCGGCATCTCCAGGACGCCCGCGACCGGGTTGAGGAACGTGCGGACGATCGGGATGAAGCGCGCGAGGACCACCGCCTTGGCGGGGCCGAACTTCTCGAAGTAGTGCTCCGCCTTGTCGACGTACTCCTTCTTGAACAGCTTGGAGTTCGGCTTGGCGAACATCTTCGGGCCGGCCTTGGCGCCGATGAAGTGGCCGAGCTGGGCGCCCGCGACGGCGCACAGCGGCGAACCGATCAGCAGCCAGGTCAGCGGAAGGCTTGTGCCGACGACCTTCTCGGCCGAGCTGGAGGCGGCCACACCGGCGAGGAAGAGCATCGAATCGCCGGGGAAGAAGAACCCGACGAGCAGGCCCGTCTCCGCGAAGATGATCGCGAGGATGCCGATGAGACCGAACGTCGAGATGAGTGACGTGGCGTCGAGCACGTTCACAGCGAGGGAGTCCACCTGGGCAGGGTAGCCCTGTTCGGGGCCTCTCGTGGAAGCCGGTACACCCGCACGGTGTTCGGGAGATCACCGGGTGGGTCGGATCGCGGACCGGAAGCGGAGCGGGAACATGGTGGAACGACTTGTGGTGATCGGCGGGGACGCGGCGGGCGCGTCGGCGGCCTCGCAGGCCAGGCAGCGGCGCGGCCCCGACGACCTGGAGATCGTCGTCCTGGAGCGGGGGCGCCACACGTCGTATTCGGCGTGCGGGGTGCCCTATTGGGTGGGCGGCCTGGTCTCCGGGGCCGACGCCCTGGTCGCCCGGGCGCCCGAGGCGCACCGGGAGCGCGGGCTCGACGTACGGCTGGGCAGCGAGGCCGAGGGGATCGACCTCGACAAGCGGGAGGTGGCGGTCCGCGACGTCCACACCGGCGCCGCCGACCGCATCGGCTTCGACCAGCTCGTGATCGCCACCGGGGCGACCCCGGTACGCCCGCCCGTGCCCGGCATCGACGCTCCCGGTGTGTACGGCGTGCAGACCCTCGACGACGGGCAGGCGCTCATCGACGCGCTCGACCCCGCGTACACGCACGCCGTCGTGATCGGCGGCGGCTACATCGGCATCGAGATGGCCGAGGCGATGAAGCTCCGCGGGCTCGACGTCACGGTCCTGGACCGCGGCGCGCAGCCGATGTCCACGCTCGACCCGGACATGGGCGTGCTCGTGCACGAGCAGATGGAGGAGATGGGGATCAACGTCGTCACGCACGCCGACGTCCGGGCCGTGGAGACCGGCCCCGACGGGCGCGTGCGGGCGGTCGCGACCGCGGAGCGCTCCTACCCCGCGGACCTGGTGGTGCTCGGGACCGGGGTACGCCCGGCCACCGGCCTCGCGCGCGACGCCGGCCTGCCGCTCGGCGACAGCGGCGGCATCCGCACCGACCTGCGCATGCGCGTGTGGGGCGGCGACCCGCGCCACGAGGGCGTCTGGGCGGCCGGCGACTGCGTCGAGGTGCTGGACCTGGTGTCCGGCCGCTTCCGGCACATCCCGCTCGGCACCCACGCCAACAAGCAGGGCCGGGTGGCCGGCATGAACATCGGCGGCGACTACGGGACCTTCCCCGGCGTGGTCGGCACCGCGGTCAGCAAGGTCTGCGAGCTGGAGATCGCCCGGACCGGGCTGCGCGAGTCGGACGCCGACGCGGCCGGGTTCTCGTACGTCACCGCCGTGATCGAGTCGACCGGTCGGGCCGGCTACTACCCGGGCGCGCAGCGCATGACGGTCAAGATGATCGCCGAACGGGTGAGCGGCAGGCTGCTGGGCGTGCAGATCGTCGGCCGCGACGGAGCCGCGAAACGCATCGACGTCGCGGCGGTCGCGCTGACCGCGCGGATGACGGTCGAGGACGTGACCGCGCTCGACCTGGGCTACGCACCGCCGTTCTCTCCGGTGTGGGACCCGATCCTGGTCGCCGCGCGCAAGGCGGCGCAGCGGCTGGCGCAGAGCTGACGCGGGTCCGGCGCACGCCGGCGGTTCGGTGTCCCGGTACGCCTTTCGGGGCAGATTTTCCGTGCACGGGGCCGGGGGGAGGAGGGTGTCACGCGCGAACAGGTCTGCCAGGATGGGCGCCAAGCGGTGATACGGCCATCCGTGTCGAAACCCTCATATCCGCCGCACGCTCGTTTGACGAGGAGCCATACGCATGCCCATCGCAACTCCCGAGGTCTACGCCGAGATGCTCGACCGGGCGAAGGCCGGTCGCTTCGCCTACCCGGCGATCAACGTGACCTCCTCCCAGACCCTCAACGCGGCGCTGCGCGGCTTCGCCGAGGCGGAGAGCGACGGCATCATCCAGGTGTCGACCGGGGGCGCGGAGTTCCTGTCCGGCACGACCGTCAAGGACATGGTCACCGGCTCGGTCGCGTTCGCCGAGTTCGCGAAGGTCGTCGCCGAGAAGTACTCGGTCAACGTCGCCCTGCACACCGACCACTGCCCCAAGGACAAGCTGGACGGCTTCATGCGTCCGCTCATCGACGTCTCGGCCGAGCGGGTCAAGAAGGGCCTCGACCCGCTGTTCCAGTCGCACATGTGGGACGGCTCCGCGGTGCCGCTGGACGAGAACCTGACCATCGCGCAGGAGCTCATCGCGAAGTGCGCCGCCGCGCGCATCGTCATGGAGCTGGAGATCGGCGTCGTCGGCGGCGAGGAGGACGGCGTCGACAACGAGATCAACGACAAGCTCTACACGACGCCCGAGGACGCGCTGAAGACCGTCGAGGCGATCGGCCTCGGCGAGAAGGGCCGCTACATGCTCGCGGCCACCTTCGGCAACGTGCACGGCGTCTACAAGCCGGGCAATGTGCAGCTGCGTCCGTCCATCCTCAAGGACATCCAGGACGCGGTCAGCGCGAAGTACGGCCAGGAGCGCCCGTTCGACCTGGTGTTCCACGGCGGTTCGGGCTCGCTGCTCGAGGAGATCCGCGAGGCGCTGGACTACGGCGTGGTGAAGATGAACGTCGACACCGACACGCAGTACGCCTTCACCCGCCCGATCGCGGAGCACATGTTCCGCAACTACGACGGCGTGCTCAAGATCGACGGCGAGGTGGGCAACAAGAAGCAGTACGACCCGCGTTCGTACGGCAAGTCCGCCGAGACGTCGATGGCCGAGCGCGTCGTCGTCGCCTGCCAGGACCTGCGTTCGGCGGGCAACCGCCTGAAGTAGGCACCTGGGCGGACCGCGAACGGCGGTCTCGCGTAAGGTCGGAGGAACGTTTGCGCGGCCCGGCACCCTCGGGGGGTGTCGGGCCGCGGGGCGTTCACCGGCGCCAGGGCATCGGCACGTTCTGCGGGGCGCCGGGCACTCCGCGCGGGTCCTTCCTGGCGGGCTTGACCGGCACCGCGCTGTCGTGCGGCGCCGCACCGACCGACGAACCGGGCCGCGGCCGCTTGCCGTTGCCGCCGCCGTCCTTGCGGTCCTGGCCGTCCTTGCCGCCCCCGCACGCCGTCAGCGTCAGCACCGAGACGAGTACGGCAGCGAGCGCGACGGCCGAAGCGTGCCTGCGGCGGAGCCGCGTATCCATGAATCCCCTAAGACTGCCGAACCGCCGAACCGAGGCTGAACCGGTCGTACGCACGCCGACCCTAGCGGTCGCCGGGCCCGAAAGCGCTCGCGCGGACGGGCGGGCGGGTCCCCGCGCGGGCGCGTCCGCCGCGCGCCGGGGACGGATGGGGCCGCGCCCCGCGGGGCGGTGCAGGATGGGGGCATGACCATCGACCAGAACCTCTTCGGAGGCCCCGACCCGACGCTCCTGCCCGACGAACCGGAGCCGCGCACGCTCCTGGAGTCCGGCACCGACCCGTCCGAGGTCGCCGCGAAGTACCCCAAGTCGTCGGCCGCGTGGGCCGCGCTCGCCGACCGCGCGTTCGAGGCGGGCAGCGTGGTGGAGTCCTACGCGTACGCCCGCACCGGCTACCACCGCGGGCTCGACGCGCTGCGCAAGGCGGGCTGGCGCGGCCACGGCCCGGTGCCGTGGGAGCACGAGCCGAACCAGGGCTTCCTGCGTGCCCTGAACGCGCTCGCGCGCGCCGCGGGGGCGATCGGCGAAGAGGAGGAGCACGTGCGCTGCACGCTGTTCCTGCGCGACAGCAGCAAGACCGCCGCCGACCTGTTCGAGGGCTGACGGACCCTCAGCCGGGTACGACCGGGTCCGGCCGCGGCACGTACAGGCGCCACGCGCCCGGGCGTACCGTCCAGGTCCGCAGCCGGACCGGACCGGTGGCCATGGCGTCGGCCTCGTAGGTGAAGTCGGGTCCGCAGACCGTGATCTCGCGCGCCCGGAGTTCGAGCATCGGGCCGCGCGCCGGGGCGGTGTCGTCCGCCGGGCGCGCGGTGCCGCGCGTCTGCGCCGGGAGTCCGAAGCGGCCGCCCGACGCGAACGCGGTGATCATGACGGTCGCGGTGCCGGTCGCGGGGGCCGGCTCGGTGCGCGTGGCCGACGGCTGCTCCGGCCCGTCGATGTTGACGGACCGTTCCTGCACGGCTACGGACGGGAGTTCGGGGGCGGCCCCGACACGCGCCGGGCCGTTGTCGCAATCATCACATCCGACGTGCACCGAGAAGACCGGCCGGTCGACGTCGGCGACCACCCGGCCGTCGGCCTCGACGCGCAGCCGGTGGCCGGCCGGGCCGACCGCGGAGGACACGGTGTGCGCCGCGCGGTCCCAGAACGAGCGCCACGGTTTGCGCGGTGCGAGGCCCGCGGCGGCCCCGGTCCGGAGCGCGCGTACACCGTTGCCGATGCGCACCGAGCGCAGCGCCACGCCGCCCAGGTCGTCCAGCAGCAGGTCCAGCGCCCGGTCGTACTCGCCGAGGGCCACCCGGGCCGCCTTGGCGGGCTCCGCGGGCAGTCCCAGGGCCCGCGCGAGGCCGTGGTCGGAGCCGGGATGGGTGTCCACCGGGACGACGCCCAGAGGCGTCTCGGCGAGCTCGCCCCGCCGGTCCAGGACCCGGACCACGGAGTGCACGCCGCCGTCGCCCGCGACCACGACGACACGCCGACGGCCGCGCCGTGCGAGAGCACGTTCGAGCTCCGCCGAATCGGCCGGAACCACGATCTTGGTGGGGGCCGAAGCCCGCAAAACGTCCAGCGCGACCCGGACCGACTCGCCGTCCGCCGAGCGTGCCGCAGGGTCCGTGATCACGAGCAGCGCACGCTCGGCCGACACCGGTCGTCCTTCCTCAGGTAACCTCTCCCCGCAAGAGCCCCTTGCGCGCAGGCGTCAAGGGGCTTGGACTTTCCGGGGCTCCCGTGAACAAACATGCCCCGCCTGGAAGGGGTGTACGCCTCATGCCCGCACTCGTGCTCGTCGGTGCCCAATGGGGAGACGAGGGCAAGGGGAAGGCCACCGACCTGCTCGGCGGTTCCGTCGACTACGTGGTCCGATACCAGGGCGGCAACAATGCCGGCCACACGGTTGTCATCGGGGACCAGAAGTATGCGCTGCACCTTCTGCCCTCCGGCATCCTCACACCGGGGTGCACCCCGGTCATCGGCAACGGAGTCGTCGTCGACCCCGGTGTGCTGCTCCAGGAGATCCGCACGCTGCAGGAGCGCGACGTCGACACGTCCAAGCTCCTGATCTCCGGCAACGCGCATCTCATCACGCCCTACCACCGCACGCTCGACAAGGTGACGGAACGGTTCCTCGGCAACCGGAAGATCGGTACCACGGGTCGTGGCATCGGTCCGGCGTACGCGGACAAGATCAACCGCGTCGGCATCCGGGTCCAGGACCTCTTCGACCCCGGCATCCTCCAGCAGAAGGTCGAGAGCGCGCTGCGCGACAAGAACCAGATGCTGGTCAAGATGTTCAACCGGCGCGAACTGTCGGTGCAGGCCGTCGTCGAGGAGTATCTCCAGTACGCCGACGCGCTCAAGGACTTCGTCGCCGACACGACGTACATCCTCAACAAGGCGCTCGACGAAGACAAGGTGGTGCTGCTGGAAGGCGGTCAGGGCACGCTGCTCGACGTCGACCACGGCACGTATCCGTTCGTCACGTCGTCCAACCCGACCTCGGGCGGCGCGTGCGCGGGGTCGGGCATCGGTCCGACCAAGATCAGCGGGGTCATCGGCATCCTCAAGGCGTACACCACGCGTGTCGGTTCGGGCCCGTTCCCGACCGAGCTGCTCGACGAGGACGGCGAGAAGCTGCGCACGATCGGCCACGAGTTCGGCACCACCACCGGTCGTGACCGGCGCTGCGGCTGGTTCGACGCGGTCATCGCGCGCTACGCGACCCGGGTGAACGGGCTGACCGACTTCTTCCTCACCAAGCTGGACGTGCTCACCGGCTGGGAGCAGATCCCGGTCTGCGTCGCCTACGAGGTCGACGGCGTGCGGCACGACGAGATGCCCATGTCGCAGACCGACTTCCACCACGCGAAGCCGGTCTACGAGATGCTGCCGGGCTGGTCGGAGGACCTGACCGCGGCCAAGACGTTCGACGACCTGCCCAAGAACGCGCAGGCGTACGTCAAGGCGCTGGAGGAGATGTCCGGCGCGCCGATCTCGGCGATCGGCGTCGGGCCCGGCCGCGAGCAGACCATCGCGGTCCGCTCGTTCCTGGACAAGTAGCCCGTACCGGCTGTTGCCGTTCACCCCTGGGGCTGACACCTTGTCGGCTCCGGGGGTGAACGACTGCCAGAGTGCCGGTTTCCGGAGGCTTGTCCGCTCCTTAGGCTGTGCGCCATGACCACTGTGGACCCGGCGGCCGGGAAGGCCGTGTACGAAGCAGATCGCGCACACGTCTTTCATTCCTGGTCCGCGCAGGGACTCATCGCCCCCCTGCCGGTCGCGGGCGCGGAAGGCTCCTATTTCTGGGACTACGAGGGCAACCGCTACCTCGACTTCGCGTCGCAGCTGGTCAACACCAACATCGGCCACCAGCACCCCAAGGTCGTCGCGGCGATCAAGGAGCAGGCCGACAAGCTCTGCATGATCCAGCCCGCGTTCGCGAACGACGCGCGCAGCGAGGCCGCCCGACTGATCGCCGGACTCGCCCCCGGTGACCTCAACCGGGTGTTCTTCACGAACGGCGGCGCGGAGGCCAACGAGAACGCGATCCGGATGGCGCGCCTGCACACGGGCCGGCAGAAGGTGCTCGCGACGTACCGCTCGTACCACGGCGCCACCGCCAACGCGATCGCACTGACCGGCGACCCGCGGCGCTGGCCGAACGAGACCGGCGTGTCGGGCATCGTGCACTTCTGGGGCCCGTACGCCTACCGCTCGCCGTTCCACGCGACCACCGAGGCCGAGGAGTGCGAGCGCGCGCTCGCACACCTGGAAAACACCATCGTGTTCGAGGGCCCGGCCACCGTCGCCGCGATCGTGCTGGAGACCGTCGTCGGCACCGCCGGCATCCTGGTGCCGCCGCCCGGGTACCTCGCGGGCGTGCGGGCGCTGTGCGACAAGTACGGCATCATCTTCATCGCCGACGAGGTCATGGCCGGCTTCGGCCGCACCGGGGCGTGGTTCGCGGTGGACAACTGGGGCGTCACCCCGGACCTGATCACCTTCGCGAAGGGCGTCAACTCCGGCTACGTCCCGCTCGGCGGCGTGGTCATCTCCGACGCGATCTTCGAGACCTTCCGCGAGCGCCCCTTCCCGGGCGGGCTGACCTATTCCGGTCACCCCCTGGCGTGTGCCGCCGCCGTCGCGACCATCAACGCGATGCGCGACGAGAAGATCGTCGAGAACGCCAAGTGGCTCGGCGAGTCGGTCATCGGCCCCGAGCTGCGCGCGATGGCCGAGCGCCACCCGTCGGTCGGCGAGGTCCGCGGCCTCGGCGTCTTCTGGGCCGTCGAGCTGGTCAAGAACAAGGGGACGCGCGAGCCGCTGACCGCGTACAACGCGGCCGGTGCCGACGCCAAGCCGATGAACGACTTCGCGGCGGCCTGCAAGGCGCGTGGCCTGTGGCCGTTCGTCAACATGAACCGCACGCACGTCGTGCCGCCGTGCACCACCACCGAGGCGGAGGCCAAGGAAGGCCTGGCCATCCTCGACGAGGCGCTCACCGTCGCGGACGCGTTCTGCGTCTGATGTCGCGGCGCGCGGGCGCGGGTCTCCGAGTACCGGCATACCGGGGGACCTGACCGCGCCGCCCGTCGGCCGACGCACACGTGCGGGCCACGCCGTTCTCCGGAACGGGCGTGGCCCGCACGTGTTTTCGCGTTTTCGCGCGTTTCTTCGACAACATTGCTACCCAAACCGGACATCCCTTCATATGATCGAGCGGATCGGATGGGGGATGCCCGTCGGAACGCACGTTCCGGCGGCCGGGTGAGAAGAGACCGACGTGCAGCCGGCCGAGTCCAACGTGTTCACCGGCATCTCGTTCGTGGGCGCGGTACGCCGCATCAGCCTGCGCGAGGAGATCGCCGAGGCGCTGAGCGACGACCTGGTGACCGGGCGCCTGGCCGCCGGGGCCTCGTTGACCGTGAACGACGCCGCGCGGCGCTTCGGCGTCTCCGCGACCCCCGTGCGCGAGGCGCTGATCGAGCTCGCCGCGCACGGCCTGTTCACCGGCGGCCACCACCGCGGCTTCCAGGTCGCCAGCTACACCTGGGCGGACTTCACCGAGATCCTCGAAGCCCGGAAGCTCATCGGTGTCCCGCTGGTCGGCCGCATCGCGCGCACGATGCCGGAGGAGTGCGGTCCCGAGCTGGGCCGGCTCGCCGACCGGTTGGACGGCGTGCGCTGGTACGGCGACACCACCGAGACCGCGCTGATCGACCGTCAGTTCTTCGGCGAGCTCGGCCGGTTGTCGGGCAACCAGCGGTTGTCCGGCATGCTCCGGCTGCTGCGGGTGCAGGCGTGGATGTACCTGGGGCCGTATCTGCGTGCCGCGCCCGGCCCGACCGAGGCGTGGCGGCGGCACCGCGAACTCGTCGAACGCCTGGCCGCCCGCGACGTCGAGGGGGCGCAGGGGCTCATGCGCGACAACATCGCCGCGTTGCGGCCGTTCGCGCGGCGGTTGGTCGGCGACGCCGGTGACCTCCTGGGCTAGGGTCTGTTTGCACGCCCCCGGCCGGGGCCGGTCGGACCCGTCCCGTTCTCACCGCTCCTGGAGCTCGCACAGTGGACTGTGACGTCTGGCTCGTCCCGCTCGTCGACGCGCTGTGCCACAACCCCGAGAACCCGTTCAAGGACGAACTCGCGGCGTACGACGCGGTCCTGACGGCCAGTGGGCTCCCGCCGGTGCCGGTCTTCGCGTGGTCCGAGGGCCTGGAGAAGGGCGTCTGGACGGTCGGCGCGTTCGACCACGACTCGCTGCACTACCTGCGCCGCGCCTATCTGCTGCACCGCACGGGCTTCCCGGTGACGCCGGTCGACACGCTCGGCGAGGACTACGACCAACTGCTCGAGACGTTCGAGGCCGCGGCCCAGCACTCGCACCTGGTGTGGCACTACGACCACGCGGGGGCGTACCTGCCCGTCGACTTCCCGCGGCCGCTCATGGACGAGCCGCTGCCGGAGGACGGCGGGCCGCTCGGGTCGAGCCTGGGGATGCTGCGCGAGTTGGAGGACCTGGCACCGTACATCGGGGTGGACCTGCTCGACCCGCCGATGCCGCTGCCGACGTACGACGGTTCGCCGTACGGCCGCGAGCGCTTCGTGTGGTCGGTGCTCTACCGCGCGGCGCAGCTGAGTGTCGGTCAGGGTTCCATGATCGTCTTTGCCTGACCCTTCTTCCGCGGAATTCACCCGAGTTCGCATGATCTGCTGTGGTCGGCCTGCTTTGGGCTATCCGTTTTCGCCCGCACTCTGTGCTGCGGCCCCCTTCCTGACATAGCGTCAGAACGTTTGGCAGGCTTCTGTCCGCTTCGTCCCCGCGTCCCGCGGAACTTCTCAAAAAAGTTCCGCGCACCCTGCAAAGAACCGGGGGCGTCCGGACATAGACAGGCGACGGTAGAGGGGCAGGGGGTGCAGGTGGGGCGAGATGAGGCGTTCCGGGACATATACCGGGAGCACTACAACGCCGTACTTCGCTACGCCTGGCGCCGCGTCGGCCCCGACGCCGCTCACGACGTCGCGGCCGAGGTCTTCCTGATTGCGTGGCGGCGCTGGGAGACCGTGCCACGGCTGGACCCTCTTCCGTGGCTCTACGGAGTCGGCCGCGGCGTCGTGCAAAACCACCACCGCACCGAGAACCGCGGACAGATGCTCGAGGCACGGCTCATGGTCGAACCCGACCCGCCGACCCGGGATCTGGCCGATCGCACCGCGGAGCGCAACTCCGTGGTCAGTGCATGGCAAAGCCTGGGCGAGACGGACCGCGAAGTGCTCGCCCTGGTCGGCTGGGAGGGACTCGACGTCCCCACCGCCGCGATGGTCATGCAGTGCTCAGTGCCCGCGTTCACCGCGCGCCTGTACCGCGCGAAACGCCGGTTGAGGACTGCACTCGACCGTCAGGACAAGGCTGCCGAGGAAGCGCCGGAACCGCCGGGCGCCCCGGCACGAGTGGGTTTGGAGGAGCGATGCGTCTGACGGACGACGTCCGCACGCTGATGCGGCCGAACGACCCAGCTCCACCGGTCACGGAGGAACTCTCCGAGCAGGCCCGATTCACCCTCGAGGACATCCTCGTCTCGCGCCCCGGCGCGGTGTCGACCCGTACAGGGGTCGGGCCGACACCGCGCCGGACCCTCTCCGGACGCAATCGGAGGAGGCGAAGGTGGCTGATCCCGATGAGCGTCGTGGTCGCCACCTCGACCGGGGTCGCGGTGGCCCTGGTCTATCCGCAGCCCGAGCGGGCGACCGTGATCGACCGCGCGGACTGTTACTCGGACACCGACCTCACCGCCGATCCGTTCCACGGCGGCAGCGCGCAACTCGGCAGGCTGGCCGGCAAGACGGACAGCGCCGCCGCCGCGACCGAACTGTGCGCCGACATGTGGGGCCTGGGTCTGCTGAGGCCGGGGGCACCCGCCGTGGTCGTCGACGCGAACGACCCCAACCTCAGCGCGTCCGAGCAGAAGCGCGTGCACCCGGTGCCCGGTCTCGTGGCCTGTGTCCGCGACGGTGCCGCCGCGGTGTTCCCTTCGGACGACCCCGACTTCTGCCGGAACGCCGGGCTGCCGCCCCTGCTGACCGGTAGGTGAGTAATTCGGGCGGCAGGACCCGGCCGGGCCGGGACATGCCGCCCGGGCCGGCCGACTCCGTGCCGGCGACCTTTTTACCCGGGGTAGCTCTCCCACGACGAGATCTGGTTGTCGTAGACCAGCGTGCTGAATCCGCCGTAGTGGACCTCGAAGTTCCCGCCCTGGCCGGAATGCTGCCAGAGATTCACCCGGCATCCGCCGGTGACGGTGACCGAGCTCGCCTTGTCGTTGATGGTGCTCGGCACGTTGTCCGCGTCATAACCGCAGCCGGCCTGGGACCACAGGGTCGCCGACGGAGTGGTGCCACTGCTGTAGCCGCCCCAGAGAGTGGCCACTGCGGTGTTCAAAAGTGTCGCGGCGGTGCGGGCGTTCACCGAACCGGCCCCGCGGGACGCGAAGTCGAGTACTTCCTGGTACGTCGCGAAGCACGTGGTCTTGCGGTTGTCCAGGTTGACCAGGCAGTGCTCCTTGGCCCCGGCCGGTGCCCCGGCACTCTCCGCGACCGCGGTGCCACTCAGCAGCGACGCCCCGAGAATTGTGGCGGCGGAAATGGACAGAATTCGCCTGCTATTCATGCGGACTCCGATTTGAAGTATCCCACCCAGACGCATTCGGCTTTTCCCCGGCAATGGGAGATGCAGCGCGAAGGCGTCAATACGGATGCGCATGTTAGCCCGGCCAACCGTTCGGGGGGAAGAGTGGAAGTACTCTTCCGGCCAGGCCTTACATCCGCTTTATCGCGCATCTCGGTGCACAGTCGATTCGTTGGTTGGCCGAAAGCGAAATATCGCCGCGGCGGGAATTCGGGAGTCGCTGTCCGAATAGCGGGAATCGCACACCCGTTCGCCCTGGTGTGCGCAAGATGTGCCATCGCGGCGGTTGGTGGCCGCTCGGATTTCCGGCCAACCATGTCCGGAGCCGTACAAGAGGCGCACAAGTGACGTGTGGGGGCGATGGGACCCGAGGTGCGACGGCACGGACGCCCGCGGGGTGCCGCCGATGCGGGGCACTACGCTCGACCCCGTGAAGGTCCTCGTCATCGGCAGTGGTGCCCGCGAGCACGCGCTGTGCCGTTCGCTGTCCCTCGACCCCTCGGTCGACTCTCTCTACTGCGCGCCGGGCAACGCCGGCATCGCGGAGATCGCCGAACTGCGGCAGGTCGACGCGATGAACGCCGCCGCCGTCGCCGACCTGGCTGCCGACCTGGCTGCCGACCTGGTGGTCGTGGGCCCGGAGGGCCCGCTGGTCGCCGGCTGCGCCGACGCGGTCCGGGCCCGCGGCATCGCGTGCTTCGGCCCGTCCGGCACCGCCGCGCGCCTGGAGGGCTCCAAGGCGTTCGCCAAGGAGGTCATGGCCGCCGCGGGGGTGCCGACCGCCCGTTCGTACGTCTGCACGACGCCCGAGGAGGCCGACGCGGCACTCGACGCGTTCGGCCCGCCGTACGTCGTGAAGGACGACGGCCTCGCGGCCGGCAAGGGCGTCGTCGTGACCGACGACCTCGCCGTCGCCCGGGAGCACGCCGCGTCGTGTGAGCGGGTCGTCATCGAGGAGTTCCTCGACGGCCCCGAGGTGTCGCTGTTCGCGATCACCGACGGGACCACGTCGGTCGCCCTCCAGCCCGCCCAGGACTTCAAGCGGGTCGGCGACGACGACGCGGGCCCCAACACCGGCGGCATGGGCGCCTACTCGCCGCTGACGTGGGCCCCCGAGGGCCTGGTCGACCAATTGACGGAGACGGTCGTCACGCCGACGATCGACGAGATGCGCCGCCGCGGCACGCCCTTCTCCGGCGTGCTCTTCGTGGGGCTGGCGCTCACCTCGCGCGGTCCGCGCGTCATCGAGTTCAACTGCCGCTTCGGCGACCCGGAGACGCAGGTCGTGCTGGCCCGCCTGCGGACCCCGCTGGCGTCGGTGCTGCACGCGAGCGCGGTGGGCAGGCTCGCCGACCTCGAACCGCTGCGCTGGCGGGACGGCGCCGCCGTGACGGTCGTCGTGGCGGCGGCGAACTACCCGGCGACGCCGCGGACCGGGGACCCCGTCGGCGGGCTCGCGGACGCGGCGTCCGTGCCCGACGCGTACGTGCTGCACGCGGGCACCCGGCGGGCCGAGGACGGCAGTGTGCTGTCGTCCGGGGGGCGCGTGCTGTCGGTGACCGCGACCGGCGACACGTTGGCGACGGCACGCGACCGCGCGTACGAGGCGGTTGCCCGCATCGAGCTGGACGGCTCGCACTACCGTACGGACATCGCGGCCCGGGCCGTGAAGGGCGAGATCGCCGTCTGACCCGTCGGCAGCGACCGGCCCGGCGCGGCGCCATCAGGCTTGCCGGCCGCGACCGGGCCGGCGGCACGATCGGGCCTGTCGGCACCGACTGGTCCGTCGGCACCGTCGGACGCGTCGCGGTCCGGTCGTCGGCGAGTACGGCGGTGCCGGGGGCCGTCCGAGCGGGATCGCCGCCTGATCGGGATCGCCGTTCCGTCGGGGGTGCCGTGATCGGAACTGGCGTCGTCTGTCGGCAACTGTGCCGTTCGGCCCCTCCAACCGGCTTTCCGCTCACTCTCGCGGATGGAGTTCACGCCGAACGGGATGACCCTGCGAACTCGTCGCATTATCGTGCGAGCACTGCGGTTCGTAACCGAGCGGGCCGTGTTCAGTGACACCCCAAATCCTGGATGGGGGCGAACGGGTGACCGGTGCCGCCGATGCCCGTGCGCGGGCGAGAAGTGTCCTACGTCTGCGCACAGGCGCGATGCTGTGCGCACTCGGCGCCGCGGCGTTGCTCCTGACGGGGGCTTACCGCAGCGCGGGTGACGGACTGCCGGGCACCGTGCTCGCCGCGGTCGCCCTCGCCCTGACCGCCCTGATCGTGTGGGCGGCTCTCGGGCTGGCCCTCGTGCGCCGCCCCGCGAGTGCCGCGGTGACGCTGCGGGCCGACGACGCCCCCGAGTTCCACACCATGATCGCCTCGCTGGCCGCCGACCTCGGCGTGCCCGCGCCCGACGCGGTCCGCGTGTGCCCCGAGTGCGACAGCTGGCTGGAGCAGGACCCCGGCCGCTTCTGGGGCCGCCCCCGGACCGTGCTCGTGGTCGGCGCGCCCTTCCTGTGGTGGCTGCGCGTCGGCGAGCTCCGGGCGCTGCTGGCACCCGTCGTCGCCGGCACCGAGCCCGCCGCCGATCCGGCCGTCGCCGCGGCCCGTTCGTGGGTGCGGCGCCTCGACGCGCTGGCCCACCCGTACGCCGCGCGCATCCGGCCGGCCCGGGTCTCCCCGTGGACCGCGCCGCTGCGCAGGGTCCCGCGCGCCTTCGCCCGCCAACTGCTCGACCTGACGCGGGGTCAGGCCGAGATCATGGAGCGGGACATCGCCGCGTGGGCGTCCTCCCGGGCGCAGGACGTGGACGCCCCGCTGCGGGCGACCGCGCACGAGCAGGTCGGGCTCGCGTACGCCGGATGGGACCGCCTGCTGACCCGGCTCGCCGCGCCGGCCTGGAACCTGGGCCGCTACCCGGACGCCCTCATGGCCGGCGTGGTCGCGGCGCTGACCGAACTGTCGCAGCGCGACCGGCTGGCCGACGTATTCGGCGCGCGCCTCGCCGAGCGTCCCGCGTGCGACCTGCTGTCCGCGCCGGAGCGGGTCGACGCCCAGGTGTCGAGGCTCGCGGCGGTCATCTTCGCGGACCGTTCGGCGCGGCAGGCGGTCGGCTGGGCGGACTACCCGGCCAACGTGATCGAGCCGATCTGGCGAGCGAAGGCGGGCGTCCTGGTGGAGGCCCTCGACGCCTCCGACGGGCAGCCCGGACCCGCGTGCGTGGGGCGGGTGCTCGACCGCATCCGCGAGGGTGCCGCCGCCCGGCCTCGGGTCCGGCCCGGCCAGGACCCGGGCGACCACGACCGGGCCGCCGACACGCAGGCCTTCGACCCCGAGCGCATGACCGAGCACGTCATCGCGCTCGTGTCGTGTGCCGCACTCGACACCGGACGCATGCACGCCGGCGTCGACTGGCTCGACGGCGCCGTCCTGGTCGACGGTCGCGGCCGCCCCGCCGACGTGTCCGCGCTGGTCGGGCAGGCCGTCGACGACCATGACGATCTCCCGCTGCGGGCCTGGCTGGACGGCATCGGCGTGCGCACGGCCGAACCCATCCGGCTGGGTGGCTGAGGGCGTGGGGGCGTGCCCGGCGTTCCGGGCGGCCACGCGGCGGCGGATCCGGCACGCCGCGGCATAGTGCAACCGGGTGACCTCGGCGTACGTCAGAGGGTTGGCGGGGCGACCCGGTCGCACGGGAAGCCGGGGAGCGATCGCACGCACGGACAGCACGCCTTGGACGGCTAATATCCGATTTGTCGTCGGCGTGACCATTCGCGAGGAGCTGCAAGGTGCCGTTGGTGAATCGGCGGAGCGCACTGGGCGTGCTTGGTGCCGTCGGCGCGACCGCCGCCGGGCTCGTGTGGTGGCGATCCGGGTCGGAGGGCGGGCAGTCCGGCAGTTCCGCCTCGCGTCCGCTCGGGCACGGCGCACCCAAGGGGGGACCGGCGACGCCGGGGCCCGCGTCTTCCGCGCCGCCCGTGGTGGCCCCCGCTTCGCGGCAGCCCGTGCCGCCTTCCGATCCGCACCGCATCGCCGCGGAGAACGCCAAGACGGGGTCCACCGCGTGGAAGCCCGGGCGCAACGGCACCCGGGTCGGCAACGACATCGCGCACCAGATCAAGGGCTACACGTCGGAGACCAGCGTCGGTCTCGGCGGCCGCATCGACTTCCACATGTCGGTGAACCCCGGGGGCGCGTACTCCATCGGCATCTACCGCCTCGGCGACTACGGCGGCGCGGGCGCGCGGCATGTGGTCAGCAGCCCACGCCTGACCGGTGTGCCCGGCCAGGCCCCGAAGCTGGACGAGGACTGCGGCATGCTGTCGTGCGACTGGCCGGTGGGCTGGACGCTGGAGGTGCCGAAGGACTGGACGTCGGGGACGTACCTCGCGGTCTTCGACGACGAGCGCGGCAACCGCAACTACTCCGCCTTCGTGGTGCGCGACGACGGGCGCTCCGCGGACTTCCTCGTGGTGCTGCCGTTTTCGACCTACCAGGCGTACAACCAGTACCCGCTGGACGGCCGTACCGGGAAGAGCCTGTACTACGGCTACGGCCCGGACGGGAAGAACGTCTACCAGGCGCGGGCGCGCAAGGTCTCGTTCGACCGGCCGTTCATGGGCGACGGCATGCCGCCCACGCGATTCGACCTCGACCAGAGCGCGATCGCGTGGATGGAGCGCTCCGGCTACGACGTCACCTACGCCTCGACCGTCGACATCGAGACGCGCCGCGTCGATCCCGGCTGGTACCGGGCGCTGGTCTTCCCCGGGCACGACGAGTACTGGTCGACGCCGATGCGCGAGGTCGTCGAGGAGGCGCACCGCGCGGGGGTCAACCAGGCGTGGCTGACCGCGAACAACATGTACTGGCACGTGCGGTTCGACAAGAACGAGCGCGGCGTCGCCAACCGCGTCATGAACTGCTGGCGTGAGGACCGCGATCCGGGTGCGTCGCTGCTGTCCGCGCCGACGGACATGTGGCGCCGCATCCGCCGTCCGGAGCAGGAGTTCCTGGGCATCCAGTACAACGGCATCGTCGCGGCGCCGACGCCGCTGCGGGTGAGTTCGTCGGGGCACTGGATGTGGGCGAACACCGGGGTGCGCGACGGGGACACCATCGACAAGGTGGTGGGCGGCGAGGCGGACGGCATCGAACCCGGGATGGCCATCCCGCCGGGCGCGCGGCAGGCGCTGCTGGCCGAGTCGCCGTACCAGTTGCGCAGCGGCGCCCGGCGCACGCAGAACACCTCGATCTACGAAAGCCCGCAAGGCACCCTGATGTTCTGCGCGGGCACCTTCAACTGGTCGCTCGCCCTCAACCACCCCAAGTACCGCGACGAACGCATCCAGCGCGCGACGCACAACCTCTTCGAGCGGCTGCGCGCGGGCGGTCGCCGGTAGGGCGCCTTCGGCGCGCCGTGAAAGACTCACGGCACCGGGGCGTGCGGTGTCGGCCGCCACGCCTTCAGCCGAACAGCGAGCCGAGGGAAGACCTGTGAGTGGTTTCGTCACCAAGCCCGAGCCGGTCGAGGTGCCCGGCCTCGTCCATGTGCACACCGGCAAGGTCCGCGACCTCTACACGGACGGGGACGGCAACCTCGTGATGGTGGCGAGCAACCGGGTCTCCGCGTTCGACTGGGTGCTCGACCCGGAGATCCCGGACAAGGGCCGCATCCTCACGGCGCTTTCGCTGTGGTGGTTCGAGCTGCTCGCCGACCTCTACCCGAACCACGTGGTGTCGACCGACCTTCCGGCCGGTGCGCCCGACGACTGGGCCGGACGCGCGATCGTGTGCCGCCGCCTCGAGATGGTCCCGGTCGAGTGCGTCGCGCGCGGCTACCTCGCCGGCTCCGGTCTCGAGGAGTACGCCGCGACCCGCTCGGTGTGCGGCGTCACGCTGCCGGAGGGCCTGGTGGACGGCTCCGAACTGCCCGCGCCCATCTTCACGCCCACCACGAAGGCCGAGGTCGGCGAGCACGACGAGGCCGTGACGTACGAACAGGTCGCGGCGCAGGTGGGTGCCGAACTCGCGGCCAACCTGCGGCAGGCGACCCTCGCGGTCTACACGCGCGCCCGGGACATCGCACGCGACCGGGGCATCATCCTCGCGGACACCAAGTTCGAGTTCGGTCTCGACGCGTCGGGCGAACTGGTGCTGGCGGACGAGGTCCTGACGCCGGACTCGTCGCGGTTCTGGCCGGCCGACCAGTGGCGTCCGGGGCAGTCGCAGCCGTCGTTCGACAAGCAGATCGTGCGCGACTGGCTGGCGTCGCCGGAGTCCGGCTGGGACCGCCGGTCGGAGGTGCCGCCCCCGCCGCTGTCCGAGGCCGTCGTCGAGCGCACGCGCGCGAAGTACGCGGAGGCGTACGAACTGCTGACCGGACGCCGCTGGAGCTGACCGCGCTCCGGCACCCGGCCTGCACCGACGCTGTGGCCGGTTCCCCCGATCGG
>NZ_JBEZFP010000019.1:0-90620 GCF_040649515.1 Streptodolium elevatio
TCCCCCTCACCCCCCCACCTCTAACCTTCCTTCCCCCCCCGCGGTACTTACCCTCCGCTCTGCCTCACGCGCGGGGGGCGCGGGGGCGCGGGGGCCCGGCGCGCACCGACGGACCGGGCCGCGTGAGCCCGGAAAACGGCCGCGTAGAACCCGTCGGCGGACAACCGACAGATCAAACGGTCGCCAGGCCGGTACAGACGGGGCCGCGGTTCACCCGATTGCGCGAGTCTCCGCACAAGTCACTGGTAAGCCGCCCACACGCCCCGTTCCGCCCGGCGCTACGCGGTCAGGAGGCCAGAACCTCGTCGAGGATCGCCTCGGCCTTGTCTTCGTTGGTGTTCTCCGCGAGTGCCAGCTCGCTCACCAGGATCTGCCGCGCCTTCGCGAGCATCCGCTTCTCACCGGCCGACAGGCCGCGGTCACGCTCACGGCGCCAAAGGTCGCGCACGACCTCGGCAACCTTGATAACGTCACCGGAAGCGAGCTTCTCCAGGTTCGCCTTGTAGCGTCGCGACCAGTTCGTCGGCTCCTCGGTGTGCGGAGCCCGCAGCACCTCGAAGACGCGATCGAGGCCGTCCTGGCCCACCACGTCGCGCACACCGACGAACTCCGCGTTGTCAGCGGGGACTCGTACCGTGAGGTCGCCCTGGGCTACCTTCAGCACCAGGTAGATCTTGTCCTCGCCCTTGATGGTGCGAGTCTCGATCGCCTCGATGAGCGCGGCCCCGTGATGGGGGTAGACCACCGTGTCGCCAACCTTGAACGTCATGTGACAGGTACCCCTTCCGTGGCTTTCTAGGGTAACACGGGTCACGCCCCGCCTGAATGGCGTTTCCGCAGGTCAGGGCCTTAGTCAGGGCTTGACAACGGCCACACGGACATGCTTGTCCCACCCCGCGGCAGCCTCCGGGGTGATCCATAAACCGGACAAAGCAGTCAACTTGTCTCTGCCTCCAGTCGAACACGGAATCGACTATCGGTGTGGGTGGACACACTGGCCCGACCCATCTGTTTTTGGACACCAAGCAGTAGCTCTTCCTGATGACCCTTCAGAGCCGCGTACAAGTCGCCGAGCGGGCCTGGATAGGCTGTCGCCGGTCCCGGAGACCGGGATCAGCGAGCCTGTCAAGGACCCAAGGAGAAACGCCCGCCGTGAGCCGCAGCATTCGACGGGGTGCCGTCGCCGCAACCCTCGCCCTCGCGCTGGCCCCTCTGGCGGCCGCGTGCTCCAGTGGTACGGACGCCGCTACCACGCAGCTGAAGCCGGACAGCGCGTACACCCAGGTCGGCACCATCAAGGTGCAGAACCTGTCGCTGGTCCCCGGAGACAAGGACTCGGGCCTCGTGGCGCTCGGCGGCGCGCTCATCAACGAGAGCGACCAGCCCGAGACGCTCAAGCAGGTCACGCTGGCCGGCTCGACCGCGCCTGGCGCGATGAAGGACAAGGACGGCGCCGCGTCCATCACCATCCCGGCCCGCGGCGCGGTGTACCTGACCGGCGAGAAGGGCGGCCCGTCGGTGACCTTCTCGGGCATCCGCGAGGACATCACCGGCAAGTACGTCGACGTCGCGTTCAGCTTCGGCACGGTCGGCCAGACCAAGCTGGGCGTCGCGGTGCACCCGGCCGAGGGCTACTACGCGCCCCTGAAGCCGTCGTCGCCGCCGAGCACCCCGGTCACCGTACCGACCGTCACCGCGCCGCCGACGAGCACGCCGCCCTCCGCCCCGCCCGTGTCGCCCCCGGCCTCCGGCGCCCCGGCCACCGGCCAGGCGTCCGGTGCCCCCGAGGCGGGCGGTCCGACCGCCACCGGCACGGCGACCGCGCAGGCCACCAACTCCTCGTCGCGGCCCCCGGCTTCGAACGAGCCCGCGAGCAGCTGACGCCGACAGGCACACAAAAGGCCGAGGGCCCGCCCGGAAGTCGGGCGGGCCCTCGGCCTTTGCACGGTGCGGTGTACGCCGCCCCAGCGGGCCCACAGGTCCGTGCACGAGCGGCTTCGTGCACGAGCTTGCGAACGGGCCTGTCAGGGCTCGAACTTGTAGCCCAGCCCGCGTACCGTCACCAGGTAGCGCGGGGCTCCCGGGTCCGGCTCGATCTTGGCGCGCAGCCGCTTGACGTGGACGTCGAGCGTCTTGGTGTCGCCGACGTAGCCGGCCCCCCACACGCGGTCGATCAGCTGCATGCGGGTGAGCACGCGGCCCGCGTTGCGCAGCAGCAGCTCCAGCAAGTCGAACTCCTTGAGCGGCAGTTCGACCTTGACGCCGTCGACGGTCACCCGGTGCCGGTCGACGTCCATGCGCACCGGCCCGGCCTCCAGGGCGGTCGGCTCGACCTCGGTCGGCTCCCCCTGGCGGCGGAGCACCGCACGGATACGGGCGACGAGTTCACGCGACGAGAAGGGCTTGGTTACGTAGTCGTCCGCGCCGATCTCCAGGCCGACGACCTTGTCGACCTCGCTGTCCTTGGCGGTGACCATGATGACGGGCACGTTGGACTTGGCGCGCAGCCGTCGGCACACCTCGGTGCCGGGGAGACCCGGCAGCATCAGGTCGAGCAGCACGAGGTCGGCGCCCCCCTGGTCGAACTGTTCCAGCGCATCGGGGCCGGTGACTGCGACCGCGACTTCGAACCCTTCCTTGCGCAGCAGGAACGCCAGCGGGTCGCTGAAGGACTCCTCGTCCTCGACGACGAGCACTCGGGTCATCCCGAACCCTCCCGGGAGTTGTACGACGGGGCCAGGTCGCTCGGTCCGCCGGACGCGGGCGATGCGCCGGGCCTCGTCATTGTGGACGCCGCGTCGGGGAACTTGCCCCGTTCGTCGGCGGGCAGAAGGGGCAGCACCAGGGTAAACGTGGTTCCCACGCCCTCCAGGCTGCGTACCGTGACCTCGCCCCCGTGTCCGGCCACGATGTGTTTCACGATGGACAGCCCGAGTCCGGTCCCGCCGGTGGCCCGCGACCGTGCGGGGTCCACGCGGTAGAAGCGCTCGAAGATGCGGTCCAGGTCGCGATGCGGGATGCCGATGCCCTGGTCCGAGACGGCGATGACGGCCTTGCGGCCGGTCACCCGGACGTCGATGTCGACGCGGGTGCGCTCGGGGCTGTAGTTGACGGCGTTCTCCACCAGGTTGCCGAGCGCCATCACCAACTGGTTGTGGTCGCCCGGGATGACCAGGCCGGGATCGCCGCCGACCGCGAGGGTGATCTGCTTGTTCTGCGCGACCTGCCGACAGCGGTCGACCGCCTCCGCGACCAGTTCGTCGACCGGTACGGGGGCGATGTCCTGCAGCGGGTGGTCGTTCTGCACGCGCGACAGGTCGATGAGCTCCTGCACCAGGCTGGTCAGGCGCGCGGACTCGACCTGCATGCGGCCGGAGAAGCGGCGTACCGCCTCGGGGTCGTCGCTCGCGTCCAGGACCGCTTCGGCGAGCAGCGACAGCGCGCCGACCGGGGTCTTGAGTTCATGGCTGACGTTGGCGACGAAGTCTCGGCGCACGGCGTCGACGCGCCGGGCCTCGGTGCGGTCCTCGACCAGCAGCAGCACCAGGCGCGAGCCGAGCGGCGCGACCCGCGCCGAGACCTCCAGCTCCTGGCCGTCGCGCCGGGCCAGCAGCAGGTCGCGCTGCCTTATCTCGCCGTCGCGCCGCGTCTCGCGGGCCATGCGCAGGAGTTCCTCGGGAACCAGTTGGTCGCCGCGGACCAGGCCGAAGGTGTACGCGGCCGAGCTGGCCTTGACCACCGCGTCCCGCTCGTCCAGCACGACGGCGGACGAGCGCAGCACGGACAGGACGATGGCCACGCCGGGCGGCAGCACCGGGCCCGCGGGGGCCGTCTGACCTCCGGGGTTGCCGAGGGCGCGCTCGCTCCAGCGGAAGGCCAGCGTTCCGGCCACACCGACGGCCAACCCTGAGAGGGCGGCGACTGTTGCCGCGGCCACGTTCACGTCCACAGAACCCAGGGTAAAGCTGCCCCGAACGGGTGAACCCTCTCCGGGCGGCAGAGACCGGATGACTTCATCGACTGTTCATCGCTCGGCCGTATCGGGTTCAGTTCGGACGGATGTCGCCGGAAGTGCCGTTTGCCGGGTTCTGCCCGTTGACGGGCGGATGCGTTGTGGGTTGACTCGGATACGGACGGTGCGCGGAACGTCGCGGCAAAGCAACAGGCAACGCATTGGTCCACCCAGGTGAACGGAGGTCGTTCATGCCCGATCGGCTCACCAGCGCCATGACCGGTACCCCTGCCGACTCCCTGACCGCATCGATGACCCCGTCGACGTCCACGTCGGCATCCGCATCGACCCCCTGGCCGACGCCCGCACCGCCGGGCCCGCGCACGTACATAGAGGTCACCCCGGTACGCGCCGCCGGGACCCGCAGGCCCGGGTCCGCACCGACACCCGGCTGCAGCTGTCCGTCGACATGCGGCTGCGGGTGCAAATCCGGTTCGGCCTGCAACTGCGGAGGCAGCTGCAACGGCTGAACGGGGGCATGGCCAGGGGCGCCCACCCCTTCCGTGACGGGCGCCCCTGGTCGTGCCGACCCGCTATTTGCGGCCCTGGTTCTTGACCGCCTCGATCGCGGCCGCCGCGGCCTCGGGGTCGAGGTAGCGGCCGCCCGGGGTCAGCGGGCGCAGGTTCGCGTCCAGCTCGTAGAGCAGCGGGATGCCGGTCGGGATGTTGAGGCCGGCGATGTCGTCGTCGGAGATGCCGTCGAGGTGCTTGACCAGCGCGCGCAGCGAGTTGCCGTGCGCGGCGACCAGCGTGGTGCGGCCAGCCTCCAGGTCGGGCACGATCGCGTCGTACCAGTACGGGAGCATGCGCTCGACGACGTCCTTGAGGCACTCGGTGCGCGGCCGGATCTCGTCCGGGAGCCCGGCGTAGCGCGGGTCGTTCACCTGCGAGAACTCGTCGTTGTCGGCGAGCGGCGGGGGCGGCGTGTCGTACGACCGGCGCCACAGCATGAACTGCTCCTCGCCGAACTCGGCCAGCGTCGCGGCCTTGTCCTTGCCCTGGAGCGCGCCGTAGTGGCGCTCGTTGAGGCGCCACGAGCGGCGGACCGGGATCCAGTGCCGCTCGGCGGAGTCGAGCGCGAGTTGGGCGGTGCGGATCGCCCGGCGCTGGAGCGAGGTGTGCAGGACGTCGGGCAGCACGCCGGCATCGGTCAGCAGCCGGCCGCCGCGCGCGGCCTCCGCCTCGCCGGTTTCGGTCAGGTCGACGTCGACCCACCCGGTGAAGAGTCCCTTGCGGTTCCAGTCGCTCTCACCGTGGCGGAGGAGCACGAGCTTGTATGCGGTGTCGGCCATGCGCCCGAGCGTAATGGAGGCGCCGGGCCCCTTCGGAAAGGGCCCGGCACCGTGCCCGGGCTGTCCGGGTGCGGGCCGCCGCCCGGTGGATGTGCGGCCGAGGTCCGTCGGGTGTCCGGCGGCTATTCGGCGGGCTTCTCGTCCCGCTTGGCGCGTTCTATCAGGTGCGTGAAGGCGTCCAGGTTGCGTGTCGACTCGCCGCGCTCGGTACGCCACTCCCACTCGCGGCGGATCGACGTCGCGAAGCCCAGTTCGAGCAGCGTGTTGAAGCTCTCGTCGGCGGTCTCCAGGACCACCCCGAGCAGCCGGTCCACCTCGTCCTCGGTGACGGCGTGGACCGGCAGGCGGCCGGTCAGGTAGACGTCGCCGAGCTTGTCCAGCGAGAAGGCCACGCCGTACAGCCGCACGTTGCGGGTAAGCAGCCAGCGGTAGAAGGCCTCGTGGTTCTCGTCCGGGCGGCGTACGACGAACGCCGTGACGGTCAGCGTGTGCCGTCCCACCTTCAGCGCGCACGTTGTCTTGAGCTTGCGCGTGCCGGGGAGCGTGACGACGAACGTGTCCTCGTCCGGCCGCTCCCACGTGACCTCGGCGTCGTCCAGGGTCCGCCGGATGGTCTCGGCGGCCTCCGCCCGGGTCTGTTCCACTGTGCACCTCGGGGATCGGCGTTCAGGCATTTCGTCCGGCGGTTTCCAGGACGGTCCCACGCTAGCGCCCATGCCGCTACCGGGCGGCGAGGGACCGCACCACGGCGGCGTCGGCGACGGTCTGGCGGTAGACGTCGGCCATCGACGCCGCGGCGGCGGCCCAGCCGAAGTGGGCCGCGTGGCGCACCGCGCCGTCCGAATACCGCTCGCGCAGGCGCGGTGAGCGGACCAGGCGGCCGATGGCCTCCGCGTAGTCGGCGGGTTCGTGGCCGTCGACGAGGATGCCCGAGACGCCGTCGCGTACCGCGGTCGGCAGGCCGCCCACCGCGGCCGCCACGACGGGAGTGCCGCACGCCTGCGCCTCGATCGCGACGAGGCCGAAGGACTCGTTGTACGACGGCACCACCGCGACGGTCGCCGCCCGGTACCACTCGGCGAGCACGTCCTGCGGCACCGGACGCCGGAAGCGGACGACGTCCTGCACGCCGAGGGAGGCGGCCAGCTTCTGCAGGTGCTCGGGCTCGGCGAGGCCCGTGCCGCTGGGGCCGCCGACCACCGCGACGACCAGGTTCTCGCGCAGCGAGGGCTGCGCGCGCAGCAGGTGCGCGGTGGCGTGCAGCAGGACGTCGGGGGCCTTGAGCGGCTGGATGCGCCCGGCGAACAGGATCACCGCGGCGTCCTCGGGCAGCCCCAGGCGGCGGCGCGCCTCGGCGGCGGCGCCCGGCCGGAAGACGTCCAGGTCGACGCCGGGGTTGACGACGGCCACCTGGTCGCGCGGTGCGGCGTACAGGCCGATGAGCTGGTCCGCCTCCTCGGCGGTGTTCGCGACGAGGCGGTCGGCCGCCTCGACGACCTGGCTCTCGCCGATCACGCGCGCCGAGGGCTCGGGGCAGTCGGTCGCGGCCAGCGAGGCGTTCTTGACCTTCGCCATCGTGTGCATGGAGTGCACGAGAGGTACGCCCCAGCGCTCCTTGGCCAGCCAGCCCACCTGCCCGGACAGCCAGTAGTGCGAGTGCACGAGGTCGTAGTAGCCCGGCTCGCGCATGGCCTCGGTCCGCAGCACGCCGGAGGTGAAGGCGCACAGTTGAGCGGGCAGGTCTTCCTTGGACAGCCCCTCGAAGGGGCCGGCGGTCACGTGCCGGACGAGGACGCCGGGTGCCATCTCGACGACGGGCGGCAGGTCGCGTCCGGTGGCGCGGGTGAATATCTCCACCTCGACGCCCAGCGCGGCGAGGCGCTTGGACATCTCGACGATGTAGACGTTCATGCCCCCGGCGTCGCCTGTGCCGGGCTGGTGCAAGGGCGACGTGTGGACGCTGAGAGTCGCGATCCTGCGCGGCGCCCCCCGACGGCCGGCCAGGGTGTTGCGCGCCCCGGATCCGCCCGCTCGCGGCACGTGATGACTCACGCGATGACCTCCTACCAGGCCGACATGGCCTGCCTCTGCCGTAGTACTGCCGTACGCGCGAGCACGCGTACGGCAGGCACGACGTTCGGCACCCGACCACCCTTCGTGGCGGGCGCGTGCTGGGTTTGCTCAGCCCTCCCCGGACGCTGTCGTTTAATTGGGACGACAACACCCCCGGTCAAGTGATAACCGATCCGTCGGCGCGGGGGATTCCCGACCGGGATGTGAGATCGCCCGGTCACCCCCCGCGTTCAGATTGCCACGGAGGGTGGCACGTGATCGCCCCGGTCATCCGAAAGGGGCGCCGCCCTACACTCGGAGGCATGGTCAGGCACGGGGCTCCGGGGGCGGTCGGGCCACGCGGGAGCGGTGCCAGGCCCGGCCGTCCGGCGGGCGTGATCACCCGCGGCACCACCAATCCGAACCGGCTGAGGCGGGTCGACCGCTGGATCGCCGCGGAGCACGGGCGCCTGCTGAGCGCGTCGGCGGATCCGCTGGTCGTCGACCTCGGGTACGGCGCCTCGCCCGTCACCACCGTGGAGTTCTGGCGCCGGCTGCGCACGGTTCGCGGCGACGTCGAGATGCTGGGCATCGAGATCGACCCGGCGCGCGTCGAGGCGGCGCTGCCCTACGCGGGCGGCGGACTCTCGTTCGTGCGCGGCGGGTTCGAGGTGCCGGTGCCCGACGGTCGGCGGCCGGTGCTGATCCGGGCGTTCAACGTGCTGCGGCAGTATGGCGAGGACGAGGTCGCCGGCGCGTGGTCGGTCATGTGCGGACGCCTGGCGCCCGACGGACTGCTGGTCGAGGGCACGTGCGACGAACCGGGGCGGCTGGCAACGTGGGTGGCGGTCGGTGCGGACGCGCGGCCGCGCACGCTGACTCTCGCGGCGCGGCTCGCGACACTCGACCGTCCGTCCGATCTCGCGGAGCGGCTGCCGAAGGCGCTCATCCACCGCAACGTGCCGGGCGAGCGCGTACACGCGTTCCTGACGGCGTTCGACCGGGCGTGGGATCTGCACGCCCCGCTGGCACCGCTCGGCGCTCGGCAGCGATGGGCGGCGGCGGTGGGCACGCTCGCCGCGGACTGGCCGGTGCGTACGCCGCGTTCGCGCGTCAGGGGCGGCGAGGTGACGGTCTCGTGGGATGCTGTGGGCCCTGGTGACACGTGACGAGCCTGTCGGTGACACGTGCCGAACGGGACGGCCAGATCTGACTGTTCGTCACATCAATGTGCCACCCAATGCGGCGGCGGCGCCCTTTTGGGGCCCGAATGCCATCGAACGCTGCAACAGTTCATCCGGATTTCATAGGCTTCACCCAATTACGTCCCCTGACGATCGGCAAATCTCCTCTGCCCTTCGCCGCCGGAACGTGCGAGGATCCGACGCTGGAACCGGTTCTCAAGAGCCACCTCCGTCCTCTTGAGAGCCGGTTCCCACCGCATTCACGAAGCCGCGAAGGCGACGTGGGGGAAGCGCAGCCGACTGATCGGAAGGGTCAGCGCATGGCGATTTTGGGGGGCGGGACCGCACGCTGGGCCCGCGCTGCGACCTCATGCGGAGCGGCGCTCCTGTGCACCGCGCTGTTCGTCGGCCAGGCCGGCGCCGCACCCGATCCCGCGCCGCCCCAGGCCCCGTTCAGCCTGACGGCCGTGCAGACGCAACTCCAGGACCTGTACCGGCAGGCCGAGCAGGCCACCGAGCGCTACAACGCCACCAACGAGCGGCGTGCCACCCAGCAGGTCAAGGTCAACGACGTACGCGCGGGCATCGCCTGGACGCAGCAGCAGATCGCGTCGCAGAAGGACGAGATCGGCCGCATCGCGCGCCTGCAGTACACGACACGGGGCGTCGACCCACTGCTGAACCTCATCCTGACCGCGAACCCCGAGGAATTCCTCGCGCAGGCACCGACGTTCGCGCGCATCAGCCAGACGCAGGCGGAGACCATCGCCCGCCAGAAGCAGGCCGAGCAGCAGCTCAAGAACATGCAGAAGGCGGAGGACGCGCAACTCGCGGAGAACCGCCGGCTGGAGAACGAGTCGCAAAGGGCCCAGGACGACATCAAGGCCAAGGTCTTCGAGGCCGAGACGCTGCTGTCCACCCTGACGCCCGAACAGCTCGTCCAGCTGGAGGAGTTGGAGGCACAGGTCGCCGAGGCCGGCCAGGTGCAGCTGCACCAGTACGGCATACTGACGCGCCCGGACCAGCTCACCACCACGGCCGCGCAGCAGGCGATCACCTTCGCGCTCAGCAAGATCGGACTGCCGTACATCTGGGGCGGCGTCGGCCCCGAGGGCTACGACTGCTCCGGCCTCACGTCGAAGGCGTGGCAGTTCGCGGGCGTCAGGATCCCGCGCACCTCGCAGGAGCAGTGGGCGCGCCTGCCGCGCGTCCCCACCGGCGACATGCGGCCGGGCGACCTCATCGTCTACTACAGCGACGCCAGCCACATCGCGATGTACCTGGGCAACGGCATGATGGTGCACGCCCCGCGGCCGGGCCGGACGGTCACCGTCGCCCCGGCGGGCTCGATGCCGATACTCGGCGTCGTACGCCCCGACGGCGGCGCCGGCGTCGTCCAGGCCCCCGCGGTCCCGAACGTACCCAAGCCGCCGAAGCCGACGCCGCCGCCTGGTACTCCTCCGCCGCCCGGCACCACACCGCCGGGCACGACGCCGCCGCCGGGCACGACCCCTCCGGGCACCACCCCGCCGCCGGTCACGACGCCCCCGCCCACCACACCGGGCACCGGGACACCCACGAACCCCGGCACGGGTACGCCCACCGACAAGCCGACCACGGGCACCCCGGGCAACACCGGTTCCCCGAACCCGACCCCGACCGGGACACCGGCGACCACGCCGCCCGCGACGCAGCCCAGCACGACGGAACCGGAGAACTCGTCGCCGCAGTCGGCGACATCGTCCGGCGGGACCTGACCCGGACTGACCTGCACCTGGCCGGACTTGCCGGGGCGCGACCGGGCTGCCGCACCGGCACCCACACCGACGCACGAAGGCCGGGACACCCTGAGGTGTCCCGGCCTTCGGCGTGGTCTTCGGATGCGTCGGGGGCCGTCGGTTCGTCGGGCGCTACCGCACCCGCGTCGCGGCGCCGCCGTCACCAGGGGCCGTACGGTCCCTGCTGCCCGCCGCGGCGGCCGCCGACCTCCTTGAGCGCGGGGCGTACGTCGACCATGTAGACGATCGCGGCGATCAGTCCGGCGATCGACAGGATGCCGTCGAGGCGGGCGAAGAAGAAGTCCCAGACCACCGCGATGGCCAGCACGGCCACCCAGAAGACCTTCTTCAGCTTGTTCGCCGCGCGGTACGCGTCCTCGCGCCGCGTCAGCGCGTCCACCAGGCAGAACGCCTTGAAGACCATCAGCGCCATCGCCACCAGGTACGTCACGCTGCCGAAGGTGGCCAGCAACGCACCGGCGGCCAGCGTCTGATCCGGCATCGCTCCTCCTCCTGTGCGCCCAGTCGCGCCCCTCCGGACTGCCGCCGTGACGGAAACGGTTCACCGGCCACGGCACTAGCAGTCTCGCATGCGCGATCGCCGAGCGGGACTCATGACATCCAGGTCGTCCGCACCCCGGCGTCGGGCGCCCGGGTCCGTGCGCAACGGGCCCGTGACGCGACGGACCCCGGGCACCCGCTCTCGGCGGGCACCCGGGGTCCGTGCACGACCCGCGGGACTACTCGGCGGGCGAGACGGCCTTCTTCGCCGCGGGGCGCGGCTTGGCCGGGGCCGGCTTCGGCTTGGCGGCGACCGGCTTGGGCTCCGGCTTCGCCTCGGCCTTGGCGGCCGCGGCCTTCTCCTCGACCTTGCCCGCGACCGCGGCCTTGGCACCCCGGGCCTCGGCCTTGACCTCGGTCTCGACCTCGGACTCCTTCTTGGCGATCTTGTCGACGACCTTGTGGCCGCGCGCGGCCAGGTCCTCGTAGAACTCCTTGAGCTTGTCCGCGTATTCGCCGGCCTTGCCGACCTGGGTCTCGACCTCGGTCCTGGCCTTGCCGTACTGCGACTTCGCGAAGTCCTGGGCCTTGCCCGGCAGGGTGCCGGCGTCCTTGATCGTCGCGCTGACCTTCTCCTGCACGTCCGCGGCGGTCGTCGAGACGCGGGTGCGGATCACCTTCGGGTCGGTCGGCACCTCGAACTTGGGCACCTCGAACTTCGGCGGCTCGAACGTGATGCCGGAGAACTTCTCCGGTACCTCGCGGATCTTCTCCACCGCGAGGTCACCGGCACCCACGAACGCGTAGAACGGCGTGGCGTCGGTGAGGCTCTTCCTGATGTCCGTGGCGTTCGCCATGATTTTTCCTCACTCCCCGGAATCGAGGGTGTCGTGAAGCGCCCGGACCGTCGTGGACGGTGCGTCGGACGCGGCGTCGGATGATGCGGCAGATCGTGCGGCGGATGCGGCGGCGGCTCGGGTCTCCGAGTCCGGGTCGGATATGGAAGACCCCTTGGGCGCCCGGCCGTTCGCGGAGGGCACCGGCACGTCCGCGGCGGCCACCGCCTCGGCGGCGGCCTCGGCGCCGGCGTTCTCCTTACGGAACGCCTCGTAGATCTCCAGCAGCACGCGCTTCTGCCGCTCGTTGATCGTCGTGTCGGAGAGGATCGCGGTCTGCACCTCGCGAGCCCCCTCGGGGCGTTCCTCGAGGATCCCGGCCTGGACGTACAGCGTCTCCGCGGAAATCCGCAACGCCTTGGCGATCTGCTGCAGGATCTCGGCACTCGGCCGGCGCAGCCCGCGCTCGATCTGACTCAAGTACGGGTTCGACACGCCGGCGGCATCCGCCAACTGCCGCAACGAGTACTGCGCGTTGCGGCGCTGCTCCCGGATGTACTCGCCGAGAGACCCCACATTGAGACTGGCCATGCCCTCAACCATGCCGCCTCATGCTAACTATTGCAAGCAAAGCGCTTGCGAAAGTTACTTCACGCCCCCGTCACACAACCGCGGGGCGGGGGGGGCGTTGGGCGAGAGGGTTACCTGGTGAGGTGGGCTGTGGCGGCTAGGCGGGTCAGTTTGTGGGGGTTGCGGACCACGTAGATGTGGGTGACGAGGCCGTCTTCGACCACGAGGCTCACCGCGGACGGTTCGCCGTCGATGTCGATGCGGCCGGCGGGGGCGCCGTTGAGCCACAGGGCCGTCGTCTCGATCAGGGCCAGCCGGCTGGCGCGCGCGAGGATCGTCGCGACGGTTTCGAGGCCGCGGATCGGGGTGAGGGCCGCGTTCACGGCGCCGCCGCCGTCGGTGATCATGACCACGTCAGGCGCCATGACCTCCATGAGTTCCTGCAGCCGGCCGGTCTGCAGTGCGTGGAGGAAGCGGTCCACGACCTTGCGCTGCTCGGTGCGGCTCACCTGGACGCGGGGCTGCCGGGCCGCCACGTGACCGCGGGCGCGGCGGGCGATCTGGCGTACCGCGGCAGAGGACTTGCCAACGGACTCGGCGATCTCGTCGTACGGCAGGTCGAAGACCTCGCGCAGCACGAACACCGCTCGCTCGGTGGGCCCGAGCGTCTCCAGCACGGTGAGCATCGCGATCGAGACGCTCTCCGCGAGCTCGACGTCCTCCGCGACGTCCGGGCTGGTCAGCAGCGGCTCGGGCAGCCACTCGCCGACGTAGTCCTCGCGGCTGCGGGACAGCGTCCGCAGGCGGTTGAGCGACTGGCGGGTGACGATCCGGACGAGGTACGCGCGGGGGTCGCGTACCTCGTCGCGGTCCGCGTCGGCCCACCGCAGCCACGACTCCTGGAGGACGTCCTCGGCGTCGGCGGCCGAGCCGAGCATCTCGTAGGCGACCGTGAAGAGCAGGCTGCGGTGGGTGACGAACGGGTCGTCGGTCATGCGGTCGACGCTACGCCGGGCGTCTCGGCTCGGGTTGCCAGGGGTATCCCGCAGGCGTCGGAGAAGCCCTGCGACCTGATCCCGTGCGCCGTGTTGTTCCTGGTCGCCATGTTGACGAAGGCGATGTACGCGGTGAGTTCCACCATCGCCGCCGCGCCGAGCCGGTCGAGCAGGCTCGCGTGCAGTTCGTCGGTGACGGTCGGCGGCGTGTTGGTCATGGCCTCGGCGTACTCCAGCACGTCCCGCTCCAGGACCGTGAAGTCCGCCGACTCTCGCCAGCGCGGCACCTGGCTCGCCTTCGCCGGGTCCAGGTTCTGGTTCAGCGCCTGGAAGTAGCCGACGTCGAGGCACCAGGCGCAGCCGACCTGGGCGGCGACCGCCATGTGGGCGTACGACTTGAGGCTCTCGTCGGCCGCGTCCCACGCCGCCAACTTGGCCGAGAACTCCAGGTTGGACGTGGCCACGGCCGGGTTGTGCCACACCACTTCGACGGGTTCCGCGACCTGGCCCAGCTGGCCGACCATGTTCTCGCGAAGCTCGGTGGGAAGCTCCGCCTTCGGGACTCGCAGCACCATGGTGTCCTCCTCGGGACTGTCTCTTCGGACCGGGTCTTTCGTCGGCGTCTGCCGATCTGACATGAAGACACCGGCCGGCCCGCGCGTGTGACACCCGTGGAGGAACCTCGCTCATGCGTCGACCGCGCCCGGGGGTCCGGGCGCGGTCGAGAGCGGTGCTTGCGTCGGTCGTGTGCGGGTCAGCGGCGGGCGCTGCGGAGGCCGCCGAAGGTGGTGAGCAGGGCGAGGAAGGCCGCGACGACGGAGACGACGAAGGCGGCCTTGTAGCCGGCGAGGAGATCGGAGGGGGACTCGGACTGGGTGACGGCGACGTTGACGGCCGTGGCGACGGCCAGGCCGAGCGCCGAGCCGAACTGGAAGGACGTGTTGAACAGGCCGCCCGCGAGGCCCTGTTCGGCCTCGTCGATGCCGTCGGTCGCGGCGATGGTGAGCGGACCGTACGCGAGGGCGAAGGCCATGCCGAGCAGCAGCATCGCGGGGAGCATGACGGCGTACGCGGTGTCCGTGCCCACCGTCAGGAAGAACGCGTAGGCGCCGAGGGCCGCGGTGAACCCGGTGGCGATCACCTTCGTGTTGCCGAACCGCGCCACCAGGCGCGGCGTCAGGACCGGCGCCACGATGGCGTCGATGCCGATCGCGATCATCGCGAGACCGGTCTCCAGGGCGCTCCAGCCGCGCAGGTGCTGGAGGTACTGCACCAGCATGAACTGGAATCCGACGAACGAGCCGGAGAACGCGATGGCGCCGATGTTGGCGCGGATGAGCGGTGCCGAGCGCAGGATGCCGAGGCGGACCAGCGGCGACGAGGAGCGGCGCTCGACGGCGACGAAGACGGAGAGGGCGAGGAGTCCGGCGACGCCGGTCAGGACGGTCCACTTGACGTCGACGTCGGGGGCGCGGACCACGGTGGTGACGAGCAGCAGCATGGCACCGGTGATGGTGACGGCGCCGGTGACGTCGAACCCGCTTGTGCGGGCCGGGCGTTCCTCGCGCGGGAGGAGACGGGCGGCGGTGACCAGGATCAGCGCGGCGAGGATGACCGGCGCGAAGAAGACCCAGCGCCAGTGGATCGCGGTCAGGAGTCCGCCGACCACCAGGCCGAGGGAGAAGCCGGCCGCGGCGATGCCGGCGTACACGAGCAGCGCCTTGTTGCGCTGCGGCCCCTCGGCGAAGGAGGTAGTGATGATCGAGAGCCCGGCGGGGGTCATGAAGGCGGCGGCAAGGCCGGTGACGAAGCGCGACAGGATCAGCATCCAGCCGCTGTCCGCGAAACCGCCGAGGCCGGAGAAGAGCAGGAAGACGGTCAGCCAGAAGAGGAACATGCGGCGGCGGCCGAGCAGGTCGGCGGCGCGTCCGCCGAGCAGCATGAAGCCGCCGTAGCCGAGGACGTACGCACTGACCACCCACTGCAGGGACGCGGTGGACATGCCGAGGTCGGACTGGATCGCGGGCAGGGCGACGCCCATCATCGCGACGTCGATGCCCTCCAGGAAGATCGCGCCGGACAGGACGAGGAGGATGCCCCAGGCCCGTGGACTCAGGCCGACGTCGGGTTTTGCGGCCGGCGTGGCGGTGGCGTGGTCCGGAGAGGGCGGTGCGGTGGAGAGCGCGGACATGGCATGGCTCCTCGGGTGCGCGGACGGCAGGGGACGGGCACGCGGCGCCCGGTCCCGGGCGAGCCCGGGTCGGTTACCTCTTGTGCCTGAAGGAATCTTCGGGAACCATGGGCTGACATGGAAGAAGGCACTTACAAGTCACCCGGTCACTGCGAAGGAACCGACCGCGACTACGACGCCCTTCAGTGGGACACGCGGGAGGACTGCGAGGTGCGCCAGATCCTCGACCGCGTCGCCGACAAGTGGTCGCTGCTCGTCATCGCGCTGCTGGACCGGCACACGCTGCGCTTCACGGAGTTGCGCCGCAAGATCGACGGCATCAGCCAGCGCATGCTGACGGTGACGCTGCGGCAGTTGGAGCGCGACGGGCTCGTCGAGCGCACGGTGTACCCGGTCGTGCCGCCGCGCGTCGAGTACGCGCTGACACCGCTGGGCGCGACGCTGCACGACACCATCCAGGCGCTGGTGACGTGGACCGAGGGGCACCAGAACGAGATCGCGGCGGCGCGGGCGGCGTACGACGCGCGCGAGGCGGCGGAGGCGCAGGCCCGGCCTCCGGAACATACGCGGGTCTGAGGAGCGGTCCGACCGACGGTCTCGAGAACGGGGCCGACGTGCGCGGGCCCTGCCATACCCACGCCGCCCTTGCGCGCCCTCAGAACGCCGCGCGGACAGCCCCCACCGGCCGACCGCCACCGGTCAGTTCGACCTCGGCGATCTCGTCGAGCACGGCGGCGTCGACACCCATGCGACGCAGCGCCCGGGCCACGATCGGCCCGAGCGTACGCACCGAGCCGTCCTCGACCTTGAACGCCAGCGCGCGCCCGTCCGCGAGCGCGATGCCCTGCACAGCTTCCGCACCCATCTTCGCGACCAGCCCCGGAACGCCGCGCATGAGCAGCGTGTCCACTCGGCCGGTGCCCGCGACGTACTCGGGGTGCGCCCGCATCGCCGACGCGACGCGCTGCTGAGGCGTCCCGGTGCACGCGACCACCATCGAGCGGAACAGCCGGGCGAGTCCGGTCAGGCTCACCGCCGGCACCGGCGCACCGCAGCCGTCGACGCCCAGGTGCGCGATGCGCTCGTCGGCCAGTTCCTCGATGGTCCGCAGCACGAGCTGTTGCAGCGGGTGCACGGGGTCGAGGTACGTCTCGGTGTCCCAGCCGTTGGCGACGCATGCGGCCAGCCACGCGGCGTGCTTGCCGGAGCAGTTCATCACCAGCGGGTCGGGACGGCCGCCGGAGCGCAGGTAGTCCTCGTACGCCCGTTCGCCCAGCGGCGGTTGCGGCGGCGTGTGCAGCGCGGACGGGTCGAGGCCCGCCCCGGCCAGGATCTTGCGTACCCCGTCCAGGTGGAAAGGTTCACCCGAATGGCTCGCGGCGGCCAGCGCCAGCAGCTCGCCGTCGAGGTCCAGCCCCGCCCGCAGCGCGGCGGCGGCCTGCGCGGGCTTGGTCGACGAGCGCGGGAACACCGGGCGCGTGACGTCCCCCAGGGCGAAGGCGACCGAGCCGTCCGCCTCCAAGGCAACCAGAGCGCCCCGGTGCCGCCCCTCGACGAAGCCCGAGCGGACGACCTCGGCCAGGACCGGCGGGGCCTCCGGCGTCGCCGGCGCTGAGCCCGGTATTGCCCCGGAGGACGACCCGGACACTGCCCCGGGTATCGCGGGCGACGAAGGGTCCTGCGGCTGGACGGACATAGGCGTGTTCCTCGGCATACGACTGGTGAAGGCGCGCACGCAAGGCGGCCGCCCGGGATTCCGGCCGGGGTCGCCGCCACCCGCTCCGCACCGCCCATCAGCGCCCGGAGAGCAGGTCGTCGACCCTGGCCTCCCCTTCACGGTACCTGCGGGCGATCTCCGCGCCGCAATGGTCCATCTCGCGCTGGAGTTCCAGGCGCCGCGCGGAGACCTCCTGCTCGTAGCCCGACAGGTCCTCCAGCGCGGTGCGGAGTTCGGCATCGCTGCGTGCCGCGAGGTCCGACAGTTCGACGTCGGCGAGCATGCGCTCGATCCGGACCCGGTACCGCTCGGTGCGCGGCGGATGGACCGTGACGTGACGTGCCCCGCGGGCGGGGCCGGTGTGCCTGGACAGGATCTCCGACAACTTCTCCATCACCGGCGCCGGACCGGGGCCACCTGCCGGGGCCGCCGCCGGGTCCTGCCGCCGCAGCAATTCGGCACGCACGATGTCGATCCGGCCTTGCAGCAGGCGACGCAGGTACGACAGGTCGCTCTCCTCCCGCTGGGCCTCGCGGCGCCGACCGCGCACGGCGTCGAGACCGAGGGCGCGTACCGGGTCGGGCGCCGAGCCCGGGACGGCGGCAGGGGCGTCGCCGGAGTGTGCCGCCGGCGCTCCGGGATCCGAAGCGGGGTTCGGCGCCGGGTCCGGCGCGGGGGCCGGGGCGGTGGCGTGTTCGGGCGCGAGGGCCGTGGCCGGAGCCGCGGAGGGGGCGGGCGAAACGGCCTTTCGGGCTGCCTCGTCCCGCGCGGACGGCTTCAGCGGATCTGCCATGGCACGCATCGTGCCACGGCAGCCGGGATGGCGCGTGCCGTACAGGGACGAATCGCCCCGGACGGGTCGCACCCGCACCGCGTCCGGGGGAACCGCCCTCAATCGCCCGACGCTCGGGAGAAGAACGGCCCGCGTGCCCGCTGTCTGAGCTGGATGTCGATGACGAGCTAGATGTCGATGACGAGTGTGATCGGCCCGTCGTTGACGAGTGCGACGCGCATGTCCGCACCGAAGACGCCGGTCTCCACGTGTGCGCCCAGCGCCCGGAGTTCGGCGACGACCGCGTTCACCATGGGCTCGGCGACCTCGCCGGGCGCCGCCGCGTTCCAGGTGGGGCGCCGTCCCTTGCGGGCGTCGCCGTACAGCGTGAACTGGCTGATCACCAGCAGCGGGGCGGACAGGTCGGAGCACGACTTCTCGCCGTCCAGGATCCGCAGGCTCCACAGCTTCGCGGCCAGGCGTTTGGCGTGCTCGGCGGTGTCTTCGTGCGTGACGCCGACGAGTACGCACAGGCCGGGGCCGAGGATCGACCCGACGGTCTCCCCGCCCACGGTCACGGACGCTTCCGACACACGCTGGACGACTGCTCGCATGCGGCCATTGTGACGCCCCGGACGCCCGGCCCGGCAAACGCCCCCGGCGGCCGCGGTCAGGGGCCGTCAGGTGGTCAGGGGGCCGTCAGGGCAGCCTGCGGCGGTTGATGTTGCGGATCCGGCGGCGCTGCGAGCGGTCGAGCGTGAGGTACGCGACGACCGGGATCCCGAGGATCGCCGCGAAGACGACCCACGCCAGCCAGCCCGGAATGACCCACAGGGCGATGATCGCGACGACGATTCCGGCGGCGATGTACGGGCCGCGGTTGGACATGTCGTACCCCCTCGAAATGGCCTCGTACCGCCATTGTCCGCCCGCGGCGGCGCAACCGACATGGGGATATCCCCCGGTCGCGCGGGAACCCGGTCAGGCCGGGACGACGACCTCCTGCGAGGCGGGCACGCCGTCGGCGGTCAGCACCGCGTCCACCGCCGTGTTCCGCTTCACCAGGGCCAGCGCGATCGTGCCGAGCTCGTGGTGCCGGGCGGAGCTGGTCACGAAACCGATCTGCCGACCGTCGAGTTCCACCGGGGCGCCGTGGGCCGGGAGCTTCTCCTCGGTGCCGTCCAGGTGCAGGAACACCAGGCGGCGCGGGGGCCGTCCGAGGTTGTGCACGCGCGCGACCGTCTCCTGGCCGCGGTAGCAGCCCTTGTTGAGGTGCACAGCAGTGCCGATCCAGCCCAGCTCGTGGACGATCGTGCGGTGGTCGGTCTCGTTGCCCACCCGCGGGCGGTACGCCGCGACGCGCAGCGCCTCGTACGCCCACATACCCGCCGGATCGGCGTGCGCGGCACCGTACTCGGCGAGGCGCTCACGCGGCAGGAACAGCTCGCGGCCCTCCTCCGTCGCGCGCACGACGACGCCCTCGCCCGCGGACGTGTCGCCGTCCGGTTCGGTGCGCGGCTCGAAGACCACCGCGTACGTCTCGGTCAGGTCCTCGACCTCGACGCGCAGCAGGAAGCGCATGCGGTCGAGGAAGGTGACGAGCGCGGGGGCGGTGCCGGGCTCGACGTGCGCCCAGAGAGCCTCGCCGTCGTCGACGACGTACATCGCGTGCTCGATGTGGCCGTTCGGGCTCAGGACGAGGGTGACGGTCGCGTCGCCCGGCTTGAGGTCGGTGAGGTGCTGCGTGGTCAGCGAGTGCAGCCACGACAGGCGGTCCGGGCCGGAGACGCGGACGACGCCGCGGTTCGACAAGTCGACGAACCCCCGGCCCTCCGCAAGCCTGCGTTGTTCGCGCAGGGGGTCGCCGTAGTGCGCGGCGACGCCTTCGTCCGGCGCCTCGGCGGCGACGGCACCGGGCAGGGACAGCAGAGGGCTGGTGACGGTCATGCCGTCCAGCTTAGGTACCTCGCGCGGAAGTCGACGGGGAGGTGGTCCCGTTGCCGACGCCGTTGCCGGCCCTGCTGCCCGCCCCGGCGCCCGTCCGGTCGCCGTCCGTCGGGCCCGGCTCCTCACCATGACCACGGGCCTCGGGGCCGTCCTCCGCGGCGCTCTCGGCGGCACGGGCCCGCACGCAGTCCCCGCAGCGGCCGAAAATCGCGAAGTGCTGGAGGTCGATGTCGAAGCCGTGGCGCGACTCCACGGTGGCCGCGAGCGGCGCGGCGAGGCCCGGCTCGACCTCGGTGACGCCCCCGCAGTCCCGGCACACCAGGTGCAGGTGATTGCTGTGCCCGGCGGGGTGGTACGTCGGGGCGCCGTGCCCGAGATGCGTGTGCTTCACCAGCTCGAGGTGCTCGAGGAGTTCGAGCGTGCGGTACACGGTCGAGATGTTGATGCCGCTGGCGGTCTTGTGGATCTCCGTCAGGATCTCGTCCGGCGTCGCGTGCCCGAGGTTCGTCACCGCCTCCAGCACGAGCTGGCGCTGTGGCGTCAGCCGGTAGCCCTTGTCCCGTAGCTCGCGCTTCCAGTCGGTGGTCACCGGCCAATTCTAGGTCGCCTCACGACTTGGCGGATTCCCACGTGGCAGTGTCCTCGCCGGGACACAATGCCCCACGTGGACGACGAACAGTCCCGGGTGGGGGCACCATCGGACGGCACGTCCGGCGACGGACGTGCGCAGCCGCACGCCGAGTCGCCGGGCGCGGCGCAGGGCGAAGCTTGGCGCGGGTCGGAGCGCGGTTCGGGGAGCGAGTCGGAGGGCGCGTCGCAGGAGGGGTCGACGCGGGCCGAACGTCGCGCCCAGGCACGTGCCGAACGCGAGCGACAACAGATAGCCGACGGCATCAGCAACGTGCACGGCCTCGGGCTGCGCATCCTGGACGACGGCAGCATCGACGAGCGTACGGCCACCCGCCGCGGTGGCGGCGTCGACGACGGGGTGGACGGCGACGCGGGCTCGGGAGCGGGCTCCGGCGGAGGCAACGGGGACGGGGACGGGGACGACGGAAGCGACGGGAGCGACGTCCCGGCCGTGCCGCCCGATCGGCGCAAGTTCCGGCGGCGCCGACGTACCCGGGCCGTCCTGATCTCGATGCTCGTGATGATGCTGTCGCTGGTCCTGGTGGCGGCGGTCGGCGTGTGGTGGTTCATCGACCACTACGCCGGCAAGGTGGACCGCATCGAGAACGCCTTCCCGAACGTCCCGATCGCCGAGCAACCGCCGCGCGGCAAGGGCCTGAACTTCGTCCTCGTCGGACTCGACTCGCGCTCCGACATGCCGACCACCGGGCGCGACGCCAAGGCCCCACTGTGGCAGGAGGGCGCGCAGCGCAGCGACGCGACGATGCTGCTGCACCTGTCGGCGGACCGGACCCAGGCGTACATCGTCTCGATCCCCCGCGACTCGTGGGTGACGGTCCCGGGGCGCGGCGACGCCAAGATCAACGCGGCCTTCTCGTGGGGCGGTCCGCCGCTGCTCATCGACACCGTGCAGCGACTGACGGATGTGCGCGTCGACCACTTCGCGGCCATCGACTGGGAGGGCTTCAAGAAGCTCACCGACGCACTCGGCGGCGTGGACATCGTGGTGGACGAGGAGATCCCGCCGGGCGAGGACGGCCGCGCCTGGACGGTCGGCAAGCACCACATGAACGGTGCCGAGGCGCTGGCGTACGTACGCGAGCGCAAGGGCCTGCCGCGCGGCGACCTCGACCGGGTCGAGCGGCAGCAGGAGTTCATGCGGGCGGTCATGCAGAAGCTGTTGTCCGGCGGCCTGCTGGACGACCCGCTCGACCTGCCGGACCTGCTCGACGCGCTGACCGGCTCGATCAGCGTCGACGACCGGATGTCCAACAGCGACCTGCGCGACCTGGTGTGGGGAATGCGCAAACTGCGCGGCGACGACGTCAGGTTCATGACCGCGCCGGTCTCGGAGCTGACGAACATCGCCGGACAGGACGCGGTGGTGCTCGCCCCCGAGCAGTCGCGGTTCCTCTGGGAGAACCTGCGCGCCGACACGATGGACGTCTACCTGCGGCGCTATCCGAACGCGGAGACGCCGAAGACGGTCGGGTAGCGCGGTGAGCGCCGTAGGCCGCGATCAGTGGTCGGCGACGCGAGCCTGCCGGCCGCGCACATGCGGTCGGCAGGCCCCGGTACGGCCCGGCTCGGTCGGACTGCCGGGCGTACCCGGTCTGTTCGTCCTACTCGGCGGCGATCTCCGTGTCGACGCGCTTGAGTTGCGCGGACACGTGGGCCTGGAGAGGTTGCCCCATCGCAGCCATGTCGTACGCGTACATCAGCTCGCCCTTGACCAGGCCGTAGAGCCGGTGGCCCGCGGTGTACTCCTTGGCGTCGACCGTGCGCGCCACGACATCCGTGCGGATCTCGACGCGGCCGTTGTCGGTCTCGCCCAACCAGATCTCGACGATGCCGGTCGGATGCGCGAGGGTCACCTCGACGCTGCCGTCGAGCTTCGACTTCCAGTACCCGGTCTCGGTGGCGAGCGGGCGCACCCGGTTGCCGTCGTCGTCCAGCAGCCACGTCCGCGACGTGTAGGCCAGGAACGGCCTGCCGTCCTGCGTGAAGGTCACCTGCTGGCCGTAGCGGAACGCCTCGATCGTCGGGTAGTCGCCGACGCCGGCGCCTTCCCAGGTGCCGAGCAGAAAGGCGAGCGGGACGACGTCGGGGTGCATGTCGTCCGGAATTTCGATCATGTCATCCGGCCTGGTACGGGAACAGTGTCGGCGCCCGAGCCTACCGGGTGGATCAGCTCTGGCCCTTGTAGAGCTTGGAGACGGTGAGCGCCGCGAACCAGGCGACCATGATGCCGACGACGACCAGCATCACGATGAAGAACGTGTGCACCTTGCTGCTCCTTGGGCGAGTGCCGCGCGTCGTGCCGCGAACCAGGCTGAATCCGCGATCAGTGTACGGGCGCGGGGGGTGCCGGAACCGCCCAGGGTGGCGTACGACACGGCCGTGGGACGGGCGCCGGCCGCCGGGCGCACTACCGTGAGCCGGATGAAGCGGAGTCTTGTGGTGAAGGTGACGGCAGGCCTGGACGCGCCCGAGCGGTGCTCGCAGGCGTTCACCGTCGCGGCCGTGGCGGTGGCCGGCGGCGTCGAGGTGTCCCTGTGGCTGACCGGCGAGTCGGCGTGGTTCGCGCTGCCCGGCCGTGCCGCGGAGTTCACCCTCCCGGAGGCCGCGCCGCTGACCGACCTGCTGGAGGCGGTCCTCGCGGGCGGCCGCGTGACGGTGTGCACTCAGTGCGCGGCGCGGCGGGAGATCACCGGCGACGACGTGATCCCGGGCGTGCGGATCGCGGGCGCGCAGGTGTTCGTGCAGGAGGCGATGGCCGACGACGCGCAGGCGCTCGTGTACTGACGTCCACACGTGCTGGCGTGCGCGCGTACTGGCGTGCACGTGTGTACCGACGTCCGCGCGTACCGACGTCCACGCGGACCTACTCGTCGAACCACTTCTCCCCCGGGTCGCGGCGATTGGCGACGATCGCCGCGAACGGCGGGATCACCATGGCCACGACGCTCATCGCCACGGCTGCCGGCACCGAGACAAAACGGATCACCGCCCATGCGAGCACGAACAATGTCAGGCAGGTGCCCATGAGCGCGAAGTAGAGCCTGCGGCGCCGACGCACCCTTCCACCGTACGTCCGGGCCGGCGAAAAGCCCCGTCCCGCCGCGACGGCCGGCGGCCTGCCGTCAGTGGCTGATGCCCGACAGGTTGAGGCCCACGACGCCCGCCAGGATCAGCGCGATCGAGACGAGCTTGAGGACCGACGAGGATTCGCCGTACAGGAAGATGCCCATGATCGCGGTGCCCGCGGCGCCGATGCCGGTCCACACGGCGTACGCCGGCCCGACGTCGAGTGTCTTGAGCGAAAGCGTCAGCAGGCCGAAGCTGCTGATGGCGCACAGCGCGAACCCGATCGTGGGCCACAGCTTGGTGAACCCGTCGCTGGCTTTGAGCAGCAGCGCGAACCCGGTCTCCAGAACCCCCGCGACGATGACGAGCAGCCAAGCCATCAGCGCCTCCCCTCCCCCTCGCGGACGCGGCCGTCCGTCGGTCGGTTGCGTGCGCGATCATGAATCGTTTCTGCGGACGATGGGTTAGTCACAACGGCGATCTTGCCCGAGACCCGGCGTGCTCACACGGACGGGTATGCGCAAGGGCGGTGCCCCTCGCCCTTTCGGGGGAGGGGCACCGCCCTTGCGCGAACGCCCGGATGGGACAGGCACCGTGGGTGTACGTCCGAAGGAGACCCGTGCCACCGTCGTCCGCGCCGCCTTGCGACGGGCGTCGACCGCCGAGCGCCGAGCGTCCGGGACGTCGAAGCGTCCGAACCTCGGAGCGTCGTCGGAGCGTCAGACCGCGATCTCGACCTCGGCGACGCCGCCCTTCTCGGCGACGACCGCACGGTCCACGGTCGCGCCGGGGACCAGCGCACGCACGGTCCAGGTGCCCGGGGCCGCGAAGAACCGGAACTGGCCGCTCGCGGAGGTGGGGACCTCCGCGGTGAAGTCGCCGCCCGCGTCCAGGAGACGCACGTAGCCGTTGATCGGCTGTCCGCCCTTGGTCACGGAACCCTGGATGATCGTCTCGTTCGCCACGTCTACTCCTGCCAGATCCGGCCCGCCGGCCTTAGCGCCGCACATGTCGTAACTCCTTGCCTTATATGCGCTGAGCGCTTACTTGCCGGAACCGAGCTCGATCGGCACGCCGACGAGCGCGCCGTACTCGGTCCAGGAACCGTCGTAGTTGCGGACGTTGGCCTGGTCGAGCAGCTCGTGCAGCACGAACCAGGTGTGCGCCGAGCGCTCGCCGATGCGGCAGTACGCGATGGTGTCCTTGGACAGGTCGACACCCTCGCCCTCGTAGAGGGCCTTGAGCTCCTCGTCGGACTTGAAGGTGCCGTCGTCGTTGGCGGCCTTCGACCACGGGATGTTCTTCGCGGTCGGGACGTGGCCGGCCTTCTGCGACTGCTCCTGCGGCAGGTGCGCGGGGGCGAGCAGCTTGCCGGAGAACTCGTCGGGCGAGCGCACGTCGACCAGGTTGGTGGTGCCGATCGCCGCGAGGACGTCGTCGCGCCAGGCGCGGATCGACTTGTCCTGCTCCTGGGCGACGTAGGTGGTCGCCGGGCGCTCGACGACCTCGACGACCAGCTCGCGGGAGTCGAGCTCCCACTTCTTGCGGCCGCCGTCGAGGAGCTTGACGTCGCCGTGGCCGTAGAGCTTGAAGTACCAGTAGGCGTAGGACGCGAACCAGTTGTTGTTGCCGCCGTAGAGGACCACGGTGTCGTCGTTGGCGATGCCCTTGGCGGACAGGAGCGCGCCGAACGCCTCCTGGTCCACGAAGTCGCGCTTGACCGGGTCCTGGAGGTCCTTGCGCCAGTCGATGCGGACCGCGCCGCGGATGTGGTTCTTCTCGTACGCGGCGGTGTCCTCGTCGACCTCGACCAGGACGACCTTCGGGTTGTCGAGGTTGGCCTCGACCCAGGCGGCGTCTACCAGGACGTCGGAACGGCTCATGGGGTGTCTACCTCCGGTGTGTGGGCACGCCGCACGGAGGCGGCAGGCCACGAGACTGGGCACTGCACGGGCAGAAAAAGTCGGGGGATGCGCTTCGTCGACGCGCGGCGGCGGCCTTCACCGTCCGGCTCCGGGACCCGCCACCCGCGCGGGTCGGGGGTCCTGGTCCGGTGGCGCGGTCGGCCGCTCCGGTGCTCTCCGGGGCTTGCCGCGGCTCCGCGGGTGCGCCGCCGTCTCCTCGGTCGGGCATGCGGATGCATGGCTCGCGAGTCGCGGGCGGGCTTTGCGGGCCGCCGGTCACATGGTCGCGGTCGTACGCGGAAACTCGTCGAGTCCGCCGGTCGCCGACCTGTGTGCCCGGGTGCGCGTCAGCGCAGGCAACACAGGCAGGTTGCGGTGCGGCACAGGTCCACTGCGCGCCGCTTGGTGAGGTCTGCCTGTCGCTTCACGTTCCCGATCGTAGGGACGTATGACCGGCAATGTCATGCCCGTGTCATATATCGAGACGCAAATGCCCGGATGGTGAGATGCGACGTCGGGCCACGGGGGTCTTTGTCATGGTTTCCTGCGGTCTGACGCTCAACAAAGTCTCGTCCTTGCCGACGACCGTGATCCGGAAGCTCACGATCTCGTCGGGCGGGATGCTCGTCGCGCCGGGCACGGTCAGCGTGCCTCCCGGGCCGCCGTAGCCACCCTCCGGCACCACCCACGACGACGCGGTCTCCTGGCGCCCACGGGTGCCGTAGACGTCGAGCTGGCACCGGGTTCCCGCGGGGACGCCGGACAACATGAGGTCGATGCCGGTGCCGTACGTCGCCGGGCGGTAGTCCAGCGTCATCGCGGCCCCCGACGCCGCATCGGAGGCCTTGACCGTGCGCTGGTCGGCCGGCGGCCGGGAAGGCCCGGGCGGTGTCGTCGGGACGGGCGAGGGCGGTATGGCACTGGCCGTTCCGGCGGCGGTCGGCGAGCCGCCGTCCTCGGCCCCGAGCGCCCAGCCGAGCGTGCCGGTCAGGATCGCCAGCGCGGCCGCGGCGGCGAGCAGGACGTGGCGCGTGCGCTTCTCCCGGTGCACGCGTTCCGCGGCCGTGGTGAAGACGCGCGCGGGCGGCAGCTCGTCGGCGGCCCCGCTCGCCTCCGCCTCGGCCGGGGTGAGACGGGCCAGGAAGCCTGGCAGTACGGCGAGTTCCTCGTACACGGCGCGGCACTCGGGACAGACGGCGACATGCGCGCGGACCCACTGCGCCTCGCTGTCGCTGAGCGCGCCGAGGACGTACGCGCCGAGGTCGAGGCGCAGGGCGGCGCAGATCTGCTTCGCGGGGTCGTCGGTGTCCGCGCTGTCGGTGTCCGCGCGGTCGGCATCCATGCTGTCGGCGTCGGTACGTCCAGGGCGCGAACTGCCGGAGTGCGAGCTGCCGGAGTGCGAGCTGCCGGAGTCCGCACTGTGGGACGCGAGTTCGTCTGCCGAGACGGCGGAGGCCTTGGCGAGCACGGGGGCAACCGCGGGCGCCGCGGGTGGCTTGGGGCGTAGCCACGGGTTGTCGGGGCGCTCGGCCTCGCCGGGCTTCTCGGTCGCTTCGGTCGCTTCGGTCGGCGGCGCCGCCTTGGCCGGTTCACGCGTGCCTGGCTCTCCGTCGTCCGTGGCTGCGGGCACCGGGGGCGCGTGGGCGGGGCGGGGTGGGACCGGCGGGGTGGTCGGACGCGGCGGCACGGCAGGGCGTTCGGGGACGGCGCCGGACGTACGGTCGGCGTCGGCCTCGGCGCGACCGGCGGCGCCGGCACCTTCGGACGCCCCCTCGTCCGGAGCCTCAGGCAGCAACGGGGCGGGGAACGCGGGCGGTTCGGCGTCCGCGTCCGACAAGGCGGGCGCGGGCCTGCGCCGGTCGGGCCTGGCCGTTGCCGGGCGAGGTACGTCGGGCACGCCGCGCTCGTCGGGCCCGCCGCGCTCCTCGGGCATACCGGGCTCGTCGACACCCCTCACGGCACCAACCCCCGTTCCTCCAAGGCGACGCGCAGTGCGCGCAGTGCGTAGTACGTCCGCGATTTGACGGTGCCTTCCGGCACCCCGAGCACTTTGGCGGCCTCGGCGACCGACCTGCCTCGGTAGTACGTCTCCAGTAACACCGCCCTGTGCTCCGGAGTGAGCGCCCCCAGTGCCTCGGCCACTTCCCACGACAGCAAGGCCCTGTCGAACTCGTCCTCGGCGCGCTCGTCGGCAACCGACAGCAGCGGAGCGTCGCCGGTTTCCGGCGGCCGCGCGCGTCGCGCCCGGCTGCCGTCTATGACGAGGTTGCGGGCGACCGTGCACAGCCATCCGCGGATGGGCCCGCGCGCGGGATCCAGCGCCTCCGGATGCCGCCAGGCACGCAGCAACGTCTCCTGCACGACGTCTTCGGCCCACAGGCGGTCGCCGTCGGTGAGCCGAAGCGTGTAACCGAGCAGCGGCCCGGCGTGTTCCAGGTAGAGCGCGCGGATGACCGCTTCGTCCGCCGTGGGCAGGGGAGCTGACGTCGTGTCAGGGGTTCGCTCCGGGACGGAAGGGGCCACTATCGGAGCAAGCCCGCGCGCGGCGGCCGACACCCCGTCACCGGCGGAAGACACGTCCGCCGGCCGGGCGACGACATCGCTTTTGCCGGTCACATCCCCTTCACGCGCGGGGGAATGCGCCGGTTCATCGCTTCCCCCCGCCCCGCCCCGGCGGCGTTTCCACGGCATGCGACGAATCCTGCCGTGATCTTTGCCGCACCACCAGAGGGAAGCCCCGCAGAGCGGCCGCCGATCTGATCAAGGCGGAGTGCTGCGGGGAGCCTTGCGTATGCCGCGCATCAGCCCGGCTTCGCGCCACAGGCCCCACAGACCAGAGCCACAGCCGGCACCACGCCTCAGCCCAGCGCCGCGCGTCAGCCCAGCGCCGCCCGGCCTAGGAGGTAGACGGCGGGCGCGGCCAGCGCAAGCGGCAGGGCGACTCCCGCGGTGAAGTGCACGAACTTCGACGGGTGGTCGTACCCCGCGGTGCGGCGGCCCAGCAGGCCCATCACACCCGCTCCCACCCCAAGGGCCACGGCGGTGCCCCCGACGTTCAGGACCGACCCGGCGACCAGGCCGGCGACCGCCGCGGCGGCGAGGCCGAGGGCGGCGCCCAGCGGGCCGGGGAGCGGCATCGCGGCGGGAAGCACGGCTACGGCGACGGCGGCGGCGCCGACCACGACGAGCGCGCCGTCCCGTACGTCCGGGCTCTCCACCCGGGCGGCCAGCACGAACAGCACGTCCAGGACCGTCAGAAGCGCGGCGGACGCGGTGACCGTGAGAGCGGGCAGCAACTCCGGGCGGCCGTCCCGGCGCGCGAGTTGCTGGAGCAGTACGACGCCGAGCACGGCGGCCAGAATGCCCGGCAGTATGCCGAGCGCGTCGTCGCCGGCCTTCAACACAGCCACGTCCGCCGCGAAGCCGGCGAGGATTGCGAGCGCGATGCCCTGACGCGCCGGCCACATGCCGTGCAGTCGGAACCAACCTGCGGCCGTGACGACTTGCAGGACGGCGACACTTACGACAATGGCGGGTCCGCCGACGAGCGCGCCGACGACGAGAGCGCCCGCCAAGCCCGAGGTGAGTAGCGCGGGGAGCAGTCCAGGGGGATGCCAGATCGGCACGCGGCGGGCCGCGCGCTCGGCCGCCTGCCGCCCGGGGGCGGGTACCTCCGCGTAGTCGTCCCGCTTGCCCCGCCTGCCCCGCCCGCCCGTCTCACTCCGCTCGTCCCGAGCGTCGAACGGCGCAGGGGCGTCCAGGACATCCGAATCACCGAAGCCCGCACGCGCGTCGAACTCGGCACCGACTTCGACCATGACGCCGCCGTCGTATCCGTCCGCGCCGTCGAACTCGGCGTCCCTGTCGAACTCGGCGGCCTCGTCGAACGTGTCAAACCCTTCAAGCCGCCGGTTGCCCCCGGCCTGCTCCTCGTAGGGCGCATAGTCGACGGGCGCGGGGTGGCCGTACGCCGACTCCTCCCCGCCACCGGGCGCGTAGGGCACGTACAACTCCGCGGCGAACGCCTCGCCGGCGTACGGCTCCCCCGCATACGGCTCCGCTGCCGCCTCGTACTGCTGCTGCTCATAGGCCGGGGCATATTGCTGCGGGAAACCGCCGCTGTCGTACTGCCGCGTGTCGTATTGCTGCGTGTCGTATTGCTGCGAGTCGGGGCGGGCGTCCGGCAGCGTCGGCACCTGCTGCGGATGTCCCTCGTAGCCATAGCCCGCCGCCGCGTAGCCGTCGCCGGATCCACCGCCCGAATAGCCGTCGAGGTAAGCGTCGGCCGCATATCCGCCCTCGGCAGCGCCGCCGACGTAGCCCTCCGCATAGCCGTCCGCCGCCACGTAGCCGTCGACCGCCGCGTGGCCGTCCGCGTACTGCCCGGGATGCGCCCCGTCCGCCCAGCCGTCGAATTCCTGCCGTGCGTGCTGCCCGTGCTGCCCCTGGGGCGTCCCGCTCATCCGCCGGCGAAGGGCGGCAGGACCTCGACGGTTCCGCCCTCGGTCAGGAGCACCGAGCCGTGGTCGCGCTTGCCGACCGGGTTGCCGTCCACGACGAACGAGCAGTTCCCGACCACCGGGACGAAGCGCGGCGAACCCGCGTGGCGCTCGCGTGCCGCGCGCAGCGCGTCGGCGAGCGTGTCCGCGTCGTACACCTCCTCGGCTGTGCCCGCGGCCTCCTTGGCCGCGGCCCAGTACCGCATCGTGCCGACCGCCATCGCGCCCACTTCCGTTCACAACTCTCCCGCGCCGCGTAGGCCGCGGCGGACACCAGAGTGCCCCATCATCGCGCCCGCGCACGCCTCGTCCGCACGCCGCCGCCTATCCGGGGATCCGCCCGTTCACCCACGCGCCGATGCGTTTGACCAGTTCGGGGCCCACGGCGTTCTCCGCATGGCCGAGTCCGGGCTCGATCCACAATTCCCTCGGTTCACGCGCCGCGGCGTACAGCTGTTCGGCGTGGTCCACCGGAAAGTACGCGTCGCGGTCGCCGTGCACGATCAGGAGCGGCACCGGCGACAGGCGCCCGGCCAGGTCTTTGGGAGCCTGCGGGATCGGATTCCAGCGTCGCGGCGAGACGCGCGTCTTGAGGACCGTTCGGGTGACGAGTCGTCCGACCGGGTGATTGATGGCCAAATGAATCCGGCGCATTGGCGGCGTACCCCGGTAGTACCAGCGCGAGGGGGCGCTCACCGCGACGACCGCGTCCACTCCCCCGTGCAGCGCGGCGTGCCGCACCACGACCGAGCCGCCCATCGAGAAGCCGACCGTGGCCACCCTCCGATAGCCCATTTGGCGGGCCCAGGCGACCGCCGCGTCCAAGTCGAGAACCTCGCGGTCCCCCATGGTCGCGTGACCGCCGGAGGCCCCGTGGCCGCGGAAGTCGAAGCCGATGACGCCGCCGTACGCCCGCAGCACGTCCATCACCGCCGCGACGCGCGGCCTGCGCCACGATCCGGTGAATCCGTGCGCCACCACAAAGGCCAGGTCCCGGGCGCTGTCCGGATGGTGGACGGCGCTGATGCGTACGCCATCGGCGCTGATCAGCACATCGTGACGAACCGAGTGCGCATGCGTGGCGGTATTCGTCCGCGATACGGGACGATCGCCGTCTCCATCGGAAAGCGGTGCCATGTCGGCTATCCTGACTCGCGAGTCCACTGGGGTGGAAACGGCCGGGTTGATTTCCGGCCGGGCTGGAAGGTGACGACCTGATGTCTCCGGACCGGCTGACACCACCCCCGACGACTCGTGAAGAGGATCCGGGCGACGACGCCCCGGGTCCTTTCGTGTTTTCGTGGAGGTGAGAATGCGGCGCACGCCAGGACCCACAACGTCCTTGCCGCGCCCGCACACCCGCCACCGAACAGGTGCGGACCCGATCGTCCGCACCGGGCGAGGGGAGCCCAGTTGAGTGCCCTGCTGCTGCTCACGAACGCGCTCCAGCCGTCGGCCGAAGTGCTTCCCGCGCTCGGCCTTCTGCTGCACCAGGTCCGCGTGGCCCCGGCGGAGGCGTCCGCGCTCGTCGACGCGCCACCCGCGGACGTCATCCTGGTCGACGGCCGCCGGGACCTCCCACAGGTGCGGAGCCTGTGCCGGGTCCTGCGCACGACCGGGGTCGGCTGTCCGCTGATCCTGGTCACCACCGAAGGTGGCCTGGCCGCGCTGACCGCCGACTGGGGCGTGGACGACGTGCTGCTGGACACCGCGGGTCCCGCCGAGGTCGAGGCGCGCCTCAGGCTCGCCATAGGGCGCCTGCAGGCCGCCCAGGGCGCGGAGGACGAGCCGACCGAGATCCGCAACGGCGACCTGACCATCGACGAGGCGACGTACAGCGCGAAGCTGCGCGGCCGGGTGCTCGACCTCACCTTCAAGGAGTTCGAGCTCCTGAAGTACCTCGCCCAGCACCCGGGCCGCGTCTTCACGCGCGCCCAACTGCTGCAGGAGGTGTGGGGGTACGACTACTTCGGCGGCACCCGCACCGTCGACGTCCACGTACGCCGCCTGCGCGCCAAACTCGGGCCCGAGCACGAGTCGCTGATCGGCACGGTGCGCAACGTCGGCTACCGCTTCGTGGTGCCCGACCGGGGCGCCGAGGCGGAGGCGCGCAGCCAAAGTGCGTCGGCAGGGGCCGTTTCGGTGGCAGACGTGGTCCCGGAGCAGGCATCCTGAAGGCCGTTCCGACCGGATTCGAGCGGATCCGGTCACGCATTCCACTACGAGCGGGGACACTGCGGATATGAGTGACGGGCGTCGTCCCTACAATGGTGGCGTGCCCAAGGTGACCCGCGACGACGTTGCCCGCCTCGCGGGGACGTCGACCGCCGTGGTCAGCTACGTGGTCAACAACGGACCGCGACCGGTCGCTCCGGCGACCCGTGAGCGCGTCCTCGCCGCGATAGAACAGCTCGGATACCGGCCCGACAGCGTCGCGCAGGCGATGGCGAGCCGGCGTACGAACCTGATCGGCCTCGTGCTGCCCGACGCTCGGCAGCCGTTCTTCGCCGAGCTCGCGCACACCGTCGAGAAGGCCGCCTTCGACAAGGGCCGCCTGGTGCTGATCGGCAACTCCGACTACGAGGACGACCGCGAGCTGCACTACGTGCGGGCGTTCCTGGGCATGCAGGTGTCCGGTCTGGTGCTGGTCAGCCAGGGCCCGTCGGAGCGCGCGGCGCAGGAGATCGCGGCGCGCGACGTACGCGTGGTCCTGATGCACCGGCAGCCCAACGCGCTCAGCGGCGACGCGGTGGTCCTGGACGACGTCGAGGGCGCCTACCTGGCCACCCGGCACCTCATCGAGGCGCACGGCCTCACCCGCATCCACTGCCTCGGCGGCCCGCCGTCCACGCCCGACCTCGGCGACCCGGTGACGGACCACGTGACGGGCTGGCGGCGCGCGATGCAGGAGTCGGGGCTGCCGACGGACGGGCTGGTGCGGGGCGCGCCGTTCAACCGCTTCGGGGCGTACGGCGTGGCCCGCGAGATGCTGGCCGAGCAGGACCGCCCGGGCGCGCTGTTCTGCTCGACCGACGACCAGGCCATAGGCGTGCTGCGGGCGGCCCGCGAGCTGGGGCTCCGCGTACCGGACGACCTCGTCGTGGTCGGCTTCGACGACATCGCCGAGGCGGCCTTCGCGGACGTACCGCTGACCACGGTGGCCGCCGACCGCGCGGCGATGGCCGAGGCAGCCGTGGACCTCGCCCTGGAGCGCGAGCCGGCGGCCCCCGGCGAGGAGCGCGTACGCAGCTTCCCGGCCCGCCTGGTGGTCCGCCGCAGCTGCGGCTGCTGACCCGGCCTCCCGGCTCGGCGCCAACCATTTGCTCGACCTGACACCTCGTCAGATCACTGTCATCCACCCCGCCGGTCCCGCACGGCAGACAGTGAGGATTGCTACTCTCCCTCCCTGTTCCACTTGTTGGTATTCGGGGAGGGGCTTCACCGATGGCGTACACGCCGTCTCACGCACAGGGCATGCCGCCCGCATACGCCCAGCAGCCACCCCCGGAGCCGCCCCGAAACGCCCGCGGCGAAACCCCAGTAGAAACAGAACGCCGCTGGCTGAGCAACATTTCCTCGGTCCTGTTCCCGGTCCTGCTCGCGGCGAAGCTGCTCAAGCCGAAGTACCTCACGGGACGCCCGGACGCCATGATGGACCGGATCAACCGGATCCGCGCGTGGCTCGGACTCGCGATCGTCTTCGGGCTGTTCCTCCGCGTCTTCTACAGCAAGAAGCGTGCGGTGCCCAATATGCCGGTCTCGACGACGCCCAACGCGGAAGGCCTCCCCGCACCGGCTACCACCCCGGGCGCCAGCTCGCTCGGCGACGCGCTCGCCGCCGGGCCGCCGCCGACGATGCCCAAGGCGACGAGCATCCCGACCGACCTGAGCTCGCTGTTCCCGTCCGGATTCCCGACCAACTTCCCGACGCGAGCCCCGAGCGGCGGAGTGCCCACGGGCGTCGATCCCGGGATCCAGGACCTGCAACAGCAGGCCGACGACATGATGGAGACGGCGGACAAGGCGGTCCAACTTTTCTCCGTCGGCCAAGAGTTCGTCTCCGCAGTCGTCCACCGCATCATCCTCGCCCCGCTGTTCTGCGCACTGGGCCTGGTCGTGGTGGGCCTCTTCCTGGTCCTGCTGGCGCATCCGTCGGTGCGGAGCCTCACCCTGCACCAACTCACCCATCCACTTCGGGCCATGGTGGTCTTCACGGCCGTTCTGGCGGTGGGCATCACCGCGTATGTCCTGCTCCGAAACGCGGCCGGCCTGAAGAACAAGACGTACGTCCTCAACAAGGACGGCACACAGACTCAACTCGTCTTGTCATGGGTGTCAGCCTTCTTGGTCATCTGGTGTGTGCTGTTCGCGGTCGGAGCGCTCTGGCAGATCACCAAGCACCTGTTCGCGGCGGCCGATGGGCACCCGCTGCTGCTCCCGCTCCTGACGATGTGGCTCGCGTGGTCGCTCACCCTCAACGACATCACCCTCGAGCTCGGCAGCGGCATGCTGAACGGCCTGGCCGCCGGCTCCGACACGGTGCCTGACAACGTGAAGGCGGCAGTGGCCATCGCGGGTTCGACTGTCATCTCCTTCTTGTCGTTCTGGGAGATGTCGCGGCTGCAAAAGTGGAACGGCATCACCTTCCGCAGCGGGCCTTTCGCACCGCGCTGAGCAACAGCGGGACCTCGCGGCAGTGAGCAATGAGCAGTGAGGGGTGCCACCGTGGCGGTGGCACCCCTCACTGCTGCTCACAAGGCACACGCATTACTTGAGCATGATGACCCGGTAGTACGACATGTCCGTGTCGACGGCCCGTCCGAGAATGTCGCGGGTGCGGAGATCCCCGGTCTTCTCCGCCCCCTGGGCGACGAACATGACGCGTCCGTCCTTCTCGAAGACCACCGGCGCCATCATGAAGCCCTTGGCGTACGCGGCCCTGCCGGGCAGTTCCTTGAGGTTCGTGATGCTCCCGTCCGCAGCCGAAAACCTCAGCAAGTGCATCGGCTTCGCGGCGCTGGCCTCGAGGACGAGGAGATCCCCGGACTCCTCGACACGGATCGGGTACAGCTGCCCCTGCGACTTGAAGCCCACCGACTTCGTCCCCGCTATCGTCTGCGTCCACAGCCGCTCGCCGGTCGCACGGTCAATCGCATAGATCTGGTTGGGCATAAACGCCCCGACATTGAGCGTCGCGGAACCGTCGCTGCCCGGGACGTAGAGGATCTTGTCGGTCGCCAGTACGGGCGAGGCCCCCATTATCGCGTCGTTGCTGCCGAGCGCATTGATGACCGGGTGGCCGTCCTTGAGCTGGTATGACTCCTCACCCTTGTCGTCCAGCACGACGACCTTGGGCGCTTCCCGGCCGAGCGGACTGCCTTCCTTGATCATCACCGGGTCCACCGCGGCGATCGACACCTCGTTCATGAGCGAGCTGGCGGTCGTCTCGTACGTCCACTTGGGCCGACCGGTGGCGGCGTCCAGTTCACCGAACGAGGTCGGGCCGCGGAAGCCGCAGGTCCACTTGGCGACGAGGCGCGCGCCGCCCACGACCTCTTCGATGGAACATCCTTCAGGCAGGGCATCCGCGGCGCTCCACAGGGGCTTGCCGTCGGTGACCTTGTACGCCTGTCCGTCGAAGACCGCCGTGTCACCCGACACCGCAATACCGGTGCTCAGCCCCATTCCGGCGAGGCTGGGAGGGAGCTGGAGGTCAGGGTCGTCCTGTGCTGCGACCGCGCTCTTCGCCCAGACCTGCTTGCCCGTCTTGAGGTCCACCGCCTCCAGGGAGGAGCAGTTTTGCCCGGTGCCGAAGGCGGCGAGGGCGTACTTCGACGTGCTCTGCGGTGTCACGTCGCAGACGAACTCGCCCTTGGGGGACTTGTACTCCCAGACCGTCTTGCCCGACTCCAAGTCGTAGGACACCAGCCGCTGGGCCTCGGCCACCACGACGGTCGAGTCCGTGAGCCACGCCCCGGTGCGGGCCAGCGGAGCGTCCTTCGGCGTTGCCGGGCCATCCCGGTTCTCGCGGATCGACCACTGGATGTCGCCGGTCGTCAGCGGGTCCGCGAGACCGCCCGACAGATCCTTGTCCGCCTGCTGGAGAACGCCCGGGACGGCCGCGGCGGCAACCAGCAGCGCGACCACCGCAGACGGGAGCAGCACCGACCGGGTGCGCTTGGGCGGGCGAGGCGGGCGCGGGGGCCCAAGATGCAGGTGACGATCGGCACGGGGAGCGTACGCGGCCGCCATCCCCGGCCGCGAGTCGGCTGGGGCGTAATGGCCCGAGCCGGGGCCGGAGCCGGAACCGTAGGGCACTGGACCCGGCGGCGGCGTCCGCCCAGGACCGCTGTCTCCGGATCCGAACGGTGGACCCGGCTGGGGAGGAGCCGACGGAGGGCCCCAGGCAGGTGACGGAGCCCAGGCCGCCGCCCCCGCGGCCGCGGGGGTGTCGACGAAGCCGCCGCCCCCTGACCACTGTGGCTGGCCGCCCTGCGGCGGGACGTGCGGCGCCTGCGGCCCAGCAGGCGGACCGGACGGTGGGGGTCCCCATTGCTGACCTGAGTGCCCCTGCGGGGGCGCGTACTGCTGACCCTGCGGCAGTCCCTGTGGGGGGCCGTACTGCTGTCCTGGCCCGGGCTGAGGAACGTTCCACTGCTGTCCCTGCGGCGGGCCGGGTGGCTGCGCTGGGGACGGCTGCCATTGCTGATGCCCGCCCCCGCCCTGCGGCGCCGGGGGCTGCCACTGCTGCTGTCCCTGTTGCGCCTGGTCGTTCGAGCTCTCGTTGTCGTCGGGCACCTGGAAAGGCGGTGGGTTGCTCACGACCGCCCTCCAACGGCACCAAGCGCCGGCACGACATCGGCGCCGAGCCCTCGCGGGCCCGGCAGTTCGTCCTTGATGAGCGTGGTGTCGGTGTACCCCGACTCCTTGGCGGTGTTGTCCCACCAGAGAACCGTGAGGGCTATCGCCGACGCGGACGCGATGGTCACCAAGAGGCCCACGAGCGCGACCAGGAGCTTCCTCGGGCGCGCGGGTCCCCGGTACGGCTGTGGGGGTGGCGGCTGCGCGGCGCCCCACTGCTGTTGGTGGGGGATACCGCCGTGCGGGCCTGGGGGAGGCGCGTACGACATCGTCGAATCCTGTTCATGGGGGGGAACGCCGGTCAGTCTCGACACGCTATCGGCAGCAACCCCCCTGCCGCCCAAGTCGGACGCCCCAACCAGTAGTTCTCGCCCGAATCGTCGGCTTTGCCACCAAGAAGACCCGCACGGTGCGTCTTCGCGCGTCGGCACAGGTCCGCCCCGCTTCACGGCAGGCGCCGTACGGTTGGGGCATGGTCGACGGTGAGGGTTATGTAGCGGGCACGAACCGGGTGGACGCGGCGGATGTCGCGGTGGTCCTGGGGCTTGCGGAGGAGGCCGCGCGGGTGGACGGGGCCGCGCCGCTGTCCGAGCAGACGCGGCTGGAGCTGCGGCACGGGGCGCCCGGTGCGCGCGAGTTGCTGTTGCGGGTGCGGGACGAGGTCGCCGGGTACGCGCACTTGGACGTGTCGGACCCGCACGACGGGCCTTCCGGCGAGTTGTTCGTGGCACCGGGCGCGCGGGGCAAGGGGTACGGCAGGCTGCTCGTGCAAGCGCTGCTGGACGAGGCCCGGCAGCGCGAGGGGAGCGGGCGGCTGCGGGTGTGGGCGCACGGGAAGCAGGCCGCCGCGGAGCGCTTGGCGGCGGAGCTCGGCTTCAGCGCGTTCCGCGAGCTGTGGCAGATGCGCCGCGCGGTCGACCTGCCGGTGCCGGAGACGCAGCCGCCGCCCGGGGTGACGGTACGCACGTTCGTCCCCGGCCAGGACGACGACGCCTGGCTCGCGCTCAACGCGAAGGCGTTCGCGCATCACCCCGAGCAGGGCTCCTGGACGCATGACGACCTGCGCCGCCGCATCGCGGAGCCGTGGTTCGACCCGACGGGGTTCTTCCTGGCCGAGGACGCCGACGGCCGGCTGGTCGGGTTCCACTGGACAAAAGTGCACCCGGCCACCGCCGCCGAGGGCCCGCTCGGCGAGGTGTACGTGGTGGGTGTGGACCCGTCCGCGCAGGGCAGTGGACTCGGCAAGGCACTCACCGCAGTCGGCCTCACCCATCTGGCCCAGACCGAAGCCGACGGCGCGCCGCTCGCCGAGGTCCTCCTGTACGTCGACGCGGACAACGAGGCGGCGGTCGCCGTCTACACCCGTCTGGGCTTCCGTGTGCATACCGTGGATGTGATGTACCGGCACCAGGACTGAACCCGGGCGCTTTGCGGCGGCACTCCGGTTTCCGGGGCGTCGTTTCGTATTTACCGTGGAGACACCGATCCCCGGGAGGATGATCAGATGACCGCCGATCTGCCCGCATCCGCCCGCACCCGCCACCTCGCGGTGGCCCCCGTACCCGAAGACGGCGACGGCTCGGCGAACCTCGTGGGTCCGGCGGTCGCCGTCGTCGGCGCGCGCGCCGACGAGACCGACCTGCCCGCCGACCGCTTCCTCGACCGCGAGGGCAGTTGGCTGGCGTTCAACGAACGTGTGCTCGAGCTGGCCGAGGACCCCACGACACCGCTGCTGGAGCGCGCCCGGTTCCTGGCGATCTTCGCGTCCAACCTGGACGAGTTCTTCATGGTGCGCGTCGCGGGTCTCAAGCGCCGCATCGCGACCGGCATGGCGGTACGCGCCGCGAGCGGCCTGCAGCCGCGCGAGGTGCTGGAGAGCATCTGGTCGCGCAGCCGCGGCCTGATGGCCCGGCACGCCACGTGCTTCCACCACGACGTCCTGCCCGCGCTCGCGGACGCCGAGATCGAGCTGCTGCGCTGGGACGACCTGACCGAGGGCGAGCACCAGTCCCTCTACACGCTCTTCCGCGAGCGCATCTTCCCGGTGCTGACGCCGCTGGCCGTCGACCCCGCGCATCCGTTCCCGTACATCTCGGGGCTGTCGCTCAACCTCGCGGTCGTCGTCCGCAATCCGCGCTCGGGCAACCAGCACTTCGCCCGCGTCAAGGTGCCCCCGCTGCTGCCCCGGTTCGTCGAGGTCTCCCCCGCGCGCTTCGTGCCGCTGGAGGACGTCATCGCGGCACATCTCGGCGACCTCTTCCCCGGCATGGAGATCCTGGGCCGCCACACCTTCCGGGTCACCCGCAACGAGGACCTGGAGGTCGAGGAGGACGACGCCGAGAACCTCCTCCAGGCCCTCGAACGCGAGCTGATGCGCCGCCGGTTCGGGCCGCCGGTACGCCTGGAGGTCGCCGAGACGATCGACCCGCACGTCCTCGACCTGCTGGTACGCGAGCTCGGCGTGGGCGAGAAGGAGGTCTATCCGCTGCCCGGCCCGCTCGACCTGACCGGGTTGCACGCGATCGCAGACCTGGACCGCCCGGAGCTGAAGTACCGCAAGTTCATCGCCGGGACCCACCGCGACCTCGCCGAGGTGGAGACCGCGCACTCCGCCGACGTGTTCGCCGCGATGCGCAGGCGCGACGTGCTGGTGCACCACCCGTACGACTCGTTCGCCACCTCGGTGCAGGCGTTCCTGGAGCAGGCCGCCGCCGACCCGCACGTGCTGGCCATCAAGCAGACTCTGTACCGCACGTCCGGCGACTCCCCGATAGTCGACGCGCTCATCGACGCCGCCGAGTCGGGTAAGCAGGTCCTGGTCCTGGTCGAGCTGAAGGCCCGGTTCGACGAGAGCAACAACATCGAGTGGGCGCGCAAGCTCGAGCAGGCCGGCTGCCACGTCGTGCACGGCGTCGTCGGCCTCAAGACGCACTGCAAGCTGTCGCTCGTGGTCCGCCAGGAAGGCGACACGCTGCGTCGCTACTGCCACATCGGCACCGGCAACTACAACCCGAAGACCGCGCGGCTGTACGAGGACATGGGCCTGCTGACCGTCGACCCCCAGGTCGGCGAGGACATGTCGAACCTGTTCAACCGGCTGTCCGGCTACTCGCGCGCGCAGACCTTCCGCCGCCTGCTGGTGGCCCCCCACTCGCTGCGCAACGGGCTCGTCGAGCGCATCCAGCGCGAGGTGGCCCACCACGAGCAGGGTCTGCCGGCGTACATCCGCCTCAAGTCCAATTCGATCGTCGACGAGACAGTTGTGGACGCGCTGTACCGCGCGTCGCAAGCAGGCGTACCGGTCGACCTGTGGATCCGCGGCATCTGCGCGCTGCGCCCGGGTGTACGCGGTCTCTCGGAGAACATCCGGGTGCGCAGCGTCCTCGGCCGCTTCCTCGAACACTCGCGCGTATGGGTCTTCGCGAACGGCGGCGAGCCGGAAGTGTGGATCGGCAGCGCGGATCTCATGCACCGAAACCTTGACCGCCGAGTGGAGGCCGCGGTACGTCTGAGCGGCCGACACCGGGACCAGATCGCCGAATTCGTCGACCTCGGCATGTCCGACGAGACCGCTTCATGGCATCTGGGCCCCGATGGGACGTGGACGCGGCACGCCACGGCCCCCGACGGCACCGTGCTGCGCGACGTGCAGGACCACCTCATAGAACTGAGGAGGCGACGGCGTGGGCCGGAGTGAACGGCAGGTCAAGGACGGCACCGACAGCGCGGAGACGACCGGGGGCGCAGGCACCGGAGACACCCGGAGCCCCCGGAAGAGCGACCGGACCGGCAGGTCCGGCGGAACCGACGGGAACGGCAAGACCGACAAGGCCGCCACGGGCGGCAAGGACTCCAAGGGCCCCAAGGGTCCCAAAGGCGCCAAGCCCGGGAAGGCCGACGGGGCGGGCGGCACCGAGAAGCGTCGGCGCACGGCCAAGAGGGCGGCCGAAGCGCTGAGCGTGAGTCCGGATGCGGCGGAGGCACCCGCCGCGCTGCCGAGTCCGGGTACCCCGGAGGCACTGCACACACCGAAGACGCCGGATGATTCGGCCGCGCCGAGCGCTCCGAATCCCGAGGTTGCCGCCCGGCTCCCCCGGCCCAGGTCCGATCCGGACGCCCCACCGCGCGCGGACACAGAGCCCGCGATTGCGGAGCCTGCGGTTACCGAGCCCGTAGTCGCGGGGCCCGCGGTTACCGAGCCCGCAGTCGCGGACCCCGCAGCCCTGGAACCGCCTTTCGCCCCCGTGTCCTTCCCGCCACGCACCGCGGGCGACGTACTCCTCGACCACCTGCGCGCGGAGGCGGCCGAGTTCCTGGCCCAGGCGCCGCGCGTACGCGAAGGCGGCGAGGACGCGGCGCACCGCATGCGGGTCGCCGCGCGCCGCATGCGCAGCGCGCTGCGTACCTGCAAGTCGCTGGTCGAACCGGGGCCCGCGCAGGCGCTGTCACTCGAACTGCGCTGGGCCGCCGACTCACTGGCCGGCGAACGCGACAACGAAGTTCTGCTGGAACGCCTGCTCGCGGCCTTCGAGACGCTGCCGGCGCGTTCCGGTACGCCTCGTGCCCGCGCCGCGGTCGAGCGCCGCCTGCGCGGCGGACTCTCGTCCGGCCACACCACGGCACTGCGCGCCATCGACTCGCCGGACTTCCGCACACTCGGCGAGCAGCTCTCCGAGCCGGGACTCGGTCTGGAGTTCACCCGCCAGGCCGCCCGGCCCGCCGCCAAGACCGTGCCACGGCTTGCGGCCAAGGCGTTCCGCATCCTGGCGACCGGCGCGGAGGCACTGCCTCTCGCGCACGCCGCCGTCGCGTACAACACCCCCGTCCCATTGTCGGGCGAGGACGACGAGGCGTGGCACCGCGTGCGCATCCTGGGCAAACGGGCCAGGTACGCCGCCGACCTGTGCGCACCCGAGTTCGGCGCCTCGGCGAAGAGCCTGGCCAAGCGCATGAAGGCGGTCACCGAGTCGCTCGGAACGCACCAGGACGCCGCACTCGCGGCAGAGGTGGTCCGCGAACTGGCGTTGTCACCGCGTCTCGGCGGGGCGGCGGCGTTCGTCCTGGGCGAGTTGTACACGGTGCAGCGTTTCGCCGTCGCCGAGGCGCGCTTCACCTTCGCCTCGGTGTGGCCGCCCTTGCGCGATCGGCTCGACGAGGTGGAGCTGTGGGGCTCCTGAGCGGACTGGGGCGGTCGGCCGACCCACCCTCGCCCGAGCGGCTGCGCACCCCGGTGCACGCCGCCGGGGCCGTGCTGTGGCGACCCGCGGAACGCGGCGGGCGTGCCGGTGCCGGTGCCGGCATCGAAGTCGCGCTGGTCCACCGCCCCAAGTACGACGACTGGTCCCTTCCCAAGGGCAAGGTCGAGTCCGGCGAACACGCCGCGGCCGCGGCGGTGCGCGAAGTCGGCGAGGAGACCGGCTTCGCGTGCGCGCTCGGCCGCGAGCTGGGAGTGCAGTCCTATGCGGTCGGGGAGCGCCTGAAGCTGGTGCGCTACTGGGCCGCCGAGGCACGCGGCGGGCGGTTCACCGCCAATCGGGAGGTGGACCGCATCGCGTGGCTGTCGCCGGACGACGCGGGCACGCTGATGTCGTACGGCCGCGACGTCCAACTGCTGGTGTCGCTGACCTCCCGGCCGCACGCCACCGCGCCGGTGATCGTGCTGCGGCACTGCGGCGCCGTGGCCCGTACGAGCCACCGCGACGGCGACGCCGACCGGCCGCTGACCGCCGCCGGCCGCCTGCAGGCGGCCGCACTCGGCGACATCCTGGCGGCGTACGGGCCGGCCGCCGTGCTGAGTTCGCCGTCGCTGCGCTGCCTGGAGTCGGTGGACCCGTACTGCCGCCGCGCGGGCGTCGCGGTCGAGGTGGTGCCGGCGCTGTCCGAGGAGGGCCACGCGGACCGGCCGGACGCGGCCGGCGAACTCCTCAAGGTGCTCGTCGCGCAGAGCGCTCCGGTGATCATCTGCACGCACCGCCCGGTGCTGCCGTCGCTGCTGCGCTCGGTGGGGCGGGCGGGGCAGCCCGGGAGGGACCCCAACGAGCTGCTCCTGCCCGGCGAATTCCTGGCCTTGCACACCGCGGCCGGAGTCGTGGTCGCGGCGGATCGTCACGCCCCGTATCCGACGGAGCGGTGAGTGTCGGAATGACCGCCCGGCGGTCAAGAAACGGACACAGCGGGCGGAACGGTGGGCCCGACAACTTTGAACTCCCCGTTAACGCCTTCTGACATTTCCGATAAACCCGCAGGTCAGAGCACTGCCATCAAGTCAGTTGGGGATGAAACGCGCCCGCGGGCTGATCGTCTGATGGCCCGCCTGTGTTCATGCCGGGTTCACTTTCCCCCGCCGTTCGCTTCACACGTGCGACCTAACGTCGGCATCGACGGTGACCGACGTGGTCATCGCAGAGGCTCTTTGAAGCAACCGGAAGGAACAGCCGTGACCACTCGGCCCCGACTCGCCCGGCGCGGCACCGCGTTCGCCGCGATAGCCGTCGCCGGCGCGCTCACGCTCACCGCCTGCGGCTCTGACGACAACGACACGGCGGACAAGCCGAGCGCGAACGGCACGACGGGCGCCGGGTCGTCCTCCGCGCCCGCCGCGAACCTCACCTGCGGCTCGGGCACGCTCGCCGGCGCCGGCTCGAGCGCGCAGAAGAACGCCATCGACGAGTGGGTCAAGCGGTACCAGCAGAAGTGCTCGGGCACCACGGTCGACTACCAGTCGAGCGGTTCGGGCGCCGGCCGCCAGTCGTTCTTCGACAAGCAGATCGCCTTCGCGGGCTCCGACTCGGCGCTCAAGGAGGAGGAGGTCGCCAAGGGCGCGGCCGCGTGCGGCGGCACCCCGGCGATCAACCTGCCGATGGTCACCGGCCCGATCGCCGTCGCGTACAACCTCCCCGGCGTGAAGGACCTGGTCCTCGACGCCAAGACCATCGCCGGCATCTTCTCCGGCAAGATCACCAAGTGGGACGCGGCGGAGATCAAGGCGCTCAACCCGAGCGCGCAGCTGCCGTCCTCGGCGATCCAGACGGTGCACCGCTCCGACAAGTCGGGCACCACCGAGAACTTCACCAAGTACCTCAAGGCCGCTGCGCCCGCCGACTGGACGGCCGAGCCGTCGCAGGACTGGCCCACGCAGGACGGCCAGTCCGCCAAGGGCTCCGAGGGTGTCGCGACCGTCGTCAAGGGCGCCAGCGGCGCCATCGGCTACATGGAGGTCTCGTTCGCCGAGAACAACGGCCTCGGCATCGCGGCCATCAACACCGGCGCCTCCGCCCCGGTGAAGCTGACCCCCGAGGCGGCGGGCAAGGCCGTCTCGGCCGCGAAGGTCGAGGGCCAGGGCAACGACCTGAAGCTCAAGCTGGACTACGCCACCAAGGCCGAGGGCGCGTACCCGATCATCCTGGTGACGTACGAGATCGTCTGCGAGAAGGGCAACGCGGCGGACAAGCTCCCGCTCGTCAAGTCCTTCCTGACCTACACCGCGAGCGAAGAGGGCCAGGCGATCCTCGCCGACAACGGCTACGCGCCGCTCCCGGCGGAGATCGCCACCAAGGTCCGCACCGCGGTCGCAAGCCTGTCCTGATCCGGCACCGCCCTGATCGACAGTCACGGAGAAGAGATGTCCACCTCCACTACGCCGGAGCCGCGCGACACCGACGTGCGCGGCTCCGGTCGGCGCCGGGGCCCGTCCGACAAGGACGCGCACGGCACCGACGTGAAGTCCGCCAAGCCCCGGGTACGCCTGGGCGACCGGGTGTTCAGCGGCTCGTCCCGCGGCGCCGGGATCCTGCTCCTGGTGATCATGGCCGCGATCGCGGTCTTCCTGGTCACCGAGGCGCTGGACGCGCTGGGTGACAACCAAGGCAACTTCCTCACCGACTCCTCGTGGGTCACCGACGGCAGCAAGCCCGCGTTCGGCGTCGCCGGGCTGGTGACGGGCACCGTCATCAGCGCCGCGATCGCGATGCTGCTGGCGGTGCCGGTCGCGGTGGGGGTGGCTCTTTTCATCACGCACTACGCCCCGCGGCGGGTCGCGCAGACGCTCGGCTACATCGTCGACCTGCTCGCCGCGGTGCCCAGTGTGGTCTTCGGCCTCTGGGGGCTGGTGTTCCTGTCGCCGAAGCTGCTCGGCCTGCACACCTGGCTGAGCGACTACCTGGGCTTCATCCCGATCTTCGACAAGGACGGCGCCGGGGCCACCGCCCGCACGCTGTTCACCTGCGGCATCATCCTGGCGATCATGATCCTCCCGATCATCGCCGCGGTCACCCGCGAGGTCTTCCTCCAGGTGCCGCGCGCGCACGAGGAGGCGGCGCTCGCGCTCGGCGCGACGCGCTGGGAGATGATCCGCACCGCGGTCCTCCCGTTCGGCAAGCCGGGCATCATCTCGGCGTCGATGCTGGGCCTCGGCCGGGCGCTCGGCGAGACCATCGCGGTCGCCATGGTGCTGTCCAGCAGCCAGGAACTCGTCTACAAGATCCTGGACCCGGGCGGCAACACCATCGCCGCGAACATCGCCAACCAGTTCGGCGAGTCCAACGAACTCGGCCGCGGCGCGCTCATCGCGTCCGGCCTCGTGCTGTTCCTCCTAACGCTGCTGGTCAACGGTGCGGCGCGGGTCGTCATCAACCGGCACAAGGAGTTCTCGGGGGCCAACGCATGACCATCACCAAGACGGACGTCACCGCGCCCCCCGCGGAATCGGGCCCGCTCAACCTGACGCGGCGCAGCATGCCGAACTGGATCCCGTGGGCCCTCGGCGCCGCGGCGGTCGCGGTCGGCCTGCTCACCAAGGCCGTGCAGGGCAACTGGGCCCTCGCCGGCGGGTACGCCGGGCTGTTCTTCATCGTCGGCGTGACCGTCGCGTCCTGGCGCATGGAGGACCGCCGCCGCGCCAAGGACCGGCTCGCCACGAGCCTCGTCTACGGCGCGTTCGTGGTCGCGATCGTCCCGCTGATCTCGATTCTCGGGTACACGATCCAGGAGGGCTTCCAGGAGCTCTCGCCGTACTTCCTGTCGCACTCGATGCGCGGCGTCGGCCCGCGCGACGACACCGGCGGCATCTACCACGCGATCATCGGCACCCTCGAACAGGTCGGCCTGGCCACCCTGATCGCCGTACCTATCGGCCTCATGACGGCGATCTACCTGGTCGAGTACGGCACCGGCCGGCTCGCCCGGGCGATCACCTTCTTCGTCGACGTCATGACGGGCATCCCGTCGATCGTCGCGGGCCTGTTCGTCTACTCCTTCTGGATCATGGTCCTGGGCTTCAAGGCCTCCGGCTTCGCGGGCTCGCTGGCCCTCATGATTTTGATGCTCCCGACGGTCGTCCGCGCCGCCGAGGAGATGCTCAAACTGGTGCCGAACGAACTGCGCGAGGCCAGCCTCGCGCTGGGAATCCCGAAGTGGCGCACGATCCTCAAGGTCGTCCTGCCCACCGCGCTCGGCGGCATCATCACCGGCATCATGCTGGCGATCGCCCGCGTCATCGGTGAGACGGCCCCGCTGCTGCTCCTGGTGGGCACGGCGCAGTCGATCAACACGAACCCGTTCGACGGCTGGCAGAGCTCGATCCCGCTCTACGTGTTCGAGCAGAACCACGCCGGCAACCAGTTCTCGCCCGCCCGCGCGTGGGCCGGCGCGCTCACGCTCATCATCATCGTCATGGTGCTGAACCTGGTGGCGCGTCTGATCGCCCGCTGGAAGGCCCCGAAGGCAGGACGATGACCGTGGCGAAATCCCCGATACCTTCCCAGGCAGTCCCCGCCCGGAAGACAGCAGCAGTTCCGACCCCGGGCAGCGGCGCCCGTGACGAGGCAGGCATGACCAAGCGCATCGAAATCTCCGGACTCAGCGCCTACTACGGCACCAACAAGGCCGTCGAGGACATCTCGATGACCATCGAGCCCCGGACGGTCACGGCGTTCATCGGCCCCTCCGGCTGCGGCAAGTCGACGTTCATCCGCACGCTCAACCGCATGCACGAGCTGATCCCCGGCGCGCGGGTCGAGGGCTCCGTGCAGTTGGACGGACAGAACCTGTACGGCCCGGACGTCGACCCGGTCGCGGTGCGCCGCACGGTCGGCATGGTCTTCCAGCGGCCGAACCCCTTCCCGACCATGTCCATCTACGACAACGTCGCGGCGGGCCTCCGGCTCAACGGCACCAAGAAGAAGGCCGACCTCGACGTGGTCGTGGAGCGCTCGCTGCGCGGCGCGAACCTGTGGAACGAGGTCAAGGACCGGCTGGGCAAGCCCGGTTCGGGCCTGTCCGGCGGCCAGCAGCAGCGCCTGTGCATCGCGCGCGCGATCGCGGTGGAGCCGCAGGTGCTCCTCATGGACGAGCCCTGCTCGGCGCTCGACCCGATCTCGACGCTGGCGATCGAGGACCTGATCGCGCTCCTGAAGGAGCGGTACACGATCGTCATCGTCACGCACAACATGCAGCAGGCCGCGCGCGTGAGCGACCGTACGGCGTTCTTCAACCTCGCCGGCCCGGGCCAGCCCGGCCGCCTGGTGGAGATCGGCGACACGGAGAAGATCTTCTCGTCGCCCGAGGTCGAGGCGACGGCCGACTATATTGCCGGCCGTTTCGGCTGAGCACGCACCTGGTGACGCTGTCGCCGGCAGTGTGCGGGCGCGGCCGTTTCGGCCGAGCCCGGTATCGAGAAGGACCACGAGGCGAGCGAGTACCGGGCATGACATGCGCGAGGGGCGGTTCCCGTACGGGGACCGCCCCTGTGTGGTGCGTGGTGGTTTTGCGATGCTTCGCGGCTTTGCGTGGCCCGGCGGCTTCGCGGGGTGCCGCGGCGGGCCTACAGGAAGATCACGTCGAGCAGCGCGTACGCACCCGCCGAGACCAAGGCCGCGGCGGGGATGGTGAGCACCCACGCCGTCACGATGTTGCCCGCGACACCCCAGCGCACCGCGGACAGGCGCTTGGTGGCGCCGACGCCGAGGATCGACGAGGTGATCGTGTGCGTCGTCGAGACCGGCGCGTGGAACACGAACGCCGTGCTGTAGAGCACGCTCGCGGCCGTCGCCTCCGCTGCGAAACCACGCGGCGGGTCGAGTTCGATGATGCGGCGGCCGAGGGTGCGCATGATGCGCCAGCCGCCGGCGTACGTACCCGCGCTGATCGCGAGCGCGGCCGAGACCGTGACCCAGAACGGCACGTCGTAGTCGGTCTGGTAGCCGCCGACGACGAGGGCCATGACGATCAGGCCCATGGTCTTCTGCGCGTCCTGGAGCCCGTGGCCGAACGCCATGGCGGCCGCGGAGATGGTCTGCGCGACGCGGAACCCGCGCGTCACCTTGTGCGGGTTGCGGCGCCGGAAGATCCACAGGATCGCCACCATGAGCAGGTACGCGAGGGTGAAGCCGATGAGCGGCGACACGATCATCGGGATGACGACCTTGTCGACGACGCCGTCCCACTTGACGGTCTGCGACGCCGCGAGCGCGGCGCCGACCAGGCCGCCGATGAGCGCGTGCGTGGACGACGACGGCAGGCCGAAGTACCAGGTGACCATGTTCCAGGTGATCGCGCCGACGAGTGCGGCGGCCACGATCACCAGGCCTTGGTTGCCGTCGGGGGCGTCGATGATGCCTTTGCCGACGGTTTTCGCCACTTGCTCGCCGGCGAACGCGCCGGCCAGGTTCATCACGGCCGCCATCGCCAGCGCCGCCCGGGGCGTGAGCGCCCGGGTCGACACCGAGGTGGCGATGGCGTTCGCCGCGTCGTGGAACCCGTTGGTGTAGTCGAACGCCAGAGCGATCACGACGATCGCAATGGTCGCCAGCAGAACGAGGTCCACCGGTCAGGACTCCTTGACCGTGATGGTCTCGATCGTGTTCGCGACGTGCTCGAATCCGTCCGCCGCCTCTTCGAGGGCATCCACGATGCCCTTGAGCTTGAGCACCGTCAGCGCGTCGTACTTGCCGCTGAACAGGTGCGCGAGCAGCTTGCGGTGGATCTGGTCGGCCTGGTTCTCGAGTCGGTTGATCTCGATCCAGTACTCGGTCAGGTCCTTCATGGTGCGCAGCCGCGGCATCGCCTCGGCGGTCAGCTCGGCGGCGCGTACGAGCACCTCGATCTGGTCCGCGATCTGCGGCGGCAGCTCGTCGAGCTGGTAGAGGACGACGAGGTCGACGGCCTCGTCCATGTAGTCCATGACGTCGTCGATCTGGGACGCGAGAGTGTAGATGTCCTCGCGGTCGAACGGCGTGATGAACGACGAGTTCAGCTGGCGCAGGATCGCGTGGGTCGCGTCGTCGCCCGCGTGTTCGGCCGCACGCATCCGCTCGGCAATCTCCGGACGAGCGGAGATCTCGGCGCCGAGCAACTCGGTGAGGAGCTTGGATGCGGTGACCAGGTTGTTCGCCGCTGTGGCGAACATGTCGTAGAAGCTCGTCTCCCTGGGGGTCAGACGCAATCGCACAGAGATCTCCGGAATGAGGAATGCGGTCCCGACGATGCTAGGCGCTTGCCACTACCGGTAGACAATCCGGGTGAGTCGCGCTCGGCATGCCGGTACCCGGGCGTAACAAGCCGCACGCGCACCGCGACGAGCCCGCTCCGCATCGGAGGACCGGGAAAACCGGAAGAAGCCCCTCCGGGGCGGAACACGCCCGTCGCATGAGAAGAGTAGGCCGGATACGACCGTCCGGGTCACGTGGTTCCCCTCGGGGAGATCATGTAGTCCATGTCACATCGGCCGCGCGCCCGGCGGGTGCAGGGTGTGGGATGGGTATCGCGCGCTTGAGGCACGCGTGGCCGCAGTCCGATGGTCAGGGCGAATAGTGCGGTATTGGCACGGGATGCTTGCCGAAAATACCCCCCGGGGGTAAATTTGGCGCATGGACACCACGGTCGAAACCCACGCCACGGGCCCCGGCACCGGTCCCAGCCCTCAGGAGGGAGCGGACCACGGCAAGGGCCACAAGCACGCCGGACACGGCTACAGCCCGCGCAAGGACGAGCACCTCAAGCGCCTGCGCCGCGTCGAGGGCCAAGTGCGCGGTCTCCAGCGCATGGTCTCCGAGGACGAGTACTGCATCGACGTGCTCACCCAGGTCTCCGCGGCCACCAAGGCCCTGCAGGCGTTCGCACTCAGCATGCTCGAGGAGCACCTCGCCCATTGTGTCGCGCACGCCGTCGAGCAGGGCGGGCCGGAGGCGGACGCCAAGGTCAAGGAAGCGTCGCAGGCGATCGCGCGCCTGGTCCGGTCGTAGTCCCGCGGGTAGTGCCGGGGTAGTCCTTGCGTAGTCCCGGGTTGGTCCCGGGCGAGGGCCTTGGCCCGGGCGTGGCGCCGTGCGGTGCGGTGCGGTCGGTGCCGGGGCCGACCGTCAGCCGCGCGTACGACCGCCGCGGGTCTCCCCGCCGGCCGGGCGCTCCTCCACGGGCAGTGCCCACGGCACCGCGCGGGTGGTCGGGTGTGCCGTGCCGCCGATGCCCAGGACCGCGTCGATCTCCGCCTGGGTCAGCGGGCCTTCGCTCTGCGACGCCGCGATGATCAGTTCTCCGTAGAGTTCGATCTCGTCGAACACCACGAGGTCGTGCACGCGCACATCAGAGAACGGTGTCACCCACACCACCTCCTCGTTCGCTCCGGCGGGCGGGAACGTCCGCCCGTCCGGGCGCACCCAGCCTAGGCACCGCCGGGCGGGAGCGCATGACACGCATGGGCCATTTGCGCACCGCCCACGCCCGGGGGCGCGCTGGCTCGCCGGGCGGCGCGCCACCGGCGCGCGCGGGTGGTCCAGGCCTGTGGTCCGGGCGTCGCGTCGGCACCGCGGCATGCCGGACAGGAACCGTGCGCGGCAAGGGTGTTCGCGGCGGAGTGCGGCGAATGACGGCGCGGGCGGACGACGGCAAGGCAGCGACAAGACCGAGCTGACGCGACGTCAGGGCTTGCGTGTCGGGGGGACGACGGGGGCGGCGGGCGTGGCGGGGGCGACGTACAAGTCCTCGGGCCGGGGTGGCTGCACGTCGACGGAGACGCCGAAGTCGAACAGTTCCGCGGCCGAGATCACCTTCGCGGTCTGGCTCTTGTCCTTGCCTTTGCCGCCCTCGGAGGCGAGGTTGAACTCCTCCTGGACCTTGCGCAGCCGGCCCTGGTCGTCGAGGTACACCTCGAAGGGGATCGTCGGGCTCGCGAAGCTCTTGAGCGCGGCGGCAAGCGGCGCACGGAGATTCGGCGGGGTCTCGTCGTGCGCCTTCTTGAGGTCGAGCGTCCCCTTGTAGTGCCGCACTTGGTCGTTGCCGAACTTCTCGGTGCCGACCAGCACCACGTCGTCGTTGACGCCGCGCAGTATCTCGAACGACGTCGTCGGGTCGGCGCTGCCGCCGCTCAGCAGGTTGCCGTCGGCCAGACCCGCCACATCGATCCGCACCCACTTGTCGGGCGGTACGCCGGGGGCGGCGTTCTTCATGTAGAGCGCCTCGGGCGTGAGGATCTCCTGCAGCGGGCCGGTGATCCCGGAGTCCTCGGGGACCTGGAGGCTCACCGTGCCGATGCGGCGGCGGTAGTCGAACAGCCCCTCGCCGGTCAGCACCACGGTGCGGTCGCCGGACTGCATGGTCATGGTGGTCCGCGTACGCGAACTGCCCGCGTTGACGGTCGTCGCGGCGGCGGCGCGCACCGCGGCGACCGCCTCGGCCGAGCCGGCGGCGCCGGCGGGCCGGGCGTTGTCGCCCGTGTCCCCGCCGCACCCGGTCAGCCCCACGGCGCCCACACACGCACCGGTCAGCACGATCCGGAACTTCATCCCACGACTCCCAAAGCGGACGCTTGCACCCGACGTCGGCGCGGGTGCGCGCACGAGAGGCGCGGCACCGCTCAAGGGACGCAACGAGCGGCGGGGCGCGGGGACACGGGTGCGCGACGGGAAATTCCTCCGGACGGACCGATGTCGGCGGATCTCCGAATGCGCGCGTCGACGCCGTGGGGCGGTCGGGCGTCGGGGTGGTCGGGCGTCGGGGTGGTCGGCGCTGGGGCCGGATCGGGCGCTGGAGTGGTCAGGCGCGCGGCATTTGGACGTTGGGCTGCCGGTCAGGAGGCGCCGGGGCTGACGGCCGCGTGCGACTCGGGCAGCCCGGCCAGTTCCTCGGGCTCCATGCGGCGGGTCCAGATGAGGTGACGCTCCATCAACTGCGTGACAGCGTCCGGGTCGCGGGCCTCGATCAGGTCCAGCAACTCGTGGTGTTCGTCCGCGGCCTGGCCGACCTCGCCCCGCTCCAGCAGCGTGCGCAGGCGGTAAAGGCGCGCCTGGGACCGCAGTTCGACCACGATGCGGACCAGGCGCATGTTGCCGGACAGCTGCAACAGGCAGGTGTGGAACCGCTGGTCGGCGGCGACGTACTCGAGCGCGTCCCCGCGCTTCGCGGCGGCGACTATGTCGTCGGCGAGCGCGCGGAGGGTCGGCAGCGCGTCGGGGCAACCGGCGCGGGCGATCTCGGCGACCGTCGGCACCTCGAGGAGGCGGCGCAGGCGGTGGATCTCCTCGGCGTCCTGCGCGGACAGCGCCCGGACCCGGAACCCCTTGTTGCGCACGGGTTCCACGAGGCCGTCCTTGGCGAGGTCGAGCAGGGCCTCGCGTACCGGCGTCGCCGAGACACCAAAGCGGGTGGCGAGGCCGGGCGCCGAGTAGACGACGCCGGGGCGCATGTCGCCGGCGATCAGCGCCGCGCGGATCGCGCGGGCCACCTGCTCGCGCAGGCTCAGGCGTTCGCCCAGGCGTGCGGCGTCTGCTCCCGGATCGGCGCCTGGTTCGGCCCCGGGGTCGACCCTGTCCCCCGTGCCCGCCTCGTCCATGCCGCTTCAAGTCCCTCCGTGACACGGCGTGCGGTTCCCGCCGTGGAGGCGCCGCGCGGCCGGGGCCGGAGCGCCTCCACCAGACCGTACCCAACTGCGTGCGTACGGCGCAGCTTCGCGGGTGGCGGGTCAGCCGGCTCGGCGGCGGCGCGCGGCGACGACGGCGGTCGTACCGCCCGCGGCGAGCAGTCCCGCACCCGAGACGAGGAACGGCCACGTCGGCGATCCGCCGCCGGTACGGGCGAGTTCGGGCTGCGCGGAAGGCTGCGGGCTCGTACTGGGCACGGACGCGGCAGGACGGGTCGCGGGCGGCGCGGAGGTGGGCGCGACGGGCGTCGCGGTCGCCGTCGAAGGCGGTTCCGGGGTGCGCGGCCCGGGAGTTCCGGGGCGCGACGGGCACGCCTTCTCGCCGACCGTCAGATTCACCGGTACGGGTCCGGCGGGGAGCAGGTGGAGTTCGAGGGCGACGGCGCGTCCGGGGTATTGCGAGCCGATGCCGATCCAGCCGAGCGGCCCGAGGTCGATCTTGGGCAGTCCGGTGGACTTGACCTCGACGCCGATCGTGCGCAGCGCCTGGAGGGCGGCGACGGTGAGCGCGCCGCGTTCGCCGCAGGTGGGCTGGAGGAGTTGGAGGTCGACGACCTCGCGGAGCGCGGCTTCCACACGCTCCGCCTGCTCCTGGCCGTCGGCCCGGCCCGTCGGCCCTGCGTCTGCGGCGGCGGCAGGGGGCGGTGTGGTCGGCGCCGGGGTTGTGGTGGCCTGCGCGGGGGCCGCGCCCGCGAGGAGGGCGGCCAGCGCGGCGGCCGGGACGATTGCGGCGGCGGAGATGCGGGTGGCGGCGCGGGTACGGCTACGGGTGGTGGTGGTGGTGGTGCGGGTGCCGGCACGTCCGGCGGCGGGGGTGGGCTTGGCGGTTGCCCGGTGCGTACGGCGGCGTGCGGATGTCGGTGCGGACACGGCTGTGGACCCCTCGTCGTGGAGTGCGCGCGCCACGGGACGGTGGCCGCGCAGGAGCGACTGTCCGGGGAAACGGCGCGGAGGGGTGACGCCTCGGATGATGATCCGATGACCGGACGCGGGTGAGTCTGGCACCGAGGGCGCGCGGTTGGGCCCGGTTTCGGGAATCTTGACCCTTGCGGGCGGTGGCTCGTCGAGGGCGGGGTACGCCACGTCGGGCGCGATGTGCTGCGGGCGGCGGGGCGGCGTGCAGGCGCGCGGAGTGCGGTGCGCGGAGTGCGGTGCGCGGAGTGCGGTGCGCGGCGGGACGGTGCGAGCGGTGGGTCAGCCGGTCGGCTCCGCGACGACCAGCGGGCGCAGCGGTGTGGTCTCGACCCGGCGTACGACCGGCAGCAGGGCACGCAGGGCCAGCGGCGACAGCGCGAGCGCGACGAGGGCGCCGAGCGCGAAGCCACCCAGGATGTCCGTGGGGTAGTGGACCCCTACATAGAGGCGGGCGAACCCCTGAAGGACGGCGACGAGGACGGCAATAGCGCCGAGCCGCCGGTCGACCAGCAGCAGGGCGATCGCCAGGGACATCGTCAGCAGGGCGTGGTCGGAGGCGAAGGACGGGTCGTCCTTGCCCTGCACGAGGACCGTGACGTCGGGGTGGGTCAGGAAGGGGCGGGGCCGGTCGACCCATTCGCGCAGCGGCATGTTGGCCACCTCTGCGAGCAGGGCGGCGATCGGCGCCCAGATGAGCCCGGCGACGGCGACGTCGTGGTCGGGACGTCGGCGGGCCCGGAACCACGCGATGCCGAGGAGTCCGGCGAGGATCGCGAGGAGGCCGTACTCCCCCATGAACTCCATGAAGCCGTGCGCCCATGTGGTGTCCTCGGCGAGGCCGTTGACGCCTTGGAGGACATCGACGTCGATGTTGTCTCCGGCGGCGAGGGGCACCGCGGGCTCGGCCGCGGCGGGCAAGGCGTACACGGACACGGCAGGACCTCCCGAGAAATTCGTCCTTCAAGATCACGCTTGGGAGGTCTGCGCGGTTCCCGAACCGCGGGGATTCCCCTGATTGGGGCCCTGAGAGGGAGCTCGGCCGAGCGGATAATCCGGACGAATGATGGTAGAGCGCCTGTCAGGTCATCCGATCGAAGGAGATGCGCGCCGATGACCTGCCGAACAAAGCCCCATGTCGGACATTTCGGATCTTGCCTTCGGAATGTCGGCCAGGTCACACCAATTTGACGTTCGATCACCGTCCGTGCGCGAAGCGTGGTGGTTTTTTACAAACGGTCAGTGGAGCGGTACCGAAGGTAGGAATTCGGACACCTTCGGCCGTCCAAAAGTGACAAGGAGTGACGTCTTGCCCACCACAAAACGGACGTAAACCTGTTCTTACGATGAGTCGCTTGTGATCTCAGGATCTGTCTGCCTAACGTGCTCCGCGTCGGTCCCCACACCGACCCCTCTCACCGGAACGCCTAGTTCTGCCGCCGGTCGGGACGGGACAGCTGAGAAGCAGCCACGGCAGAAGCGGGGGAACCAGGTGTAACGCGCCGGACTGGTGACAAACCAGGACGGCTAGGGGTGAAGCCGTACCAGTGACCCTTTGACCGGGGTCGCCGCGGGCGGCCGGGCAACTCCAGCCCGAATCCGACAGCTCACCTCGCAGGCGTAGGAGAGGAAACGCTTCATGCTGTCCGGAACCGGGCGTCATCGCCGTACCCGTCTGTCCACGACCTCGCGCATCGCCGTCGCCGCCGGTGTCACCGGTGCCGCGATCGCCGCCCCGATCATCGGGGCGACCACCGCCTCCGCCGCGTCGGTGAGCACCTGGGACAAGGTCGCCCAGTGCGAGAGCACCGGCAACTGGTCCATCAACACCGGCAACGGCTTCTACGGTGGGCTGCAGTTCACCAACTCCACCTGGCGCGAGTTCGGCGGCACGCAGTACGCCGCGCGCGCCGACCTGGCCACCAAGGACCAGCAGATCGCGATCGCCGAGAAGGTGCTCGCGGGCCAGGGCCCCGGCGCCTGGCCGGTCTGCTCCGTCAAGGCGGGCCTGACCAAGAACAGCGGCACCCCCTCGATCGACACCGGCTCCACCGGCAGCTCGACCACCAAGTCCCAGAACGCCGCCCCGAAGAGCCAGTCCGGCTCGCAGCTCTCCGAGGACACCAAGTCCGAGGCGAAGACCGAGAGCAAGGCTCCCGCGTCCGCGTCGACCGGCAGCACCTCGTACACCGTCGTCGTCGGCGACACCCTCTCGAAGATCGCCGACGCCCAGCACGTCGACGGCGGCTGGGAGAAGCTGTACCAGGACAACCGCGGCGTCGTCGGCGGCAACCCGAACATGATCTACGCGGGCCAGAAGCTGGCCCTGGCCGGCGGCCAGGCCGCAGCCCCGCAGACCGGTGCCAAGCTCACCGAGGACACCAAGTCCTCCGCCAACACCGGCAGCACGAAGAACCAGGCCAAGAACCAGTCCGGCGCCAAGCTGAGCACCGACTCCGGCAGCTCGACCGCGAAGTCCGGCAGCACGGCCAAGAACTCGACCGACAACGCCACCGCGTCGTCGTCCTCCGCGTCGGGCTACACCCGTCCGGTCCCGGGCGCGCCGCACGGCTCGTACGGCAACTCGGGCTCGCTGTGGTCGAACGGCCACACCGGTGAGGACTTCTCCGCCGCGTCGGGCACCTCCGTCAAGGCGGTCACCTCCGGCACGGTCGTCAAGTCCGGCTGGGGCGGCGCGTACGGCAACGAGGTCGTCATCAAGCACGCCGACGGCAAGTACAGCCAGTACGGCCACCTGTCGTCCTCGTCCGTGTCGGTCGGCCAGCAGGTCTCGACCGGCCAGCAGATCGGTCTGTCCGGCTCGACCGGCAACTCGACCGGCCCGCACCTGCACTTCGAGATCCGCACCACCCCGAACTACGGCTCGGACATCAACCCGCTGGCTTACCTGCGCGCCCACGGCGTCAGCATCTGAGCCACACCAGACGCCCCGCGCAGTTGTGGGGCTGACGCGGGACAGCAGTAAAACCGACGCCCGGCCGGACTCCTCCGGCCGGGCGTCGCCGCGTCCGCACACCCGGGTCGCTGCGACCGGGTCCGCACATGGCTTGACCGGTCTGCCGAACGGCCTGACCGGTCCGGCAGTTCAGCGTGCATTCAGCTTGCGAGTGCCGCGCCGAAGCGCAGGAATCCGGCGACCTGCGGGGCGAAGGTGACGGCACCCTCGCCGACTCCCTCGCGTATACCGGCCGTCACTTCCGCGTCCGGCTCGCCGTACACCTCGAAGCTCTCGATGCGGCAGTGCTCCATCACCCCTTGAATGTACGGATCCGCGAGCCGCCAGTGCGTGCGGACCGCGTCCGAATCCCGGAACAACTGGAAACTGTGCGCGGTCATCGCCGGTTCGTCGACGAAGACTTCGACCATGAGCTGGGGTCCGTGGCGTTCGGCGAACCCGACGGCGTCGGCGACGGCTTTGCGGAAGCCCTCCAGGTGCCCGACGGTGATCCGCATCGTGTTGTGGAAGAGCAGGATGGCGTCGTTGTCGCTGTTCATGCGGACCATCCTTGAACTTGAAGCGAACTTGAGGTCAAGCCCTTCGGGTGCCGCAATCCACGGCCCTTCACGTCGCCCGCCCTACGATGAGCGCATGAGCTCGGGCCAGGACACCGCAGATGCGCACCGGTCGCACGAGCACGCCGACGGCGCTCGCCTCGATGCCGCGGTCTCCGTGCTCGCGCTGCTCGCGGACCGCACACGGCTCGCGCTGATGCGCGAACTCGCCGCGGGAGAAGCCGATGTGAGCACCTTGACCGAGGCGACCGGAGCGCCCCGTACCTCGGTCAGCCAGCACCTGGCCAAACTGCGCCTCGCCGGGCTCGTGACCGCCCGCAAGGACGGGCGCCGCGTCGTGTACGCGGTACGCCACGGGCATCTGCGCCGCCTCGTCGACGAGGTGCTGAGCGCCGCGGACCACCAGATCCGCGCCCTGCCGCCGCACGACTGAGCAGCGGTCCCGGCTGCGGGCACCGGTCTCCGAGGGTGCGCCCAGCGCTTGGCCCAGCGCCCCGTTGCCCCCGTGCGTTCGCCGCGGGCCCACCTATGACATGTGCACACGTATGCACATGTTGCCTTATGCTGAACGGGCCACCTCGCTCCCACCGGAATGAGGCCCCCGCCCCATGCCGACGCCGCTGCGCAACCGCACCTACCGCCGCCTGTTCACCGCACAGGTGATCGCGCTGGCGGGCACCGGGTTGGCGACGGTCGCACTCAGCCTGCTGGCGTACGACATCGCCGGGTCGGACGCCGCGGCGGTCCTCGGCACCGCGCTGGCGATCAAGATGGCCGCGTACGTGACCATCGCCCCGGTGGTCGGCGCAGTCGCCGGCCGGCTCCCGCGCCGCGCGCTGCTCGCGGCCATGGACGTCGTGCGTGCCGGAATCGCGGCCGCGCTGCCGTTCGTCACTCAGGTGTGGCAGATCTACCTGCTGATCTTCCTGCTCCAGGCGGCGTCCGCGGCCTTCACCCCGACGTTCCAGGCGACGATCCCCGAAGTCCTGCGCGAGGAACGGCAGTACACGCGGGCTCTGTCGATGTCGCGGCTCGCGTACGACCTGGAGAGCCTGCTCAGCCCGGCGCTCGCGGCCGGGTTGCTCGCGGTCGCGTCGTACGACTGGCTCTTCGCCGGGACAGTCGCCGGCTTCGCGGCGTCGGCGGCGCTCGTCGTCTCGGCGGCCCTCCCCAAACCCACGCCCGCCGCCCCGGTCGCTCACGCCGGCGGCGTCCGCGCGAAGGCGACGGCCGGAGCGCGGCTGCTGTGGGCCGTCCCGCGCCTGCGCGCGTTGCTCGCCCTCGACTTGGCGGTGGCCGCGGCAGGTGCGCTCGTCTTCGTCGACACGGTTGTCGTGGTCCGCGACCACTTCGGGCGGTCGGCGGGATCGGTGTCGCTGGCGCTCGGGGCGTACGGCGCAGGCTCGATGGCCGTCGCGCTGCTGCTCCCCCGTCTACTCGAACGCCTCGGCGACCGCCGGGTCATGCTGTCCGCCGCGTACGCGTTCCCGGTCCTCCTCGCCGCGTCGGCGGCGCTGACCGCCACCGCGTGGGCCGGCCGCGGCGCGTGGCTCGCCCTGCTCGGCACCTGGGCGGCGATCGGCGCCGCGAGTTCGGCGGTGCTGACGCCCGTCGGGCGGCTCGTCCGGCGGTCGGCGCGCGATGCGGACCTGCCCGCCGCGTACGCCGCGCAGTTCTCGCTCTCGCACGCGTGCTGGCTGCTCACGTACCCGCTCGCGGGGTGGCTGGCCTCCGAGGCCGGACTCGCGGCGACAGCAGCTGGATTGGGGGCCATCGCGCTCGTCGGCGCCGTCGCGGCCGCTCGCGTCTGGCCGGCCTCCGACGACCGGCACGGCGGCCGGGATCTCGCGGTCGCCGGCGAACGCCGGGAGTTGCCGCAATCGCGCATTGCCGCGTGACGAGGGGTTGCGGCGCGCACGCGAGGTAAAAGACGTACGTTGCGCCGTACCGCCTCGCCCGAATTCGCCGCGGATAGTGCCGGCCCGTGAAATACCCCGGTCCGGCAGTCCTCCGGCAGCCCCATCCGGCAGCCAGAAGCGAACGGTCGCAAAACGGGGGCGCCGTGCGGGCCAAACCGCCGCAAAACGAAAGGCAAGGAGGAATGTTCTCTCCTTGCCACTCTCAACTTATAGCGCATGGGGGGCCTTGCGGCAAGGCCCCCTTCGTACCGCAGAATCGCAGGCCGAAGCCGGAACCTGGGGAAATGGGAGATTCACGACGTGCGTGCGTTGTCGTCGGATTGCCGCTCGTGCAGCGATGCCGAAGCGGAGGCGGGACCCACACCGCCGCCGCGGCACAGCGATGCCGAGGCGCTCACCAGCGCCCCGGCGGACCACCAGGAGCGACCTCAGAACGGAGCCGATGACATGACCCCGACCACCACCAGCGCCTTCGCCCTGCCCGAGCAGCTCACCGCGAAGGCCGACCGGAAACTGATCAGCGCGGACGAACGGCACTTCGCGGCCGTCGCCGCGAGCCTTGACCAGGCCATCGCCGAACTGTCCGACCAACTCGACGCGGCACGCAAAGCGCCCGGCGGCGTCGGCCGTGACGCCATGGACCGGGACATCGAGGTCCACCGCCTCTCCTCCCGCCTGCGCGCGCTGCGGCGCTTCGGCCTGGACCTCTGCCTGGGCCACATCGTCCACGACGACAGCCCCGAACCGGTCTACATCGGACGCCTCGGGCTCACCGACGACTCGGGCCGCCGCCTGCTGCTCGACTGGCGCTCCCCCGCCGCGGAGCCGTTCTTCGCCGCGACCCACGCCAACCCGATGGGGTTGGCCAGCCGCCGCAGGTACCGCTGGACCCGCGGCCGGATCACCGACTACTGGGACGAGGTGTTCACCACCGAGGGCCTGGAAGGGCACGCCGCGCTGGACGACCAGTCGGCGTTCATCGCCAGCCTCGGCGGCAACCGGTCCTCCCGGATGCGCGACGTCCTCGGCACGATCCAGGCCGACCAGGACGCGGTCATCCGGGCGGGCTCGCGCGGCGCCCTGGTCGTCGACGGCGGTCCCGGCACCGGAAAGACCGTGGTCGCGCTGCACCGCTCCGCGTACCTGCTGTACTCCGACCCACGGCTGGGCCACCGTCGCGGCGGCGTGCTGTTCGTCGGGCCGCACGAGCCGTACCTCGCGTATGTCGCCGACGTGCTGCCGAGCCTCGGCGAGGAGGGCGTGCGGACCTGCACCCTGCGGGATCTGCTCCCCGAAGGGGCCGCGGCGTCGCCCGAGCCCGACCCGCACGTGGCGCGCCTGAAGTCGTCCGCGGACATGGTCAAGGCGATCGAGAAGGCCGTCCGGTTCTACGAGGAGCCGCCGACCGAGGGCATGGAGGTGTCGACCGACTGGGGCGACGTCTGGCTGAGCGCGGAGGACTGGGCCGAGGCGTTCGCGGCGCCTTCGGCGGCCACGCCGCACAACGAGGCCCGCGACCTGGTCCTGGAGGAAGTGCTCAACATCCTGACGGACAAGTACGACGGCGACGTGTCGCCCGACGTGTTCCGCAGGTCGCTGCGGCACGACACGGAGCTGCTGGACACCCTCAACCGGGCGTGGCCGCTGCTGGAGGCGGCGGACGTGGTCGGCGACCTGTGGTCGGTGCCGGCGTACCTGCGCATGTGCGCGCCGTGGCTCACCTCCGACGAGGTGCGCGCCCTCCAGCGCAAGCACGCGCCCCAGGCCTGGACCGTGTCGGACCTGCCGCTCCTGGACGCGGCACGGCTGCGGCTCGGCGACCCGGAGGCGTCACTGCGCCGGCGTCGCCAGGAGGCCGGCGTCGCGGCCGAACGGGCGCGCATGGCCGACGTCATCGGCAACATCATCGAGGCCGACGCCGACGGAGAGGGCGCGGTGACGATGCTGCTCGGCAAGGACCTCCAGGACAGCCTGGTCGACGAGAGCGCGCTGCCGAGCGGCAACGCGGATCCGCTGGCCGGACCGTTCGCGCACATCGTCGTCGACGAGGCGCAGGAACTGACCGACGCCGAATGGCAGATGCTGCTGCTGCGCTGCCCCTCCCGGAGCTTCACGATCGTCGGCGACCGGGCCCAGGCGCGGCACGGGTTCACCGAGTCGTGGGAGGAACGGCTCGAACGGATCGGCCTGGACCGGATCACGGTGACGTCGCTGAGCATCAACTACCGGACGCCGGAAGAGGTCATGGCGGAGGCCGAGCCGGCGATCCGGGCGGCGCTCCCGGACGCGAACGTACCGACTTCCGTGCGCAGCAGCGGAATTCCGGTGACGCACGGGTCTGCGGACGACCTGGAGGAGATCCTCGCGAAGTGGATCGCCGAGAACGCCGAAGGAGTGGCGTGCGTCATCGGCGACCCCGGCTTCGAGCCGACGTCACGCGTACGCTCGCTGACCCCGGAGCTGTCCAAGGGCCTGGAGTTCGACCTCGTGGTGCTGGTCGACCCGGAGGCGTTCGGGACGGGAATCGAGGGTGCGGTGGACCGCTATGTCGCCATGACCCGGGCCACCCGCCAACTCGTGGTCCTCACGAGCGGCTGACCGAAGCGGCTGACCGAAGCGGCTGACCGGCCCCCGGAGCCGGCGCCAAGCCGCGGTTGAGATGAAGAGTTGGCCGCGCTCGACGACCTAGCTGTCCTGAACTTTGACAGCAGGCTCGAGCGCGGCCACCTCGCGTATTCACCGTGATCCCTGCTGTACGACGACTTTCCGCCTCCGACCTGCACCTCGGACCTCGGATCAGCCATTGGACGGGGTGACGCACAATCTTGTACCTTGCACGTGCCCGTGACACCGCCCGAGGAGGTGAGACCCATGAACGCTGTAGCCATGTGGGTGCTCCCCCTTGCCGTCGCGGTCGGGCGACTGACGTAGTTGTCGCCGGGAGTGCCACGCCAACAAGGCACTCCCGAAAGGCAACACCTATGTACTCTCCGCAGTTCACCACCGCCCCGTCGCCGGACAACACGGCCGCTTTCGATGTGATCATCGCCGGGTGCGGGCCGACCGGCGCGATGCTGGCTGCCGAACTTCGGCTGCACGGCGTACGGGTACTCGTTCTGGAGAAGGAATCCGAACCCGTCTCGTACGTCCGCATCGTCGGTCTGCACATTCGCAGCATCGAACTGCTGGCCATGCGCGGCCTGCTGGAGCGCATCAGCGCACACGGACGGCAGCGCCCGGCCGGCGGGTTCTTCGCCGCCATCAACAAGCCCGCGCCCCAGGGCCTGGATTCCGCGCACGCCTACTTGCTGGGCATCCCGCAGCCGGTCATCGTCCGCCTGCTCGAAGAACACGCGGTCGAGCTGGGCGCACGGGTGCGGCACGGCTGTGCGCTGGCCGGTTTCGCGCAGGACGACGAGGGGGTGACCGTCGAGCTGGCCGACGGCGAACAGCTCCGTACGTGCTACCTCGTCGGCTGCGACGGCGCGCGCAGCGCGGTACGGAAGTTGCTCGGCGTCGCCTTCCCCGGCGAGCCCTCGCGGACCGAGACGCTGATGGGCGAGATGGAAGTCGGCGTACCGCAGGGGGAGATCGCCGCGAAGGTGGCCGAAGTCGGGGAAACCGAGAAGCGGTTCTGGCTCAGGCCCGTTGGCGAAAGGGCGTACAGCGTTGTGGTGCCCGCCGCGGGAATCAGCGATCGCACGGTGCCACCCACCCTCGAGGAGTTCAGGCGACAACTGCGCGCCATCGCCGGAACCGACTTCAGCGTGCACTCACCGCGATGGTTGTCCCGCTTCGGGGATGCCACCCGGCTGGCCGAGCGGTACCGGGTCGGGCGGGTGCTGCTGGCCGGCGACGCGGCCCACATCCATCCGCCCACTGGCGGACAGGGCCTCAACCTGGGCGTCCAGGACGCGTTCAACCTGGGCTGGAAGCTCGCCGGGCAGGTCCGCGGCTGGGCACCGGAAACCCTGCTGGACACCTACCACGCGGAGCGCCATCCGGTCGCCGCGGAAGTGCTGGACAACACCCGCGCCCAGATGGAGCTGCACTCCCCCGAGCCCGGCCCTCAGGCGTTGCGCAGGCTCCTCACCGAACTGATGGACTTCGACGAGGTGAACCGCCATCTCATCGAGAAGATCACCGCAATCGGCATCCGCTACGACTTCGGCGAAGGCCCCGACCTGCTCGGCCGCCGCCTGCCCGACATGGATGTGAAGCACGGCCGCCTCTACAACCTGATGCACCACGGCCGCGGCCTGCTCCTCGACCGTACCGAACGCCTGACCGTCGGCGGCTGGTCCGACCGTGTCGACCACCTGGCGGACCCCACCACGGCACTGGATGTTCCGTCCGTCCTCCTGCGTCCCGACGGCCACGTCGCCTGGACCGGCGACGACCAACGAGACCTGAACGCCCACCTGACCCGCTGGTTCGGCAACCCCGCCAACTGACCCCGCCCCAACCGCCGATGAGCAGGTAGCCAACGACCGTCCAGAGACCCGTGGCACCCGCCACACCGCGTCCCCGAACTGAGCAAGGAACACCGTCCACACCAAGTTCAGTTCGGGGACCACTCGACGTCGGCATGTCCAGGAGTTCAGACGGCCCGAACTCGACGCCATCGACGAGCGGTATCGCCGGGCCCGCCGGATTCTGTGGAGGTCGTGGCCCGGGTCGAGCCGGCCGCCGCGTGTCGGCCGGGGTAAGTCACCCCCCCCCGGGGGGCTGCCTGGCACGGGTTTCGGCGGGGACGGGATGGCGGGGAGTAGGGCGAAAAGCGCGGGTGTTTGCGGTTGTTGGGGGCGTACCGAGGTCGCGCACGGCTGCTCGGGTTGGTGCGGGCCGGAGTGCGACTACGCCATTTGGGTGTACTTGGTGGTGTACCCGTCCGCCCGCATGTCGGGCAACGCTACGGTTGCCGGAGACGTCTGATCCGGTCGCGATCCCGCCGAGCCCCCGAGGCTCGGCATCGAAGCATGGCTCCGCCAACTCCCTCACTCCGGCTAGGAGTCGGTCATGGACGACCTCTTCCGCTTTCTGCTCCTCCGCCCGGCCAATCTGCCGGCTCCTTCCGAACTCGATGTGTTGTACCCGGACTTCCTCGGCTCGGGGGAGCAGCAACTCGACCAGACCGCGTCCACGACCGACCCGCGCGAGGCCGCCGCGGAATACCTGGAGTCCGGCGGCCCGTTGCGGGGTGTCGACGAGTTGTCCGTCGCGGCGACCGCGCTTGCGGTGCACGCCGCGCTCGCCGCGGGCCCGATCCCGCTCGCGGACTTGCGGGCCGTGGTGGCCAAGACGACCACCGCCACAATCGAACAGATCGTCGCCAACGCGGGGTTCGACGTGGACCGCAGCCGACTGGCGAACACCCTGGTGGCGGTGAAGCTGGTGTCGGGCGCGCCCGGCATCGACGCGCGCGGGCTCGGTGCCGCGGCGCAGGCGTACGACGCCCTCAGTCGCGCCGCCGATGGTGCCGATCCGGTCCCTCTCCGGCCGCTCGTCCTACCGGAAGGACTGGAGGGTGGTGGCGCGGGCGGAAGTTCGGGAAATGGTGGGGGGCTTGCCGCACGTGGCAAGGCGGCGGTCGCGGGCACCGACGCCGCGGCACAGGCGCGCGACGCCGCGGCGGCGGAAGCGGAAGCCGCGGTAGGCCGGATCGACACCGCGCTCGCCGTGCTCGGCCGCATCCCCGCGGCGAGCTTCGCACCCGTGACAGCGCGTCGTGTGGAACACGAGGCGGCCGAGCGCGCCGATGCCGAAGCGCCTGGCGACGAACTCGTCGCCGAGTCGCGCGCCACGCCGTTGGCGACGTCGGCCGTCTTCGCCGAGCAGCCCTGGCTCCTCTCCCCCGAGGCCGTCGACGGGCTCGACGCCTCGGTACGCGAGACCGTGGAGGGTATCGGCGTCGACCTCCGCGTGACCGGTCTCCCGGTCGCCGTCAACGCGCTGCACGACGCACGCATCAAAGCGATGACCGTGCTCGACGGACGCGAACTCCGCGCCCCGTCGGCCGTCGCCAGGATCGGCAACCAGATGCTGGCCGGCGGCGAGGATCCGGGGCACGTCGGCGAGCCCAGCTCCCCGATGCCGGCCGGCCACGGCAGCATCAGGCCCGTCGGGATCGGCGACCTGCTGCTCGTCAAGCAGCACGTGCTGCGCTACGAGGGCGGCGAGTTGGCGCACGTCGAGAACGTGCTCAAGTCCGAGCGCATGAGCCGCGACACCCGCCGCCTGGAGCGGACCGAGACCTCGATCCTGACGGAGCAGGAGACCACGAAGGAGGAGGAGCGCGACACACAGACCACCGACCGCTTCTCCCTCAAGCGCGAGACGTCCGAAACGCTCAAGCGCGAGACGGAGTTCAAGGCGGGTGTCTCGGTCGAGGCCAAGTACGGCCCGTTCATCGAGGTGAAGGCGAACGCCGACTTCGGCACGAAGGCGTCCAGCGAGGAAACCGCCCGACAGGCCTCCGAGTTCAGCAAGGACGTCGTGAGCAGGTCGGTCAGCAAGGTGGTCGAGCGCGTCCTCGAACGGCGCACGGTCACCACGCTCAGCGAGTTCGAGGAGAAGTACTCGCACGGGTTCGACAACACCGCCGGCGCCGGCAACATCAGCGGCGTGTACCAGTGGGTCGACAAGGTCCTCCAGGCGCAGGTCTACAACTACGGCAAGCGCATGTTGTTCGACGTCACGTTGCCCGAGCCGTCCACCGCGTTCGTCGTCGCGCAGCTACGCGGTCACGCGGAGGGCCAGACCTTGGTCAAGCCGCTGCCGTTCACCGAGACCGCGGACGGGATCACGGAGACCAACTACGCGAGGCTCGCCCACCGCTACAACGTCACCGGCCTCGAAGCGCCGCCGCCGCCGGTCAAGACGATCAGCAAGGGCGTGGACGTCCTGTCGCCGCAGGACCCGTACGAGAGCTCGAAGTCCCAGGACTTCGTGATCGAGGACGGGTACGAGGCGCAGTACGCCCTCCTCCAGCGGAGCGCCGAAACGTACGACAACGCGATCTGGATCCTGGTCATCGGGCGCCACTATCTCGACGGGCTGGGCGTCGACGGCTACCGGGACATGACGGGCGAGGTGGGGTCGACCGCCTTCTCGTCGCTGACGTACCACGTCCGCGGCTTCGCCATGACCATCGAGATCTTCTGCCGACGCACCGAACGGGCCTACCGGACCTGGCAGCTCAAGACCCACGCGGCGATCACGGCCGGCTACCTGGCCAAGGTCCAGGCGTACGAGAGCGCGCTCGCCGAGGCCGCCGCCCAGGCGGGGGTGGTGATCGCCGGCCGCAACCCGCTGTGGAACCAGCGGCTCGTCAGCACCGAACTGCGCAAGCAGTGCCTCACGTTGCTCACCGCCCAGCAGTTCGACGCGTTCGGCGCGCTGGAGACCTCGGCCGAGGGCCATCCGCAGCCGAACCTGGAGCGCAGCGGCGAACAGATGCCGTACGTCCGGTTCTTCGAGCAGGCCTTCGAGTGGGAGCACCTGGCGTACTTCTTCTATCCCTACTTCTGGGGTTGGAAGCCCGGCTGGCGCAACCGCATGCTGCTGGACGACGTGGACCCGCAGTTCTCCGACTTCCTGCGGGCCGGCGCCGCGCGGGCCGTCTTCCCGGTCCGTCCCGGCTTCGAGGCCGCGGTCGTGCACTACCTGGAGACGGGTGAGATCTGGAACGGCGGGCCGCCGCCGGACATCACGGGTTCGACGTACGTCCCGATCGTCAAGGAGATCCAGGAGGCCCAGGGCGCGCCTGGCAACGAAGTCCCGCAGGGTGAACCGTGGTTGGTGCGACTGCCGACGACGCTCGCGAAGCTGCGGCCGGACGACAAGCTACCCAAGTGGAAAAAGGTCGGCCAGGACTGGCAGCCGGACGAATGAGACGGGTGGACCGGGCCAACCGAGTGAACCGGGTGAGCCGGACGGAGCGGGCGAGCCGGATGGAGCGGGTGAGCCCGGCCGGTCGGGGGCGGTTCGACGGCGACAAGGACACGCCATGAAGCAGTTCGTACTCGTCGCGGGCTTCGACTACGAGTTCACCGGGGTGGACTTCCGGCAGCTCTGCGAAAACCGCCGCAAGCGCATCATCACCGCCAACAAGGCCCGCGAGGAACTGCGTTTCACCATTCTCGACTTCCGCGCCGGGGAAACGGTCGAGATCGCGGTGACCTATCCGGGCGGCGTGAAGCAGGAGGCGAAGAAGCAGACCGCGACGTTCCGGCCGGTCGGCAGATCCAGCTACCACACCGTTACGGCGCCGGACGGCACCACGCATGTGCGTTTCAAGCCGGGCCAGTTCGACACGCTGTCGATCCTGGACATGTACGGCGCGGTCGTCGCCATCGGGACCAACGCGCCCGGCACACTCGCCGAGCTCAGCGTGTTCAGCCACGCCTGGGCGGGCGGTCCGATCCTGGTGAACAGCGACAACGACCGCTCGGTGGTCGTCCCGGCGCCGCCGAGTATCGGCGGCGGCGGGGGTACCGTCACGGTGGCGCTGGGCTCCACGACGTTGCGCGATCCCGACGACCGGGACCCGCGGGTGGAGCTGGACTTCGTGCCACCGACGATGGATGCGGGCGACCGGGCCTTGTTCGCCAAGGCGTTCGCCAAGGACGCGTTGGTCTGGCTGTGGGGCTGCCAGGCGACCGAGGCGGTCCACAACGTCCTGAACCGGCTGGAACGCAGCAAGGAGTACCGGATCACCGGCCTCGGCGACGAGGACGAGGTCACCCTCACCAACCTCGCGCCCAAGAGCGTCGACTTCCTGGAGGCGGTCCTGCTGCCGCTGCTGAAGGCCACGTTCCCGAAGCCGCGCTCGACGGTCACCCTCAAGTTCAAGTTCGTGAAGTTCTTCGCGTGCGCCGCGAACCGCATGTCCTACGCGGCGCACATCGCCGACGTCGCGAAGGTCGAAACGCGCGCCGCTCCAATGGGCACGGGCGCGAACTACGACGGCGGTGCCCTGCCACTGATGCACGTCGATCCGGTGTACGCGGCGCACTTCACGTTCTACCGCAACTACCTGAACCGGAAGTTCGATCCCGATGGCCGCAACTACATGATCTTCGTGCCCGGGGAAGGATGTGCGAAGCCGAAGAAGACCACCCCCTGAGGGCGAGAAGTGCGGGGGGCGGGCGCGGCGCCTCGGTCGCGCGTCCTGGTCGGAGTGCGAACGCAGGTGCGAACACGGTTGGCAGCGCGTCGAGTTGCCCGCTCTCCGGAGTCTGTCGCGCGGCACAATCTGATCATGGGCAAACGGCGAATCCTGGCTCGTGCCTCTCGGATTCCCAGTCGTCGGCGGCGCCGGGCAGGGTCACGATGACCCGCAGTCCGCCGCTCGTGCGGGGTTCGGCGCGGGCGTCACCGCCGTGCGCCCGGGCGACCGCGCGCACGATCGACAGGCCGAGTCCCGCACCGGTCGTGCCGGCGAGGCGGTCGGCGCCGAGGCGCCGAAAGGGTTCGAACAGTGCCGGGACGTCGTACCGGGCCACCACCGGGCCGGAGTTGCTGACTTCGAGGCGCACGGTTCCGTCCTCGCCCGCACCGCATTCGACCCGGACCCAGCCGTCCTCGGGCACGTTGTGGCGTACTCCGTTCTCCACGAGGTTCTGCACCAGACGTTCGAGCAGCACCGGGTTTCCGGTGGTGGGCGCCTCCTCGGGCATCGCGACGACCTTGGCCGTGCCCGGGTCGAACTGCGCGACGACGTGCTCCACGACGTCGGCGAGGTCGACGTACGCGTGTTCCGCCACCTCCGCCTCCGACCGGGCCAGGAGCAGCAGGCCGTCGATCAGGCGCTCGTGCCGTGCGTTGATGTCCAGCAGCGTCGAGCCGAGTTGGCGGACGTCGGGCGAGCCGCCGGCGTCGCGTACCGGTCCGCGACGTCCTGGCGGCGACCGCGAACCCGGAGGCGCTCGGTCGCCGGCCTCTACCCGGCCATCCGGGCGTCCCGCCTGCCGCCGACGGAGGCACTCACCGCGCCCTGAGCGCACGCACTCAGGGCATCCTCCCCGGGAGATCGCCGACGCGACGCCGCTGGACATGTGCGACACGATCCGCGACACAACTGCCCAAGCACTGCGCAAGCACTGCGGGGCTGCGGGGCTGCGGGACGGCCGCGGAAAAGTCTGCACAAAGTCCCCGACGGTTGCCCGTTCTGCCCTTGCAGGCAAGGGAGTTGCGGGTCCAGCATGTCCCGTCGGCGATCTCCCGAGAATCGAGGCAACATGACCGACGGCCTGATCCTCCCGCCCGGCGCCGGACGCCCCATCGGCAACTCCGGCATGACGCTCAAGCTGGGCGAGGAGACCTCGGGCCTCTGGTCGGTCTTCGAGACCGTGGTGCAGCCGGGCTTCGACGTGGGTGCGCACTTCCACCACGAGGCCGAAGAACTGTTCTACATCCTCGATGGCGAACTCGACCTGCTGGCCTTCAATCCGAGCGTGCGCACCGAAGGCGACTGGCAGGCCTGGGAGTCGGCGTCCGGCGACAAGGTGGCGCGGGGCACGACCGGCAGCCTGATGTACGTTCCGGCAGGCTGCGCCCACGCGTTCGCCAACCCCGGAACGACTCCGGCGCGCATGCTCTTCCTGGTCGCCCCCGCGGGCCACGAGAACTACCTCCGGGAACTGGCCGACCTGCCGGCGGCCGGCGGCCCGCCCGACCCGTCCGCGATATCCGAACTGCGGGCCCGCCACGACATCCACCAGCTCACGCCCCTGCGCGGGGGCGGCGGCCCTCGCCCGTGACGGCGGCCACCACCCGGCTCAGCCCACGGGTTCCGGGGCGCGGAAGGACCGCCGGTACGCCTGCGGGCTGACGCCGACGGTGCGCTTGAAGCGGTCGCGGAAGGCGGTCGGCGAACCGAACCCGGCCTGCACGGCGATGCGTTCGACGGAGTGCGTGGTGGACTCCAAGAGGTACTGCGCGCGGCGGACGCGCATGCGCTGGAGCCATTGCAGCGGGGTGGTACCGGTCTGCTCGCGGAAGCGCCGGTTGAGGGTACGCGTGCTCATACCCGCTTTGGCGGCGATGTCGTCGAGGCTGAGGTCCCGCCCGCAGTTGTCCTCCATCCAGCGCAGCAGCGGCTCCATCGTGGATCCGGCCGGCGCCGGCGGCTTCTCGTGCACGATGAACTGCGCCTGGCCGCCTTCGCGTTCCAGCGGTACGACGGCGAGTCGTGCGGTGTCGGCGGCGACCGCCGAGCCGTAGTCGCGACGCACCATGTGCAGGCACAGGTCGAGCCCGGCCGCGGCGCCTGCCGAGGTGAGGATCTGCCCGTTGTCGACGTACAGGACATTGGGGTCGACGTCGATGTCGGGGTGCAGCTCGGCGAGGCGGTCGGCCGCCAGCCAGTGGGTCGTGGCGCGCAGCCCGTCGAGCAGGCCGGTCTCGGCCAGGACCAGCGCGCCGGCGCAGATCGACGCGATGCGGGTGCCGTTGGCGGCGGCCTTGCGGAGGGCGTCGACGATCTCGTCGGGCACGGGCGCGGTGAACTCGAGGGTGCCGGGCACAATGACGGTGTCGGCCTGTTCCAGCGCGTCCAGGCCGTACGGCGCGCGGATCCCGAACAGGGCCGACTCCACCTCGGGGGTCGCCGCGCAGACGATGACGCGGTAGCCGGGCCGGCCGTCGGGCAGGCGCGTCAGGCTGAAGACCTCCATCGGCGTCACGAAGTCGAACGCGATGACCTGGTCGAGCGCGAGGACGGCGACGGTGTGCATGGCGCAAGACTAGGTGTCCACCCGAATCCCGCCAAGCCCGTCTGACCTGGCCATCCGTCCGCTCATCCGCGACTTCGCACCCGGTCGTGGCCATGGCGAGAACCCGTTGGAACCTGTCACTTTCGCCACTTCTGGGTGAGTCGGAACGCCGCTTAGCGTCGGTGCCGTCGCTTTGCCGCCTTCCGGGAGAACCGCCGCCGTGACCAAGTTCCTGCTGATCCTGCACGTCCTGGTGGCGATCGTCGCCATCGGTCCGGTGACCGTCGCGGCCAGCCGCTTCCCGGCCGAGGCGCGGCGCGCGCTCGCCGATCCGGGCGATCCCGGCGCGGTGTCGTCGGTGCGGCAGTTGCACCGCATCTGTGTGACGTACGCGTTCGTCGGCGCGGCGGTGCCGGTGTTCGGCTTCGGCACCGCGAGCAGCATGGGCGCCCTGGGGAGCGCGTGGCTGATCGCGTCGATCGTGCTCACCGCCCTGGCGGCCGTCGCCCTCGGCGGCCTGATCCTGCCGCGCCAGGCCGCCATCGTGACCGCGCTGTACGCTCCCCCGGCCGAACGCGACCCGCTCCCCGGCCGCGAGGCGACCGTACGCCTGGCCATGTTCACCGGGATCTTCAACATCCTCTGGGCCGTGGTGACGATCCTGATGATCGTCCGCCCAGGCTCCACGACCGGCGCCTAGTGTGCACCCGACGGTCGGCGCGGTCGTCGTGCGCGCCTCCCTGCACGGACACCCTGCGGCGGAGACCTGCGCGGGCACTCTGCGCCGATACCGGCACGGGCGGAGCGGCCAGGCCGGAGTCAGCGTCGGGTATTTTCCGCCGCATGGGACGCAAACCGAACCCTGAGCGCCGGCCGGAGATCTTGCGCGCGGTCGTGGACGAATTGGCGCGCACCGGGCTGGGCGACCTGTCGCTGAGGCCGCTCGCGGGGGCGCTGGGCGTGAGCACGTACACACTGACCTACCAGTTCGGCAGCAAGGAGGAACTGCTGCGCGCGGTACTGGAGTTCGTGGAGGCGGAACAGGTCGGCACCGCGCGCGCCGCGGTGCGCGACGCCGCGGGGGACGTGGGCACGGTGGTGGCCGCGTACTGGGAGTGGGTCACGGTTCCCGAGCATCTGGCGCGCGTCCGGCTGGTGTTCGAGGCGCTGACCATTCCCCGGGTCGCGGACCTGCTCGCCGACGACTTCCGGGCGCGGCTGATGTCGGCGTGGGTCGAGTTCCTGACGGGCGATCTGGTCGGCGCGGGGATGGCCCGCGACGACGCGGAGGCCGAGGCCACGATCGCGGCGTCGGCGCTGGCGGGGATGCTGCTCGACCTCCTGGCGACGGGCGACCGGGAACGGCTGGGACGGGCCGCGCGGCGCCTCGCCGGACACCTCCGCGACCTCCAACTCGCCTGCCGGGCACGGTGATCGACGGAGAACCGAGCCTCGGGCAAGGCGTTGTCTTTTGGCATGACGCTCGTTATGTTTATTGCCATGACGACTCCGTGCGCCGCCTCATCCCGCTCCGCACACTCCGACGCCCAAGCCGACGCCAGAGCCGAAGCCCGATCGGTCGCCGGGGCGGCCGCGGCCTCCACCGAACACCCTCGTCCCGACGGCGCCGTGCCGCGCCGTGCCCACGCCTCGCGGACCGAGACGCTGCGCTGGGAGGGAACCGCCTGGGCGGTCGTCGGCGCCGCCTGGGTCGCCTCGGCATGGCCGGGCCTCCTCGTCGAATGGGGCGGCCCCGCGTCGGCCGTCGCCGCCGGACTCGCCCTGGCCGCGTTCTTCGTCCTGTGGCAGGCGCTCACGCACGGCACTCCCCTCGGCCGCGTCGGCGAGCGCGTGCTGCGCGCCCGGCCGGGACGACGCCGTAAGTCCCGAGCCCTCGTACGGGCCACCGTCATCGCCGACGCCGTCGTGATCGGCGGGTCGGGGGTGCTGTGGTGCGTGGCCGCCCGCGAGTTCGCCTGGTCCGAGGCCGTCACCGGCGGCTTCGCACAGGTCGCCGCGGGCACCGCCTTCCTGTCGTGGGGGGCGCTGCACATCCCGGCGGTCCGCCGCCTGCGCGGCACCCCCTCGACGCGGACGTGGTCAGCCGCCGGGTACTGGGTGCGGGCGCGATGACCGTCGCCCCCGCCACCACGGCACGCACCACCGAAAACGCCACTGGAAACGCCACCGAATCCGCCGCCGGGCACGGCGCCGAGCGCGCCGCGGAGCAGGCCGCCGCCCTGGACGCCGCCGAAGCGCGGCACCGCAAGGTCCAGACCCGCCGGCTCCAGCGCCGGCTACTCAACCCGCCGATGCGGATGCTCGCGTGCTCGGGCGTACTCCCCCACCACGCCGTCATCGAGACCACCGGGCGCGCGACAGGACGTCGGCGCCGCACGGTCGTCGGGGTGGTCCGCGACCAGGACTCCGTGGTGTGGCTGGTCGCCGAGCACGGACCACGCGCGGGGTACGTGCGCAACCTCGTGGCCGACCCGAACGTACGCGTGCACCTGCGCGGCCGCTGGCTCCCCGGCGTCGCCGCGCTCCTGCCGGACGACGACGTGGCCGCCCGCCTCGCCGCCTTCCCCGCGCATCACGCGCGTACGCTCGGCAAGTTCGCCACCACGCCGGCGACCGTCCGGGTCCGTCTCGCCCCGGCGGCCTGACCGCTCGCGCCCCGCGAGTGCCGGTCAGTGGCCGGGTGGCTTCGGGGGTCGGGCGCCGACGCTGCGCAGGGGGCGTACCGCGCGGGCCGACACGGCGACGCACGGCGTGTCCTGCTCGCGGGCGACGAGCATCACGAACTCGGCCCCGGCGTAAGGCGGTCCGAACAGGACCGCCTCGCAGGCACGCGGCTGCCACGGCGTCGGGTGCCACATGGGCGTGTAGGCGTAGTGCGGGCCGGCGGACGCGGTCTCGGCCTTCTTGGCGAGATCGACGCCGTCCGGCCCGGGCGACGGCGGATAGGCACCGAAGGGCGTCGCCCAGTACTCGACCTTCGTCCGGAACAGCGGCCACCCGCGCGACTCGTCGTCGGCCGCGAACACCTGCACCGTCCGGCTGTCGACGAACAGCACCTGCACACGCAGGGCCGCCACGGCCGCGCCGCCGGGGCGCAGACGCCGCGCGCGCCTGCGGATGCGCAGCGCCCCCGTGGTCAGCATCAAGCCGGGCACGGCGCACACCAGGATGCCGAGCCACCAGGTGATTCCGTCGAAGCGCTCGTCGGCGATCCGGGTCCAGTCGCCGTCGACCAGCACGCCGACCCGTTCGCCCGCCTCGCGGTCGTAGTCGTCACTCTCGGATATGCGGTGCCCGCGCTCGCCGTCGACCTGCAGCGTGGCGGTCGTGTCGTCGACGTCGACGATCGTCGCCCACACCGTGTCCGCGCGCCGGGCGTGTGCGCGGTCGTCCGCGAAGGCGTCGAGCAGGCCCCATACGCAGAGTCCGCTGAGGGCCAGCGCGCCGAGGCCGAACACGAGGCGTGCGACGGCGCGTTGCACGGTTCGCCCGAGGACGGCGGCGGGCACCGTGTGGGACACCGCCCCGGCGGCCTCCTCGGCGGCGTAGCGCTGGTCTCGTACGCGCGTGACGCGTAGCGCGGAGGTCACGACCGCCCATGCCAGCCCGGCGAGCAGCAGCCACCACGGCCACGTGGCGCCGATGTCCTCGGGGCGCGGCGGATACAGGACGAGCGCGAGGCCGAGTCCGACGAAAGCGCCGACGACGGCCAGGACGGGCTGGGCGAACAGCGCCGCGACGGCCAGCACGAGACCGCCGAGCAGGACGTACAGCACCCATTCGGGGCCGCACTCCCCGGTGTTCGAGTCGCATGCGGTGTCGACCGGGAGCGAGCCGAGCCCCACGACGCCGACGACGATGGCCGCCACCGGCGGGTACGGCGAGGTCCACCACGGCGCCCTGATCGCCGCCCACACCTGGGCCGCGGCGGTCGTCCACGCGCGCGTGTCCGGCGGCACGGCCTCGGGCGGCAGCGGGATGGGTGCGCGCGTGTCCGGCTGCGTCGTGCCGCCGAGCGGGATGCCGAAGGGGTATTGCGGTGGCATCGCCTGTTGCTGCCAGGCCTGGTGCTGTTCCCATGGCTGCTGTTGCCACGGTGGGTGCTGCCCGGGCTGCTGCGGCGGGAACGGCGAGTTCACCTGGGCAGTATGGCGAAACGGCGTCGGTCCCGCTTGATGTCCGAGCAGGTTCGGGATAGGACACAAGGAAATTGACGACTCGTCATATGTCCGGCCGGGTGCGGCCGGGGATCGGATGCCGCGATGACCCAGTCTGCTGCCGTGCCGGCACACGACGCCGTTCCCGTCGGCGACGGCACGATCCGTCCGTTCCGGATCGAGGTGCCGGACGCCGTGCTGGCCGACCTGCGCGACCGCCTCGCGCGCACGCGGTGGCCGGAGCCGGTGCCGGGCACGGGCTGGGACGCGGGCACGGACACCGCGTACCTGCGCGAGCTGTGCGCGTACTGGCAGGACGGGTACGACTGGCGGCGGCACGAGGCGCGGCTCAACGCCCACCCGAACTTCCTGACCGAGATCGACAACCAGCCGCTGCACTTCTTGCACGTACGCTCGGCCGACCCCGACGCGCTGCCGCTCGTCGTCAGCCATGGCTGGCCCGGCTCGGTCGCGGAGTTCCTCGACGTCATCGGCCCGCTGACCGAACCCGGCCCGGACGCGTTCCACGTCGTGTGCCCGTCGCTGCCCGGCTACGGCTGGTCGAGCCCGGTGCGCGAGGCCGGCTGGGGGCCGGCGCGCATGGCCTCCGCCCTCGCCGAGCTGATGGACCGGCTCGGGTACGCGCGGTACGGCGCACAGGGCGGCGACTGGGGCTCCATCGTCTCCACCGAACTGGCCCGCGCCCACCCGTCGCGCGTCGCGGGCCTGCACGTGAACCTGCTCATCGCCGGCCCCGGACCGGACGACGACCCCGCCGACTTCACCGACGCGGAACGCGCGTCGCTCGCGCGCATGCGGGAGTTGGGCCGCGACGAGGCCGGCTACCTGCGCCAGCAGGCCACCAAGCCGTACACGCTGGGCCACGGGCTCGTGGACTCCCCTGCCGGGCTCGCGTCGTGGATCGTGGAGAAGTTCCGCGGCTGGAGCGACTGCGGCGGCGACGTGGAGAGCCGCTTCACCCGCGACGAGCTGCTCACGAACATCACGCTGTACTGGGTCACGGGGACGGCGCACTCGGCGGCCCGGCTGTACTACGAGAACGCGCACACGGTGTCGCCGACCGCCGGGCAGCGCGTGGAGGTGCCGACCGGGTGCGCGTACTTCCCGGCCGAGAAACTCGGAACGCCGTCGCGGCGGTGGGCCGAGCGGCAGTACAACATCACGCACTGGACCGACATGCCCGCGGGCGGCCACTTCGCCGCGATGGAGGAACCGGAGGCGCTGGTCGACGACATCCGGACCTTCTTCCGCCCCTTGCGCGGCAAGTGACCGGATTCAGCCGGTGGCGCGCGCCGGGGAGGCGCACAACGTGACTGGCTGGTAACCACTCGTAGGGGTGGGCGGCTCATCATGGGAGGACCTCGAATGGGTAGGGTGACCCCTGCCCTAAACCCGACCGGGGGAAGCCGTGCTGATCTACCACTTCATGCATCGCGTCGTCGCACCGACCTCGCGGGCGATTTGGCGTCCCCATGTCGAGGGGACCGAGAACGTGCCGAAGACCGGTGGTGTGATCATCGCCAGCAACCACCTGTCGTTCTGCGACAGCCTGGTCATCCCGATTGTCGCGCCGCGCCAGGTGACATTCCTGGCCAAGGCCGAGTACTTCGACGGCAAGGGCGTCAAGGGCGCGGCGAGCCGGGCGTTCTTCGAGGGCCTCGGGGCGGTCCCGGTGCCCCGCGAGCAGAAGCGCGGCGCGATGGCGGCGCTGGAGGCCGGCAAGGGCGTGCTCGACCGCGGCATGGCCTTCGGCATCTACCCGGAGGGCACCCGGTCGCTGGACGGCCGGCTCTACCGGGGCAAGACCGGCGTCGCGTGGCTCGCGCTGACCGCCCGGGTCCCGGTCGTCCCGGTGGGCGTCATCGACACCGACAAGGTCCAGCCGGTCGGCACGCGCATCCCCAAGTTCAAGCCGAAGGCGCTCGTGCGCTTCGGCGAGCCGCTGGACTTCTCGGCGCACTACGACCGCAAGGACGTGGCCAAGGCCCGCCGCGAGGTCACCGACGAGATCATGGACGCGATCCAGAAGCTCTCGGGCCAGGAGCCCGCGGGCGTCTACAACGAGCGGCCGACCGAGGTCTGACCGCAGCACCGGTGGCCGGCGGTCGGGTCACCGGGCGAGCCGGGTACGCCGACCGCCGCGGGCCGGTGCCGTCAGGCGCGCAGTGCGAGGCGGTCGAACAGCACCGTGCCGTCGTTGAACAGCGTGACGTCCGTCAGGGTGTTCTTGTGCGCCAGCGCCGCGACGGCGTTCTGGAACACCCAGACGGGCAGGTCGGCGTCCAGTCGGCGCTGCACTTCCGCGTACGCCGCGGCGCGCACCGCCGGGTCGGTGCTGCGCCGCCCGGTGTCCAGCGCCCGGTCGACGTCCGCGTCGCGGTAGCCGGTCCACGCGGTCGCGCCGCCGCTGTGCAGGAAGGTGTACAGCGCGGGCTCGGGGTCGTCGATCCACAGGGTGAAGACCGATGCCTGGAAGTCCCGGGAGATCTGGGTCTTGAGGGTCATGGCCCCTGGTTCCAGGGTCTCGATGCGCATCGAGGCGTTCCGCAGTGTATGCAGCCGCGACTGGATGTACTCGGCGGTCTTCACGCTCGGCGGTGACGCGTACGTCGTGAAGGTGAAGTCGAGCGGCCGCCCCTCGGCGGCGAGGGCGTCCAGCAGGCGCTGCGCCTCGGCGGTGTCGTCGTCCGGGGTGCGGGACGCCGGGTCGTGGAAGGCCGTCCCGGGCGCGAACATCCCGCGGGCCGCGGGCGCCTTGCCTTGGTACACCACGGAGTTGAACCCTTCGGCGCTGAGCGCGAGGACGACGGCACGCCGCGCCCGCGGGTCGTCGAACGGCGGGCGGGCGGAGTTGAAGACCACCATCTTGCCGCCGGACAGGTCGAGTTGCTCGACGGTGACGCCGTCCTTGCGGCCCTTGTCGATGAGCTGGTAGTCGACCGTGACCATGGCGGTGGCGCTTCCGGTGGCCACCGACGCCATCGCCTGCTGGATGTCGGGGACGACCTTGAAGGTGACCCGGTCGAGTGCGGGTTTGCCCGGCTGCCAGTACGCGGGGTTGCGCTCCAGCACCATCTGCGCGTCGCGCTGCCACTGCCTGAGCACGAACGGCCCCGCCCCCACCGGCTTGGCGCCGAACCCCTTCGGGTCCTTGCGGTAGGCCTCCGGCGATCCGATGTACGTCAGGTTCTTCGCCACCACCCGGTCGAAGTGCGCGTTGGGCGCCGGGAGTTCGATGCGCAGGACGAGCGGCTCGACGACCTGGAGGCGCAGGCCCGCCGCGCTCGACAACTGCGGCGACCGGTTGGCCGGGTCGGCGTGGCGCTCGTAGGTGAAGCGCACGGCCTCGGCGTCGAAGGGCGTGCCGTCCGAGAACCGCACGCCGGGCCTGATCCGCAGGGTCCACACGCGCCCGTCGTCGGCGGCGGTGATGCTCTCGCCGATTCCCGGGCCGACCCGGCCGGTCTTGGGGTCCATCCAGAACAACACGTCGTAGACGGCGGCGAGGCGGTTGCCGTCGCCGACGCCGTTGACGGCGGCCGCGGTCGGGTCCAGGCCGCGGGCCGCCTCGGTGGGCAGCAGGATCGTGGCGGAACCGCCTTGCCGGGGCGGGCCGGACGCGCCGGCCGGGCCGGAGCCGGAGCCGCCGCTGTCTCCGCCGCATGCGGAGACCAGGGCGAGCACGGTGGCGGCGGCTGTCGCGGCGAGGGCACGCCGAAGTGTTCGAGACGTACGCATGGGGGACTCCCGTCGGTCCGGAGGGCACACCCGGCGGGCCGCCCGCCCCGGACGGTGGGGCCGGGGGCGGCCGGGCGGGCGGCGACGTGCGGAGTTTGATCGAGGCGCGGGTCGGGGCGTACTCGGGGCGTACGGGGAGCCGGTCAGGCCCAGGGGCCGACGGTGCGGAAGGCGAACGGGCTGGCGCCGGCCGGGACGGTGTCCAGCGGCGTGTCGATCTCGTCCCATGTCATCGCGCCGATCGCGCGTGCCGTGCCGGCGAGTGCGGCCGGGTCGAGGCCGTACACCTTGGCGGCCGTACCGCCGAGCATCGCGCGCACGGCATCCCTGTCGAGCCCCGCGAACGTCCGGCGGATCGACAGCTTGCCCATGGCGACGCGCTCGGCGTCGGGGGTCTCGGGGCGCTGGTACTGGTACGTGCCCTCCATGTGCGGATAGTCCGAGCCCCACATGATGCGGTCGGCGTACCCGTCCCGGATCGCGCCGACGGCCTCGGTGCGGGAGAGGAAGCTGCCCCCGATGTAGACGTTGCGGTGCAGGTAGTGGCTGGGGAGTTCGGGGACCTGTGCGGCGAGCCCGGGGTTGCCGCGGGTCGCGGACATGTGCACGGTGTCCAGTTCGGTCGCCAGATACGGCCACCACTCGCCCGGCTGCTCGGTCAGGACCAGGACGAGGCCGGGGTGCCGTTCGAACACGCCGGAGAAGATCATGTGGTGTGCCGCGCGGCGGCTGAACCAGCCGCCGGACTCGATCTGTTGGAGGGCGCCGAGTTCGGGGCCCGCGTACAACGTCGGGTCGCCGGCCCCGGAGTGGGTGGTCAGCGGCATCGACAGTTCCTCGGCGGCGGCCCAGAACGGCTCCCAGGCGCGGTCGTTGTAGTGCCGCAGCCACGGGCGCGGCGCGGGGAAGTTCACGCCGCGCAGGCCCGCGTCCGCCGCCCGGCGCAGCTCGGCCACCGCGGCGTCGACGTCCCACATCGGCAGGTGCGCGAGGCCGACGTGGCGGTGCGGCGCCGCCCGGCACACGTCGGCGAGCCAGCGGTTGTAGATCCGGATGCCGGCCGCCGCGAGCTCCGGGTCGTCGTTGGGGCCGAGCATCGAGGTCTGGAAGGGCACCGGCTGGTCGTTCTGGCTGCCGTGGAAGACGACTTCCGCGGCGATGCCCTCGTGGTCCAGGTCGCGGCGGCGGGCGGCGGGGTCGTGATGGCCGTCGGTGAGCCGGTTCCGCCACGGGGAGTCGGGGTCGACGGCGTCCTCGCGCTCCAGGTAGCGGCCGCGCGAGCGGCCGGGGTCGGCGACGTACGCGTCGTACGCGTCGAGCAGGTCGGCCGGGCAGTACGGACGCAGGTCCTCGACGAGGCGCGGGCCTATGTGGCAGTCGGCGGACACGACGACGACCGGCTCGGTCGAGGAGTCGCGGTCATTCACGGGCACGGGAATCTCCCTTGCTGGAACCGGTGTTCATGTCTCCCGCCGCACCGGCGAGGACCGCCAGGGCGGCCAGCGCCCGCTCCTGGAGGCCGTCCGCGGCGCCCTCGGCGGCCCAGCGCTCGGTGACGTCGTCCAGGACCGCCACGACCGCGGTGGCCAGGACGTGGGCGGACTCGCGTGACAGGCCCTCGCGTTCGGCCACCGCCTCGGCGATGCCGTCGCGCCACTGCCCGAGCAGGCCGAGCGCGCGGCCGCGCAGGACCGCCGAACTGCCGATGGCGCGTCGTTGCAGGGCGAGTCGCCGCAGCGACTCGGCTTCCATGGGCGGCTGTTGGGCCACCGCGCCGAGGACGGCGCGCAGCGGCGGCTCGTCGGCCGGGCGGGCGAGGACCGCGGCGCGCAGCGCGGGCACGCGTACACCGCGCTCCGGGAACAGCAGGGCGTCCTTGGCCGGGAAGTACCGGGCCACGGTGGCCGGCGAGACGCCGGCGCGGGCCGCGATCTCGGGCACGGTGGTCGTGTCGTAGCCGCGCTCGGCGAACAGGTCGAGCGCGGCGTCGACGATGGCTGCCCGCACCAGCAGCTTCTTGCGGGCGCGCAGGCCGCCGCCGGAGGCCGGGCCCGGGTCGGAGCCGGGGTCGGGGCCGGCCGCCGCGGCGTCGCGGAGGCCGGTTTGCGGGGAGAAGTCGGAAACGGGGATGGGGATCGGCAGCACGCCGTGATGATTGCCGACTCTCATTTGAGAGTCAACACTCATTATTTCCGCTTCGGGCGGTCCGCCCGCCGGCCTTGGGCTATTGGGCGCGGCGCACGGTGCCCTGGGCAGTCGCGCAGATGCGCTCGGCACCGCTCTCGTCGACGGCCGCGATCTCGCAGGAACACACCGCCTGGGACCGCGTCGACGTCAGCACGGTCGCACGGGCCCGCAGGAGCACACCCGAAGCGGGACGCACGTACGTCACCGCGAAGCCGGCCGTCAGGATCGCCGGGCCGAGGACCGTGCCCGCCGCGAAGGTGACGGCGTTGTCCGCGAGGTAGGCGAGCACTCCCCCGTGCACGAACCCGTTCTGCTGCCGCAGTTCCTCGCGTACGTCGACCTCGATCGTCGCGCCGCCGTCGCCGAAGGCCGTCAGGCGGGCGCCGAGCAGCACGCTGAACGGCTGGGCCTCCAGCGTCTTCGATGCCGTCCGGAGGTCGAGCGGGGGCCCGCCGTCCGCCAAAGGTCCTGCTCCCATGCCGCCTCCCGAGATCACTGCCCAGTCGCTGCCCAGTCGCTGCCCGGTCACCGCCCGGCCGCTGCCGGGGTGCCACCGGGGTCGTCGCCGACGATCACTACCCACCGGTAACCCCATCATGCCGCGGCCTCCGCGCGCGAGGGCAGGCCGCGACACATGGATTCGTCGGCGCCGCCTCCTTCTCCCGGGGCAGGTCACGGAGTTACAGTCGTCGCTTCCCTTTGCGGGGGATTTGCCTAGCGATGAGGGGGTTCGTTATGCCGCAGATCGTGCGCGCCGCGCTCGTACAGGCCAAGTGGACGGGCGACGGTGCGTCGATGGTGGACGTCCACGAGGCATACGCCCGGCAGGCCGCTGCGCAGGGGGCCCAGATCATGGGCTTCCAGGAGGTGTTCAACGCTCCCTACTTCTGCCAGGTCCAGGAACCGGAGCACTACGGCTGGGCCGAACCGGTGCCCGAGGGCCCGACGACCGCCCGTATGAGCACCCTCGCGCGGGAACTGGGCATGGTGCTCGTCGTGCCGGTCTACGAGGTCGAGCAGTCCGGCTTCTACTACAACACCGCGGCCGTCATCGACGCCGACGGGACCGTGCTCGGCAAGTACCGCAAGCACCACATCCCGCAGGTCAAGGGCTTCTGGGAGAAGTACTACTTCCGGCCCGGCAACCTCGGCTGGCCGGTGTTCGACACCGCGGTCGGCCGGATCGGCGTCTACATCTGCTACGACCGCCACTTCCCGGAAGGCTGGCGCGCGCTGGGCCTCGCGGGCGCGCAGCTCGTGTACAACCCGTCGGCGACCAGCCGCGGACTGTCCGCGTACCTGTGGCAACTCGAACAGCCCGCGGCCGCGGTCGCCAACGAGTACTTCATCGCGGCGATCAACCGCGTCGGGGTCGAGGAGTACGGCGACAACGACTTCTACGGCACCAGCTACTTCGTCGACCCGCGCGGGCAGTTCGTGGGCGAGCCCGCGTCCGACCGAGACGAGGAACTCGTGGTCCGCGACCTCGACTTCGGCCTGATCGACGAGGTCCGCAACCAGTGGGCCTTCTACCGCGACCGGCGCCCCGACGCGTACGGCCCGCTGACGGAGGCATGACGACGTGGCCCGCACCCTGATCCGCGGCGGCCTTGTGGTGACCGCCGCCGAGGAGACGTACGCCGACGTGCTGGTCGACGGCGAGCGCGTCGCGGCCCTCGCCGCACCCGAGGTCGCCGAGGCCTGGGCGCCCGGCGCGGACCGCGTCGTCGACGCGACCGGGATGTACGTGATCCCGGGCGGCGTGGACGCGCACACCCACATGGAGATGCCCTTCGGCGGCACGGTCGCGTCCGACACGTTCGAGACCGGCACCCGCGCGGCCGCGTTCGGCGGCACGACGACGATCGTCGACTTCGCCATCCAGCAGGTCGGCGGGACCCTGCGCGCGGGGCTCGACGCGTGGCACGCCAAGGCCGACGGCAACTGCGCGATCGACTACGCGTTCCACATGATCCTCGCGGACGTGAACGACGCGGTGCTCAAGGAGATGGACCAGCTCGTCAGCGAGGGCGTCACCAGCTTCAAGATGTTCATGGCCTACCCGGGCGTCCTCTACAGCGACGACGGACGCATCCTGCGTGCGATGCAGCAGGCCGCGAACAACGGGGCGCTGCCGATGATGCACGCGGAGAACGGCATCGCCATCGACGTGCTGATCGAGCAGGCGCTCGCCAACGGGCGGACCGATCCGCGCGTGCACGGCGAGGTCCGCAAGGCCCTGCTGGAGGCCGAGGCGACCCACCGGGCGATCCAGCTCGCGCGCGTCGCCGGCAGCCCGCTGTACGTGGTGCACGTGTCGGCCGCGGAGGCCGTCGCCGAACTGACCGCTGCCCGGGACCTCGGCCTGAACGTGTTCGGCGAGACGTGCCCGCAGTACCTGTTCCTGTCGACGGACGACCTGGCCCGCCCCGGCTTCGAGGGCGCGAAGTACGTCTGCTCCACGCCTCTTCGGCCGGTCGAGCACCAGGCCGCCCTGTGGCGCGGCCTGCGGTCCGACGACCTGTCCGTGGTGTCCACCGACCACTGCCCGTTCTGCTTCGTGGGCCAGAAGGACCTCGGGCGCGACGACTTCTCGAAGATCCCCAACGGCCTCCCCGGCGTCGAGAACCGCATGGACCTGCTGCACCAGGCGGTGCTCGACGGGCACATCACGCGGCGCCGCTGGATCGAGCTGGCGTGCGCGACCCCGGCGCGGATGTTCGGGCTCTACCCCCGCAAGGGCACGATCGCGCCCGGCGCGGACGCCGACCTGGTGGTGTACGACCCGGCCGCCGAGCAGACGGTGTCCGCCGCGACGCACCACATGAACGTCGACTACTCGGCGTACGAGGGCCGGCGACTCACCGGCCGGGCCCGCACCGTGCTCTCGCGCGGCACGGTCGTGGTGGACGACGGGAAGTACACGGGGCACGCCGGACACGGCTCGTACCTCAAGCGCGACACCTGCCAGTACCTGGTGTGAACGGTGTGAACGGTGTGAACGGCATCGACGGTGTGATCGCCGTGATCGGCCCCCGGCGTGGCCCTGGTAGGGCCCGGTAAGGAGAGAAACGCGCATGGACTTCGGTCTGGTGCTCCAGGCGGACCCGCCCGCGTCCGAGGTCGTCGAGCTGCTGAAGACCGCCGAGCGCGCCGGGTTCACGCACGGCTGGACGTTCGACTCCGTCGTCTTGTGGCAGGAGCCGTTCGTCATCTACAGTCGCGTGCTCGCCGAGACGTCGACGATCACCGTCGGACCGATGGTCACCAATCCGCTCACGCGCGACTGGACCGTCACCGCCTCGCTGTTCGCGACCCTCAACGAGATGTACGGCGACCGCACCATCTGCGGCATCGGGCGCGGCGACTCGGCGGTCCGGGTCCCCGGCGGCAAGCCGGCCACGCTGGAACGCCTCGGCGAGGCCATGCGCGTCGTCAAGGAATTGGCCGAGGGCCGCGAGGTCGACATGCACGGCACGCGCGTGCGGATCCCGTGGGTGCGGGAGGGGTCGAGCCTGCCGATGTGGATGGCGGCGTACGGTCCGCGGGCGCTGGAGCTGGTGGGGCGTCAGGCGGACGGCTTCATCCTGCAGTTGGCCGATCCGTACCTGACCGAGTACATGGTCAAGGCGGTGCGTGCCGCCGCGGTGCGCGCGGGCCGGGACCCCGCGGCGATCAAGGTGTGCGTCGCGGCCCCCGCCTACGTCTGCGAGGACACGGCCGCCGCGGTCGCCCACGCGCGCGAGCAGTGCCGGTGGTTCGGGGGCATGGTCGGCAACCACGTCGCCGACCTGGTGGCGCGGTACGGCGAGCACTCGTCGGCGGTCCCGGAGGAGCTGACCGAGTACATCAAGGGCCGGCAGGGCTACGACTACTCGCACCACGGCCGGGCCGACAACCCGTCGACGCAGTTCGTCCCGGACGAAATCGTCGAGCGGTTCTGCCTCATCGGGCCGGTCGAGACGCAGTTGGAGCGCCTGATGGAGTTGCGGGACCTGGGCGTGGACCAGTTCGCCGTGTACGCGATGCACGACGCGCGCGAGTCCACCATCGCGGCGTACGGCGAACGGATCATCCCCGCGCTGTCGTGACCTCGCGTGCGCGACCGGCCGCGGGCCCGGCCGCCCGGCCGACCCGAGGGCCGGCCGGGCGGAGGCGCCACGCGGCCGGTCAGTCGTCCCGGCCGCTGGGCGGCGTGTGGTCGCGCAGCATCATCGTGTAGAGCGGGGCGAGCGGGTACGGCCGCGAGAAGCCGACCGAGCGGTACCCCTGGCTGTCCCAGAACCCGACCGCGGCCGGGGAACTTGCGCGCAGCGTCAGCGTGGTGCGCGTGCCGGTCCACGGGCCGACCAGGGCGTTGTGCATCGCGGTGCCGAGGCCCTGGCGCCGGTAAGCCTTTCGTACCGCGAACTCGTAGACCGCGAAGGTCTGCCGGCCGTCCTCGACCGTCATCGGCTCGGGCAGCGGGTCGACCATGCCGGACCACCAGCGGTTGTCCGCGGGCAGCGGGACGCCCAGGCCGAACCCCATGGGTATCGAGTCCTCGGCGGTCCGGGCGAAGACGAGCGCGAAGCCGGGCGCGTCCAGGTGCCGGGGCAGCACGTTCTCGTCCCAGTCCCGGGCGTCGGACTCGGACCGAAGATACGGTTCTTCGGCATACACCTCGGTATATATCGTTCTGATCGTCTGCCGCATCGCCGGAACGGCGACCTCCTGGCCGGTGAGGTGGTCGAGCGTCCAGGGCACGGGCGCGGCGGTCACGGGAACTCCTTCGCGGGGACAGGGCGGAGCGCGTTGGGACGGGCGGTGCGGGGAACAGCCGGAGGACATCGTGGAGGACGGCGGCCCGACGCGACAACTGCGAATCCGCGCCCGGGACGACGGCGGGTCCGGGCGACCGGCAGGTGCGTGCGGAACGCCATCCCCCATGGGGGATGCCGGTGACGCCTCTTCGGTTCCCGGCGCAGGACAGTCCACGCGCGAGCGCGTGCGGACGCAAGGGCGACGGGCCCGTGCGATGCGCCACCCGCAATGCCGTGGCCCGCCATCCAAACCACCCGGTACCGTGCCGCACATGATCAGAACCGCCACGCGCGACGACGTTCCCACGATCCTGCGCTTCGTACGCGAGCTCGCCGAGTACGAGCGGGCCGCGCACGAGGTGCACGCCACCGAAGCGGATCTCGAACGCGATCTGTTCGGTCCGACCCCGGCCGCGAACGCGCTCATCGCCGAGGACGCGGACGGCACCCCGCAGGGCTTCGCCCTGTGGTTCACGTCGTACTCCACCTGGCTCGGCAAGCCCGGCGTCTATCTCGAAGACCTGTACGTCACGCCCGACTCGCGCGGCGGCGGCCACGGCCGCGCCCTGCTGGCCGAACTCGCCCGCATCGCCGTCGAGCGCGGGTACGGCCGCGTCGAATGGTCGGTCCTGGACTGGAACGACCCGGCGATCGGCTTCTACAAGTCGCTGGGCGCGACCCCGCAGGACGAGTGGACCGTCTACCGCCTGACCGGCAAGGCCCTCGACGACCTCGGCCGCCGCTGATCATTCGGTCTCCGGAGCGCGGAACAGGCCGGGTACGGCGGCCGGTTCCCGTCCGCGCTCCCGGTGAGGCGGCGCGGGTGCCGACTCCGGTCAACCGGCCGCGAACGGCTTGACCCACCGCGTCCAGTGCGGCTCGGGCTGATACCCCGACGCCGCCCAGGCCGCGCGGCCCGAGGTGTTGCGGTCCAGGACCATGGCATCGCCGCGTCGCCCGCCGAGTGCGACGAAGCGCTGTTCCGCGGCGTCCAGGAGCAGGCGCCCGATGCCGCGCCGCCGCAGGGCCGGGTCCACGGCGAGCCGGTACAGGTGGCACCGCCATCCGTCCCAGCCGGCGACCACCGTACCGACGATGGCGGAGTCACCGGCGGCAGACGTCGCGATCAGCATCGCATCGGGGTCACGGGCGACCAGCCCGGCCACACCGTCCCGGTCGTCGCTGATGCTCGTGCCTTCGGCGGCCACGGCCCAGAAGGCCAGTACATCGTCGATGTCGTCGCGGGTCGCGGCACGGATGCGGTAGTCGCTCATGCCATCTGTCTACAGCGCCTCCCGCGCGAGCCCAACCGGTTTTGCGCACCCGGTCGGCGGCGTCGGGGTCAGCCCAAGGTGAGGGGCTCGCCGGGCGTCGCGGTGACGACGTCCCGCTCCGGCCCCTCCGTCAGGCCGGTCAGCAGACGCGTGTGCACCTCGCGGCCCGCGTCGCTCAGCACCGCGTCGTGGATGAGGATCGCGCGGCGCGGCGCCACCTCGCGCACGTAGTCCGCCGCCTCGGCGACCTTCAGCCAGGGCGCGGCGGCAGGGGTCAGCAGCGTCGGCACCGGCGCGTCGGGGACGGTCAGCGCGTCTCCGGGGTGGAACACCTCTCCGCCGACCAGGAACCCGACGTTGTCGACGAGCGGGATGTCGCGGTGGATGGTGGCGTGCTTCTCGCCGTACACGTGGACCGGGACGCCCCCGGTGCCGCCGATCTCGAACGTGTCGCCGTGCGTCACGGCCAGCACCCGGCCGCCGAGGTCGGCGAACTGTGCGGCGAGAGCCGGGTTCGTCCATACCTGGAGCTCGGGGTTGTCGGCCAGCGCGGCCCGCAGTTGGTCGGGCACGACATGGTCGAAGTGCTCGTGCGTCACCAGGACCGCGTCGGCGCCGTCGAGGACGTCGGCGGGGTTGAACGCGCCCGGGTCGATGACGATGGTGATGCCCTTGGCATGGAGGCGCACGCACGAGTGGCCGATCTTGGTGAGCTGCATGTCCGTACGGTACGCCTCGCCCCGTGCGATCCGACGGCGGCACGCTCGGGCCGGGTCCGGCGACAGCCCGGGCGGCCGGGGGCACGGCCCGGGCGGGCCGGACCGTGGCCGGGCGCGGGCGTGCCGAGGCGCGCCGGACGGGGCGCGAGGCGGCGGTCAGGCTCCCCCGATCCGCTCGGCGGCGGCCTGCAACTCGCGGATGTACCGCGCGCGTTCGTCCTTGCCGACCGCCGCCCGCAGCGGACCGATCTGCAACTCGTGCCGCGCGCGCCCGGCCCCGTCGAACACCGGAGCGGACAGATAGCTGAGGGGCAGCGGGCGGTCGTCGTCGAGGTCCGCCTTGGTGTACGGCTGTCCGCCGATCACGACCAACTGGTCCAGCACGCGCGACCGCAGGTCCGCCCGCCCCGGATGCGCGTCCAGCAGGTCCACGACGTCGCGCAGCACGGCCAGAAGCTGCCCGTGCTCGGCGGTGGGCCGCCACAGCGCGACGCCTGTCGCCTGGGCCAGCACCAGCAGTTCCGCCAGCTCTTCGCGGCTGCCCTCCGGTCCGCGCGCGAGCCAGGCCGCGCGGTCGGCGGGCGGGCGCCACGGCATCACGGCCGCGCCCCCGGGTGGTCGCAAGGGCAGGCGCGTCCCGACGGCGATGCCGGACGGCAGCGCCTCGGGGCCACCCGCGACGGCGACAAAGGTGATCTGCGCCGGGCCGATCTCGGACAGCGCCACCCCGCAGCCGACGCGCTCGGCCAGGGCGTCGAGTTCGCGCGCGAGCGATTCGGGGACGCCCGCGCGGGTCCGGACCGCGTCCGCGACGCCCAGGAGGCCGGGGCCGAGGGTATAGGTGCGGGCCGCCGGGTCACGGCGTACCCACCCGGTGGCCTCCAGCGCGGACAGGACGGCCGTGGCTGTCGACCGGTTGAGGTCGAGGCGCGCGGTCACGTCGGCCACCGTGAGCGGCGCCGGATCGGCGGCCAGGAGTTCGACGACGGCCACAACGCGGTGGGTGGGAGGCGAAGGGGATTCCGCGGTCTCGCTCATGCGCCGTCCGTTCCGGCGCCCTGGATGCTCCCGCGCCCTTGAATCGGCCGCACCCGCGGCCTAGAGTCCGCAACGGCACCGAATATACATCACCGAGATGGCGAATATTCGCCATCCCGCCAATGTCGAGGAGCTGTCGATGAGTTCCGCCTCCGATCAGCCCGATCTCATGGACGCGCCCGACATCGAAGGGATCGACTTCGCCTTCGACGACATCGAGGACGTACACGCGGTCCTGGCCGGCCTGCGCGCGAAGAAGCCGTACGCCGTCGTGCCGTACGCCGGATTCCGCGCCCTCCTGCTGCTCTCCCACGAGTTGGTCACGGCCGCGTTCAAGGACGAGGCGTCGTTCCCGTCCGCCGCCATCTACTCGGCGACCACCGAAGCCGTTCTGGGCCACACGATCCAGTGCATGAGCGGCGAGGAACACCGCATCAACCGCGCGTTGGTGGCACCCGCGTTCCGGCGCAAGCTGATGGACGGGCACGTCGCCGGCATCCTCGAACCACTCGCGCACGAGATCGTGGACCGCTTCGCCGACCGCGGATCCGCGGACCTGGTCGCGGAGTTCACGCACCAGTACCCCATCCAGGTGATCACCCGCCTGCTGGGCCTGCCGGTGGACGACGAGGAGCAGTTCCGGCGCTGGGCGTACGAGCTGTTCCACTACCCCTTCGCGCCCGAGGCGGCGGAGCGGGCGTCGGCGGAGTTCACCGCATATGTGACGCCGATCGTGGCCGCGCGCCGCGCGCAGCCCGGTGGCGACCTGCTGTCCACGCTCGCCACGATCCGCGACGACGAAGGCCGCATGCTGTCGGACGAGGAGATCCTGTCGTTCCTGCGCCTGCTGTTCCCGGCCGGCGCGGACACGACGTACCTCGGACTCGGGAACGCGCTGCTGGCCCTGCTCACTCATCCCGACCAGCTCGAACTGCTGCTCTCCGCACCCGAGGAGCACCTGCCCTGGGCCGTCGAGGAGGCGCTGCGCTGGGAACCGCCGGTGGGCCTGCTGCCGCGCATGTGCCCCGTCCGGGTGCGGGACTGGCACGGCATCGACATACCCGACGAGACACCGCTGATCTTCGGCATCACCGCCGCCAACCGCGACCCGCAGGTGTACCCCGACCCGGACCGCTTCGACATCACCCGACGCGCGATGGCCACCCTGGCGTTCGGCGACGGCCCGCACGTCTGCCTCGGCACGTTCCTCGCCATCGCGGAGATGCGCGTGGCCCTGAAGGTGGTGCTGGAGCGGCTGCCCGGCCTGCGCCTCGAAGAGGGCGCCGAAGTACGCGTGAAGGGCATGCTGACCACCGCGCTGCGCGGACCTGACCGGCTGCCGGTGACCTTCGGGGGCTGAACCTTCCCTACAGTGCTGTCCCGGCGACGACACGACTCGGCTCGGCAACGGCCCGCGATGCGTGAGGGCTCGAGTCAATCGAAGGGGCGGACGGCGGATGGCACAGCGCATGACACGGCCCACGGCATGGAGACGCAGGCTCACGGCGGTTGTGGCCCTGATCGCCGCATGGGCGCTGCTGGCGGCACCCGGAACGGTCGTGCACGCGGCGGTGAACGACCGCGACGACCAGGTCGCGGGCGCGGGAGGCGTCCCGTGGTCGGTCGCGTCGGCAATGGCCGCAGTCGGAGCGTACGTCTTCTGGCGCTACGTGGTGGTGCCGCGCGGCGGCCGTGACTTCCGCGGCCTGGCAGTCGGCTCGATCGCCCTCGTGGCCGGCGCCTTCGTCGTGGGCTTCGCGGTCGCCGCGATCGACCCCGCCAACGCGTACGCGGGCGGCCTGATCGCCTCGGCAATCTGCCTGGCGGCAGGTGCGCTCAGCCGCGC
>NZ_JBEZFP010000020.1:0-89485 GCF_040649515.1 Streptodolium elevatio
GGCCTGGCGGTCTCGTCGCCGTACGGGAAAGTCGCCGATTTCCGCGGCCCCGGCCCGGGGTTCGAGGGTGGGTCGTCGTGACGTGCTAGGCGAACGGCACCCAGGCCCGCTGGCCGAGGTCGTCCAGGTCGTTGACCATCACGCCGCCGGAGGAGACGGTCCACAGCGCGTCACCGATCACCAGCGAACGCCGCATGGAGTCGGCCGACGGGTGACTGATCCGCCCCACCTCGACGAAGGAGCCGCCTTGCAGTCGAAGGACCAGCGCCTGGGTGCGGGCGGGCGCGAAGTCGGGTGCGACCGCACCGGTGCCGCCGTCGGTGGTGCTGCCCGCGGACGGCGGGGCGCCCGGCCGGGTGGTGCCGTACCCGGCCTGCAGCGGGATCACCAGGGTCCCGGTGGCCGGCCAGTACAGGAACGCGTGCGGGTCCATCTCCGCCTCGGAATTGCCCTGCGAGACGGTGAAGTTCGCGATCCGGGTCGGCGCGGCCAGGTTCGCCACGTCGAACAGCGAGACCTGGGTGCCCAGTCGGGATCCCGAGTCGGTGGCGTCCTGGCCGACGCCGATGAGCTTGCCGCCGTCCACCGGGTGCAGGTACGCCGAGTAGCCGTTGATCTTCAGCTCCCCGACCACCCTGGGTGCCGTCGGGTTCGCCAGGTCGAGGGTGTAGAGCGGGTCGGTGCGGCGGAACGTCACGACGTACCCGACGGCGCCGGTGAACCGTACGGCGTAGATGCGCTCCCCGCGCCCGAGACCGTCGACCCGGCCGACCTGGACGAGTTCGGTGCCGTTGCGCTTGAGCACCGCCACGGCGCTCTCGGTCGCCAGGATCGGCGCCATCTCCGGCGCGACGGCCGTGTCCGAACCGGAGTTGCCCGAACCCGAACCCGACCCCGAGCTGCCCGAACCCGACGTGTTCGGGAAGGACTTGCCCGTGCCGCCGGAGCTCCCGCTCTTCGGTTGCGCGGTGGCACCGGGCTGACGCTGCAGGGTGGTGGCGACGCGCAGGTGGTTGTCGAACTCCGACAGCGAGTACTGGTTGAGGAGTTCGCCCTCGACGTCGCCGGACGCCACGTGCCGCGGCGCGGCGGTGCCCGAGATGTCGAACTGGTAGAGCGCGGTGCGGCTCGACATCATCGGTCCGCCACTGGGCTTGGACTTGGTGGTGTAGTACGGGTGGTAGTTCGCCGCCACGTAGAGGTTGCCGGACGACGCGTACACGGTGTTGGCATCCGCGGCGATCGTCACCGGGCTGCCGGTGCCCAGGTCGCGCGCGAGGTCGAAGGACAGGACGCTGACGGTGGACGCGCCGGAGTGGCCCGGTGCCCCCGCCTCGGTGTCCGGACGGCTGACGTTGCCGCACTCCACGAGCCGACCGCTGTTGGTGCGGTCCCCGGTCTTGAGGGTGTAGCCGGGCAGCCAGTCGTCGACCGTGGTCTTGGCGACCGCCTTGGTGTACTTGGACTTGTAGTCGTCGCCGCCCGGGGAGTCGACGACCGGGCCGCGCGGGTACGAGCGGATGACCACGCGCGCCGTGGCGCCGATCTGACGGGCATCCACATAGGAGCCGTCGACGGCGAGTTCGCCCAGGACCCTGGGTTGGCCGGACAGGTCGACGAGGACCAGCTTCGACCGCGTGGGCGGCGGCGCGATCCGGCTCGACGAGGTCGCCTCGCCGCCGGTGGGCATGTCGTACGCCACCTTGTCGTTCGGCATGATCACCAGCGCGCGGTCGCCGGACAGCAGCATCTCGGTCGCGTACCCGCCGGGCAGCGCGAGCTTGCCGGTCTGCGTGCGGCTCGTGACGTCGACGACGCGGAGCGTTCCGTCGGCGACCGTGACCACCCGGCGCCCGTCGGTCTTGACGAGGTCGGGCTCGTCCACGCCCTGCTCGTGCACGTTGGTGCCGGAGTAGCCGGGCGCGGTGCTTCCGTCGCCGGGGGCCTTGGCCCCGCTCTCGGCGTCCTGCGGTGCGGCGGCGGGCGGCGCGGCGGGTGCCGCGGCGGACCCGTTGGCGAAGTCCTCGGCCGACCGGTCGCCGGTGAGGCCGGGACCCGGCTCGCCGGCCGCCTCCATGACCGGGGGCTGCGCGGCCCGGGCGAGCGCGCCCTTGCGGAAGTCGTCGAGCAGCGTCTCGCACGAGTCGTACGCGGAGAGCTTCAGCATCTTGGCCCGGAAGTCCGCGGCCTCGCCGGTCAGTCCGGCCGATCCCGGCGGCGGGGCGGACAGCGAGGGCTTGACCGCGGGCTCGTCCGAGCCGGAGGTGCAGGCGGTGGCGACCAGGCCGACGCTGATCGCGAGCCCGGCTATCGCGCGCCGCCGGGGGCGGCGTCCGGGCGTTGCGGTGGACCGGCCCGGGGACGCGCCCGCCGGTCCGAGGGTGCCGTCGTCGTTTCGCATGGCGGTGTGACGGGGCGGGCCGGGGATCGGTTCCCGGGTCCGGTCCAGGTGGCGGAAACCCGGTGGGATCCGCGGATCGGGCCGGTTGCGGACGGGCGTGCGGAGCACGGCGAGCAGAGGCGGAGGAGTGTGCCGTGGGTGTGAGCGGAATCGACGAGCGCGAGGAATTGCGCCGGACCGTACGGGCGTTTCTGGCCGAGCACGCGGACGAGGCGGCGCTGCGGCGGGCCATGGAGTCGACGGTCGGCCACGACCCCGACGTGTGGCGGCGGTTCGCGGGGGAGTTGGGGGTCACCGGGCTCGCGGTGCCCGAGGAGTACGGCGGCGCCGGCGGGATCGCGGAACTCGGTGTCGTGTGTGCCGAGGCGGGCCGCGTGCTGATGTGCGGCCCGTTCCTGTCGACCGCGCTCGCCGGGCAGGTCATCCTGGCCTCGGGCGACGCCGAGGCCTGTGCCGCGTACCTGCCGGGCATCGCCGCGGGGGAGACCGTCGCCACGGTGGCGGTCGCCGAGGCCGACGGGCGGTGGCGTACGTCCGCCCAAACCTCCGCCGACACGTCCCACACGTCCGCCGCGCGGCGGGGTGACGGTGGTTGGACGCTTTCCGGCACCAAGTGGTTCGTCACCGACGGGATGACCGCCGACCTGGTGCTCGTCGCCGCGTCGACCGACGACGGCCCGCAGGTGTTCGCCGTACGCACCGACGCGGTCGGCCTGACCCGGCGTCCGCTCGCCACCCTCGACCTGACCCGTCGTCAAGCCCGCCTGGACCTCGACGCGGTGCCCGCGCGCCGCGTCGCGGCCCCGGACGGCGCCGCACTCGTCGACCACACGCTGGACGTGGCCGCCACCCTGTTGTCGATCGAACAGGCGGCAGGGGCACGGTGGTTGCTGGAGGCCACCACCGCGTACGCACGTGACCGCGTGCAGTTCGGCAGGCCGATCGGCTCGTTCCAGGCCGTCAAGCACAAACTCGCCGACGTGCTGGTCTCGGTGGAGTCCGCGCATTCGGCCGCCTACCGCGCGCTCGACATGTGGGCCACCGGCGACCCGGAGTTCCCGCTGGTCGCGTCGCTGGCCAAGGCGTACTGCTCGGAGGCCTACCTGCACGCCGCCCACGAGGCCGTGCAGTTGCACGGCGGCATCGGCTTCACCTGGGAGCACCCCGCGCACCTCTACCTCAAGCGCGCCCGGTCGACCCACGAACTGTTCGATCCGCCGAGCGTGCACCGCGCCCGGATGGCCGAGCTGCTCAGTGTGGAGAGCGGCCTTCCCCATTGAAGATGCAATCATTATAAAGATAGCCTTGCGCCGGTGCGTCACGCAGGAGGTAGAGCATGCCCATCACGGATGCCGCGATCGATCGACTCCGTGCGCGTATCGGTGTCCCCGAGCCGCACACGGTGCCGCCGCACTACCGGCTGCCGGGCATCGACGCGTTCCGGCACGTGGCCGAGGCGTACGGCGACGACAACCCTCTGTGGTGCGACCCGGATTACGGCGCGCAGACCCGCTGGAAGAGCCCGATCGCGCCGCCCGCCCTGGTCGGCGGGGACTCCCTGATCGGCGAGGACGAGGTCGCCGAAGTCGCCGAGGAGCAAAAGGCGTTGATGAAGGGCGACCCGCTGCGCGGCGTGCACGCCTTCTACTCCGCGAGCATGCGCGAGTGGTGGGCGCCGCTGGTGCCCAACCGCCGGGTGTTCCGCCGCAACGCGCTGGTCGGCGTACACGACAAGGCGAGCGCATTCGCCGAACGCGCCGTGCACGAGTGGACCGGCCAGGTCTTCGGCGACGAGACCGGGGCGCTGCTGAGCGGCCAGTACCGCCTGATGATCCGCACCGAGCGGTCCAAGGCCCGCGGCACCGGCCGGGAGAAGGCCGTCGAACCCGCCTCCTATACCGAGGAGGAGATCGCCGCGATCGAGGCGCAGTACGAGGCGGAGCGCCCGCGCGGCGCCGAGCCCCGCTGGTGGGAGGACGTCGAAGTCGGCGACGCCATAGGCCCATTGGTCAAAGGGCCCTTCACCGTCACGGACACGGTCTGCTGGCACGTCGGCATGGGCATGGGCATGTACGGTGTCAAACCGCTGCGCCTGGCGGCCGCCAACCGGCGCCGCATCCCGCGCTTCTACCACCGCGACCCGCAGGGCATCCCCGACGTGATGCAACGCATCCACTGGGACCCGGAGTTCGCCAAGCGCTCGGGCAACGCCACCACGTTCGACTACGGCCGGATGCGGGAGAACTGGCTCATCCACCTGTGCACCGACTGGATGGGCGACGACGCCTGGCTGTGGAAACTCGACTGCGAGTTCCGCGCGTTCAACTACACCGGCGACACCCAGTGGCTGCGCGGCACCGTGGTCCGCAAGTACCTGGCCGAAGGCGGCCGCCCGGCGGTCGACCTGGACCTCGCGGCGGTCAACCAGCGCGGCGCGACCACCACCCCCGGCCACGCCACCGTGCTGCTGCCCAGCCGCGAGCACGGCGCCGTACGCCTGCCCGACCCGCCCGGCGGCGCCACCGACCTCACCGGCGCACTGCACGCCGCCGCCGAGCAGTTCGCCGCCCGCGACCGCGACGAGGAGACCCCGTGAACGACGCCTACCGGCCCGTCCCCGGCCTCGACACCGCCCTCGACCCGGCCACCGGGATCCTGCGCCTGACCCTCGACCGGGTCGAGAAGCGCAACGCGCTCGACGACGTCATGGTCGCCGGCCTCATCGCCGCCCTCGACGCCGCGGGCCACGACGAAGCCGTCCGAGCGGTCCTCCTGTCCGCCCAGGGCCCGCACTTCTGCACCGGCGCGGACATCGTGCAGCGCAACGCCGCCGAGGAGACGCAGGGCGAGGGCCGCAAGCCGCGGGTCGGCAGCATCCAGCGCCGCCTGCCCGCCCAGGCGCACCGGCTCATCCCCCTCGTGCTCACCGTGCAGGTCCCCGTCGTGTGCGCGGTACGCGGCTGGGCGGCCGGCATCGGCCTCGCCCTCGCCCTCGCGTCCGATGTGACCGTCGCCGCAGACGACGCGCGGTTCTGGGCACCGTTCTCGGCCCGCGGCTTCACCCCGGACAGCGGGGTCACCTGGCTGCTGCCCCGGCGGATCGGCGAGGTCCGGGCGCGCAAGATGCTGCTGCTCGGCGAACGCGTCCCAGCCGATGTCGCCGACACCTGGGGGCTCGTCGACCGCGTCGTGCCCGCCGACGACCTCGACAAGACCGCCGCCGACCTCGCCGCACAGCTCGCCGCCGGGCCGACCGTCGCCCTCGGCCTGACCAAGTGGCTTATGCACAACGGTGCTTCGGCGACCCTCGACCAACAGTTGCGGGACGAGGGATTCGCCATGGAACTCTCCTCGCGCAGCCGGGACTTCCGCGAGGGCATGGCGGCGTTCATCGGCAAACGGCCCGCGAACTTCGAGGGACGGTGACCGCGGTGGCCGACCTCGTCGACGACGACGGCAGGTTGCTCCTCCCCGACCCCGCCCGGGTCGCGGAGACGGTCGCCGCGTGGGTGGAGCGGTACGTACCCGCCGCGTGGATCGCCGCCGCGCCGCGCGGCCGGGCCGCGATCCGCGAGGTCCGCTCCCGCGCCGAATACGAGGCCTGGTACCCGGTCTTCGGCCGCTCGGGCCTCGTCGCCCCCACCTGGGAGCCGGAGTACGGCGGCCTTGGTCTGACCCGCGAGCAGGCGCGTGCCGCCGACGAGGTGCTGCGCCCCTACAACCTCGGCCGGCTCAACCCCCTCGGCCTCGGCAACGCGGCACCGGCGATCTTCGCGCACGGCACCGACGAGCAGAAGCTCCGGTTCCTGCCGCCGATCGTGCGCAACGAGGAGTTCTGGTGCCAGCTGTTCAGCGAACCCGGCGCCGGATCGGACCTCGCCTCCCTCGCCACCCGCGCCGAACAGGACCCGGCGTCGGGCGACTGGCTGGTGACGGGGCAGAAGGTGTGGACGACTTGGGGCTTGCGCGCCGACTTCGGAGTGCTGCTGGCCCGTACCGACCCCGACCGCACCAAGCGCAAGGGGCTCACGTACTTCCTGCTGGACATGCGTCAGCCCGGTGTTCAGGTGCGGCCGTTGCGGACGATGACCGGTGAGTCGGAGTTCAGCGAGGTCTTCCTCGACCGGGCCCGGATCCCGGACGCGTACCGCATCGGCGCGGTCGGCGACGGCTGGAAGGTCGCCGGCGCCACGTTGTCGGGGGAGCGGCAGATGGTCTCCGGTGCCGGGTCCGGCGGGGTGGACCGCATCGGCGGGTCCGGCGTCGCGCACCTGCTCGCCCTGGCCCGCCGCATCAGCGCCGAAGGCCGCTCCGGCGGCTGGGACGACCCGGTGGTACGGCAGGAGTTGATGAAGCTCTACAGCGAGGAACGCATCCGCGCCTGGACCAACGACCGCGTCCGCGACGGGGTCAAGGCCGGACGCGCACCCGGCCCGGAAAGCTCCATCGGGAAGGTCCACCAGGGCGAGCTGAACCAGCGCATGCAGGCCATGGCCGCGCAACTTCTCGGCGCGTGGGGACAGGCCTGGGAGACCCACGACCCCGACGCGTCTTATGAGGACACGCTCCCGCACGAGGTCAAGGGCATGCTGCGCAGCCGCGCCAACACCATCGAAGGCGGCACCTCCGAGGTCAACCGCACCATCCTGGCCGAACGTGTCCTGGGACTGCCCCGCGAACCCGATCCCTGGCTCCACACGCCCTGGCGCGAGATCCCCCGGAGCTGACCCATGACGGCTGCGACCACGGGCACCCCATCGGACCGGCGCTACACGCGCTTGGTCGTGGAACGCGAAGGACCCGTCGGCTGGCTGGTCTTCGACCGGCCGGACCGGGGCAACGCCATGGACGCCGCGATGCTGGAGGAACTGGAGTATGCGTGGCGGGAGTTGGACGACGACCCGGACGTACGGGTCATCGTCAACACCGGCAACGGCGCCGCGTTCCAGACCGGACTGGACGTCGCGCAGCTCGCCCGCGACCCCGCCGCGCTGCGCGAGCAGTCCCGGCGTACGAAGCGCTCCGAGCTACGCCTGACCGGCCATCACAACAAGGTCGCCAAGCCCGTCGTCGTCGCCGTCAACGGCGTGTGCGCGGGCGGCGGACTGCACTTCGTCGCCGACGCCGACGTCGTGTTGGCGGCGTCCGACGCGGTGTTCCTGGACCCGCACGTCACGGTGGGGCAGGTGTCCGCGTCCGAGGCCGTCACTCTCGTACGCCGCGCCGCGTTCGAACCCGTCATGCGCATGGTGCTGACCGGCCGTCACGAACGGCTGTCGGCCCGGCGCGCGCACCAACTGGGCATCGTCGGCGAGGTGGTCGAACCGCCCGAGCGACTGCGGGACGCCGCCCGGGAGTTGGCCCTGACCATCGCCCGCAATCCACCCGAACGGCTCGCGGCGGCCAAAGCCGCGTTGTGGCGGGCGCTGGAACGACCAGGTGTGCCCCGGCCTCCGACAGAGCTTCTGACAGAGCCTCTGACAGAGCGTCCGACAGAGCTTCTGACAGAGCATCTGACCGAGCCTCCGACCGAGCCGCAGACAGAACCTCCGACGGAGCCTCCGACCGAGCCGCCGGCAGATGACGCGCGAGAGACCCGCAAGAGCGACGAAGGGACGACGCGGTGACCTACCCCGATCTGGAGTACCTGAGGTTGGAGCGGCGCGGCCCCGTGGGCTGGCTGGTCAACAACCGGCCGGACCGGCTCAACGCCATGAACAGCGCGATGCGCGACGAGTTCGCGGTGGCCTGGAAGGCACTGGACGCCGACCCCGAGGTCCGGGTGATCGTGCACACCGGGGAGGGGCGCGCCTTCCAGACCGGGGTGGACGTCGCCGAGATCGCCGGGGACGGCGTCGGCATGGAGCGCTACCGGCAGTCCATGGAGGACTTCGACGTGCACTTCACCGCCTGGCACCAGGGGGTGGAGAAGCCCGTCATCACGGCGGTCAACGGGCTGTGCGCGGGCGGCGGGTTCCACTGGGTGGCGGACGCGGACATCGTGATCGCGGCATCCGACGCCCAGTTCTTTGACCCCCACGTCTCGGTCGGGCAGGTGGTGGCGATCGAGGCGATCGGGCTGCTGCGCAAGATGCCGTTCGAGGCGGTGATGCGGATGGCGCTGACGGGCCGTCACGAGCGCATGTCCGCCCGGCGCGCCTTCGAACTCGGCATGGTCGGCGAGGTGGTCGACCCGCCCGAGCGGCTGCGCGACGTGGCGCAGGAACTCGCCGAGAAGATCGCCCGGAACTCGCCCGCCGCGATGGCCGCGACCAAGCGCGCCCTGTGGGGCGCGCTCGAACTCGGCCTCACCGACGCGTGCAAGGCCGGCGCCAAGGAACTCGTCTCCATGTGGGGCCACCCGGACCAGGAGGAAGGCCCCCGCGCCTTCGCCGAAAAGCGCGAGCCGCAGTGGGCACCGCCCCTGGCCGGGAACGACGCGGAGACATGAGCGGCCGCCAAGAGGCCGCCGACCGCCCCGACTTGCCGTCCGGAGGTGCCGCGTGCGGCTGACCGACCTGCTGGCGCCGCGCGAGGACGACGCGCGTACGACGGCCGTCTACACCGACACCCGCGAGGTGACCCGGGCCGCGCTCCGTGACGCGGCGTGGGCGCTCGCGGGGGTGCTGCGCGGAGCGGGCGTACGCGAGGGGCAAGCGGTCGCGGTCATGCCCGGCGACGGCGCCGAGGCGATCGCCGCGCTGTTCGGAGTGTGGCGGGCGGGCGCGGTGTACGTCCCGCTCAATCCGCGCCTGACCGACGCCGAGGTGGCGCGCGTGCTGGCCGAGGTACGGCCCGCGCTGGTCGTCACGGACCGGGCGGGCGCCGGACGCTTCCCGGGCCACCCGGTCGTCCTGGCCGACGCCGCCCCGTCCGGCGTGGCCGGCACGGCCACCGTGCCCGGCACGGCCGATACACCGGGCACCACCGACAGGCCCGGCACACCCGGCGCGCCCGACACGGCCGAAACCGACGGTGTGCGGGCCGCGTTCACCTGGTCCCCGCCCGTCCCGGCACGCAGCCCCGAGCCCGGCGCGGACCCGGCTCCCACGCACGACCCGGACACCGCCCTCATCCAGTTCACCTCCGGAACCACCGGACGCCCCAAACCCGTTCTGCTGCGCCACAGCGGAATCTCGGCACTCCTGGAGCCGGTTCTCGCACGCCTGGTGGGATCCGGGCGCGCCCGCCCGGCCGTACCGATGCCCAACCTCATCCCCACCTCCATGTCCCTGTGGGCGGGCATCTACAACGTGCTCTTCGCGTTTCGCGTCGGCGCTCCGGTGGTGCTCATGGAGCGGTTCGACACAACGCGGTTCGTGGCGTATGTCCGCAGGTTCGGGATCCGCTCGGTCGTGCTGCCGCCCGCCGCGATGGTGATGCTCACCGACGACGAGGCCATCGGCGACCTGGCACCCCTGCGGTACGTGCGGAGCATCACCGCACCCCTGTCGCCGTTCCAGGCCCGCCGGTTCCGCGACCGCTTCGGCGTGACTGTGCTCAACTGCTACGGCCAGACCGAGATCGGCGGCGAGATCGTCGGCTGGAACGCCGCCGACGCCCGCGAGTTCGGCGAGTCCAAACTCGGTGCGGTCGGCCGCCCGCACGACGGGGTCGCGCTGCGCATCGTGGACGCCGAGGGCGGTGAGGCCGGTACCGGTGGTTCGGGTGAGCTGTGGGTGCGGACACCCGCGATGGCATCGGGCTACGCCGACGGGGGCGGTCTCGGCGAACGCCTCACCGCCGACGGGTGGTTCCGCACCGGCGACGTCGGCCGGGTGGACCCGGAGGGCTTCCTGTGGATCGACGGGCGGGTCTCCGACATGATCAACCGTGGCGGCCTCAAGGTGTTCCCCGCGGAGGTCGCGGAGGTGCTGCGGCTGGCCCCGGGGGTCGCCGACGCGGCCGTGGTGGGGATCCCCGACGACCGCCTCGGCGAGGTGCCCTGCGCCTTCGTCGTGCCCCGGGGACCGCGCCCGCCCGACCCCGCCGAACTCGACGCATGGTGCCGGGCGCACCTCGCCCCCTTCAAGGCTCCGGTTCGGTATGTCACGGTGGACGCCCTGCCCCGCAACGAGGTCGGAAAGGTCCTCGCCGACCGGCTTGCGGCACTCGGAAGGACACACCCATGAAGCAGACCGTCGCCCATCTCGTACGGTCGGCCGCCGACCGCTACGAGGACGCCGAGGCGGTGGTGGACGGCGACGTCACGCTGACCTTCCGTCAGCTCGGGGACCAGGTCCTCGACTTCGCGCGGGCCGCGATCGCGCACGGGGTCCGTCCCGGTGACCGGGTGGCGATCTGGGCGCCCAACTCGGCGCGGTGGCTGGTCGCCGCGCTCGGCACTATCAGCGCGGGCGCCACCGTGGTGACCGTCAACACGCGCTACCGGGGCGAGGAGGCCGCCGACCTGCTCCGCCGTTCCGCGGCCGTGGCGCTTTTCGTGCACCAGGATTTCCTGGGGTACGACTACTTCGGCGCGTTGCGCGACGCCGCCGGGTCAGCTGCTTCCGGGGCAACTGACCTCGCGCGGACTGCCTCTAGGGCAAATGCCGCCGCGCCGACTGCCGCCGCGGCGGCCGGGACCGGGTCGGGTGCGCCGGCTGCGGATGCCGAGGGCACTGAAGGCACCCAGGGCACTGAAGGCGCTGAAGGCACCGGGGGCACCGAGGGAACTCCCGTACCGGGCCTGCCTTTGCTGCGGTACGTCGTCGACATCTCCGGCGCCGGTCCGCGCGTGGACGGTGACGGGCCTTCGCCGTGGGACGACTTCATGGCGGCGTACGACCAGGTGCACGAGGAACAGGCACTCGGCGTCCTCGACGGCATCCGGCCGACCGACATCTCGCACATCATCTTCACCTCGGGAACCACCGGGCGCCCCAAGGGCGTTCTGCTGCACCACCGGGCGCTGGTCCGGCTGTACGCGGCGTACAGCGGCATCTGGGGCATCCAGGAGGGCGACCGCTACCTCGTCCCGCTGCCGTTCTTCCACACCGGCGGCCAGTCCGCGATCCTGTCCTGTCTGATCCGCGGGGCCACCATCCTGCCGCTGCCGGTCTTCGACCCGGCGACCGTGCTGGAGCTGGTGGACCGGCTGCGGGTGAGCGTCCTGATCGGCGCCCCCACGGTGTTCTCCGCGCTCCTGGACCACCCGGACCGGTCGCGGTACGACCTGTCTTCGCTGCGCCTCGCCGCGACCGGCGCGGCCGTCGTCCCGGTGCGCCTGGTGGAACGCTGCCTCGCCGAACTGCCGTTCACCAACTTCATCACCGCCTACGGGATGACCGAGTGCCACGGCACCGCCACGATGTGCCGCGACGACGACAGTCCGGCGACGGTGGCCGCGACGAGCGGCAGCGCGCTGCCGTCCGTCGAGGTGCGCGTCGTCGACCCCGAGGGCCACGACGTCGGGGTCGGCGAACCGGGGGAGATCTGGGTGCGCGGCTACAACGTCACGCGCGGCTACCTCGACGACCCGGAGGCCACCGCCGAGGCGATCGACCTCGACGGCTGGCTGCACACCGGCGACATCGGACACCTCGACGCGCGCGGCAACCTCGCGATCACCGACCGGCTCAAGGACATCTACATCGTGGGCGGGTTCAACGTGTCGCCCGCCGAGGTGGAGCAGGTGATGGCCCGTCATCCGGCGGTGTCGGAGGCCGCGGTCATCGGCGTGCCGGACGACCGGATGGGCGAGGTGGGGCGCGCTTACGTCATCCCGCGCCCGGGGGCCGAGGCCGACCCGGAGGAGATCGGCGCGTGGCTGCGGGCGCGGCTGGCGAACTTCAAGGTGCCGCGCAGCATTGCCGTCGTGGACGTGCTGCCGCGCAACGCCACGGGGAAGGTGCAGAAGACCGAGCTGCGGGCCGCGTACCGCGATGCGGCGGCCGACCCGGTCGCTGACCGAAACTGATCGTATTCCGGCCAATGCTGAACGGTGTGCGGAGGCAGGCTGGGCGGAAACGGACGCAAACGTTCCGCCAAGATGGCACAGAACACACCCAAGACCCCCGGTTGGGGTCTTTCCGTACGGTCGCGGCGTCGCTAGCATCCCGAGCGTTCCCGCAACCCCGTGACGTCCCCGTCTTGGCACGGTCGTACGCCCCGGCACCAGGGGGCAGGTGACGGAAGGGCTCGCTCGGATCCCGCCGGAGGCCGGCCATGCCGTACCGCTCTGTCGTGTCGCCCCTGCACGAGGTCGTGCAGGTCCCGCCGCACCCGCGGTTACGTCCCGGCGTGCAGTTCTACCGGGGCTTCCGCATCCACGCCGGGCGACCGCGCGAACGCCTCGAACTCCCGGTCGGCTTCGCGACCCTGCTGCTCGGCTTCGACCACCGCATCACCATCGGGGCCGTCGGAGCCGGCCGGGCCGCCGACCCGGCGGGCGCGCCGCGGAAGACGTACACGTCGCTGCTGGCCGGCATACGGACGAACTCGGTCATCGGGGTGCACTCGGGGACCGTGCACGGCATCGAGGTGGTCATGCGGCCGTGGGCGGCGTACGCGATGTTCGGCGTGCCCATGCACGAACTCACCGAACGCCTCGTCGACCCCACCGACGTCGCCGGGACCACGATGCGCCGCCTCACCGACCGACTGGCCGAAATCCCCGACTGGCCCTCGCGCTTCACCGAACTCGACCGCTCCCTGCTGCGCCGCGTGGAGGACGGCCCGGGGCCCGCGCCCCGGATACTGCGGGCCTGGGACCTGCTCGTCGGCTCGGCGGGCACCATGCCGATCGCCGATCTCTCGCGCGAGCTGGACTGGAGCGAACGGCAGTTGGAGCGACGCTTCCGCGAACAGCTCGGCCTCGCACCCAAGGCCGCCGCACGCGTGCTGCGCCTGCAACACGCGATGCGACTGCTCGTCGCGGGACGCCCGCTGGCCGAAATAGCCTCGCGCGCGGGCTTCTACGACCAGTCGCACCTGAACCGCGAGATCCGCACGGCGACCGGCATGACACCGGGCGTGTTCCTCAGCCGCACACTGCACGCCCCGGCGGCCGCGGCCCGGGTCGACGGGACGGTGACCACCCTCGTCCTCCAGGCGTGACCCGCGTGACCCGCGTGACCCGCGTGACTCCTCAGCGTGGCACGGCGAGTTACGCGCCCGGCCCACCGACCAGCAGCGGGCGCAGCAGGTCCGCCGGATCGGCGCTCGCCGGCAGGTCGCTCACCTGGCCGTCGCCCACCTCGACGATCCGCCGGACACCGTCCGCGCGTCGGGCGAGATCGGTCGTCACGAACGAAGCGCCGAGCGCGCGTACGGCCGCCCGTACGGCAGGCGTGTCCAGAACGTCGGGCAGCGCGTCGGCCGGGGTGTCCGGAGCATCCGGATGCGGCGTCACCAACACCGGCTCCCCGTCGACCCACCACACGCGTGCCTCGGGCCCGGTGAACTGCTCGAAGGCACGGAGCACGACGCCGCCGACCAGGAACTCGCCCTGGCCGTCCAGGAACGCGCCGACCACCGACGCCAAGTGCGCGGTGTCCGTCAGGTCGGGTACGAAGCACGCTGTGTGCCACTCGTGCTTGCGGGACTTGACCCAGTCCTTCACGATCCCGGCCCCGGGAGGCAGGGCCGCCGCCTCCGCGGCGAGCCGGGCTGCGGACGGGAGTTCGCGGGGGAGTCCGCCGGGAGGGAGGGGGATCATCCGGCTCGCCGGGGTGTGGTCGCGGAAGTGTTCGTACCAGCCCGGGAGCTCATGGGCCGATTGATAGGCGGCAGGGGAGGTGAGCGGCCGGGCGCCGCGGGACCGCAGCGCGGCGTCGAGCGCAGCGTAGGCCTCCGATGTGACCATCCAGCCCCGGTACCGGACATCGCCGAGCCCACGCGGTACGCGGGCGACCGCCTCGGACACGTCGCCGCGTGCCGCCGCATCGTGGTCGAGGTACGCCACCGCGCAGCCGAGTTCGCGCGCCGCGGCCGCCTCGCGGGCGAAGTGCGGGTCGGCCCGCCGCGGGTTGAGCGGGTCGCAGGGCAGCAGCAGGGCGGTCGGCATTCCGCCACGGTAGCCGCGGCGTCCGCCCAGCCGCGGTGCGCCCGCGGTCACGCGGTGCCTCGAGTGAGCGACAGCAACTCCCGTGCCGGACCCGTCGGGTGCGTGCCGTGCGGCCACACCGCGCGCAGCGAACGCGACAACGCCAGGCCCGCGACCTCCACCGCGACGAGACGGCCGGAGGCGATGTCGTCGGCGACCGCGAGCGAACTGAGCACCGCGGGCCCGGCACCCGAGACGGCGGCGGCTTTCAGCGCGGTGGTGGAGGCCAGTTCGAGCAGCGGGTCGGCGGCCGGCGTGCCGTGCCGGGCCAGCGCCGCGGCCAACACCTCGCGCGTCCCCGACCCGGGCTCGCGCTGCACCAAAGGCGTTGCCGCGAGTTCCGCCGCCGGGAGCGGCGAGCGGCGGCGCGCCCACCGGTGCCCGGGCGCGACCACAACGGTCAGCCGGTCGTGCGCCACCACCGCCGAGTCCAGGCCGCCAGGCGCACGTACGCCCTCGGTGAACCCGAGGTCGGCCTCGCCGGCCAGCACGCGCGCGGCCACATCGGTCGAGTTGCCGACCCGTAGCGACACCGCGACACCGGGCAGCGCCTCGCGCAGGGCGACCAGCCAGCGCGGCAGCAGGTACTCCGCGACGGTCAGGCTCGCCTCGACGCGCAGTCGGGTGTTGTGGTCCTCGCGCAGGGCGGCCAGCCCGGTGTCGAGTTCGTCGGCGGCGTCCAGCAGCGGCCCCGCCCACTCGGTGACCAGTACACCGGCCGGGGTCAGCACCGAACCGCGCGGCGTGCGCTCGAGGAGGGGCACCCCGGCCAGGCGTTCGAGCGTACGCATGCGCGCGCTCGCGGCGGGCTGCGAGATCCCCGCCTCCGCTGCGGCGCGGCCGAGCGAGCCCAGCCGCGCCACCGCGAGCAGCAGTTCGAGCGCGGGCAGGTCGGGCATGCGGGAAGAGAGGGGCACGGCACCAGCGTACGAGACCGGCCATAAGGCCGCCTTATGACCTCATCGACGCGAGGCCGCTACCGGGGGCCGCCCCGCCGGACCAGGCTGGAGCCATGAGCACGACCGCCGTGACCCGCCCCCGCCTCCTCCGCGAGCTCGACCGCCCCGCCGACGCGTTCCGCGGCATCGGCCCCAACTGGTTCGCGGCCGTCATGGGCACCGGCATCGTCGCCAACGCCGCCGCCACGCTGCCCGTGCACATCACCGGGCTGCACACCCTCGCCTTCGCGGTCTGGCTGCTCGCCGCCGCGATGCTCGTCGCCCTCGTCGCGGCGACCGCCGTGCACTGGACCCGGCACCGCGAGACCGCCCGGGGACACGCACTCAACCCGGCAATGGCACCCTTCTACGGCGCGCCGCCGATGGCCCTGCTCACGGTGGCCGCCGGCACCGTCACCTTCGGCCCCGACCTGCTCGGCACCTCGACCGCCCTCGGCATCGGCACGGTGTTGTGGACGCTCGGCACGCTCGTCGGACTCGCCTCGACCGTGCTCGTCCCGTACCTCATGATCACCCGGCACACGCTGAGCCTCGAAAGCGTGTTCGCCACCTGGCTCATGCCGGTCGTGCCGCCCATGGTCTCCGCCGCCACCGGCCCCCTGCTGATCCCGCACATCGCGCATGGACAGGCCCGCCTCGGGCTGATGCTGGCCTGCTACGCGATGTTCGGCATCAGCCTGCTCGCGACCCTCGCCCTGCTGCCGCTGATCTGGACCAGGCTGCTCCTGCACCGCACCGGGCCCGCGGTCATGGTGCCGACGCTGTGGATCGTGCTGGGGCCGCTCGGCCAGTCGGTGACCGCGGCCAACACCCTCGGGTCGGTCGCGCACCTGGCCGTCCCCGCCGAACAGGCACGTGCGTTCGAGGCGTTCGCCGTCGTGTACGGCGTGCCGGTGCTCGGCTTCGCCCTCCTGTGGCTGGTCCTCGCCGCGGCGATCACGCTGCGCACCGCCCGCACCGAACTCCCGTTCGCCATGACGTGGTGGGGCTTCACCTTCCCGCTCGGCACCTGCGTCACCGGCGCCGCCGGCCTGGCCGCGCACACCGGCTCGACGGCGTTCAAGGCACTGGCCGTGGCACTGTACGCGGCACTCGTCGCCGCATGGGTCGTCGTCGGCACACACACCGCGCGCGGCTGCCTGACCGGAAGCCTGTTCCGAGTCACCCGGCCGGTCACTGCGCCGGGTGCTTCCTCCACCGCTTCGCCCGTCGCTTCGCCTGTCGCCTCGCCTGTCGCTTCGCCGGTCGCCCGGTTTGTCGGTGAGCCGGTTGCTTCGCCCGTCGCTCCGTCCGTTGCCACGCCTGTCAGTTAGCCGGTCCTCCGCGTGTCGCCCCCCGTGCCCGTTTGACCTGCTGGCCCGCAGTTTCGTGGATGACCGTGCGGATCCCGCGCCGATGCAGGCCTAGGGCGCGGTCTGCCCGTCGGGGTCGGCGACGGCAGTCCCAGGGGATTGCCGTCGTTCCGCACGTGAGGCGATCAACGGGCCGAGAACCCGGGTGCCTGGACCCACGCGGCCGCCGGGCCCGGGGAGTTGGTCCGAGTTGTGCACCGTGAGGGGCTCACCGCAGTGCGTGCAAACTGCGACGGCGTTGGTGTCCCGTCCGCAGGTGGTGTGCCATATGCGCGTCGGCGGCCCGGCGGGCTCGCCGTACCAGCGGTCGCCCCAGGCCATGAGGCCCAAGAGCACCGGGTACAGGTCTTCGCCTTTCGCGGTCGCCTGGTAGTGCTCTCGGGGCGGGTGGTCCTGGTAGCGCTCCCGGGTCAGCACGCCCTCGTCGACCAGCCGCGCCAGACGGGCGGCGAGGACCTTGCGGGAGATCCCCAGGTCGTGCGCGAGGTCATCGAAGCGCGTGACCCCGACCAGCACGTCTCGCATGATCAGCGCAGTCCACGCGTCACCGAAAAGGTCGGTGGCCCGCGCGATGGAGCAGGCCACGTCGGCCAGCGGCTTCCTGGTCATGGCAGGCAGTCTAGCCAGGTTCCCTCTGGGAACCTAGGCTGTCACTGACGAGTTTCTTCAGGGAACTCACCTTCAGGAAACTCACCTTGTCATCGGGAGGCACCGTGGCCCATCCCCCGCTCGTCGAACTCGATTCCGTCGCGCCCAACGCCATCGACGGTCGCCACATCCGTGCGGTCACGTTTCAAAAGGTCCGGATGACGTACATCGAGGACGTCCTTGCCCGGCATCCCCTCGCGCCGGGCAGCCCGGTGCTGGTGATCGGCAGCGGACGCGGCCTCCTCGCCAGGGCCCTCGCCGGGCGCGGGTTCTCCGTGACCGCCGCGGATCCCTCGCAGCGCGCCACCGACGCCGCTCTCGCCGCGGTCGACCAACCGACACCGCCGGTGCGCTACCTGACCGCGACGGCGGATGAGCTGGCTGCGGCAGGCGACACGTACGCCCTGGTCTACGTCGCCGACACTCTGGAGGTCTCCGAAGACCTTCACGAGGTGACTTCGGCCATCGGCGCGTTGGTGCAGTCACGAGGCGTGGTGATCTATGACACGGTGAACCGCACAGGCATCGCAAAGTTGGTGTACCTGGGCGCCTTCCAGAAATTTCCTCCGACACGCATCATGCCGCCGGACCGCTACACGTCCGCGAGGCTGCGTCCGCCGAGTGCCGTAACCGCCGCACTGGCATCCGAGGGATTCCGCGACCAGGAAATCTGCGGCTTCAAGCCTGTGAGTGGGCGCGCGCTTGTTGCAGCCACCCTTGCCCGCCGCCGCGGCAAGCTCGACGACGAAGAGATCGCACGACGGGTGGATTTCGTCCTTGCTCCAAGCTCCCCTCCGAAGGTGACCTACTTCGGCCACGCTCGCAAAGCCTGACTCCCGGCAGGTTGATTGGGCGGTGCACCTCGTTGCGGCGGCGGCCGAGTGCGCTGGCTGGAGGGTCGGCCATGATGGTGCCGAGTCACGGCAGCTCCGAGGAAGGCGGCTTGGCATGACGTATGGCTACATCGGCACGATGAAGACCCAGCCCGGCATGCGCGACGGCGTCGTGGCGATCCTGCTCTCCGGAGTCGAGAGTCTCCGCGAGCTGGGCTGCGAGAGCTACGTCGTCAGCATGGCCGCCGATGATCCGGACACGATCGTGGTCATGGAGGTCTGGCAATCGAAGGACCACCACGACGCATCGCTGCAGTTGCCCGAGGCCAAGGAAGCGATCGCTGCCGCCATGCCCATGCTCACCGGCGAATTCAGCGGGCGAGAGCTGGTTGTAGCGGGCGGCCTCGGCGCTGACGACTGACGGATAACGGTTGGAGCCGAAGGAAGATGGCAGCGGCGTAGCGGGCGCCTGGTAGTTCGTGGCGAGTTAGCCGGTGCAACCGTCCCGGCCGAAGGCCGCGGTGTGCGCGCCGCGACCCGCCGTGGCAGGCGCCTGAGGCAGGCCACCCGAGGTCTGTGCCGCCCACCGCTCCACATGCCGGTCAGGACCCGCCGGTCAGGCCATAGGCTGACGGCCATGAAGTCCCTGGTGCCGACGCCGCCCGAGGGGTCGGCGCTGGCCGAACCGGGTACGCGTCGTGCGCTGCGCGGATACCGGCTCCGGGCCTGGTCGCTGATCCTGCTCGGCGGGGCGCTCTACGCCGCGGCCTGGATCCTGGAGCGGCAGACGGACCTGCCGCCGGTATGGACCCTCGCGACCATCCTCGCGGCGGGCTGCGCCGGGGTGTTCGGCCTCGTGACGCAAGTGCAGGCCGCGCGCATGCACCGCGTGCTGGCCCGCCACCCGTGGGTCGCCTGTGCCTGCCGCTTCCACGCGCCCGCCACGTATCCCACCGCGGGGAACCAGTCGGTCGTGGTGCTCATCGACCCCGCACGTGACGGCGCGCAGCACGTGCTCGCGGTCGTCGCCACCGCACGCCGCGCGCGCCGGCTCGCGCCGTGCGACGGCTCGAAGGTGTGGTTCGCGGGCGATCCCGCGCGCGGCGGCGTCGTCTCGCCGCCCGGCGGCGGCCACTTGCTGTGGACCCGACCGGTGCTGCTGCGCCCGTGGAGCCGCTACGTCAAGCAGCAGGCAACAGGCACCAACCCCGCCGGAGCCTGACCGAGCCTCGCGCCGCAGCGCACCGGGACGTCACGCCGCAACGCGCAACGGACCAGGACCCGGCGCATCCAATCGCGCCGGTTGCGACCACACGACACTCGCGCTGCATGCATGGCGCCGGGCCGCGCGCCTGGACCGATCCCTACTCACGCTGCCCGCCCATCGGTCCCCTCCCGCGTGACCCTTCCCATATCTCGGGAACGTCTGTCGCCGCCGCGTGGTGCCGAACCCGCCCCGCAACCGCCCGAATCGGCGAAGGTCCACAGTGTTCGACACCCCGTTCGACCGCAACGCCCGCACGCCAACTCACGCGCCAGCCCGCCAGCCCGCCAGCCGGCCCGCACACCCGCACCCTGCCCACCGCCGACCGCCGACCGCCGACCGCCGACCGCCGAGCGCACCTCTACGACCGCACCAGGCGTGCGATGGCGGCCGAGGCTTCGCGTACCTTTTCCTCGGCGTCCTCGCCGCCGCCCGCGATTGCCTCCGACACGCAGCACGCCATGTGCTCGTCCAGCAGAGTGAGCGCGAACGACTGCAACGCCCGTGTCACCGCCGACACTTGGGTCAGGACGTCGATGCAATACGTGTCGTTCTCCACCATGCGCTGGAGGCCGCGTACCTGGCCCTCGATGCGGCGCAGCCGCTTGAGCACGTCGTCCTTCTGATGGCTGTATCCGGTCATCGCCCGCCCCCTCCGCCGCGCCGCCGCCGAGCCCGCCCGGGCCCGGCCGGCCCCGCCGTGACCCCAAGTGTGCCCGTCCGCCCGGGAACGCGACGACCCCGCGGCGGAACACTCCGCCGCGGGGTCGCGCGGTTTCCGGGACGGCCCGGCCGCGGCTGTCAGTACGACAGCCCGTGGCCGAACTCGTAGACCGCGTCCGTGCCGTCGCTCGGCACGTCCGAGCGCTGCGCCTCGACGTCGGCCATCGAACGGGGGAGCTGGAACGGCAGTCGGCCCTCGGGCGTCCGGCGCCCGAACAGCACGTCCAGCAGCGGGCCGTCGGCCGCGCCGTAGTTGGCCACCAGCGCCGCGGACGCCTCGGCGATCTCCGGGATGACCGCCGGGCGCTCCAGGTAGATGTCGACGACGGTCGGCACCTTGCCGCACAGTTCGAGGATGCGGGCCAGCTCTGCTTCGCCGAAGGCGAGCGAACCGGAGTGGAAGAACGCCTCGAACGGGCCGTTCGCCGGGTCCCACGGGGTGCGCGTGCGCAGGATCGCCACGTCGGCGTCCTCGGGCGCGGCGACGACGGTGCCGTACGCGACGGCCAGTTCGGCGTCGACGCCCTCGACGTACACCTTGGTGCCCTGCGCGAGCGGCAGGACCGGGGCGTCCGTGCCGTTCTTGAGCAGGGTGACCGACCGGGCCTGCGCGGCGAGGCCCAGTTCGAGCGACTCGGGGGTGCCGACGATCGCGTCCGCGGCCTCGACGTCCACGAACGGGTTCTCGAACAGGCCGAGTACGAACTTCTCGCGCAGCAGGCGGCGCACCGAGACGTCGATGCGCTCCTCGCTCACCTTGCCGTCGCGCACCAGGGCGATGACGAGGTCGGGGCAGGCCTCGCCGCCGAACTGGTCGCAGCCGGCCTCGATGACCTTCTGCACGCGCTCGGGCTCGGTCAGGTGCTCGACGCCCCAGGCGCGGGCCGGGTACGCCGTACCGAAGATCTCGGCGTCGCTGATCAGGCCCCAGTCGGTGCACACGATGCCGTCGAAGCCCAGTTCCTCGCGCAGGAGGCCGGTGATGACACCCTTGTTGAAGCCGAAGGCGACCTCTTCCAGGTCGGTCCCGACCGGCATGCCGTAGTACGGCATCATCTGCGAGGTGCCCGCCGCCAGGGCCTTCTTGAACGGCTCCAGGTGGTAGGCGAAGTTGTCGCCCGGGTAGACCTGCTCGCGCCCGTCGGCGAAGTGCGGGTCGGTGCCGTCCTTCTGCGGTCCGCCGCCCGGGAAGTGCTTGGTCATCGTGGCCACCGAGTCCGGGCCCAGCTTCCCGCCCTGCGCGCCCTCGATGTACGCCGCGACCATGCGCCCGGTCAGCTCGGCGTTCTCGCCGAACGTGGCGTTGATGCGCGCCCAGCGCGGCTCGGTGGCCAGGTCGATCTGCGGGTGCAGCGCGACGCGGATGCCGACCGCGAGGTACTCGCGGCGCATGATGTCGGCGAAGTCGCGGACCAGCTTCTCGTCGCCGATCGCCGCGAGCCCGCACGTCTCCGGGAACTGCGAGAAGCCCCCGGCCAGCATCGCGGTGCCCGGGTTGTCGGTGAAGTGGTGGCGCGGGTCGGTCGAGATCGTGACCGGGATGCCCAGGCGCGTGCCCAGCGCGATCTCCTGGACCTTGTTGTGCCACGCCGCTATCTGCGTCGGGTCGGCGCCGCCCATGAGGTTGAAGTGGTTCATCCGCCGCGCCTCGACCATGTCCCGCACGGTCGGCGTGCCCATGGGCGATTTGGCGGCGTCCTCGATGAGCTTTCCGTCCTCGCCCATCACGGCGATGGTCTGGAAGAGCAGGCCCGCCTTCTCTTCCAGCGTCATGCGGCCGAGCAGGTCCTCGACGCGCTCCGCGACCGGGAGCGAGGGGTCCTCGTACGGCGCGGTGGCGCCGCCGCGGAAGGTGTTGCGGGCCGAGTCCGCGCTGGTCTGGGTCATCTTCACTGCCTCCTGGGCGGGGTCGAGCACGTGGGCGCGACGGGGACGGCCCACCCACACATCGTCCCATGAAAACCTACTGACCACTAGGTTTTAGCACGAGGCGGCACGGGGGCGCCCGGGCCACCCGTACAATCGGCGGGTTGAGTGGCGCACGACGACCGGGTGGAGGGGGCGCACACATGGTCGACGCCGTGCGCGACCTTTTCGGCTGGGCGGCCGACACCGTCACGGGCATCCTCGACGCGCTGCGCGACTGGCTGACCCACGGAGCCTGGACCGAGTACCCGACTCCCGTCGTCATCACCTTGTTCATCGTCATCTGCGCGCTCTGCGTGGCCTTCTTCGTCCCCAAGACGCTGCTGGCCCCCGCCGCGGGCGCGCTGTTCGGCGCGGTCACCGGCACCGCCGTCGCGATGACCGGCACCGTCCTCGGCAGCGTCATCGCCCTGGGCGTCGGCCGCCGCATGGGCCGTGACCGGGTACGCGGCTGGATGCACCGCAAGCAGGCCCTCGCCGACCTGGACGCCCGCCTGACCCGGCACGGCGTACTGCCCGTCGTCGTGCTGCGCCTCGTGCCGGTGATGCCGGGCTTCGTGGTCAACTACGGCGCGGCCGCCACCGGGATCCGGGTACGCCACTTCGTCGTCGGCTCGGTGATAGGCCTGCTGCCGGCCACGATGGTCCAGGTCGCGGCGGGCGCATCGGTACGCAACGGGCTCTCCACGACGGTCGTCGTGATGGCCACGGTCGGCGTCCTGCTCATCGCCGTGGCCACGCTGTACTTCCGCGGCCGGGGCAAGGAACTGGCCGAAGGGCACGCGGACGGATCGCCGGACGCGACTGCCGAGACCGGCGCGCGGCCCGACACGGACTCCGCGACCGAGCGCGGCCGTGGCGACGCGCAGGTGGACGACCCGGCCGCGGTGCCGGCCGACCGCCGACCCTGAGCCGAACTGTCACGCCTGAGGCTCGTCCGGATCCGAACCCGGCGCCGACTTCCCGGCCGCACCCGAGAGCGAGTCCGAACCCGAGTCCGGGGGCGAATCCAGGGCAGAGCCCGGGGCGGAATCCGCAGCCGCCGCGGCACCCCTGCGGCGCTGCTTGATGCGGTCGAGTGCGACCGACACGCCCGCGCCCAGGAAGACCAGGTTGAAGACGATGTTCACCATCACCACGACGCGGGCGGACTGACCCGACGGGATGATGTCGCCGTAGCCCACGGTCGCCGTCGTCACCAAGGTGAAGTAGAGCCCGTCCGTCCGGGTGACGAGCCCGCTGAACTGCCCGTCGTCCTGCGCCAACCGGTAGTAGACGGTGGCGAAGAAGACCATGCTCACCACCACGGTCAGCAGTAGCCCCTCCGCGCGGGCCGGCAGCGAACTCCGGTTGTCGCGGGTGATGAGGAACAGGATCATCACGGCAAGGCCCAGCACGCACAGCGCGAAGACCACGGCCCGGAGCACGAACGACGTGTCCTCGGTGTCGTCCGGCAGCACGTAGTACGCCACGACGACCACGACCAGTGTGACGAGCGCCCGCAGCGCCACCCACCAGCCCGACTCGGTCGTCCTCGCCCGCGCGCCCATGCTCCCTCCAAAGCCGCTTCCATGCTGTGCCCGGCGGACCGATCCCGCCACACCAGCACCACGCCACTCTCCTGTTGCGGGCCTCCGGGGCCGGGGTTTGACTGATACATCAGGACGCCACCGGGGGATTCCGCGATGCCCGCGGCATTCGAGGTACCCGAGGCATCCGGGGTATCTGCGGTACTCGCTGTACGCGCGGTTTCCGGGGCGTTCGTGATGTCCGTGATGTCCGTGATCCCAGAAGGCGGCGGAGGCACGATGGATCTGGGACCTGTCGACTACATCGTGGTCGAGTTCCCCGGCAGCAAGTTCCGAGGCGAGATCGGGCCCGCCCTCGCGGCCCTGGTCAACAGCGGCACGATCCGCATTCTCGACCTCACCTTCGTGCGCAAGACGGCGGACGGCGAGACGACCCATCTGGAGCTGGACGCCCTCGACCCCGCCGACGTCGCCGCGTTCGACGACGTCGACGGCACCATCGCGGGCCTCCTGAACCAGGAGGACATCGACCTCATCGCGGCCGACCTGCCCGCGGACTCGTCGGCGGCGGTCATCGTCTTCGAGAACACCTGGGCCGCGCGCATCGCGACGGCGATCGGGCGGGCGGGCGGCCGCGTCGCGGCGTTCGAGCGCATCCCCGCCGAGACCGCGGAAGCCGCCCTGATGGCCGTGGCCGCCCAAGGCGCCTGACGGCACGGGACGCGTCGCGGCCGCCACGGCCGCAGCCGCCACAACAGGCGAAACAGGCACGACTGGCACCACAGGCACGACACGCCCGACAGGAGCGAAGCCATGCTGATGCGAGGACCCATGATGGCCCGCCGCGGCCCCGGGCTGCTGGGGGCCGCGGTACGCACCGCCGTGGTCGCCGGAACGGCCTCCGCGGTGAGCGGACGCGTACGCGAGCACCAGGCGAACCGGATGGCCGAACAGGACGCCGCGGCGCAGTACCAGGCGGAGCAGAAGCAGGCCCAGGCGTACGCTCCGCAAGGCCCTTCCGCCCCGCTGCCGCCCGCCCAGCAGTCCGCCCAGCAGTCCCCGGCCGGCGACCCCGTCGTGGACCAGCTGGAACGCCTCGCCCGGCTTCGCGACCAAGGCGTGCTCGACGACGCCGAGTTCGCGGCGCAGAAGGCCCGCATCCTCGGCGGCTGACGTGGACGCGCTGGTCTCCGGCGGCGCGTTCCTCGCGCTCATTGCCGCCTGCCACGTGGCGTGGGGCGGCGTCGGGCGCGCGATGCGTCGCCGACGCCGCCCCGTCGAGGTGCGAGTGTGCCGGCGGCCGGGTCAGCCGTCGTAACCGAGGTTGAACGTGTCCGGGTCGGGGCCCGTACGGCGGCCCCGGTCCAGGTTCGCGATCGCCTCGTTGTCGGCCTGGTCGAGGTCGAAGTCGAACACCGCGATGTTCTCCGCGATGCGCGACGGCGTGACGGACTTCGGGATCACGATCGTGCCCTGCTGTACGTGCCAGCGCAGCACCACCTGGGCGGGCGTGCGGCCGTGCTTCTCGGCGATCCCGGTGATCACCGTGTCGGTGAGCAGCGCGCCGCCCTTCGCCAGCGGGCTCCACGCCTCGGTCCGCACCCCGAACTCGTCGTGGAAGGACCGCAGTTCGCGCTGCTGGAGGTACGGGTGCAGCTCGACCTGGTTCACCGCGGGGACCACGCCGGAGCCGTCGAAGAGGCGTTCGAGGTGCGGGATCTGGAAGTTCGACACCCCGATCGCGCGGATCCGCTGGTCGGCGTACAGCTTCTCGAACGCCTGCCACGTGTCGAGGTACCGGTCGGCGGCCGGCATCGGCCAGTGGATGAGGTACATGTCGACGTACTCCAGCCCGAGCTTCGCCAGGCTGTCGTCGAACGAGGCAAGCGTGGTGTCGTACCCCTGCCGGCGGTTCCACAGCTTGGTGGTCACGAACAACTCTTCGCGCGGGATGCCGGAGGCGGCGATCGCCGCGCCCACGCCGCTCTCGTTCTCGTACGCCGAGGCCGTGTCGATGCTGCGGTACCCCGCGTCCAGCGCGGCGCGCACCGCCACCTCGGTCTCGGCCGGGGGCACCTGCCATACCCCGAAGCCGAGTTGCGGGATCGACACGCCATTGTTCAGGGTGATGCTCGGAACGCTGCTCACGGGTGGTTCCTCCGGACGTTCGGACACGTGGTCTTCCGATCATGTCCAATCGACCGCGCGAACTCCGGCATCCCGCGCCGGAGATCCCCCGGCGGAAGCAATCCGCGTTCAGTCCCGCGACGACGTCGGCCCGGGACGACGTCGGCCCCGGTGCCGGCAAGGCAAATGCGTTGCCAGGCACCGGGGCTGACGGTGAATCAGGTAGCAATCCCGGGAAATCCCAGGGGATCCCGGGTAACCCCGGCGAATTCCCGGGCCGGGCACCGGGAGATTCAGCCGATCAGAAGGCCCATGCTCCGCGCCCGGTTCAGCCAGTCGGGGTATTCCTCCATCATCAGGTCGAACAACGCCTCGTCCGTGAGGTTCGCGGGGTCGGTCACCGCGAAGAACGCCGCATTGTCGGTGTAGCGGCCCTGGAGGTTGTCGAGTTCCTCCAGGAACGCGAAACCACCGGTGAGCTTTTCGATGAGTTTGTTCTGCAGCCGCTCGGACAGCTTCGGCTTCTTCTTCGGCCCGGTCTGCACGGTGGCCGACGGGTCCACCTTGTCGACCGCCTTCGGCGACGGGCCGATGCCCATGAACTGCCAGAAGATCGGCTCGTAGCTGGAGTACGTCACCTGCTCGCGCGTCAGCTGCTCGGTGCTGGTCATGCCGTCCGTGATGAACATGACGTACACCGGAACGCGGTCGGCGAGGGGCGCGTGCCGCGGGCCCGAAGTCTTGAAGTAGCTCTCGCGCAGCAGCCGCATCGCCGCGGCGTAGTCGGTGCCGCCCTCCAGCGGGTAGCGCTGGAGCATCTGGTTCGTCCAGCCCTGGTACTGCTTGAGGTTCAGCGTGCCGGCCTCGTGCCCGTTCTGGCCGAACAGGAAGACGTCCACCTCGCCGTTGTCGTCGAAGCGCAGGCCGAGCGACAGCACGCGCTCGACGAGCGCCTGCACCTTGCCGGACTGGAAGAGGTTCTGCATCGACGCGGAGATGTCCAGGCACAGCGCGACGCGCGCGGTGTGCTCGCCGAGGCCGCGCTTCTCCAGGCTGACCGCGGCCTTCTTCGTCAGGTCGAGGAGCCGCCCGTGGCCCTCCTCGCCGAGACGTTTCTCCATGTTGACGAGCTTCTGCTTCTTCAGGCTGACCGCACCCGACGCCGGGGCCGCCTGCTGCGTTGCGGGCTGCTGCGGCGCGGGCGGCGCCACGACGGGCGCGGCCGGCGCCGTCGGGAGCGTGCGCACGGCCGGGTTCGGGGCCGTCTGCACCGCGGACGGCGGCATCGGCGGCGGCGTGTACCCGGCCGCCGGGGCGGCCGGTGCCTGGGGGGCCGCGGGGGGCTCCGGCTCGGCGTCCACCGCGATGCCGAAGTCGGTGGCCAGGCCGGCCAGGCCGGACGCGTACCCCTGCCCGACGGCGCGGAACTTCCACGCGCCGTTGCGCAGGTACAGCTCGCCGAACAGGAACGCGGTCTCGGTCGTGGCGTCCGCGATGTCGAACACCGCGTGCTCGCGACCGGCCTCGTCGAGCAGCTTGAGGGCCAGGCCGGGCACCTGGCCGAACGTGCCGCCGTCCGCCGACGCGCCCACGACGATGCGCACGACGTCGGCCGGCACGCGGCTCAGGTCGACTCGTATGGCGTCGGTCGCGGTGCCGTCCGCGCCGGTCTGCTTGCCGGCGTGCGCGACCGCGCCCGACGGGTGCGTGGGCTGGTTGTAGAAGATGAAGTCTTCCTCGCCGCGCACCTTGCCCGTGTCGGCCAGGAGCAGGGCGGAAACGTCGACGTCCGGCGCACCGCCGGTCCGCCAGGAGACCACCGCACGCAGCGAGGTGGTCGGGACTGGGATGTTCGCGCCTTTGGACATCGTGGTCATGCAGCACATCATGCCCGTTCGGCGGCCCTGTCGGGCGACCGGTCCCGCCATCTCGGCGTGCCTCGTCCGCACGGTCGACACCGGCCTCCTACGTGCGGCCGATGAGCCGCGGCCGGCGGGCTGCCCGCCCCGGCGCGCCGCCTCCGCCGCGCCATTTCCGCCGCGCTATTTCCAGCGGTCGAACGGCCGGTCGAGGACGTACCGGCCGTCCGTGCCGCGCAGCAGCACGCGCGTCTCGCCGTTGCCCGGGTTCGACAGGCACTCGAACTCCTCGACCGACCAGTGGAACCAGCGCATGCAGAACAGCCGCATGGTCAGGCCGTGGGTGACCAGCAGGACGTTGCGGTCCGGGCCGTACCGCACCGCGTGCCGGGCGAAGTCGCGGTGCATGGTCTCCAGGAACGAGCTCACCCGGTCGTACACGTCCGCGCCGCTCTCGCCGTGCGCGAAGCGGTAGTAGAAGTGCCCGTACGCGTCCCGGTCCGCCCGCTGGCGCTCCATGTCGACGAGGTCCTGGATGTTGCCCCAGTCCTGCTCGCGCAGCCGCGGCTCCTCCTTGGCGCGGGTGCGCTCGGGGTCGAGGCCCAGCAGCCGGAAGGTCTCGCGGGTGCGGCGGTACGGCGACACGAACGCCGTCACGTGCTCGGTGCCGAACAGCGCGCGGAGCTCGCGCCCGGCATCCTCGACCTGCTCGCGCCCGCGCTCGGTGAGCTCCAGCGCGTGGTCCGGCACCCGCTCGTAGATCGTCGGGTCGACGTTGCCCTGCGACTCGCCGTGCCGGACCAGGACGATGCGCTTGGGGCGCGCGGCGGTGTCGATCATGCCCGGACTCTACGGCCCCGGGCCCGCTGCGACACGCCCCCGGCACGGCTGCGACCTGCGGCGATTCCCATATTTCGCGGTTGGCCGGGTGGGTGTGCTAACGTCTTACTCGTTGCAGTTGTGGTTCCCAGCGAAATCTGTGTGCACCTGTCGAGTTGTAACGACAGGTGCATTTTTTGGTTTCGGTGGATGTTTTCGGTATCGGTGCTTGCGCCGTTTCCCGAATTCAGGGTGATCATCACAGCGACACCGGATCCGCGAGGTGCGGATTCGTGGACCTTCCCCTGAAGGAGAGAAATATGGCTACCGGTACCGTCAAGTGGTTCAACTCGGAAAAGGGCTTCGGCTTCATCGCGCAGGACGGCGGCGGCGACGACGTCTTCGCCCACTTCTCCGCCATCCAGGCGAACGGCTTCCGTGAGCTCGTCGAGGGCCAGCAGGTCGAGTTCGACGTGGTCCAGGGCCAGAAGGGCCTGCAGGCGGAGAACATCCGCACGATTGGCTGAGCCTCCCGCTCACTCACCCGCAGGGGCTCGTACCGGCGTTTCGCCGGTACGAGCCCCTGCGGCGTTGTACCGCCTTCCCCGCAATTGCTGCGCCGCCGTACCGCGTACGCGCTACCGGTCGCTCTCCGCGGTCTCGCTCTCCTCCGTCCCGCGCACCAGCTCGGCCAGCTCGGCGTCCACCTTGCGGGCGTGTTCCTCCGCGTCCGCGCGCGCCTTGCGCGGATCCCAGCGCCCGGCCATCAGGAACACCGTCGGCAGGAACAGCGCCTGGCACGCGATGGTGAACCACCACCACCGCTCCCACTCGTCCGGAGCCCGCTCCTGGGCCGCGAGGACGTCAGGGGCGTACTTGTCCAACGTGCGCAGGGCCTCCGCCTTCTCCTGGACCTGGAGGAGCTTCTCCAGCCCCACGGTCTGGATGGCCCTGGCCAGCAGCTCCGGCGGGATGTCCTCCTGCCGGGGGTACGCGTCCAGTTCGGCGAACAGCCCCGGGTTGGCCTGCACCGTCTCGGCCGCGGGGCCCGCCTCCGCGGCGGCGGCCTGGACCTTCGCGCTGTCGTTCACCAGCGGGGTGACCGCCGTGACGATGATCGGGGTGAAGATCGCCGACACCGACACGATGACGCGCAGCGTCCAGCCCCACACCGCCAGGCCGATCGCGGTCGCCGCCGGGTTGTGCCGCTCGACCGTCTCGGTGAACGCGGCCATCCACGGCGCGAAGGTGAAGCCGCTGAACACGCCGATGCCGACCAGCAGCCAGGCGGAGTGGTAGTAGCCCGTCCCGGGGTCGTCGGTGCGCATCAGGAACAGCAGGGTGAAGAACACCGTGCCGACGCCGCCCAGGATCATGAACGGTTTTCGCACCTTGAGGAGGTCGGACACGATGCCGACGAACACCAGCGACAGCGCGTTGGCCACCCAGTACCAGTTGGCCAGGGCGTTCGTCCGCTGTTCGGAGTAGCCGAACACGGTGGCGTAGTACACGACCAGGTTGCCGACCGCCGAGTAGTAGAACATCAGGTGCAGGCCGATGCCCACGGCCGGGCCCACGATGTCCAGCCGCATCATCTGCCGCCACTGGCCCTTGAGTATCTGCTCGGTGTCCAGGCCGCGGGCCTTGGCCTCGACGAGGGCCTGGTCGCGCAGGCTCACCATCAGCTGGTCGCGTAGCGGCGGCGACAGCTCGCGAAGGCCGAAGAAGGCGATCACGAACACCCCGAGGCCCGCGTACCCGGCGAACCGGAACTGGTCCTCCCAGCCGTGGGTGTCCAGGGTGTGGCTGGTCACGATCGTCGTGGTCAGCGAGCCGATGACCGGGCCCAGCGTCCAGAAGCCCATCGCCGCGGCCCGGCCGATCTGCGGCGAGAAGTCGCGGATCAGGGCGGGGGAGGCGACCAGGACGATGCCCTCGACGAAGCTCACGATGGCCATGTAGACCATCAGTTGCGTCTTGGACTCGGCGTTGGGCACCGCGAAGACGATGAGCAGGCCCACCAGGAGCAGGCCGTACACCACGAGGTTCGCACGGCCCCAGCGGTCCGCGAGCCCGGCCAGCAGCGACGCGAAGGCACCGGCCAGGTTGCCCACCACGGAGATCATCGTGGCGAACATGTACGTCATGCCGAACTCGGAGATCAGGGACGTCGACACCGAGTACTGCACGTACAACTCGTAGTACAGGACGATGCCGGCCAGAGTCGAGATGAACAGGTAGAAGACCCGCGGGCCGGTCCCCGGATAGCGGTCGAGCTGCCGATTCCACAGTGGCCCCAGGGGATTTCGGGGCGGAGCGGCCGCCGCGGCGGGCTCGGGTTCTCTTGCGCCGGCGTCACCCCTCGGCGACGTGGTTTCGGACATGCGGCCTCCTCGGAGCGCCCGGGACATGAGCGGTGCGGATTGCCGAACTGGTCGGTGCCAAATGCGTGATGCGGCATGCACGGTGCGAAGAGCGGAGGCGAGCGTAGTGCCGGGCGGTTACACGTACCAGAGGCATAGCTAACGTTCGATCGGTAATTTGCCCGGTCGGTACGTTTCGCCCGCTCCGGGCGGCTCCCCGCGGTCCCGGTCCCGCTATTCGGGCACCATCAGCGCGGGCCTGCGCGGGTCGTCCCAGCGCACGACGAAGTCGGCCGACTCCTCGGGGAAGCACTCCGCGCGGTAGCGGTCGTACGCCGGCAGCGTCCACCGCGCGTCGGCGTCGGTGCGGCGTTCCAGCGCGCCCGGGGACAGGCTCAGATGCACCGTCAGATCGATCGGGAGGCCACGCCCGATCAGCAGCGCACCGTCGAGCAGCAACACGCCGCCCGGCGGGAGTTCGACGTACGCGGCGCGGGTGGCCCGGTCGCGCCCGACGTCCCACAGGCTCGGCAGCACCCGCCCGTCGCCGCCCGGGCCCAGGGGATCCAGCACCTCGCGCTGCAGGCCCTTCTCGTCGAGCCACGACCAGTAGAACGAGTCGGCGTCGTGGCGCCCGTGTTCGAGCCGGACCGACGCGGGGCGCAGGAAGTCGTCGGCGGACACCCGCTGCACAGGGTGCCCGGCGGTCCGCAAGGGCGCCACCATCGCATCGGCGAGGACGCCCGGCTCCGCCGCCGCGGCACCGTCGACCGCGACGCGCAGCCACCCGCCCTCCGGCACCCGGCCGACGACCACCTCGGCGAGATACCCGGCCAGCGCCGCGGGAGTAAGAGGACGTACGCGCACATCCCCATCCTGCCCGCTCGCCCCGCCCATACGTCGAGCGGCAGGCCGCGGGGCGGCGTCACGATGCCTCTGCCGCGGCTGACAGGTCACCGCATCGGCCCGGATTGTCCGTCGGCTTATGCTTTCGAGATGAACGATCCCTCCGCCCTCCCGCCCGCCGAGTTCGGGTTTCCCGGCGCGCTGCGCGACAAGCTCGTGGCGGCGATCCTGGCGGGGGAGAAGACGTCGACGACCGGGCTGCTCGTCGACTACGAGGTCTGCGGCGAGTCGCTGCCCGTCGTGGGTGCGCGCCGCGCCGTCGTCGACTCGGACATGCGGCCGGTGGCGGTCATCGAGGTGACCGAGGTACGCACCTTGCCGCTGCGCGACGTCGACTGGCCGCACGTCCGCGACGAGGGCGAAGGGGACGACTCCATCGCCTCGTGGCGGGCGGCCCACGAACGGTTCTGGCACAGCCCGGAAATGCGCGAGGCGCTGGGCGACCCGGACTTCGAGGTCGACGACGAGACCGTCGTGGTGGCCGAGCGCTTCCGCCTGGTCGAACGCCTCCAGAGCCCGGACGTCTAGTGCTGTGACCGGAAGGGTTCACCGCTTCCCGGCCGCAGCACTAGAAGTTCTGCTGGTAGACCATGAAGCCGCGGTTCTGGGCGACCTTGTCGTAGAGCTTGCGGGCGGTGTCGTTGTGCGCCTGGGTGTGCCAGTACAGGCGCGCGCAGTCGTGCGCCCGCGCCCAGTCGGAGACCGCCGCGATCAGGGCGCGTGCGACGCCCTTCCCGCGTACGTCCTCCGCGGTGAACAGGTCTTGGAGGTAGCACACGTCCGCGGACGTGGTGCTCGCGTGCACGAGGAAGTGCGCGATGCCGACGAGGCGGCCGTCGAGTGTCGCGCCCAAGGCGTGGATGCGGGTGTCGGCCTGGAACCCGGACCAGGCCCGGGCGAACGCCTCCGGCGGCAACACCCTTTCGTAGAAGGTGTTGTAGCCGGTGAACAGCTCTTCCCAGGCGGGCCGGTCCTCGGGTGTCAGCTTGGCGATACTGATCATGCGCTCGATCCTCGGCCCTTCGGTGGTCGGTGGTCGGTGGTCGGTGGGCGGCGGTCCAGGTCGCCGGGTCGGTCACGTCAGACCGGGGGCGAGCCGGGTCGGTACGTCCCGCTCAGTCCGCCCAGCGCGGCGGGCGGTGTTCCCTGCGGGCGCGCATGCCCTCGGCGGCCTCTTCGGAGGCGAAGAGCTTGGCGGACAGGCGTACCGTCGCGGCGCCGTCGGTGGCCACGCGTTCCGCGAGCGCGGCGTTGAGCAGCTTCTTGGTCTCGACCAGGCCCTGACGGGACGCCAGGCGCAGGCCCGCGAGCAGGTGTTCGGCTGCGGTGTCGGTGCCTTCGACGCCGTCACCGGCCAGCGTGAGCAGCCCGATGCGCGCCGCCTCGGTGCCGTCGAACTCCTCGCCGGTGAGGAAGTACCGGCCGGCGGCGCGCGGGTCCAGGCGCGGCAGAGTGCTCAGCGAGATGATCGCGGGCGCGAGGCCCAGGCGTACTTCGGAGAACGCGAACGACGTCGACGCGGGGGCCACCGCGAGGTCGCACGCGCCGACCAGGCCCAGGCCGCCGGCGCGGGCGTTGCCGCGCAGATGCGCGAGCACCGGGACGGGCAGCTCGATGATCGCCGCGAGCAGGTCGAGCAGCCGCTGCGTACCGCGCTCCATGCCGCCCGCGGCGGCTTCCTTGAGGTCGGCGCCGGCGCAGAAGGTCGGGCCGGTGTGGGTGAGGACGACCGCGCGTACGGACGCGTCCGCGGCGACGGCGGCCAGGTGCGCGTCCAGTTCGTCCATGAGCGCCGCCGACAGCGCGTTGCGGTTGGCGGGCGAGTCGAGCGTGACGGTGGCGATCGCGGCGTCGTGGGTGCGGGTCACCAGGGGCATCGGCGTACGTCCTCGGGGTGTCGGCTGGGCTTCGGCGGGCGGGTCGGCAGGGGCCGGCGGGAGTCGGTGCGGGCCCGCGCAAGGTGGAACGGCCCGTTCGGGGCGGTCGGCGCGCAGTGGTCAGCGGCCCGCCGCGGCGAAGGCGCCGAGGGCGAGAGTGCGCAGGAGGGCGGCCATCGTGTCGGGGCCGGGGGGACGCGGCCCGCGGTGGCCGGCGGCGGCGCTGTGCGGGGTCGAGTTGAGCAGTCCGAACACGGCGTGCACGGACGCGCGGGCCTGTGCCTCGGTGGCGGGCTGTGACTCGCGCGTGAAGCCCGGGTAGGCGTCGACGACGACGCCCACCCATATCTCCACGTACGCCCGCTGGAGCCGCCGTACCTTGCGCTGGTCGGCCTCCGGCAGGCTCGCGAGGTCGCGGTCGTGCAGCACGATCAGCGCGGGCTCCGCGAGGGCGAAGTCGACGTGCCGGGTGATGAGCGCGTCCAGCCGGTCGGCCGGCGCGCCGTGCTCGTCGACGCATTCGCGGCCGCCGGAGAGCAGCCGTTCGCTGATGCCGATCAGCAGCTCGGCGAGCATCGCGTCCTTGCCGCGGAAATGCCGGTAGAGGCCGGGCCCGGTGATGCCGGACGCCGCGCCGATCTCGTCGACGCTGACGCCGTGGAAGCCGCGTGCCGCGAAGAGGCGCGCGGCTTCGCGCAGGATTTGCGCGCGGCGCGGACTGGTGACCTGCTCGACCGACATGGCCCCCATGCTAGACACGGATGTGAACGATCGCTAACGTCGGGTCCATCAAGTTCTGTTAACGCTCGCTAACAGGCGGCCGGTGGCGGGACGAGGCGACACACGGAGGCGGCGGCATGCGGGCAACCCCCACGACCACCGGCGTCCGCGCGAACGGAACCGCCGCGCGCGCCGGTGCGGCGCCCTCGGCGGAGCTGGGGCCACGACTGGGCACACGCGCGGACGTACACGGCGAGGCGTACCGGGCGAACACGCTCGCCCACATGGGTGAAGTCGCGGAACTGCGGCGACGGCTCGCGACCGCGGCCCTCGGCGGCGGCGAGACCGCCCGCGCCCGGCACGTTGCTCGCGGCAAGCTGCTGCCGCGCGAGCGCGTGGACACCCTGCTCGACCCCGGCTCGCCGTTCCTGGAGGTGGCCCCGCTCGCCGCCGACGGCCTGTACGACGGGGCGGCACCCGCGGCGGGCGTCGTCGCGGGCATCGGGCGCGTGTCGGGGCGCGAGGTCATGGTCGTGGCGAACGACGCGACGGTGAAGGGCGGCACGTACTACCCGCTGACCGTGAAGAAGCACCTGCGGGCGCAGGAGATCGCGTACGAGAACCGCCTACCGTGCGTGTATCTGGTCGACTCCGGCGGCGCCTTCCTGCCGATGCAGGACGAAGTCTTCCCGGACCGCGACCATTTCGGCCGCATCTTCTTCAACCAGGCGCGTATGTCGGCCGCGGGCATTGCGCAGATCAGCGCGGTGCTCGGGTCCTGTACGGCCGGCGGGGCGTACGTCCCGGCGATGAGCGACCAGACCGTCATCGTGCGCAACCAGGGCACCATTTTCCTGGGCGGGCCGCCGCTGGTGAAGGCCGCGACGGGCGAGGTCGTCACCGCGGAAGAACTCGGCGGCGGCGAGGTGCACGCCCGCACGTCGGGCGTCGTCGACCACCTCGCCGAAGACGACGCGCACGCGCTGCGCATCGTGCGCGACATCGTGGCCGGGCTCGGCCCGCGCACACCGCGGCCGTGGGACGTCGCCCCGGTGGAGGAACCGGCCGTCGACCCGGTCGGGCTGTACGGCGTCGTGCCCGCCGACAACCGCACGCCCTACGACGTGCGCGAGGTCATCGCCCGCATCGTCGACGGCTCGCGCTTCTCGGAGTTCAAGGCCGAGTACGGCGCGACGCTCGTCACCGGCTTCGCGCGCGTGCACGGCCACCCGGTCGGCATCGTCGCCAACAACGGCATCCTGTTCTCCGAATCGGCGCTGAAGGGCGCGCACTTCATCGAGCTGTGCGACCAACGGGCCATCCCGCTGCTGTTCCTGCAGAACATCACGGGCTTCATGGTCGGCCGGGCGTACGAGAACGGCGGCATCGCCAAGCACGGTGCCAAGATGGTCACCGCCGTCGCCACCACGCGCGTCCCCAAGTTGACGGTGGTGGTGGGCGGCTCGCACGGGGCGGGCAACTACTCGATGTGCGGCCGGGCGTACTCGCCGCGCTTCCTGTGGATGTGGCCGGGCGCCAAGATCTCCGTCATGGGCGGCGAACAGGCCGCCACCGTACTGGCCACCGTCAAGCGCGACCAACTCGCCGCGCGCGGCGAGGACTGGCCCGCGGAGGACGAGGCGGCCTTCCGGCAGCCGGTGCTCGACCAGTACGAACGGCAGGGCAGCGCGTACTACGCCACCGCCCGGCTGTGGGACGACGGGGTCATCGACCCGCTCGACACCCGCACCGTCGTCGGTCTCGCGCTGACCGCGTGCGCCAACGCCCCCCTCGCCGACCCCGGCTTCGGCCTCTTCCGGATGTGAGCCGCCGCATGTTCGACACGGTCCTCATCGCCAACCGGGGCGAGATCGCCCGACGCGTGGCCTCGACGCTCGCCGACAAGGGCATCCGCACGGCGGTCGTCCACACCGACGCCGACGAGGGCGCGCCGCATGTGCTGGAGGCGGACGTCGCCGTACGCGTGCCCGACTACCTCGACATCGCCGCCGTCGTCGCGGCGGCAGTGCGGGTGGGCGCCGACGCGATCCATCCGGGCTACGGATTCCTCGCCGAGAACGCGGAGTTCGCGCGTGCCGTCGAGGCCGCCGGCATCGTCTTCGTCGGACCGCCCGCGACGGCGATCGAGTTGATGGGCGACAAGATCCGCGCGAAGCAGACGGTCGCCGCGTCGGGCGTGCCCGTGGTGCCCGGCAGCAGCGGCGCGGGCCTCTCCGACGCCGAACTCGCCGACGAGGCCCGCAAGGTGGGCTTCCCGGTGCTGCTGAAGCCGTCCGCGGGCGGCGGCGGCAAGGGTATGCATCTCGTACGCGACGAACGGCAGTTGGCGGACGAGATCGCCGCCGCGCGGCGCGAGGCGGCGGGCGCGTTCGGTGACGACACCCTGCTCGTCGAACGCTGGATCGACCGGCCCCGGCACATCGAGGTCCAGGTCCTCGCCGACACCCACGGCAACGTCATCCACCTCGGCGAACGCGAATGCAGTCTCCAGCGCCGCCACCAGAAGATCGTGGAAGAAGCCCCCTCCCCGCTGCTCGACGACCGGCAGCGCGCCGCGATGGGCGCCGCGGCCGTCGAAGCGGCTCGCTCCTGCGGGTACGTCGGCGCGGGCACGGTCGAGTTCATCGTGTCGGCGGACCACCCCGACGACTACTACTTCATGGAGATGAACACCCGCCTCCAGGTCGAACACCCCGTCACGGAACTCGTCGTCGGCCTGGACCTCGTCGAGTGCCAGATCGACATCGCGGCCGGCGGCGAACTCCCGTTCGCGCAGGACGAAGTGGCGCCGCGCATGCGCGGACACGCGGTGGAGGCGCGCATCTACGCCGAGGACCCGGACCGTGGCTTCCTGCCGGGCGGCGGCCGCGTCCTCGTGCTGGACGAACCCCGGCACCTCGCACGCGTCGACTCCGGGCTCGCGGAAGGGGCCGAGGTCGGCACCGGCTACGACCCCATGCTCGCCAAGGTGATCGCGCACGGGGACGACCGCGACGGGGCGCTGCGCGTCCTGCGTACGGCGCTCACCGAGACGACGGTGCTCGGCGTGCACACCAACATCGGCTTCCTGGCCCGCCTGCTGGCACACCAGGACGTGGTGGCGGGCCGCCTGGACACCGGCCTGGTCGAGGCGGCGATGCCGTCGCTGCTGCGGGGGGACACGCCGCCGACGGTCGCGGTCCTGGCCGCGTTGCTCGCGCACGCGGCCTTGGAACCGGGGGCGGGGGCGAGCGAGGCGGGCACAGGATCGGGGCCGGAGCCGGGCGCGTCGGACGGATGGACCGATCCGTTCTCGGTGCCCTCGGGCTGGCGCCTCGGCGAACACGCGGCCACCGTCCACCGGTTCCGCGTCGAGGGTGCCGAACCGACCACGGTGCGGGTGCACGGGCGGGGGCGGCACACGGAGGTGTCGTACGACGCGGAGGAGAGCGCGGTCGAACGTACGGTGGTGCCCGCGCACATCGTGATCGGTGGGCCCGACCAGGTGCGGCTGACGTACGACGGATTGACCGAGACCTTCCGCTACGCCCTTGCCGACGACGGCAGTTGGTGGCTCTCACAAGGAGCGGAGACGTGGCGGGCGGCCCCCTATGACCCGGTGGCGTCGGGGGCGGGGGCAGGGGGTGTGGCGGGGGACGGCACGCTGGTGGCCCCCATGCCGGGGACCGTCACCGTCGTGAAGGCGGCCGCCGGGGAACGGGTGACGGCGGGTCAGGCGGTCGTGGTCGTCGAGGCGATGAAGATGGAGCACGCGGTGACCGCGCCCTTCGACGGCACCCTCGCGGAACTGCGGGTGGACGTGGGGTCCCGGGTCGCGCTGGACGAAGTCCTGGCGCTGGTCCACCCGGAGGAGGGCGGCGGCGCGGAGAGCGGCACCGAGGCCGGCGGCGCTGAAGCCGGCGGCACCGAGGCCGGCGGCACCGAGGCCGGCGGCAGCAAGGCCGGCGGCGCCGACCGGGACGACGCGGTTCGGAGCGGGGCAGTCGAAGGCGAGGACAAGTCATGAACGCTCTGCCCATGGTCGTCCCGGAGGCCGGCCTTCCGGCACGCGTCACCATCCACGAGGTCGGGCCGCGCGACGGGCTCCAGAACGAGTCGGCGGTGGTCCCCGCCCATGTGAAGGCGGAGTTCATCCGGCGGCTCGCCGGGGTCGGGCTCACCACGATCGAGGCGACGAGCTTCGTACCGCCCGCCTGGGTGCCGCAACTGGCGGACGCGGCCGAGGTGTTCGCGGAGATCGAGGACCTCGCCGCGGTGGACCTCCCCGTGCTCGTGCCGAATCAACGCGGGCTCGACCGGGCCCTGGAGCTGGGCGCGCGGCACGTCGCGGTCTTCGCCAGTGCCACCGAGACGTTCGCGCAGCGGAACCTCAACCGCGGGCTGGAGGAGGCACTCGACATGTTCGCGCCCGTCGTGGCGCGCGCGACCGCGTCGGGCGTCCGTACCCGCGGCTACCTGTCGATGTGCTTCGGCGACCCGTGGGAAGGGGCCGTCGACCCCGCGCAGGTGGTCGACGTCGGCGTACGCCTCATCCAGATGGGCTGTTGGCAACTCAGCCTCGGGGACACCATCGGCGTGGCCACCCCGGGCCAAGTGACGGACATGATCGGCCGGTTCGCGGATGCCGGCATCGGCACCGACCGGCTCGCCGTGCACTTCCACGACACGTACGGCCAGGCACTCTCCAACACGCTGGCCGCGCTCCGTACGGGCGTCGCGACCGTGGACGCGTCGGCCGGCGGACTCGGCGGCTGCCCGTACGCCAAGAGCGCCACCGGCAACCTCGCCACCGAGGACCTGGTGTGGATGCTCACCGGGCTCGGCGTCGACACCGGCGTCGACCTCGGCCGCCTCGTCGCCACAAGCACGTGGATGGCCGAACACCTGGGCCGACCCAGCCCGTCCCGTACCGTCCGCGCACTCGCGGGCGATCAGCAGAGGTAGGCGACGATCATGCTCGACCACAGACTCGACGACGACCTTGAGCTCCTGCGGGCGACCGTGCGGGAGTTCGCGCGCGACGTGATCGCGCCGGTGATCGGGGACCACTACGAGCGGCACGAGTTCCCGTACCCGATCGTGCGCGAGATGGGGAAGATGGGGCTGTTCGGCCTGCCGTTCCCCGAGGAATACGGCGGCATGGGCGGCGACTACCTGGCGCTCGGCGTGGCCCTGGAAGAACTGGCGCGCGTGGACTCGTCGGTCGCCATCACCCTGGAGGCGGCGGTCTCACTGGGCGCCATGCCGATCCACAAGTACGGGACCGAGGAACAGAAGCGGCAGTGGCTGCCGAAGCTCTGCTCGGGGGAGATGCTGGGGGCCTTCGGACTCACCGAGCCCGACGGCGGGTCGGACGCCGGAGCGACACGTACCACGGCGCGCCGCGACGACGCCACCGGCGAGTGGGTCATCAACGGCAGCAAGAGCTTCATCACCAACTCCGGGACGGACATCACGGGACTGGTGACAGTCACCGCCGTGACAGGCACGAAGCCCGACGGCGGCAAGGCGATCTCCACGATCATCGTGCCCGCCGGCACGCCGGGCATGACCGTCGCCCCGCCGTACTCCAAGGTCGGTTGGAACGCCTCCGACACCCACGAACTGTCCTTCAGCGACTGTCGCGTGCCGGGCGAGAACCTGCTCGGGGAACTCGGCCGCGGCTACGCCCAGTTCCTGGGCATCCTGGACGAGGGGCGAATCGCCATCGCTGCGCTGGCCACCGGCTTGGCGCAGGGCTGCGTCGACGAGTCGGTCCGCTACGCCAGCGAACGCAAGGCGTTCGGACGGCCGATCGGCGCCAACCAGGCCATCGCGTTCAAGCTTGCGGACATGGAACTGCGGGCGCACACAAGCCGGTTGACGTGGCGCCACGCGGCGTCCCGGATGGTCCACGGCGAGTCGTTCAAGCACGAGGCCGCGCTCGCGAAGCTGTACACGTCCGAGGCGGCGGTCGATAACGCCCGTGAGGCGACGCAGATCCACGGCGGCTACGGCTACATGAATGAGTACCCGGTGGCCCGCTTCTGGCGCGACTGCAAGATCCTCGAGATCGGCGAGGGCACGTCCGAGGTGCAGCGGATGCTCATCGCCAGGACGCTCGGCGTCGGGGAGGCCCTGACGCCGCGCTGACATCGGCCGCCTTGCCGGCCATTTCCCCCACCCCCCAAGCGATCGGCCCAGGCCGCCGCCGTCTCGTGGTCACCCCCCTCGACCACGAGGCGGCGGCGCGAGGTCAGTTCGCCGGGAGCCATCCAGGCGGCGTCGGAGCCGCCCGAGCGAACAGGGGGACCGTGCGCGGAACGTCGGGCAGCCCGGGCAGCCGTACCGCGTGGTGCCTCGTGAACCCCCGTGGTGCGCTCTCCGTCGAGACATGCCGATAGCCCAACATCCCGGCAATGCGCTGCACTTCGTGCACGGGAATGGCGGCGCGCTTGCGTACGGTCACCTCCGCGAGGCCGCCGAGCCCCTCTCCCCGCCGCCGTACGATCCACCGTTACTCACCCGGCCTCCTCAGGACCGAACCTGACACTGTGCAGAACACCCGCGAACACCTGTGCATAGTCCGGCCCTTCCTCCGCCGACGTGGCCTTGTTCATGACGGCGAGGCCGTCGTCCACGCGCTCGTGGAACTTCCCGCAGGCGTCGTCGAGTTCGTCGAAGCCGGTGCGGATCGGCCCGGTCTCCTCCAGAGCGCCGGGCTGTGGCGGCATGGGGACGTCACCGGGGCCGTGTAGGTTCTCGCGGCCGGGGCGGTTGAGGTTGAGGAGGGTGGGGGCAGGGTGTCGGACAGTTTCATGCTGGCTGCGCGCGTGCCGATGACGCGTGAGGGGTTCGAGGCGTGGTTGGACGCCGCGGTTCCGGGGGTTGAGGTGGTCGCCAACCCCGGTGAGATGTTCACCGGCTGGTTCTGGGACGGCTCCTCGTCGGCAGACCGGTGGGACCGGCTTGACGCGGACACGACGGCACGGGAGTTCTTTGCCGAGTGTGTCGAGGAGTCATGCGCCGGGCGGTCGACGACGGTGGTGCTCCTGCACCGCGAAGGTGCCTTGGAGGCGTACCTGTTTGAGGTCGGCTACGACGAATACACCATGCACACGGCGATGTTGCTGTTGGCCGGAGCCGGTCGGTTCAGGTCGGAGCCCGGGGACGACTACGTGCTGTTCTGGGCCGAGACCAGCGGGGCGTTGCTGAAGCCGTCGTCGGACGCCTGGCTGGCGGTGCTCTCGGTGGGGCAGGAAGGTGCGCGATTCGTCGGGCGCGTCGATCTGGCCGAGACGGTCGCGGCGCTGAAACCGGCCGAGGAGCGGTTCTACGCGTTGATCGAGCGCATGGCGGAGGACGAGGAGGAGTGGGACGCGGACGCCGGGGAGCCGTTCGCCGCCGAGACACCCCGCGACGCGTTGTTCGTGGATGCCGAGGTGTTGCGGTAGCGGGGGAACTCGGCGGGACCGGGCGGGGTTCGCCGTCCGTGCCCGAAGGCGGCCGCGCGGCGCGGGCACGGGCGACGACCCGGACGTCAGTGGCTGATCGCGGCGAGGCCGGCCTGGGCGTACTGCTCGTCGGAGAGTCCGCTCGGGGCACCTGCGACGCCGATGCCGGCGATGGGGGCGCCCTGGAACTGAACGGGCACGCCGCCGGCGAGGAACAGCGTGCCGGGGATGTCGGCCAGGGTCGGGTTCTGTTCGAGGCGTCCGACCAGGACCGAGGTGGGGGCGTTGAAGGACGCGGCGGTGTACGCCTTGAGGCGTGCCGACTCGTACGTGTGGGGCCCGGCGCCGTCGCCGCGCAGCTGCACGATGGCGTTGCCGTTGCGGTCCACGACGGCGACGCTGACGCGTTGGCCGTCGGCCTCGGCCGCGTCGAGGGCGGCCTGGGCGGCCCGTACGGCCGCTGCCTCGGTGAGGTGGTGGGTGGTGATGACGTTGTCGCCCCGGACGCCGTCACCACCCCGGACGCCGTCGCCACCCCGGGCCTGGCAACCGGCGTGGCAGTACTCGCCGGAGGCGGTGGTGGCGGTGGCGGGTACGGCGGTCGCCACGCCCATGCCCAGCACCACAAGGGAGGCGCCGACGGCGAGACGGGTCCGCAGGACGGGGAATCGGTTCACAGTCACTCCTGAGGGAGGTGGCCGCCACGAGCGGGCGTGCCTTCCCGACAGTGCAGCAACCCCGTCCCGCAACCGACCCGGCGCCGCGCGGCGATCCACCGGACCGGGCTACCCGGCCTGCGCCGAATGGTCGAGGACCCGCACGCAACGTCGCGGCGAGGCCGGGGGCACGAAGCGCCGGCGCCCCGGTTACCCCGGCCGGCCCGCGGACGGGACCTGCGCCGAACCCAACCGGGGCGCCTTGCCGCCCGCCGCGCCGCCACGCGAACTCATTTGCCCCGTCCGGAGTTTCATCGTGCGGATCCCCGCGGCCGATGCGGGGCACCGGCCCCCGGCCGGGGCGTGCCAGGGCGACTAGGGCTTCCTGGTGACCAGGTGGAGGCGGAGGCACAGGGCGGCGGTGAGCAGGGCGAGGGCGGTGAGGACGGCCGCCACGGCGTAGGTGGCGTTTCGCCAGGCGTCCGGGTCGGGATGGTCGCCTGCCACCGCGAAGAGGGTCGAGCCGAGGATGGAGGCTCCGCTCGCCAGGCCGATTTGCAGCGCGGTGGACAGGACGCCGCCGGCGAGGCCGGCGCGGTCCACGGGGAGCGCGCCGAGGGTCAGGCCCAGCAGGGGAACGAGCACCATGCCCCATCCGACGCCTGCGAGGAAGAGCGGGAGGAGCAGTTCGGGGAGGGTGAGGCTCTCCTCGGTGACGCCTGCCACGGTGGCGAACGCGTCGGTGCCGAGCGCGAATACGAACGCGCCGACCACCAGGACCAGCGCGCCGTGACGTGCCACGAAGCGCTGGGCGAGAAGGGCGACCAGCAGGAAACCGGTGGCGGCGACGGCCATGGCGAGGCCGGAGCGGATCGGCGTGAAGCCGTGACCGACCTGGAGGATCATCGCGAGGCTGAACATGAAGCCGCCGACGCACGTCCCGAAGACCAGGAGGGCCGAGAGCCCGAGCCGGGCGGCGGGGAGCCGCAGCAGGGACGGCGGGACCAAGGGCGTACGGCCGGAGCGTTCGGCGCGGGACTGCGTCGCGATGAAGAGCGCGGCCAAGGGGATCACGGCCGCGAGCGCGATCCAGGTCCAGACGGGCCAGTCCTCCGCGCGGCCGAGGGTGAGGGGGATCAGGAGCAGGGCGATCGTCGCGGCCAGGAACGTCGCGCCGCGTACGTCGATCGGCGCGGCGACCGGGGCCTTGGTCTCCGGGACCACACGGCGGGCCAGGGCGAGGGCGAGGACGCCGACGGGGACGTTCACCAGGAAGAGCGGACGCCAGCCCGAGCCGAACAGGTCGGCGTGCAGCAGCAGTCCTCCGACGACCTGTCCGATGGCTCCGGCGGAGCCGACGACCAGGCCGAACACGCCGAGCGCCTTCTGCCGGTCGGCGCCCTCGAAGCCCGCCTGGATGGCGGCGAGGACCTGCGGGAACATCAGGGCCGCGGTCAGGCCTTGGAGTACCCGGAAGACGATGAGCGTTGTCACGTTCGGCGCAAGTCCGCACGCGGCCGACATCACCGTGAAGGAGGCCATGCCGAGGAGGAACAGCCGACGCCGTCCGTAGCGGTCGCCGAGGCGGCCGCCGGCGACCAGGGTGCAGGCGTACGCGACGCCGTACCCGGACACCGTCAGTTCGAGCTGCGCCTCGCTCGCGCCCAGGTCGCGGCCCATGTCGGCGAGCGCGACGTTGACGATGAAGGCGTCCAGGACGGGGAGGAAGGCGCCGAGGAGCAGGATGGGGAGGGCCCGCCACCAGCGGGCCGCGTCGGGTCCGCCGGTCGCCGGCGCGACGGAGGGGGTGGCCGCCGCGCCGGCGGCCGAGGTCAGGGTGCTTTGTGGCATGACCCCACCCTGCGGGTGCCGCCACACGGGTACCGAGAGCCTGCTGATGCTGGTACTGACCGAACCTGGATAGCCGGGGCGGCCCGGGTGAGGATGGTGCACATGGACGGGGAGAACGGAGACAGGAGTATGGCGGACGTCGGTATCGGGGTGGGGGCGCTGGTCGGGGCGCGTGTGCCGTCCTCAGCCGCGCAGGTGGGCCGCGTACGCCTGTCGCGCGAGCAGAACGAGAAGCGTCGGCGCGAGCTCGGCGAGTTCGTCCGCTCGCGGCGCGAACGCACGTCGCCCGAGGCGGTCGGCCTGCCGCCCGGTCCGCGCCGCCGTACGCCCGGGCTGCGCCGCGAGGAGGTCGCGCTGCTCGCCGGTATCGGGGTGACCTGGTACACGTGGCTGGAGCAGGGCCGGCAGATCAACGTCTCGTCGCAGGTGCTGCTGTCGGTCGTGCGCGTGCTCGGCCTCGACGACGTCGAACGCGCGCACGTCTTCCACCTCGCCGACGTCCCGGACCCCGAGCACATGGTCAGCGAGGCGCAGGTGTCCCCGGCGGTGCAGCTCGTGCTCGACCAGCTCAACCCGTACCCGGCCTCGGTGATCGGCCCGCGCTGGACCATCCTGGCGGGCAACCGGGCGTACCGGGCGCTGGTCGGCGACTACCGCGACCTGCCGCCCTGCGCGCGGAACACGTTGTGGATGTTCTTCACCGACCCCGAGTGGCGCACGCTGGCCGCGGACTGGGCCGGTACGAGCAGGCAGCTGGTCGCCAAGCTGCGCGCCGCGGTGGCGGCGGACCCGGGCGATCCGGGGTGGGGGCCGATGGTCGACGCGCTCATCGCCGCGTCCCCGGAATTCCACGAGCTGTGGCGGCGGCAGGAGGTCGCCGGCATGGACAGCGCGGTCAAGTGCTACTACCACAGCGCCGTCGGGTCGCTCGACTTCGCCGTCACGCACATGGTGACCAGTGACGGCAGGGGCGCGCGCATGTCCGTCTACACGCCGCGCGACGACGAGACCCGCGAGCGGCTGGAGCGGCTGTCGGGGGTCACCCCGCGGCGGCTGACCTACGACGAGGACCACTTCGTCCACGAGGCGGGGAGGACGGGCACACCGCTCGGTGTGCCGGCCTGAGCCTGCCCTTGACCATGTGAACGAAAACCGGTTTCCTCTCCCGGGAGGGTACGCGGCGACGGGGCGGCGCGCCCCGCGACGTGTGTGGAGGCGACCGTGACGCAGATCCGCTTCGACGGCCAGGCGGTCCTGGTGACCGGCGCGGGACGCGGTCTCGGCCGCGAACACGCGCTCGCGTTCGCCGCGCGCGGTGCGAAGGTCGTGGTCAACGACGTCGCCGACGCCGAGGGCGGCGGCCCGGCGGACGCCGTCGTCGCGGAGATCACCGCCGCGGGCGGCGTGGCGGTGGCCGACACGCACAGCGTCGCCGACGAGCCGGACGGCGTCGTGGGCGCCGCGCTCGACGCGTACGGGCGCCTCGACGTGGTGGTGAACAACGCGGGCATCTCGCACGGCGGCATGTTCGACCAGATCCCGGCCGAGATGTTCGACAAGATGCTCGCGGTCCACCTGACCGGCACCGTCAACGTGACACGTGCCGCATGGCCCCACCTGAAGGCCGCGCGCGGGCGGGTCGTCAACACCACCTCGAACTCGATCTTCGGCATCACCGGGACGAGCCACTACATCACGGCCAAGGGCGGCGTCCTCGGCCTGACGAAGTCACTGGCGATGGACGGCCGCGGCGACGGGATCCGGGTCAACGCGATCATGCCCGTCGCCTACACGCGGATGACCGCCGGCATCCCCGACCCGGTATTCCGCGGGTTCCTGGAGAAGAACTTCACGCCGGACAAGGTCGCCCCGTTCGTCGTCTGGCTGGGCAGCGAGGACGTGCCGGTCAGCGGCGAGATCTTCAGCGTGGGCGGCGGCCGGGCGGCGCGCATCGTGCTGGGCGTCGCGCCGGGCGCGCTCGCGGACACCCCCGAGGCGTACGCCGCACAGGCCGGGCAGCTCCTCGACCTCGACGGCGTGGTCTTCCCCGCGGACGCCACCCGCGAGGTGCTGTTCGCCGCCGCATCACTCGGCCTCGCGCAGGACGAATTGGAAGGCGCCTGGAAGCAGTAACACGTCGGAGCGCCCGTCTAGGCTGGCCCGCATGTCCGCATTGTTCCCCCGGCAACGCCGCGAGGTCGCGCCGGGGGCGGTGCACGTGCCCGGCTGGCTCGACGCGGAGGAGCAGGCCGCGCTGCTCGCCGCCTGCCGCGCGTGGGCCCGGCCGCCTGCCGGACTGGAGACCGTCGTGCTGCCGTCGGGCGGCGTCATGTCCGTGCGGTCGGTGTCGCTGGGCTGGACCTGGCAGCCGTACCGCTACGTGCGCGTGACGCGCGACGGAACACCGGTCAAGCCGTTCCCGGACTGGCTGGGCACGATCGGGCGCCGCGCGGTCGCCGAGGCGTACGGCGCGGGCCCAGGGCCGGACTTCGCTCCCGACCTGGCCCTCGTCAACTTCTACGACGACCGGGCCCGCATGGGCCTGCACCAGGACCGGTACGAGGCGGGCGACGAGCCCGTGGTGTCCCTCAGCCTCGGCGACACCTGCGTCTTCAGACTCGGGAACACCGAGACGCGGACCCGTCCGTGGACCGACGTCGAACTGGAGTCCGGCGACCTGTTCGTGTTCGGCGGCCCGTCGCGCTTCGCCTTCCACGGTGTGCCGAAGACGTACCCGGGGACCGGGCCCGCCGAACTCGGCCTGCGGGGACGCCTCAACGTCACCATCCGAGTATCCGGCCTTGCCGCATAGGGGAGTTGCACAGCGCACGCGGCGGCCAATCTGAGTAGGCGTACTCAGGAATTCCGCTTCGCCCGGCGCCACCATGCCTCTATGACAACGCCCTTGCAGCCCCGCAACACCGCGATGTTCTACTTCCAGGCCTGGATCTCGTTCGCCACGGCGATGACCGCCATGGGGATCGGGATCGCCTACCTGCCCGTCTCCGCGTGGGTGCGCGGATTCATCGGCCTCGGCGCGCTCTTCCTGGTGACATCGTCCTTCACGCTCGCCAAGGTCATCCGCGACCGGCAGGAGACCGAGACCATGGTCAACCGCGTCGACCAGGCCCGCCTGGAGAAGCTGCTGTCCGACCACGACGTGTTCCGGCCCGAGACGGTGTGACCCGGTGGGCCGCGCGGCTCGGTGGCGGCACCAAATGCGGGAGCGCTCTCCCGGACCACCCAGTAGGGTCCTCGGCATGACCAACGCGCTCGACCGCGTCGTCGCGGACCTCGCCCGGCACGGCGTCACCGGCGCCGTACGCGAACTGCCCGACGACGTGCCCACCGCCGCCGCGGCCGCCGCGCACCTGGGGTGCGACGTCGGCGCGATCGCCAACAGCCTGATCTTCGACGCGGACGGCGCGCCGCTCCTCGTCCTGACCAGCGGCGCCCACCGCGTCGACACCAAGCGCGTCGCGGCCCTGGTCGGAGCGGCCAAAGTGCGGCGCGCCGACGCCGACTTCGTGTACGCAGCCACCGGTCAGCGCATCGGCGGCGTCGCCCCGGTCGGCCACCCCGCGCCGGTACGCACCGTCGTCGACACCTGGCTCGGCAAGCACGACCAGGTCTGGGCGGCCGGCGGCCTCGCGCACACGGTCTTCCCCACGACGATGGAGGAACTCGCCCGTATCACGGGCGGGACGGTCGCCGACGTCGGCGACTGAACGCCGGTCCGGCGACCGTCCGCCGCGCGTCCCCGGGTGTCTCCTCGTGTCCGAGCGCACCCGGGCGGGGTCCGGTGCGGCGCTCAGCCGGCCGTCTCGTACCTCGCCTTCACCACGCGCTTGAGCAGCTTGCCGGTCGGCGTACGCGGCAGCTCCGCCACGAAGTCCACGCTGCGCGGCGCCTTGTAGTGCGCGATGCGCTCGCGTACGAAGTCGATGAGCTCGCGCTCGAGTCCGGGTCCCGTCTCGACCCCGGACGCGGCCTGCACGACCGCCTTGACCTGCTCGCCGAGGTCCTCGTCCGGCAGACCGATCACCGCGACGTCGTCGACCTTGGGATGCAGCGCGAGCGCGTCCTCGACCTCCTGCGGGTAGATGTTCACCCCACCGGAGATGATCATGTACGCCTTGCGGTCGGTGAGGAACAGGAAGCCGTCCTCGTCGACGTAGCCGACATCGCCGGTCGTGGACCACGTCTCGTGCACGGGGTGCTGCGCCTCACGCGTCTTGTTCTCGTCGCCGTGGTACCGGAACGGCACCTCCTCGCGCTCGAAGTACACGGTGCCCACCGAGCGCGGCGGCAGTTCGGTGCCCTCGTCGTCGCAGATCCGGATGACGCCGAGGGCCGCGCGCCCGACCGACCCCGGCTTATCGAGCCACTGCGCCGAGTCGATGAGGGTCACGCCGTTGGCCTCGGTGGCGGCGTAGTACTCGTACAGGATGGGCCCCCACCACTCGATCATCGCGCGCTTCACCTCCACCGGGCACGGCGCCGCCGCGTGGATGGCCACCTTGAGGGAGGTCAGGTCGTAGCGCCCGCGGACCTCCTCCGGGAGCTTGAGAGCACGGACGAACATCGTCGGCACCCACTGGCTGTGCGTGATGCCGTGCTCCTCGACGGCCCGGAGCGCCGCCTCGGGGTCGAAGCGCTCCATGATGACCGCGGTGCCTCCGGTGCGGTGCACGAGGCTGATGAACCGCAGCGGCGCCGCGTGGTAGACGGGCGCGGGCGACAGGTAGACCGTGTCCTCGTCGAAACCGTAGATCGCGGCGAATACGGCGACGAGCGTGTCGCCCTCCTCGTTGATCCGGCGGTCCGGCAGCGGGGCACGAACTCCCTTTGGACGACCGGTCGTTCCCGACGAGTACAGCATGTCCGCACCGGCGGGCTCGTCGTCGAGCGGGTCCGCCGAGACGCCCTTGAGGGCCTCCTCGTAGTCGCCGTGCCCGACCACCGGGCCGTCGAACGCGAGCCGGACCTCGACGCCCGGCGTCGGTGCGACGACCGCCTCCGCGAGGCGGCCTACCGCGGCGGACACGATCAGCGCGCGGGCCCCGCAGTCGTTGACGATGTACGCGATCTCGTCGGCCGACAGGTGGTGGTTGACCGCCGTCACATACAGCCCGGAGCGCAGTGCCGCCCAGTACACCTCCAAGGCGTGCAGGTTGTTGTCGGACAGCAGGGCGATGCCGTCGCCCCGGCGCAGCCCGGCCTCGTGCAGCAGGCGGGCCAGGCGCGTGGAGTTCTCGTCGAGTTCGCGGTACGTGAGCGTGCGGCCGGAACCGCTCATGATCACGGCGGGCTTGTCGGGCGTCGTGCGGGCGTACGTTCCGGGGTACATCGGACTCCTCGCCGTCGCAGGGGCAGACGAGGAGACCGTACTAGCGCTCGCTCATGACAAACAGAGGTCGGACGGCGATCGTTTGCGGTCGTACGACCGGGTCGGAAACTGAGGCGGCGTACCCACACTTTGCGGGTACGGGTACTCATGTCCCGCAGCCACCCGCGGAGTTCACTGGCAGCATGCCTCTACCAGCCGCACCTCCCGTGGCCACGCAGATGCAGCGCCGACCCAGGCGCCTGTGGGCGCTGGCCCCGATCCTGACCACCGTCTTGGCCGTGCCCGCCTCAGTCCTCCTGCTCATCATGTTCGGACTCTCGGCCATGGCCTTTGACTCCTGCGAACCTCCCACGGAGACGACGTGCCCGGCGGCGACCGCCGCCATCGAACGGGCGGTCGAGTTCGCGCTGCTGACGCTCCTGCCGCTGATCCTGGTGTGGGTATGGCCGCGAAGCGCGCGCTTCAACACCGTCCGCTGGATTATGGCGGCGGCCTACGTCGCCGTGGTCATGACCGCCGTCATGATGTTCGTCAACATCCCCGCGGGCCGCTGAGCCGACGCTCAATTCCCTTGCGTCGCCCAGCTCTTCAGATCACGGGAAGCTCCGGCGGCACGATGACCCGGTCACACGCGTCCCGCGACGGCTTGACCCACTCGCCGTTCGCGCGGTCGCTGCGCTCCACCCAGTCCCGGGCCGCCGGTTCGTCCCGCCCGCCGGCGAGCTGGCGGTCGACGAGACGGGCCTCGCGTACGTCGTCCGGCGCCTCGACGTACCAGAGCACGTCGATGTGTTCGCGGGCGGCACGCCACCCCGGGGCGTCCGCGGCAAGGTAGTTGCCCTCGGTGACGACGAGCCGGGCGGTGGGCGGCACGCGGTGCCGGGCGGCCACCGGCTCGTGCAGCGTGCGGTCGTAGTCGGGGACGTACACGTCGTGGTCGCGCTCGGCGGCCAGGCGCGCGAGCAGAGCCGCGTAGCCCCACGCGTCGAAGGTGTCCGGTGCGCCCTTGCGGTCGAGGCGCCCGACGCGTTCCAACTGCGCGTTGGAGAGGTGGAAACCGTCGAGCGGAACGTACGCCGCCACGCCCGCGCCCAGCCGCCGCCCGACCTCCCGCGCCAGGTGTACGGCGAGCGTCGACTTGCCGGCCCCGGGCGGCCCGGCGAGCCCGAGCACCGTCCGGCGGCCGTCCGCGGCATCCGGGACCAGCACCAGGACGTCCGCCACGAGGGCGGCGAGCGTAGGCACGGGCGCGTGGCGGCCGTCGGGAGCGTCGCGGTGGGACGCCGGTGCCCGGCGCGGGGCGGGGTCGGTGCTCATAGGTCGGCAGGATGCCATCCGCCCGGGCGGTGATGCGGCACCGCCCCGGACGCCCGCGCACGGCGCGGCATCCGGGGCGGCGCGGGTCGCACGCGACCGGCGGTCCGGCAAGCGGATCAGACCGGCGGGGCGATCTTCGTGACGGCCGCGGTCAGCACGTTCACGATGTCCGTGGCCAGCGCGGTCAGGGCGGTCTTCACCCCGTCGAGGTTCGGCGGGACCTTGGTCGCCGCGGCGACCAGCGCCTCGGCGTTCTTCTTGAGGCTCGCGAGCGCGTCCTCCAGGCTCACGGCCGGCACCGGAAGGGCCTTGCCGGTGCCCGCCTGCACGGCACCGGGCAGCACGCCGCCGGTGTTCGGGACGACGCCGCCGGTGTCGGGCGCCACTGTGCCGGTGTTCGGGACGACGCTTCCTGTGTCGGGTACGACGCTTCCGGTATCCGGCACGACCGGCGGCACGGCTCCGCCGCCGAGCGACTTGAGGAGCTTGTCGACCTGGGTGGTGAGCAGTTCGAGGCGGTCACCCAGGACGTCGGCGTCCGGCTTCTCGGCCGACGCCGCCGAGGTCAGCCCGGACACGGTCTTGAGCACCGCACCCAGGTCGCCGACCTGGCCGATCAGCTGCGTGGGATCCGGCGCCGCGGGGACCGCCGGGGCGACACGGGTCTGCGGGCGGTCGTCGACGAATGCCGTTGCGGCACCCGCGCCGACGCCCACCGCGGACACGCTGAGGGCGGTGGCCAGGGCGACGGAAGTCCACTTGCTGCGCATGACGAAGGGGTCCTTTCGGAGGGGGTGGGGGGTTTCGGAATGGGGCCGACCGGCCTCAACCCACCCTTGACCGCGATTCACCCGGGCTGCCACCGCGAATAGCCCGATCGAGTCTCCGACTGGCGCGGATGGCCCAACGACACTCGGCCGGCGAACGATTGTGATCGAGAGTGGCGTGCGCCGAAGGGATGATGGGTGATCTTTGCGAGGTTGACTGATCGAATGTGATCGATATCAGGCCCTTGCTGTTCCCTCTCACAACGCGCGTGCATCGCCGCGGCCGCTGTGGGGCAAGATGCCACCGGCAATCGCCTGCGGCCACTTCGGTCCGTCGTGCGCCGGGCAGTGGACGCCAACTGGTCGCGTACGCGCACCTGGTGGCCTCTCTGCTCGGTTGGCGGGACCGCAGGCGGCAGGATGGCAGGGCGGCAACGTAGCGCATGTCCGGGAGGCTTCGTCCGATACGCGCAGGTGCGGACGAGTTCACCGCGCGGCGAGGAAGTCGTCACGGTGCCGATGCCGGCGTGACGTACCGTTAGCTGATGGCTTCCGAAGCGTTGCGCCGGGTCTTGTCCGACACCGGTGACCCGGACCCTCGCCCTCTTCCCGACCGGGTGGTGGAACTGCTCTGCAAGGTCGGGGCTCCACCGCGCCTCGCGGCGCACTTGCGGCTCGTGCACGACGTCGCCTGGCGAATCGTCAGATGGGTCGAACGGGAGTTCCCTGACCTGGAGTTCGATGCGGAGTCGGTGCTTTTCGGGGCGGCCGTCCACGACATCGGGAAGGCCGTGCACCGGGAGGAACTGTCCGGTCCCGGCCACGCACACGAGCTCGGCGGCTATGAACTCCTGTGCGATCACGGGGTGGAGGCCGAACTCGCGCGCTTCGCGTGTACGCACGGAACCTGGTCGGAACCTGGCCTGCCGCTCGAGGACCTTGTGGTGTGCCTCGCCGACAAGATCTGGAAGGGCGCCCGCATTCCGCTGCTGGAGGACCTGGTCGTCGACCGCCTGGTGTTGTCCGCCGGGGGCCGCGAGCGCTGGGCCGTGTTCGCCGCTCTCGACGACCTGCTCGACGACATCGCGGCGGACGCGGACCTGCGGCTCGCGTTCCAGGCACGGCACCCGGTGAGCGTCCGCTGAGGGCCCGTCGGGTGCAACTGGCAAAGTGAGTGACGGGGGTGGCTGACGGGGGTGGCGGATCTGGCATAGGGTCGCCGCGCACGGCGCAAGGCGCACGGTCTGGTACGGGTCCGAGCACGTGGGCGACGGCGGGGAGTCGGAATGCGGCGGTTGCGTCGCGGGGCGGAGCGGGCTTCGCAGGAGGCGGTTCCCTCCGGTAGCGCAGATGGCGCAGAGGTCGTGCCCTATGACGCGGGGTTCGGCGGCGACGCGTCCATCGCCAGGTCCCCGGCGACCGGCAGCGTGTTCGGAGTCGGGGTGGTGCTGCCCTCCATAGGTGGCCCTGCCGCGGACGCTTCCGGCGACGCGTCCGGCGCGTCCGACGCGGCCCCCGGAGGCGCCTCCGGCGGTGCGGCACGCGGCGCAGTCGGCAGCGGACGGCACGCACGCCCCCGTGGGAACCGCCCGCCGCGATCGTTCCGCACGAGGCTGCGCCGCCGCCGGTTGAGGGTGTTCGGCGGCGTCGGCCTCGTCGCCGTCCTACTCGGCGGGCTCCTGGCCGCGAGCGTGGCGCTGGCCCCGGTGTTCGGGGGCGGGGACGACGGGCGCAGGCCGTTCGGTGCCGGGAGCGGCGTACCGGCGGCGGCACCTCCGGACACGGCCGGGTCGGGCTACTTCCGGGTGGAGCAGGGGCAGGACGGCCGTTGGTTGTTCCGCACGCCCGACGGCCGACCGTTCTACTCGATCGGCGTCAACGCGGTGCGCACCCGGGAGGACCTCGAACGCGGCACCGGACGCTGCCCCTACTGCGAGGCCGTCGCGAACCGGTTTCCCGACCCGGTGGAGTGGGTCGAGACCACCACGCGGCGCCTGGACGAGTGGGGGTTCAACACGTTGGGCGCGTGGTCGGAGAGCGACCTGTTCAGCGCGCGGTTCGCGTACACGCCGGTGCTCGACCTGAGTTCGTCGATTCCCGCCGGATCCGCCGCTCGGGACTGGTTCGACCCGGCGTTCGCCGCGCACGTGGCGGACGTCGTCCGGGTGAAGGCCATGCCGCGCTCGACCGATCCGAATCTGCTCGGCTGGTTCCTGGACGACGAACTGCACTGGGGTCCCGACGGCGTGGCCCCGACGACCCTCCTGGACGAGTACCTGGCACGACCGGAGGGCACGCCGGGCCGGGCTGCGGCCGAGGCCCGGCGCGGAGATCCCCAGGGCTTCCTGCAGGACGCGGCGAAGCGGTACTTCGAGGTGACGACGGGCGCGTTGCGGGCGGGGGACCCGAATCACCTGATCCTCGGCGTCCGCGCGACGTCGCACACCACACCGCCCGAAGTGGTTCGGACGGCCGGGGCGTTCGTGGACGTGTTCTCGGTCAACGCGTACCGTCCGACCCCCGAGGCCGAGGCGGTGTTCGCGCAGGCGGGCGGCTCGGTGGTGCCGGTGACGCCGGACCTGCGCGACTTCCACACCCTGAGCGGACGCCCGGTGCTGGTCACCGAGTTCTCCTCGCGCGCGGCGGACGCGGGCGTGCCCAACACGGTGCCCGACGGGCTGCCGGTGGAGGCGACGCAGGACGCCCGGGCCGAACGCTACGGCGAGTACGTGGGCCCGTTGTTCGCCGCGCCGTGGGTGGTGGGCCACCACTGGTACCGGTACGCCGACTCGCCGCCGGGCGGCCGGGTGCTGCCCGACGACGGGCAGAACAGCAACTTCGGGCTCGTGTCGGTCGACGACGTGCCCTGGGAGCCGCTGGTCTCGCGCATCGCCGCGACGAACGCCGGGGCCCCGGGCCGCGGGTGACTCGCGGTTAGGATCCCGGTATGACTTCCTTGGTGCGCCATGTGACGTTCGACTGCCGCGATCCGTACGCCCTCGCGGGATTCTGGGCCGAAGCGGTCGGCGGCAAGCGGTCCGACGAGGACGCGCCGGGCGACGACGAGGTCCTGGTCGAGAACACGTCGGTCGGCCTGCTGTTCATCCGCGTCCCGGAGGGCAAGGAGATCAAGAACCGCCTGCACCTGGACCTCCAGCCGCAGGACCGCAGCCGCGACGAGGAGGTCGACCGGCTGGTCGCGCTCGGAGCGAAGCTGGCCGACGACCGCCGCCGCCCCGACGGGACCGGGTGGGCGGTCCTGGCCGACCCCGAGGGCAACGAGTTCTGCGTCGAGCGCAGCGTGGCCGAGCGGTCCGCGACGGGCGGCTGAACGGCGTCTTCAGGCTCCGTCCTGCCCACGCCGCGCCCACGCCACGCCCGCTCCGTGCCCGCTCCGTGCCCGCGCCGCGCGCCGCGGAGCGTGAAGACCCGACCTCACGGGACAGAACGCCTAAGCCACGATCTCCTTCAACTTCCGTACATCGCCCAGCGGATCGTCGCCGACCGGCGAGATGTTGAGCACCGTCACCCCCGCCTCGCGGTACGCCGCCACCCGGTCCCGTACCCACCCCTCGGGGCCGATCAGGTTGGTCAGCTCGATGAGTTCGTCGGGCAGCGCCGCCATCGCCTCCTGCTTGTGTCCGGCGAGGTACAGCTCCTGCACCCGCTCGGCTTCCGCCTCGAAGCCGTACTTGCGCACCACGTCATTGTAGAAGTTGCGGCCCTTCGCGCCCATTCCGCCCACGTACAGGGCGGTGTTCGGGCGCGCGAGGTCGCGCAACGCCGCGACGTTGTCGCCGATGGCCAGCAGGCCGCCCGCGACCGTTTCCAGCGGCCCCAGTTCGGGGTCGCGCCGGGCGGTGCCGTCCGCCAGCGCCTTGCCCCAGACCCGGTCCGCGCGGTCCGGCAGGAACAGGAACGGCAGCCAGCCCTCGGCGATTTCGGCGGTCATGCGGACGTTCTTCTCGCCAAGTGCCGCCAGGTACACCGGGATCCGGTCACGTACCGGGCGGGTCAGCATCTTCAGCGGCTTGCCGAGCCCGGTGCCCTGCCCGGCGGGCAGCGGCAGCGGGTACAGGCCCTCGTTCGTGACGACCTCGCGCCGCCAGATGCGGCGGCACAGGTCGACGATCTCGCGGGTGCGTTCGAGCGGCCGGTCGTACGGCACGCCGTGCCACCCCTCGACGACCTGCGGCCCCGACGCGCCGAGGCCGAGCACCGCCCGGCCGCCGGACACCGCGTCGAGCCCGGCGGCGGTCTGCGCGATCAGCGCGGGCGTGCGCGAGTAGATGGGCAGGATTCCGGGCCCGATCGACACGTGTCGGGTACGGGCCGCGAGGAAGCCGAGGACCGTGGGCGCGTCAAAGCCGTACACCTCGGCCACGAACACCATGTCGATCCCCGCGTCCTCCAGGGCCACCGCCTGATCGACGGTGGCCCGGACGTCGCCCGCGTACTGAAGGAAGGTTGCCAGCCGCACGGATCACTCCTCCTCGGGCCTGCGCCCGTTTTCGTACCGATGGACGGCCGCCCGCGGAGCGCCGGGGTTGGCGTCCACGGTCGGCGAACCGCGGTCGGCGTACCGCGGTCGGCGTACCGCGGTCGGCGTACCGCGGTCGGCGTACCGCGGTCGGCGTACCGCGGTCGGCGTACCGCGGTCGGCGTACCGCGGTCGGCGTGCCGGTCAGCGCGCCCGGTGGATCACGCGCGTCTCGGTGAAGCCGTAAAGACCCCACGGTCCGTTCTCCACGCCGATGCCGCTCCACTTTGCCCCGCCGAACGGCTGCGCGGGAGACAGCGACAGGTGCGTGTTGACCCACGCGGTGCCGACGTCGAGGCGGGCGGCGACGTCGGCGGCGCGGTCGCCGTCGCCGGACCACACCGATCCGCCGAGGCCGAAACGCCCGGCGTTGACGCGCTCGACCGTCGCCTCCAGGTCGCGGTACGCCACGACCGGCAGCGCCGGGCCGAACTGCTCCTCGTCGACGATGCGCGCGCCGTCCGACAGGCCCGCGAGGACCGTCGGCTCGAAGAAGTACCCGCCGCCTTCGCCGACGGTGAGCGCGCTGCCGCCCGCCGCGGCCTTGGCGCCGCCCGCGAGCGCGTCGGCGACCAGGCCGCTGACCCGCTCGTACTGCGGCCGGTTGTTGACCGGGCCGAGCTGCACGCCTTCGGTGGTGCCCTCGCCGACCTTGACCGCGCGGGCCTGCGCGGCCAGCGCCTCGACGAGGTCGTCGTGCAGCGCCTCGGGGACGTACACGCGCTTGACCGCGGCGCAGACCTGCCCGTTGTTGGCGAACGCGCTCCAGAAGATCTTCCCGGCGATCGCCGAGACGTCGGCGTCGTCGAGCACGATCGCGGCGTCGTTGCCGCCCAGTTCGAGGGTCACGCGCTTGAGGTCGGGCGCGGCCGACGCGGCCACGTGCTTGCCGGTCTCGACGGACCCGGTGAAGCTGATCTTGCGGGCCAGCGGGTGCGAGGTCATCCAGCGGCCGAGCTCGTCGCCGCCGCTCACCGCGTTGACGACGCCGGCGGGCAGGACGTCGCGCAGGATCTCGCCGATCAGGAGGGTCGACAGCGGCGTGTACGGGGACGGCTTGATCACCACGGTGTTGCCGGCCCGCAGCGCCGGGGCGATCTTCCAGAACGCCATCGTCAGCGGGAAGTTCCACGGGGTGATGGCGGCGACCGGGCCGAGCGGGCGGCGGACCACCTCGACGAGGCTGTTCTCGTCGTCCTTGATGATCTCGCGCGGCAGCTCCAGGTCGGCGTAGTAGTTCAGCCAGGCGGCGCCGGTGTGCACCTCGCGTACCGCGTCGCCGAGGGGCTTGCCCTGCTCGGCGGTGAGGATCGGCGCGATGTCGTTCGCGCGCTCGACTATCGCCTTCGCGCACGCGCGCAGCGCCTCGCGGCGGGCGTCCTCGTCGCGCCGCCAGGTGGTGAAGGCGTTCGCGGCGGCGTCGAACGCGGCGTCGAGCTGCTCGCGCGTGCAGTCCGGGGCCTCGGCGAAGACGGCTCCGGTGGCGGGGTTGACGACACCGATCGTGGCGGAAGCGGTCGCGGCGGCTCCGCCGATGGTCATGCCGGGGGCGGTGAGGGCCTGCGTCATGGGTGTCTCCGTTCGCTGGGTGGTGGTGCGTTCGGCGTGGTCTCCGGGGAGGCCGTGCCGGGTGAGGCAATCGCTGGAGGCGACGATTGCCGCACAGCCGTACGAAGTCCAGAGCGTGCGGTGTGAAGTCCGCCGGGGCCGACGATTCCCCGGTCGGTGGCCGTCGGTGCAGATCCGTGCCGGTCGGCGCTTCCGAACGGCCCTCGTCCGGCCCGGGTTTTGCTCCCGACCGAATGGTCGAATTTCCGTCCTGTCAGTCGGTTCACATCTTGACAGCCCGGACCCCGGGCGGGCTAGGGTGGGTTGAACGATCGTTCAATAACTCTGCGTCGAGGGAGACTCCGCCCCATGGCCACCGCAGTGATCGTCGATGCCGTACGCACCGCCTCCGGCAAAGGCAAGCCCGGGGGAGCACTGTCCGGCACGCACCCCGTCGCCCTCCTCGCGGACGTGCTCCGGCAGCTGGTCGACCGCAACGACCTCGACCCCGCGCTGATCGACGACGTCATCACCGGATGCGTCTCGCAGGGCGGCGACCAGGCACTCAACATCGCCCGCAACGCGGTGCTCGCGGCCGGCTTCCCCGAATCCGTGCCGGGCACCACCGTCGACCGGCAGTGCGGGTCCAGCCAGCAGGCCGCGCACTTCGCCGCGCAGGGCGTGATCGCCGGAGCGTACGACATCGCCATCGCGGCCGGCGTCGAGTCGATGAGCCGGGTGCCCATGGGCTTCACCGCACAGGGCCGCAACCCGTTCGAACCACTCGCCGCGCGCTACCCGGACGGGCTCGTCCCGCAGGGCTACTCGGCCGAACTGATCGCCGCCCGCTGGAAGTTCGACCGGGAGACGCTGGACGAGTTCTCCGCGCGATCGCACCGGCTCGCCGCCGAGGCCGCCGCGTCAGGGGCTTTCGACCGCGAGATCGTGCCGATCCACGTGGTGGGCACGGACGGCACCGACATCGCGTTCACGCGGGACGAGACGGTACGGGCGTCCACCACCACCGAGGGCCTCGCGGGGCTGAAGCCCGCGTTCTGCAACGAGGCGATGAGCGCCCGCTTCCCCGAGATCAACTGGCACATCACGCCCGGCAATTCATCGCCGCTCACGGACGGCGCCTCCGCGGTGCTCATCATGAGCGAGGACATGGCGAACCGGCTCGGCCTGACGCCGCGTGCCCGCTTCCACACCTTCGCGGTGACGGGCGACGACCCGCTGCTCATGCTGACCGGCGTCATCCCGGCCACGCGCAAGGTCCTGGAACGGTCCGGGCTCTCGATCGACGACATCGACGTCTTCGAGGTCAACGAGGCGTTCGCGCCGGTCCCGCTGGCCTGGGCCAAGGACACCGGGGCCGACCTGGAGAAGACCAACATCCGGGGCGGCGCGATCGCGATCGGCCACCCGCTCGGCGCGTCCGGCGGCCGGATCCTGGCCACGATGCTGGGCGTTCTGGAGTCGACCGGCGGCCGCTACGGCCTCCAGACGATGTGCGAAGGCGGCGGCATGGCCAACGCCACCATCATCGAACGCCTTTGATTCTCTTCGGAGTCGCGCCGACCTGTTCCTGAGCGGCTCCGCACCTGGCCGGTTCGCCGGGTCGGGCGGCACGAGCGGCAATGGGAACGTGGCGGCGCCGCCGCCCGCCGGGCGGGCATCGCGTGAGGGGACAGGAACGCGGGGGTGCGTGAGGCCGGGGCTCGCGTACCCCCGCTCCCCGTCGGGCCGTTCGGGTACGTGGTGTGGTCGGCCCGGCGATGCTGTCGTCGGTGTCGTCACTTGTTGTGTCGCCTTGGTGTTGTCGTCTGTAGGGTCCGGCTCCTGTCGAGGAGGCGCTCGTGCGTACACCGGTCACCGAACTGCTGGGCATCGAACTGCCGTTGCTGGCGTTCAGCCACTGCCGCGATGTCGTCGCCGCGGTCACGAACGCCGGCGGGTTCGGCGTGCTCGGGGCCGCGTCGCACACACCGGAACAACTGGAGCACGAACTCGACTGGATCGACGCCCACGTCGCCGGGCGCCCGTACGGCGTCGACCTCATCGCGCCCGCCACCTACGCAGGCAAGGGCGAGGGCGGCGATCCGGTGGGACTGTGGGAGCGCATCCCGGCCGCACACCGCGAGTTCGTCGACGACCTGCTCACCGCACACGGTGTCGAACCGCCCGAACCACCGCCCGTCGGACGCCGACGCCGTCCGGGACTGACCGAGGAACACGCCCGCGACTGCCTCGACATCGCGTTCGCGCACCCGATCCGACTGATCGCGAACGCGCTCGGCGTCCCGCCGGACTACATGGTCGCGCGCGGCAAGGCCGAAGGGGTGGCCGTCGCCGCCCTCGTCGGCACCCGCCACCACGCGGTACGCCAGGTCGAGGCCGGCGTCGACCTCATCGTCGCGCAGGGGACCGAGGCGGGCGGGCATGTCGGCGAAGTGGCGACCATGGTGCTGGTGCCCGAAGTCGTCGACGCCGTGGCCGAGGCCGCGGCGGCGCACGGCGAAGAACCGGTTCCCGTGCTGGCGGCCGGGGGCATCGTCAACGGCGCCCAGATGGCGGCGGCACTGGCTCTCGGTGCGGCAGGTGTGTGGACCGGATCGGTATGGCTCACCTGCGAGGAGGCCGAGACCGCGCCCGCCACCAAGGCCAAGTTCGTCGCCGCGACTTCCGGCGACACCGTGCGCTCGCGCTCGCGTACCGGCAAGCCGTGCCGGCAACTTCGTTCGGCGTGGACCGAGGCGTGGGACGGGCCGGACGCGCCGCCCGCGCTGCCGATGCCGATCCAGTCCCTGATCAGCGAACCCGCGCTGCGCCGCGTGGACCGGCTCGCGGAGGGCGGGCACGAGGGGGCGCGGGAGTTGGCGACGTACTTCGTCGGGCAGGGTGTCGGGATGATGAACCGGGTGCGGCCCGCGCGCGAGGTCGTCTACTCGATGGCCGAGGAGTTCGCCGAGGCCGTCGAGCGCGCGGCGGCGTTCCTGGAGGAGTGAGCGTTCCGGGAGCGACCTGTTGCCGAGGACGGCGACGCCGGTCCGGCGAGGCGGGTGCGGTGCAGGTGCGGGGATGTCGGGTGCGGGATGTCGGCTGCGGCGGAGTCAGCCCTTGGGACGGTGGCCGACGCTCGCGAGTGCGATCTCGACGTACCGGTCCGCGATCTGCTGGGGCGTCAGCGGGCCGTCGAGCCGGTACCAGTTGGCCACCGCCTGCGCCATCGTGAGCACGGCGCGCCCCGCATCTACCGGGTACGGCGTGGTGAACTCGCCCATCTCCACCGCGTCGCGGACGCTGGACTGCACCAGCGCTTCCAACTCGTCGCGCAAGCCGATGTAGTGCGCCCGGTTCTCCGGCTCCAGGCTGCGCGTCTCGGTGTCGAGGAACGCCATCGGCGCGCGGTTGGCCATGTAGAGCACGATGCACTCGACGAGTGACGAGAAGCGGTCGACCGGGTGGTCGCCGGCCTCGGCCACGGCGGTACGGCAGCGGCCCAGCACCGCGTTCATCGAACCCAGCAGCAATTCGACGAGCAGCGCCTGCTTGTTCTGGTAGTGGTAGTAGAGCGCCGGCACCGTGACGCCGACGCGGCGCGCGATGTCGCGGACCGTCGTGCCGTGGTAGCCGTGTTCGTCGAAGGCGTCCAGGGATGCGGCCAGGATCGGCGGCAGCCTGATCGGCTCGTACGTACGCCAGTCGGTGTGGCCGTCGGCCCGCAGATCTGTCACCAGCTCGGCCATCGCACGTCCTCCGATTCACCGCTGCCCGCCCGCGACGCGGGGGTTCGGTCGAGAGTCTAGCGAGCGTTCGCTACGGGTAGCCGGGGGAGACGGTGTGATCAAGGTGATCTTTGACGCACCGTCAGACCACGCTACGCGCACCGGGGAGGAGGGCCCAGAGGCGGAGGGACCCGCCGTGAACCCGCTACGAGCGCGCCGCGAGGTCCGGGATCCCCGCGAGTTCGGTGCGCGACAGGATGCCCAGCTTCGGATAGGCCTTGTAGAGGTGGTGCCCGACCGTACGCGGGCTGAGGAACAACTGCGCGGCGATGTCGCGGTTCGACATGCCCTGTGCGGCCAGGCGCGTGATCTGCAGTTCCTGCGGTGTCAGCACGGCGGCCGCTCCGTTGGGCGACGCCTGGGCGGCGGCGCTGGCGCGGGCCGCTCCGCCCGCCCCGGTGGCGTCGAGTTCGGTACGTGCCCGGTCCGCCCAGGGGCGGGCGCCGAGGCGTTCGAAATCCTCCAAGGCGGCGCGCAGGTGCTCGCGCGCATCGGTCTTGCGGCGTACGCGTCGCAGCCACTCTCCGAACAGCAGTGCCGTGCGGGCGCGTTCCATCGCGCGGCGCTCGGGGTCGTGCAGCGCGAGGGCGGCCGTCCACAGTTCCTCGGCGTCGGAGTCGTCGGCGAGGAGGGCTCGGCAGCGCAGCACGAGCGCGTCCGCCCATGGGCGCCGAACGCGTCCGGCCCAGTCCTCGAAGCGTGCGAACTGCTCGGCGGCCCGGCCCGGTTCGCCAATCCGGATGGCGGCCTCGACGAGGTCCGGCGTGCTGCGGGTCGAGCAGATGTGGTGGCGCAGGGGTTCCCGGCTCAGCTGCTCAAGGCGCGTGACGGCGGTGGCGGCCCGGCCGAGTCCGAGGTCCAGGATGCCAAGTGCCCAGTAGGACCAAGGGGTTCCCGGAGCCATGGCCCCACCTGCGCCGGTGGCCAGCGACTCGTCCGCGGCACGGCGGCAGGCGTCTTCGTCGCCTTCGAAGGCGCGTACGACCGCCAGGACGCTGTGGAACTGGCTGACCCACTGCTGCTGTCCGGTGTCCCGGGCGAAGCCGAGTGCCTCGCTGGCGGTGGCCAGCGCGTCGGCGTGCCGGCTGTCGAAGATCTCGGCCTCGACCTGGAAGAACAGCAGCGTGGGCAGGCGTCCGATGCCGCCCTGGCGACGGCTTTCGGCGACGAGTTCGGCGGCGAGGTCGTACGCGTCGGTGTCCTGGCCCTGGGTGAGCGCGACGCCGCAGAGCATCTGGAGGACGCGGGCGTCCACGGTGCCGGCGGCTCGTGCGGTACGTGCGGCGGTGACGGCGTCGGCGAGCGCGGGAGCGGGAGCGGGGGCGGGGTTGATGGATTGCTTCTTGTCGGGGTGGTCGTCGTCCGGGTCGAGGTAGAGGCAGTCGATGAGGTAGCGCGCCACCGGGGTGATCGGGTCGTCCTCGGGCAGCGTGAGCGCGTTCAAACGGGCCATCGTGGACTGGAGTTCGTCCTCGTTGATGTACCAGGCGGTGTGCAGGGCCTGGACCAGCAGCCGGGCGGCGGCGCCGGGCTCGACGGCCGCGACGTCCTCGGCTGCACCGACCAGCGTCTTGTGCGCGCTGGGGAATGCGCCGTGCCAGAAGTCCGCGAGGCCGTGTACGAGGGCCAGCGTCGCGCGTACCTTCGGGTCCTTGGCCTGGGCCGCGCTGCGGGCCGCGAAGTCCCGTGCCCGGTCCAGGTCCCCGGCCTCGGACGCCCACTGGGCGGCGAGTGCGAGCCGGTGCGTACGCCGGTCCTGATCCACCGTCAGGCGGGCGGCGAACTCGTACGCGCGTGCCGCAGCCGCGTACCCGCCGCGCTCTCGCGCCCGGTCGGCGGTCGCGTCCAGGGCGTCGGCGACCGCCTCGTCAGGCCCGGTCGACGCGGCGGCGAGTTGCCAGGCGCGGCGGTCCGCCTGGTCCGGTGCGTCCAACGCGTCGGCGAGTGCCCGGTGCGCCGCCATCCGTCGGTCAAGCGGCGCGCGTTGGTGCACGGCGGCGCGGATCAGCGGGTGGCGGAACCGCGGTGTGCCGTCGACGACGCTGAACAGCCCCGCGGCGTCCGCCGGTTCGAGGTCACCGGGGGAGGCCCCCAGGGGTTCGGCGGCGCGCAGCACCACGCCCACGTCGCCGGAGTCGTCGAGCGCGGCGAGCAGCAGAAGCGTCTGCGTTGCGGCCGGCAGCCTGCTCACCTGGCCGTGGAACGCCAGCTGCAGGCGGCTCGTGAGCGGAAGCGCGCCGGGCCGGAACACCGCTGACGGGTTGTCACCGGCGAGCGCGACGGGCAGCTCGCGCAGAGCGAGAGGATTGCCGCCCGCTTCGGCGAGGACGCGGTAGCGCGCGGTCGGCGACAGGTCGGCCGCGTGTGCGTCGAGCAGTGCCCCGGCGTCGGCGGGCGGCAGGCCGGTGAGCCGCAGCTCGGGCAGTCCGGGCGCGGGGAACGCGCCTTCGCCGTCGCGGGCGCCGAACACCATCACGACGCCCTCGGCGTGCAGACGGCGTGCGGCGAAGACCAGGGCGTCGGACGACACGCGGTCCAGCCACTGGGCGTCGTCGACGAGGCAGAGGAGCGGCCCGTCGCCGGCGTACTCGGACAGGAGGGTCAGGACGGCGAGGCCGACGAACATCGGCTCGGGGGCCTCGCCCGAGGCCAGTCCGAGCGCGGCGTCGAGCGCGCGGCGCTGCGGTTCGGGGAGCGCGGGGAGGTGGGCGAGGGCGGGGCGGAGGAGGAGGGAGAGCCCGGCGTACGGGAGTTCGGCCTCGAACTCGACCCCGCTGCCGCGTACGACCGGGAAGCCCGCCGCCTCCGCCGCCTCGACGGCGTACGCGAGGAGCGTCGTCTTGCCGATGCCGGGCTCGCCGCGTACGACCAGCACGCCGCTGGTGCCCTCGCGGGCGTCGGCGAGCAGCGCCTCGACGGCGGAGCGTTCCGTGGTCCTCCCGTGCATCATGCCCGGCACGTTACCTGCCGGGCGCAGGGCATACCTATTGGCTTGTCCGTCCTCCGCGGCAAGTACCTATACGCGACCGATTCCCGGCGCGGTCGTCGTCCGTAGCTTCTTGACCTGCGGAAAGCAGGGCCCTGGGACGGGGCCCACCCGAACCGAAGGACGGACGCCATGACCACCACCAACAACGCCATCGACTACGTCGCCGTCGTCGAGCGCTACCTGGCCGCCTGGAACGAGACGGACGCGGTCAAGCGCCGCGAGCTGCTGGCGGCCGCGTTCACGGAGGACGCCGCGTACACCGACCCGCTGGCCGACGTCGCGAGCCGCGACGCGCTCGACATGGTGATCGGTGCCGTGCAGGGCCAGTTCGCGGGGCTGGTGTTCACGCTGGGCGGACCGGTGGACGGGCACCACGACGTGGTGCGGTTCACCTGGAACCTCGGCCCCGAGGGCGGCGAGGCGCTCGTCGTCGGGTTCGACGTCGCGCAGATCGCGGCGGACGGGCGCGTACGCAAGGTCAGCGGGTTCCTCGACAAGGTGCCCGCGGGACTGTGAGCTCCCCGCGGACCGTGCGCACCGCGGGGTTGAGCTCCCGGGGCTGCGGGCGGTTCGTGGGGCGGGGCCCTGCCGGATGAACGGGCCGGCGGGGCCTGGGCACGGGGCGGCCCGCGGCGACCGACGACGCGGTTCGTTGCGGAACCGCCCCGTGTTCGCAGCCGCGCGGATTGGTCGGTGCGGCGTGGCGTAGGTGGGCGGTTTCCAGCCCGACTTGAAATGACTTGAAACGTCTTGAAATGTCTTGATCCGACTTGATCCGACCCGACTGGGCTCGGCCTGGCTCGATCCGACCGGGCTCGACTCGTACGCCCGGATTGACGGCCCGAAAACCTCATGTTCCGAAAGGACTTCCACAGTGTCGACCACCACGACGCCCCGCGGCGCCGCCGGCGCACCCGCCGCCGCGCCGTCCGCAGCCGAACGCGGCCCCTCGTGGGGAACGCTTCTGGTCCTGCTCGCCGGTGTCTTCATCACCACGCTCGACTTCTTCATCGTCAACGTCGCGATACCCGCGACGCAGGCCGACCTCGGCGCGAGTGCGGCGGCCATCCAATGGGTCGTCGCGGGGTACGGCCTCGCTCTCGCCGCGCTGCTCATCACGGGCGGCCGCCTGGGGGACATGGTCGGGCGGCGCCGGATGTACATGACCGGCATGGCGCTGTTCACCCTCGCCTCGGCGGCGTGCGGCCTGGCCGGGAACCCCGAAGTGCTGATCGCGGCGCGGGTCGCGCAGGGCGCGGCGGCGGCGCTGCTGATGCCGCAGGTGCTCGGCATCGTCAACATCGTCTACACCGGGCAGCACCGGGCGCGGGCGTTCATGGCGTACGGCCTGACCCTCGGCTTCGCGGGTGTCTTCGGCCAGCTCATCGGCGGCGGCCTCATCGAGATCGACCTCTTCGGGCTCGGCTGGCGCAGCATCTACTGGATCAACGTTCCGGTCGGCATCGCGGCGCTGCTGGTCACGCCGCGGTTGGTGCCCGAGTCGCGCAGTGCGCGCGGCACCCGGCTCGACTTCGTCGGCGTACTGATCGTGACGTCGGCGATGGTCGCGATCGTGCTGCCGCTGGTGCAGGGCCGCGAGCAGGGCTGGCCGCTGTGGACGTGGCTGTCGCTGGCGGCGGCACCGCTGCTGGTCGCGGGGTTCGTCCGGTACCAGCGGCGGCGCGCGGAGCGGGGCGGAACGCCGCTGATCGACATGGTGATGTTCCGCGAGCGGTCGTTCTCCGCGGGGCTGGGCGTGATGCTGGCGTACCAGTTGGCGATGGCGTCGTTCTTCCTGGTGCTCGCGCTGTACCTGCAGATGGGCCACGGCATGAGCGCGCTCGACTCCGGCTTGCTGTTCGTGGCGCTGGGTGCGGGCTACTTCCTCGGTGCCACGCAGGCCGAGAAGCTGGCGAAGCGGCTCGGGCGGCAGGTGCTCACTCTCGGTGCGCTGCTGACAGCCTTCGGCTACGGAGTGCTGGCGGAGACCGTCGGTTCGACTGGCGTGACGGGGTCGGTCGGCTGGCTCATCCCGGGCCTGATCGTCGCCGGGTACGGCATGGGGGTCGCGCTCGCGCCGATGTCGGCCATCGTGCTGGCCGGGGTGTCCGAGCGGTACGCGGCATCGGCCGCGGGGGTGCTGAACACCGCCCAGCAGGTCGGCAACGCGCTGGGGGTGGCGCTCGTGGGGATCGTGTTCTACGGGGAGCTGGGCGCGGGGCTCGACGCGAACGACTACGCGCACGCGTTCACGTGGGCGCTGATCCCGCTGGTCGCCTTCTGCGCGGCGACGGCGCTGCTGGTGCAGCTGCTGCCGCGGCGGGCGTCGGGTGGTCAGGCAGGGGAGCAGGAGGTCATGATCCCGGCGGGTTAGGCGAGCGGGCCGACGGTTCGGGCGGCCGGTTCGGGTGGCCGGTTCGGGTGGGCGGTTCGGGTGGGCGGGGACAACGCGCGTAGAGCATGACGAGACGGGTGCAGGGCCAGGAATGTGGAGTGCCGGAGGGGTTCGCAGCCCTCCGGCACTTTGCGTTGGGTCGATCAGCCTTCGACCCAGTCCGCGGCCGGTCCGCAATCAGTCACCGCGCGGCTACTTAAAAAGACCTATTCAGTGCCAAATGGGCTCGGGTTAGGCTGGATTTGATCGACTGCTCCAGGGAGGCCGGCATGGCGCACACCGAAGTCCGTCCGCTCACCCCGGTCTCCGGGTTCCCGTTCCCTGTGCACGCGAGTCCGGGCTGCGAGGTTCGGGCCGAGGAACTCGCCGCCCGTACCGAGCGCGTCATCGCCTGGATGACCGACGCGCTGCACGTCGCACCGGAGTTGCGGCTCAACGTCGCTGATGCCGAGGACTGGTCCGGCGTCACGGACATGCAGCTGTACGGCATGCCGCGCACGATTGCGGGCGCGACCACGGTCGCGGTGGGCGAGGCCCCCTTCTACGCCGAGCAGCTCGCATCGTACGAACCGCACCTCAGCCCCGCCACGCGCGCCAACCTGCGCGAGGAGTACGGCGAGCCGGCCTCGCTGGTCCCGTACTACGAGGCCGTCCACGTACACGAGTTGACCCACCTGTACCACCAGCAGGACTGGGCGTCGTACCCCGACCTGTGGCTGGTCGAACTGCACGCCAACATGGGCATGGTCGGCTACATAGCCGAGATGGAGCCGGACATGCTCCCGGCCATGCACGCGATGACCACGGTCGTCTACGACTTGCCAGTCGAAGCCCTTCGGTTCCGGGCGCTGCCGGACATGGAACGCGCCCTGGAAGACGGGTTGTTCAACTACTCGTGGTACTTCTTCCATCTCACGCTCGCCGCCGAGGAGCTGTGGGAGACCGGCGGCACACCGTTGTTCCGGCGCCTGTACGAGTACGTGCGGGCTCGGCAGCACGCCGTCGCACCCGGGCCGGTGACGCGCGACGAGATGTGGGCGGTGCACCCGGCACTCGCACAGATCATGGACGAGTGGCCGGGTGGTTTGGGCGCGGCCGCCTCCGGTGGTGACGTCGGTGTCGGTGTCGGTGTCGGTGTCGGTGTCGGAGTTGGTGCCGGTGCCGGTGCCGGTGCCGAGGGAGGCGAGCGCGACGGTGTCGCGGATGCCGTCGAGGTTCCCGCGCCGCTCGAACCCACGGACTGACTGACCGGGCCCAGAGGCGGCGGTCGTACCAGCCGCGGTCGGGGTCGCCGTGTCGGGCCGGCGGATGCCGCTCGGGGGTCTGCTGCGGATCCCGCTACGGGCCCTGCTGCGGATCCTGCTGCGGATCCGGCTCTGGATCCGGCTTTGCACCTCGCTCCTCGTGCTGCTCTGAAGCCTCGTCCTGGACCTGGAACGCTTCCAGCGCGAACACGCGTTCTTTTGCCGTGTCGTCCATGAGCTCGACCAGCGGGATCACCGCGTCCCACAGATCCTGTTCCTGCACGGCCACCGCCATGCGGTCGAGGTCGGTGTCGTCCAACGCTCCGGCGGACTCGGCGACCAACTGCCTCGACTTCTCCGGCAGGACGTCGACCAGCGGAAGGAACTGCGACCACAGCCCGGTCGCGACGACGGCGCGGACGACGTCGGCGAGGATCTCCCAGGCCTGCAGCGAGGGCAGGACGGCGACCGCGCGGCGGTCGGCGTCGTCGAGCAGGGCGACGAGGGGGAGGAGTGCCTCCCACAGGTGGTCGCGGTGGACCGCGCGTACCAGGGCGTCGAGTTGCTCGGTGTCCTGGCGCGCGGCCAAGCCGGCCATCTCGGCACGGCGCTGCTCCCCAACGAGGTTGGCCACCGTGAGCGCCTCTGCCCACAGCGCGCCGTCGGAGGCGGCCCGCACGACGTCGGCGAGCTTGTCCGGCGCCATCAAGCCCACGATGTGGTCGAGGCGTTCGGGCATGTCGACGAAGAAGCCGACGTGGAGGACCACGTCGTCGGCCACCTGGTCGAGGATGCGGCGCAGCGCGGAGTCGGACAGGTGGCCGACGAACCGGCCCATGGTGATGTAGTCGCCCTTCTTCGCCAGGACGACGCCGATGCGGACGACCGTGTCCTCGTGGAGCCGTTCCACGAGATCGCGTACCCGGCGCGGGTCGAGGTGCGCGCACGAGTCGGCGACGAAGCCGATCGGGAGCTTCTCGATGATGTCGGCCGCGCGCGCCGGTTCGAGGCGCCCCGCGACGCGCGCCGCGAGCTTCGGGCCGAGCGCCTTCTGCGAGATCGTCGCCGCGATGGAGGTGGGAACCAGCTTGGTGGCCTTGGCGATACGGTCGAGCATCTCCGGCTGGTTGTCGAACAGGCCTGCGGCGACCTGCTCGCGGAAGCGGCGTACCTCGGACGCGGGCAGCGCGGCCAGGAAGGCCAGGCGCTCGGTGTCGGCGTCCAGGAAGCGGGCGATCTTCTCGACCTCGGCGCGGGTGCGGAGTGTGTCCATGCCGGTCACCTACCTGAAGAGAATGCGGCGGACGGGTCCGCGCGCGATCGCCGGGACCATCTTCAACGATTCCTCGGCGGCACGGTCGAGGCCTGCCGCCTGTTCCTCGCGGGCATGCCGCAGGGCGTCCGCCAGGAATTCCAGGTCTCGATCGTCGAGTTCGCAGAAGCGTTCCGGGGGTGGTGCGCCGAGTTCCGCCGTGAGTTTGTCCGCGGCTGTTGCAGCCATGATTCCTCCGGGCTTTGGTGGAGGGGGACTTGCGAGCGGTGGACGCGCGACTATGAACCTTGCAAGGACCTATTCCCGGTGTCAACAGTCACGGGGGAATCCGCGGGATTCGATGGGATTCACCGGGATTCGATGGGCGGGAGAAGCGTCAGGGGTCGCGACTCGGGATCGTGCCTCGGCGCCGCAACTCGGGGGCGCAACTCGGGACGGTGGTTTCGGCGGGTGGCTCAGCCGTCGGCGGGCGGGGCTGGGTGGTCGGACGCGAATCGCTCGATGGTGCGCAGAGTGTCGAGGAGTGCGGCCGCGAGCATCCTGAGGGCGAAGTCGCGTTCCATGTCGCGATGTTGGATCCAGTCGAGGGTGAAGCCTTCGACGTACGACAGCCAGCCGGTGAGTGCGGCGCGGGCGGGCGGCGCCAGTTCCGTGCGGCCGTACACGCCCTCGGCGATCGTGGACAGCAGGCGTTCGCGTACCCGGTCACGGATGGCCTGGACCTCGGTGTCGAAGCCGACGCCTCCGCTGACGATGGTGCGGTACGCCGCCTCGTGGCCCCAGGCGAAACGCAGGTATCCGTCCAGGGTGTGCAACAGGCGTTCGCGTGGAGGGAGTTGCCGCGCTCCCTCGGCGTTGCCGACCAGCTTGGAGACGGAGTCCTCGACCACAGCCAGGTAGTAGCCGCGCTTGCTGGCGAAGTAGTAGTAGATCAACCCTTTGGCGATGCCGGCGTGGTACGCGATGTCGTCGATCGACAGGGCGTCGTAGGAGGTTCGGGCGAAGAGGCGGCGTCCGACGGCGATCAGCTCGGCGCGGCGCTCCTGCGAGCGAGGGGAGTCGCCGGCCCGGCCGGATGCCTTCGGCGACCTGCCCGGCGGCTGTTGACTTTTGTTCAAAACGGGCCCTAGTCTGCGGATACGAGACGACGCCTGCATTGTGCCAGAGGAGTCGCCCCGCGTACGGCGCGAGTTGCGGCTGCCCGGTGATTCCGGCCGACGTCGGACGGGCTGTCGGGCAAGGCCAGGAACGGCAATTCGGTGCGGCCGCGTGCGTCATTCCGCGGTCGAATGCAACGGCGGTCCAATCCTGCCCGGAATTCTCGATATCGGTGAGTTGCGGGCGCCTGCATTCTTCGGTCCGTGGGGTCGAATCCGTGGGGTCGAATCCGTGGGGTTCGAGCAACACTCCGTGGATGAAGGCCACTTCGTGGCGCCCGGTCGTCGACGAGATGCAACTGCGGCACCGCAGCACTCAGTACCCGAGCAACCAAGCACCCCTGCGCGACCCGGGATACGGCCAGATCTACGGGAACAACGGGAGGTACCAGACGTGATCGGTGACAGCGGCTCGGTGTTCGACCGAGTCACCGCGAAGTTGAGGATCGACGAGGACGCGGTCGAAGGCGGCACCAGCTGGCGGCGTTCCGTGGCGGTCGGCGTGCCGGCGATCGTCGCGATCGGGGCCATGACCGCGGCGATGGCCCAGGGAGCGCTCGCCGCATCGTTCGCGGTGTCGGGCACGAGTTTCCAGGTGAGTTCGGGGAAGCTGACGAGTGACGGGCTCGCGTCGTACGTGGGAACCGACAACGACATCAGCGGCACCGGGCATCCGGTGTCCCTGCTCGCCATCGGCGACGCGACCCTCAGCGACATCTGCCAGGCGGCGCGCGTCAAGACGCCGCTCGGCGACGTCGTCTTCAAGCTGACGGCGGGCGGACAGGCGGGCGAAGTCACCGCGAAGAACTTGGTGATCGACGCCGAAGACCTCGTCGGAGACGCCGAGTTCGGTGTCGTCGAGATCGGGCGCGACGCCTCGACGCTCGACAAGGTGCAAGGCGCCAAGGGTGATCCGGGAGCGTTCGGCCTCCAGGCCGGCCAGGTCACCGTGTCCGGTGTGCAGTCGCACGCCTGGGCGGCCACCGGCGGCGACTTCAAGCTCAAGGGCTTGCGGGTCACGGTGACGCTGGGCGGCAAGGGCTGCTTCTGACGTACGTGCGTTCTTCTTGAGTGTCCGTGTCGGGCCTACGTGTTCGGACGCACGTGTTCGCACGTGCGCGTTCGGCGGGCGGCCGACGCGGATCCGGCGTACCCCCATCGAGAAGGAGCGGCTCGCCGTGCAACCGGGACCGTGGCTCGACCGACACCTGCCCTTTCCGAAGGAGCGCCGGGCGCTGCGCCGTTGGCGTCGTACTCGACCGTTCTGGGGCGGTGTCTACCTCATCGCGGGCGGCTTGGAGATCATGCTGATCCCGATGTCGCCGTTGTCGATCCTCATCACGTTGGGCGTGGGCGGACTTGCGGCGCTGGCCATCGGGTCCGTGCTCGTCTTCGCCGGCCTGTGCTTGTGGTTCCTTCCCGCGCAGAGGCACTTCGTGTCGCTGGTGGCATTGGTGGCCTCCGTCGTGTCGTTCGCGGCGACCAACCTGGGCGGCTTCCTCGTGGGCATGGCCCTTGGGGTACTGGGGAGTTCGATGGGGTTCGGGTGGCGTCCCACGAAGCCTCACGGTGGTTCGGCGGGGCTGGGCGGGGACGCGTCGGGTCCGGATGATGCTGCGTCAGGTGATGGGCGTGGCACGGGTGATCGCGCTGCGGGGGCGGGTGCGGCGGGTGCGGCGGGTGACGGTGGCGTCGCGAATGGCGGTGATGGCGCGGCCGGTGTGGGCGGTGCCGGGGTGGGCGGCGCGTCGGACGGATCGCTGCCGGGCGAGCGTACGTCCAAGCGGGGTGGCGGGCCGGGGGAGGGGCGCGCCGGTGCCGCGGGAGTGGCATTAGCCGTACCGCTGCTGCTGGTTGCCGCGAGCCTGGGGCCGGGGGCGGGGAAGGCGGTCGCGTCCGACACGGGGTGCGGGCGGGGTGGGGAGTGCGTACGGCCGACCTTGGCCGCGGTGTCGGAGGCCGTGACCGTCGGGGCGAACCCCCCTACGGTGACGTCGAGTTTCTTCGCGCCGATCGGGTTCGCCTTCGCCGGTGTGACCGAGGTGCCGACGGTCGGCGGGGCGCGGCGGGTGCTGGTGCTGCGGATGAACGCGGCGAGTTTGCGGGACTACCGGCTGCGGACGCGTGACGGGGGACCGGTGTATGCGATCGACGCGGACCAGCTTGACTTGAACGGCGATGTGACGATCTATGTCACGCGGTTGTACGGGTGTATCGAGGGGCTGCTCTGCCTCACGTTCTCGGCGGAGGGGTTGCCGCTGCCGCCGATAATCCCGCCGTTCGTGTTCATGACGCGGGTGGAGGCGGAGCAGGCGTTGGTGACGGCGGATCGGATCGGCACGGACAATCTGGCGATTCGCGCAGGTTGAGGGTGGTCCCGGTGCCATCCGCGCGCACGCACACGCCCACAGCCAGGCGCACGCTCGCGCCCTTCGCGACCCGCGCGCCCGGCCCCACCCCACCGCACGTTCGCCTGATTGGCTTCGAGTGGATCGAAGGCTGGTACAACATCCGCAGCCTGCTCAGCAGCCTCGGCTACCGCCCATCCGTCGAATACGAAGCCGCACTCGCGGTCTGACCACCACAACGACGGTGTCCGTCAAAGCGAAGCAGGCTCACCCCACCGCACACACACGTAGGCCTGTGACCCCGGTGATTCGGAATTCCGGCCTCACCCCGCGTATGGCTCGAGCCGCGAACACTCTCGGGTACCCGATCCGACCACCAGACAGCCCCGAGCACGGGAGCCACCGATGATCCCGATCCAGGCCGTCCCCTTCTTCTCCTACGCGCTCGGGGCGACGTTCGCGCTCGCCGCCGCGCGGCAGTTGCAGGCGTGGGAACGCCGTCCACTGCCGGACTCCGAAGAGGAGCCGGTCATCGCGGTGCGCGCCCGCGCGATGACCGCCAACCCGTACTTCGTCTCCACCGTGCTCTTCGCCGCGATTCTCGTCGCGCCGCCCGGTCTGTTCCTACTGTGGCAGAACCCGGCGTGGGGCACGATGCACGTCACTCGGGAGCATGGCGAACTCTGGGCGGGGTTCGTACTGTTGTTCTCCGGGGGCGTCCCCGTCGCCGCGATCCTGGGCTTCTGGGCCTCCCGTGCGCTAGTCCTCATCGGCGCCGGCTACTGGGCGTTCCTGCAGGTCGTGGCCGCGTACTTCCTGCTCTTCGGCACGCTGATCCACGGTTGGGACGGCCGCGGCTACCAGCGCGTCCTGAGCACCAATCCCGGAGAGTTCACCGGCTGGTCGTCCGACCAAGTGGCCAACAACGTCTCGCACTTCGCGACGTCCGGGACGTTCCTGGCCCTCCTCTTCCTCGGCGGCCCGGTGATCATGCTGATGCTCATGACCGAGATCAGCTGGCTCTACGAAGGCTGGCGGCTCCCCGGCGCCGACGCCGACCGTAAAGTGCCGCGCATCGTCGCCCTCGCCATCGCGGCCGCCGGCGTCCACGCCATGCCGTTTCTCGGAGCCCTGTACGCGAGCCTGCTCGTCCACGCGACCGGCTGGTGGATCGGTCTCGCCGTCTTCACCGCGACCGTCGGGCCGCTACTCCTTTGGAAACGCTCGCCCGTGCGGTGGCTGTACGGCCGGGTCGGCATCCCCACCCGCCACTGGCGTGACCCCGTCCTGTCGCCAACTCCCGTGATTGCCAGGCTGGTTCGCTAGAAGATACGTGATGACCCCGACCGTACCGGCTGCCAGATTCAGCATCAGCCCCGCCGCGGCCACCACCGCCAGCGCCACCGCAAGCCCGGTCGACGAGCCGCCGCCAGGCAGGCCCGCCGCCGCGAACACCGCGGCACCCCCGACCGGTCCTTGGTGCGAGAGAGGCAATATGACGCGTTCGACCCGCCCCACGACGTCCTCGCGCGCGATGGTGCCCCCGAAGGCGTCGCCCACGTGCGCGCGGGAGTCGTACGACGTCGTCCTGGCGTCGCCCAGCACGAACAGCCGCCCGTTCGGCACCTTCACCTCGAACGCGACCCGCGAGGGGCTCATCCCATCTGCGAGGTAACTCTCGTACACCGAAAGCCCGTTCACGCTCACGCGCCCCGCGACGTCGCAGCAGGCGACGACGTCCCCGCCGACCCCGAGCACGCGCTTCACGAAGTCCTCGCCGCCGACGCCGCGCGACCAGCCGTCGGCCGAGAACACCACGACGTCCCCGCGCGTGACGTCGCCGCCGCCCCCCTCGCGTACCAGGAGCCGGTCGCCCTCCCGCAGCGTCGGCTCCATCGACCCGGACGGGACCGCGTACGTGCGATACATAAAGAACGCCAGCACAAACGGGACGACCACCATTACCGCCCCTAGCCCGTGGGCGACCCCGAGCCACCGCTGGCGCGCGGACCCCCGTACCGTCACGCCGCCCCCACCTCCGCGTCGCGGCCCGTAGTGGAGACGCTACCGACCACACCCGCTGCTGAACAGGGGTCAACAGCCACCCGCGGCACACCGTGCCGACGCGGCCGCGTGAACGTCCCGAGCCTTTCGAACGTTGTCCCCTTCGTGGCCGACCGCTCATCGGCTACAACACAGGTGTGACTTCTCGGAACGGAGTGGGCGGACGATGACCAACCTGGCCCCGGGTGCCAACCTCGCACTGCCGGACGGCGCACTGACACTCCGTGTGCCCGGCCCGTACGACCTGTCCCTCCTGATCACCGACGACTCCGGCCGCGTCCGCGGCGACGCCGACTTCGTCTTCTTCAACCAGACGACCGCGCCCGGCGTACGCCTCCAAGGCGACACCGCCTCCGTGACCCCCCGCTCCCTCCGCCCCGGAGCCACCCGCGTCACCCTCGTCGTCAGCCCGGCCGACCCCGCGACCCGCCTCGGCAACCTCCCGACGCCGAACCTCACCGTCACCGACACGCGCGGCACCCCGGTCGCCCGCTTCACGCCGCACCCCGTCAACCACGAGACGGTCCTGCTCCTGGCCGAGCTGTACGCCCGCAACAACGCGTGGAAGATCCGCGCCCTCGGCCAGGGCTACGCCGACGGCCTCGCCGGGATCGCGCGCGACTTCGGCGTGGACGTCATCGACGAGCCGGCACCCGCCGCCGCGCCCGCGCGTACGCCGACCCCGCCCCGCCCGCACACCCCCGTCCCACCTCGCCCGCAAACCCCGGCCCGCGCGGCCGCCCATCCCTCCGCCCCGCCCCTGGCCCCCATGCCACCCGCCGACGGCAGCAACCCCTTCGGCCCCCGCCCCACCCCCGCCGCAGCCCCGCCCCCGGGCCTCCCCACAACCCCCGCCCCGTTCCCCTCCCAACCCACATCTGCCACTCCGCCCCCACCCTTCCCTCCCGCCCCAGCCGACATCACCCGCTTCCGCTCCGAAGTGATCGCCCTCACCAACGCAGAACGCGCCAACCACGGCATGGGCTCCCTCTCCGCCGAGCCCCGCCTCACCCAGGCGGCCCAGGCCCACAGCGACGACATGGCCGCCCGCGACTACTTCGACCACGCAAGCCTCGACGGCCGCCAGCCCGCCGACCGCGTACGCGCCACCGGCTACGACTACAGCCGCGTCGCCGAGAACATCGCCGCAGGTCAGCCCACCCCCGCCGAGGTCGTCCAGGGCTGGATGAACAGCCCCGGCCACCGCGCCAACATCCTGACCCCGGAACTCACCCAGATCGGCATCGGCATCGCCCACGGCGGCTCGTACCGCATCTACTGGACCCAGGTCTTCGGCACCCCCCTCGTCCGCCTCCCCGGCGTCACCTACCGCTGACCCCGCGAACCACCCACCCCCCACCCCACCAGCCCCGAATACCGCGTCGCAGGCACCGTCCGAATCTTGGTATCGTTACTCCAGACAACGCGGCCCCAGGCCGCACCAGTCACGTCCGGGTGGCGGAAATGGCAGACGCGCTAGCTTGAGGTGCTAGTGCCCGAAAGGGCATGGGGGTTCAAGTCCCCCCTCGGACACATAATTGCCCCACGAACTTCGGTTTCTGGGCAGCATCGATCGGCACCCGTGCTTGGCCTCGGCCGAGGCGGGTGTTCGTCGTTTCCGGGGTCTGCTTGTATCTGTCACCTTCCCTCTGTCTCGGTCCTGGCTGTCAATTGCGCGCTGACCGGTTGTCCGGTGCCGGTCGGCGCTGGGGTTCATCGTCCGATGGCGATCTTCTCCTTCTGTTCGGTGTTCGCGGTCACGGTGCGGCCGGCCTGGTCGTAGAGCAGGCTGATGCCGTCGGCGCGGAGGCGGGCGAGTGCGCCCGCAGGGTATGGTGCTGCGTCTTCGCCGGTGCGCATCAGGTGGAGCGCGGGTAGACGGGCGAGGATCTGGTCTTCGCGGATGTACGCGTTCGGCGTTCGGTCCGGGTTCCGGGGTGTGGCGCTGGAGTGTCCGTGGCGGCAGCGATAGGCGGCGCGGCCGTTCGACCAGCACGATTCCATGCGGCGCCGGCAGTGTCCGCAGCGCAGCAGCCCGGCGCGTTGGTAGCTGTGACCGGGCGCGGTCTTGTCGGTGCGGATGCCCTGGGCGGCAACGAAGTCGGCTTCGCTGATCAGCGCCGGGTGCGCTTGCTTCTCGGAGATGACCCACTCGTCGGGGGCGTTGTGGCGCATGACGTCGCGGTGTCCGAGGGTGGTGTTGTCCGGGTCGATCAGTTCGTGGTCGGTGCGTTGCCGGTTCCAGACCTGGCGGCCGGTGTAGCGGGGGTTGCTGAGGACGCCCTGCACCGAGGTGAGCGTCCAGGCGATCGCGGTGCGGTGGGGGTTGCGTTCGCGGTCGGCGGCGGCCGGGCACGGGATGTTCATGTCGTTGAGCGCGCGGGTGATCCTGGCGACGCTGCGGCCGGCGAGGCGCTGCTGGAACAGCCAGGTGACGATGGGGCCGGTGTCCGGGTCGACGTCCATGCGCCGTAGCTGCACACCACGACGTGTGAGCGCGCGGTTCGGATGCGGCCCGGCGTCCACGAGCAGGTAGCCGTAGGGCGGTCGGCCGCCGAGGTAGCGGCCTTGGTCGCGGGCTTGGACCAGCATCGCCGTGCGCGCACGGATCCGGGCACGCGTGACCTCGCGCTTGGCCAGGACACCGAGCAGGACCATCAGTTCGTCGTGGGCCGCGGGCTGTGGATCGACCTCGCCGCCGAGCTCGGGCAGCCACACGGGCACGCCGTAATGCTCGAAGACCGGCGCTATCGACGCGAACTGCTGTCCTGAGAAGGCGCGTTCGCTGGAGCCGAGGACGATGGCGTCGAACCCGCGGTCCGGGTCGGCGAGGGCTGCGAGCAGCGCGGCGGCCTCGGGGCGTCGGGCCCACGGGAGGGAGCGGCTGTGGCCGACGTCGAAGAACTCCGCCACGATTCGCCCGTGGCCGGAGGCCACGGCATCTGCTCACAGCCGCTGCCACGCCCGCGACGTCTCTGGGTCTTGGTGGTCCTCGGTGGAAACCCGGCCGTAGAACGCGAACGGTAGGCCTGTCTTGGTCGAATACTCGGCCACCGGGTTTGACCTGCGGCTTCATGCGGCTGGCTGGTACTCGTTGAGGAGCCCTCCGAGGACTTGGCGACGGCATATCCGGGTGGGCGGTGTAGGGAACGCGAGTATGTTCGGGTCGTCGTGCGGGGCGCGTAGGTGGAGTCCGGCGCCTTGGTGGCTGCGGCTGGTGTTGTAGTGCTTGATGTACGCATCGAGGACCGTGCGCACGTGGTGTTCGCCGGTGATGAGGAGCCGGTCGGTGCACTCGCGGCGGACGGAGGCGATCCAGCGTTCCGCGAATGCGTTCATGCACAGGCTGCGGCGCGATGGGTAGGACATTGATGCCTATCGAGGCGAACACCTCGTCGAACGCGGCGGTGAACTTCGCGTCCCGGTCACGAATCAGACAGGCGAACCGGTGGCCGGCGTCCTCGAGGTCGGTGGCGAGCGCGCGGGCGACCTGCACGGCCCACGCCCCGGTCGGGTATGCCGTGACCCGAGCAGTTGCACCCGCCGAGTGGCCGGTTCGATGACGAAGGCCGCGTACAGCCGCTTCAACGTCACCGTGTCGACGTGAAAGAAGTCGATCGCGAGCAGTGAGCTGGCCTGCGCCCGCAGGAACCTCCGCCACGCGTCGCCGCGGCGGCCGGGCGGCGGGATGCGCCGGGCACGCAGAATCCTGCGGATGGTGGACGCGGCGGCCCGGTGGCTCAGGCGCCGCAGTTCGCCCTGGACGCGGACCACGCCCCAGGTCCGGTTCTCCGCCGCGAACCGGACGATCGGCGCGAACACATCGTCGGGGATGGGCGGTCGGCCTGGTGGGCGGGGCTGTCGCCAACGGGCGGCGACCAGTCGGCGGTGCCACCGCAGCAGCGTCCCCGGGGCGACGATCCGGTGGGCGCGTAGCGCCTTGGGCAGCCCGGGCCACCGCGGACAGCAGCGCGCGGTCCGGCCACGACAACCGCGGCTTCGGACTCGCGCGGCGCAAAACCGCGACCTCGTGGCGCAGCGCGAGTATCTCCGCGTCCTTCGACGCGGACGACCGCGCGAGCAGAACCATCCACGAGAACACTTGGACGGCGAGCCGGTACAGCATCGGAACAGCCACAGCCGACGATCATCAGTGCCGACGAAACCCCAGCTCAAACCTGGTAGCTACGCTTTCGACCAGGACAGGATCCGCCGGCCGACAGCGGCTGCAAGGGGCGCCGGTGGGCGTCCGCCCGGGCGCCCGGCCGACCGGGCGCAATCAGGGGCGCGGTGCGGGGGATTGGCTAACGTCCCGTGAGAGCACGCGACGGCGTCCCCGACATCCACCAGCACCACGGCACCGTGGGGCGGTAGCCGTGCCCGACGACGGCAACCACACCGGCACCGCACCCAGCCGCCTCTGCGGCTGATCGCGGATTACGCTGCGCATCCCAGGAAACCTCGCCCTTCACACGGCACAGGTGTGTGTCGCGTTTGTTCAATACCCCTCCGATCGGGGCCGCCTAGCGTCGCGGCATGTCATATCTGTCCAACGCTGCCGAGGCCATGGCCGCAGTCGCCCGCGGCATCACCGATGACCAACTCGCCAACAAGACTCCGTGCGCGGAGTACGACGTGCGGGGACTGGTCAACCACCTGTTGTTCTGGGGCCCGTCGCTCGCCGGTGGCGGCCGCAAGGAGTCCGTCCCGCAGCCCGCCGGCACCGAGTCCGACGTGGACCTCACGGCCGACGACTGGCGCCGCAGCCTGCTCGCCCTGCTGGACGACATCACCGCGTCGTGGGCGCCGCCGAGCGCCTGGGAGGGTGAGACGACCATGGGCACGCCGCACCCGCTGCCCGCGCCCGTTCTGGGCGAGATGATCGTCGGCGAGCTGGTCGTGCACGGTTGGGACCTGGCTGTCGCGACCGGGCAGCAACTGGAGCTGCCCGCCGACCTGCTGGCGCACCTCCACGACACCGTGTCCGCCGGTGTGGAGCAGGGACGGCAGATGGGCATGTACGGCCCGGAGGTCGCGGTACCGGCCGACGCACCCACCCTGGACCGCATCCTCGGCTTGACCGGCCGTGACCCCGCCTGGGCATAGCCTCCGACCGCCGCAACCCTACGGATCGGCTCGCACAGTCACAGGGGTGGGACGCCGCGCGTTCCACCCCTCCTGTGCTGCTACCGCCGAATCGAGACCGGTTTCCGTTTACGGCGCCACTCGCGGCGTTGGGACCGACGGTCCGGGGCCAGGTGGCAGTCGTCCCGGGCCGCGAAGCGGGGATATGCGCAGATCGTGGTACCTGTGACATCCCGGAACGGGACCCCCGTTTTCGCGCCGCGCGGCGGCCGGGGGCCGTCACTCGTGACGATGACGTGGCTGTGGCCGACCGCAGCAGGCGTCTCGACCCAGCAGGCGGTCGGACGGCGCCACACCTCGGCTCCTGTGCGGTGTCGTACGCGCCGACAGCGCCGCTAGTCAGGCGCGGGGACGACGAAGTCGTACACAAGGGGGAGGGCGCTATCGAGGCGCTTTCGGTGTCGTAAGCAAACGTCAAGCGTAGCCTGGACGGAAGCCTCGGAATGGTCCCGCGAGTGCGTCCTGCAGGTTCTGCGGGAGATCGACGCCCCAACTCGGCTCCAGCGGTGGCGACGCGCTTCGCGCCGCCGTCGGTCCGAGGTTCTCAACCACCAGCGTCAGCACGCCGGTTCGGTGCCGACGATGACATACGGCTGGTTCGCCTCACGGTGTGCCGCTGCGCATGCTGCAGTTGCTCCCGCCCGCTCGGACCTGCTCGCCAGCCGCGCGGGCCTGGCGGTCCGAGGGCGCTGCCGAGGCTCGCAAACTACGTGCTTGGGCAAAACTGATCGGACGTCCGGCCGCGTGCGTGGCCTGCCCGTCGCGCGGTCCACAGATCGCCGCCGTCACGTTGGTGAACTGCGGTGCGTCGCCGCGGTGTCCGGTGATGCGAGCGGGCGGCAGTTACCGCCCACGGCGAGTGGTTCCTCGCGGTAGGCCTGCCGCGGGAGCAGCCGAGCCGTGTGGTCGACGCTGCCGCTGGTACATGACGCCGGCGGCTGCCTGTGCGAAGGCTCGCTGCGGCCCGGCACCACGTGCGTTCACCGCTACTTCGACTTTTCCAGGTCCCTCTCTGGCACCGGCACCCAAACGCCGCCTGCTTCACCGCCCAGGTAGGGCCCTGGTACCGGGCCGACCTCGCCGTAGGAAAACCCGGCCGCGTTCAGCTTGTTCACAGCGTCGAGGGCCTGCGCGTCGGTGAGGCCGCTGGTGGCCACGAACTCGTGGCCTTTGAACCTCGTCCCGGCCTCTGGCCGCGCTCCTTGGAAATCGGTCAGTCCAGCAGCCTCCGCCTGCCTCGTGAGTTTCGCCTGAGTCTTGGGGTCTTGTGACGACTTGCTCATCCAGCCCTCTCGGTGGGGTGGACCTGCTGTCCACCATGTAGGCGCCGAGTGCGGTGGCCGTGGCCTCGGTGCCGGTCAGGCGCCGGTTCATGAGTACGCGGTCCGATCGGCATGCCCAGGAAGGCCACCGACGCCCCAATCAGAGCTCCGTCGTGGTACGCGCCGACGACGTAGTTCCCGGTATGCGCCAACGCGTGCAACTGCTCGACTATCACTGGTGCTTCGCCCGGTTCAGGTTTCCAGACCCGGTCGAACAGAGCGCACACCTCGGCGAACTCGGCCAGTTCGTGCAGCTCCCGGATGACGAGGTCAGTCAGCCGCATAGGAGGCTGCCTCCGTGACGATCGAAAATCACACCGTTGTCGCCTGGGCCGCGTCGACCGCGGCCGCTTCCCGCGGGACGGACACTGGGAAGGCTCACGCACCCCGGCAGGGTGGTATTCGCATTCCGCGCACGGAGTCACCACGATCTGCGCACATCCGCTATGCGGCCGCACTGCCATCTGAACCTGGGCCCTCAGCCCGCAGCGAATGGCGGCCGAGCCGGGGCCACCTGAGGGTGGGTCAGGCTGTGGCGTGGGCGGGCTTGGCTGCGGGGGCAGTGCGGTCGGCGGTGATCGTGTTGGTGTCGACGAGGGCTTCGTCACCGTCGACCAGTGGCGGAGATGCGTTGATTCGAACGTTGCGGGCCACAGTGGGCCCGATGTTCTCGATCACCAAGACCACAGCGTGCTTCCGGCCAGTTCGGCTCGTGCGATGTGCCCAGGTCCCGGGGCCGCTGCCCCGGACTCCCTTTCCCCGTATCCGCGTTCGCCGCGCCCGGCCCGGGATCGCCCCCGGCGGCGTCCGCGGGCTCCGTCTGTTCCCGCCCGCCGACCGAAGTGCCGCAGGCTCAAGACGGTCCTTGTCGCCCACGTGACCCAACCCCCGCACGTCCCCGGCACCTGGTGCACCTCCGCGCGCTCGTCGCGTGCCCACCGGCCCTACCCCCGCGGGGTCTTGGCGCCGTCGAGGCTGCCGGCTATCCGTTCACAGCGCGTAGATCCGTTATGTGGCGGGGACTTCCGTCGCCCGTTCACCGGCGTGCGTAGTGGGCGCGGGCCTTGGCGCGGTTGCCGCAGCCGGTCATCGAGCACCAGCGCCTGCGCCCGTTCCTGGAAACGTCGTGGAACCACAGTGTGCATTCGGGGTTCGCGCACCGCCGGATCCGTGCGGGATCCGCGGTGCGCACCAGCTCGGTGTACGCACGGGCGATCTGCCACGCGGCGTACCACGCGGGCTCGTCGACTTCGACGTGTTCGACGGGGCCGTCCCGATCGATGCCGAGGCGCAGGCGCCCCCGGTCGAGTACGGCGCTCACCGGGCCGAAGTCGGCCTGCTCCAGCGCGGCGCGGATCGCTTCGCGCACGACAATCAGGGCCGCGCCGACGGCCTCGGAGCCGCCCGCTTCCTCCGCCGTCGGAGCCGCGGCGAGGCCGTGCTCCGCGAGCCAGCCGCCCACGTGCCCCGGCTCGGCGAGGTGGTCTCGCAGAACGCCGTGCTCGGGCCAGCGGGTGTTGACCAGATCCAGTGCGACGGGCTCCCCCGTCAACGGTCGCTTGTCCATGCACTCACTCTAACTCTCTAAAGCACGTTGACAGGTTAGAAGAACGGCATCTAATGTCTGATCTCGAAATAAGGCGTTAGATCGCAGAAGGGGTCACGATGGCCGGGAAGCCGCAACACATCGGAAGCACGGCCGCCGGGCTCACGGCCATGACCGTGTCCTTCGGCCTCAACTTCTCCGCGGGAGTGTTCTTCGCCCCCGTCGCCGCCGAGTACGGCATCGGAACGTCGACCCTCGCCATCACGGCCGCCGTCTCGACCGTCCTGACCGGCCTCGTCCAGCCGCTGGTCGGGGCACTCCTCGACCGCGTCGGCGCCAAGCGCGTCATCGTGGCCGCACTGGCTCTGCTGTCCGGCAGCTACCTGGCGCTCGGAGCGGCGCGCGAGACATGGCAGTTCGTCGCGGCGTACGTTCTGCTCGGCGGCCTCGGCTTCGCAGGCGCCTCAAGCCTCGCGGTCAGCACGCTCATCGCCCGGGACCGCGGAGAACGCGCCGCGCCGGCCCTGGCCCGCGCGGCGGTCGGCATCAACCTCGGCCAACTCATCGTCCCGTGGGCGGCCACCGTGCTGTTCGATGCGGTCGGCCTGCGCGGGACGTACGCGATCGTCGGCGCGGCGGGGTTCGCCGCCACCCTCGCGCTCGCCGCGGTCATGCCGCCTGATGTACGTCCCGAACGCCCGGGCACCGCACAGCCTTTGCTCGGCCGGGCACGCGTACTCGCGGCGTTCGGGCTGCATTCCGCGACGCTCTACGCGATGGTCCTGCTGCTCCCCAAGCACGCCGCGGAACTGGGCTGGGACCGCGCCGACGCGGGACGCCTCGTGGTGGTCGCCGCGGCGGCGGCAGCCGTCTCGTCGGCCACCGTTCCCCGCCTCCTGGCCCACCGCACGCCCGAACAGCTCCTCGTACGCCTGCACTTGATACGGGCGGTGTCCCTCGTCCTCGCGGCCGCGGCCTCGGATGCCGCCCTACTCGTCGTGGCCGCATTGCTGTTCGGCGTCTCGTCCTTCACCGTCGTCCCGCTGACCATGGCCGTCGTCACGCGCGGTCTCGACCCGGCACGCCTTGGCCGGTCGCTGGCTCCCGCATGGCTGATCCACCAGGCCGCCGCGGGCCTCGGCCTCGCCGTCGCCGCCGCGGGGCATGCGCTCACCGGCGACTACCGGGCCTACTTCGCGCTCGGCGTCGGTCTGAGCCTGCTCGCCGCCGCGCTCATCGCGGCCCCCGCGACGGCCGTACGACCGAGCCCGGCGCGCGCCGGGCACTGACCCCACACTGCCGGTCCGGCAAACCAGCCGCGGTATCGGCCCCGGCAATCAGCCACCCGAATCGGCCGACCGATCCCCAAGTAGTCATCCCTGACAGGAGAAACCACCATGACCACCACCGTGAACACCGTGTCCACGACCGCGTCCACCACCGCGTCGACCACCGTCGGTGCATCCCCCATCGCGCCCGACGCAGTCCTGCACCGCACCGCCGAGATCGACGGGCTGCGCGTCTTCTACCGCGAGGCCGGCGACCCGGCGAACCCGACCATCGTGCTGCTGCACGGATTCCCCACCAGCTCCGCCATGTTCCGTGACCTGATGGCGGAACTCGGAGACACCTACCACCTCGTGGCGCCCGATCACATCGGGTTCGGCCAGTCGGCGATGCCGTCCACCGACGAATTCGACTACAGCTTCGACAAGTTGACCGAGGTGACACTCGCGCTCCTGGACCGCCTCGGGCTCGACCGCTTCGCGCTCTACATCCAGGACTACGGCGCCCCCATTGGGCTGCGCATCGCGTCCGCGCACCCCGAGCGCGTCACCGCGCTCATCAGCCAGAGCGGCAACGCGTATCTCGAAGGCTTCACGCCGTTCTGGGACGTACTGTTCGCCCACGCCAAGGACCGCGCCGCGCACGAACCGGCGGTCCGCGAGCTGTTGACCGCGGAGGCCACGCGCTGGCAGCACACCCACGGCGTGCCCGCCGGCCGGCTCGGCCTCGTGAGCCCCGACGCATGGGTGCTGGACCAGGCGTACCTGGACCGTCCCGGCAACAAGGAGATCCAGCTCCAGCTGTTCTGGGGCTACCAGTTCAACCTGGACGGCTACCCGGCCTTCCAGGAGTACTTCCGTACCCACCGGCCGCCGACGCTGGTCGCATGGGGTGAAAACGACGAGATCTTCGGACCGGACGGGGCCCGTGCCTTCGCCCGCGACCTCCCCGACGCGGAGATCCACCTCCTCGACGCGGGCCACTTCGCGCTCGCCACCCACGGGACCGAAATCGCCGCGCTGATACGCGACTTCTTGGGGCGTAAGCTGCCGTGACCGTGGGACGCCCCGCCTAGCGCGCCGGACCGCACGCCGCCAAGCGCTCCGCGCCACGCGCGACATACGGCCCCCGTCCTGGCTCTGGCCGGGACGGGGGCCGTCGTGCGTTCGCATGGCCCGGCGGCGTCCGCTCCCTATGTCCGGCCCCGCCCATCGCTCCGTCTCTGGCGTCCACCGCGCCTGCGGCTGGTGGGACAGCCAGGTCTGCGGAGAACTCCTCGTGTACGCCGTCCCCGGCGGCCTCAACCACGCCCCGCCGTGCCCCGCGTCTGTCCGGCTGCTCGAAGTTGTGCCCTACGCCGGGCCTCTGCTGTGTTGGGGCTTGTGGTCACTCGGAGGAGTGAGGCGTGTCGGTGGCAGGTGTTCGACTCGGACTCCCCGACAGAAAACGAGTGAGCGCTATATGTAGTCATCGTGTCAGCCCTCTGCTGGGCGGGTTCTTCGGCGAAGACCCCGCCCGTTCTGGCGCGCGGCGCCCAGCGAGGCGTACGTGGCGTAGATCGTCACCGGCCCCGTCTCATGCCACAGCGACAGCTGCACCGGGATGGTGGTGCAGCGGACGTCCATGGCGTCCAGTTCGGGGTCGTCCTGGAGGGGGCAGACGGCTACGGAGGGCCCTACGTGGCCGACCTGTTGCCATGCGCGGACGGTCTGGGTGAGGAGGTCGAGGGTGGGGACGACGACCAGGCCGCGGCCTTGGGGGACCATACGCCGGGCGGCGGTGGCGGCGGTGAGGGTCTTGCCGGTGCCGCATGCGGAGTGGACTTGGGCGCGCAGGCCGCCCGCGGGGATGTGTTGCCCGGGTGGGATGTCGAGTTCCCGGACAATCGCTCGACGGCTTCTTTCTGGTGATCCCGCGGCTTTAACGCCATTTCCCTTCTTCTCCTTTTCTGGTTCCTCATTCCGGGATGTCCGGCGAGTTCATGAATTCGGTTGTCGGGTTCCCCCGGTGTCTTTTTGAGTTTGCTACCCGGGTGCGTGTCTGCGTCGTCCTGCCGCGTCTGCCTGCGGCTTCGCGGCGCGGCCCGCCGTGTCGTGCTCCGGCCAGCCGGGGGCACGATCCGGTGATTGTCCAGTCCGTGGTTGTGGTCGTGGATCTCCTCGACGAGGCCTGCGACGGCCCGGGCTGGCATTCCTGCCGCAGCCCTGAACGTTGTGGCCCTGGCCAGCCGCGACCTCCATTCGATGAGCCGGTTGTTGTCGACAGCTTGGGACACAGTCGCGACCTCTTTGGGGGTGATCGCTGTTGAGCCTGGGCATACTGTGGAACGAATACATAGGGCCGTGCCGTCCGGGTGGGGGGAGACCAACCGGGCGCCGTCCCACGGTTTTGCATCCAGGGGGGATGACTTATGCGCGGCAGTACCATTTGGCGTGTCCTCGTCGCGGCGGTCGCCGTGACCGTGCTCGGCGGCTCGCTCGGTGCCTGCGTCCTGACCGGCGACGACAAGGACGGTGCCGCAGGCACGTCGGCGGGCGACGCGTCCGGCGGCTCGTCGGACCAACCGAAGAAGCCCGGCGACGCCAAGGTCGAGCCGGGTGTCGTGAAGGGCCGCGTGGTCGGCACCGACGGCAAGCCGATCGCCAACGCCGAGATCGTCGTGGACAACCAGCTCCTCTACGACAGCAACCTGGTCCTGGCCACCGACGCCCACGGCGAATACCGCGCCGAGCTGCCGCCGATCGCGGCCACCTACCGGGTCACCGCGTCGTTCAAGACCTCGTACGAGGGGGAGAAGGCCACCTTCCCGCTGGCGCCCGACGACGATGCGGCATTCGCCGGCAACCAGGGCGCGGTCCGCGACTTCACCTGGAAGCTCACCGGCAAGCGCGATGACATGCCGGACATGTATTACGGAGGCTCGGTCACCTACTACCTGGGCGCGACCAACCCGGTCGACGACAGCTACGCCGACTCGGCCAATGTGCGGCTGATGTTGACTCCGGTCGGACCGCTGGTGGACGGTTCCGCCGGCAAGCCGGTCACCACCGAGCCGGAGCAGACCGGCAACGGCTGGGAGGTCCGCGACGTCCCGGTCGGCCGGTACCGGATCACCGCCGTCTACGCGGCCGACGGCCGCAGGCAGCCGCTGAAAGTCCAGCTGCGGAACAGCGGCAAGCCCTTCGCAGCCGAGGTGACCGCAGTCTTCGAGAACGAACTCGACCACTACCGGATCGAGCTCGAACTGAAGTTCTGACGGCCGGGCGGCGGCACGTTCCGATCAGTTTGCTCCGCACCCGCCGCCGCGCAGGTCTCGCCGGCGTGCGGGCGACCACCAGGACCGTCGTTCGCGCGAAAGGCTGCGGAAGCCATCCTCTGCCCCGGCGGGTAGCCGCCGCCGTCGGACGCGGTTTGCTCGTGGGGGCCGGGGTGGGACCGCGGGAGATCCGCTGGGTGACGCGGGCCATGCTGTGGGCGGGCGGGCGCTGTTGGACAGTCGGGTGAGGGACAGGGCCACTGGACGAGCCGGTCGACCCGCTCGGCGTGTGGGGACGCATGCGCTCCGGCGTTGCGGCGACGGTTGGCGTGCTGGTCGTCTCGGCCCTGAACTCGGCGCGGACCGTGCCGAGTTCAGGGCCGGGGCAACCCATCCCTCAGGTCGTCGGCTCCGTAGGCTCCCAGTCCACTTCGGTCGAGGCCGCGTACGTCAGTCCCCGCTGCGTCCACAAGCGGGCGTGGCGCCCGAGGCGTTCGCGGTATTCGTCCCAATCGCTCGGCGTGCCGGACCAGGCCACCTCGGCGACCGCGGGCAGCCGGGGGAGAAGGAGCAGGGTGAGGTCGTCGAAGCAGGTGATGCTCTCGGCCCAGACGGCCGCCTCGATGCCCGCGATCTGTTCTGTCGGCACCTGGTGGCCCGTCGGGTCCCAGGCGGCCAATTGGCGGATGCCGCGCGGCTCGTACACGGGCATGCCCAGCCGTGCCGCCGCTTCCGCTTGGTGCGGTGCCACCAGGGCGGCGTCGTGGGGGCGGTCCAGGTACAGGTGCGATTGCGGCGAGAGCAGCACCTTCCCGCGGCCTGCCACAATGCGTGCCAGGTCGTCGGCCGTCGGCGCGAAGAAGGCGCTGACCGCCGCGGCGAAGTCGGCCGGCACGCCGGACGCTTCCAGCGTGGCCGGGCCCGTCATCGACGGGTCCACCCAGAACTGCGCCAGGTCCCCGGGGGCGATGCCGGCGCGGGAGTGTTCCTGCCATCCGATCGGCTCCTTGCCCGCGGCTCGGACGGTCTCGCGCAGGAAGCGGACGGCGCCCGCATACGAGTCGTGGGTCATGCCCGCGGCTTCGTCGGCGCCGATATGCACGAAGGGCGCGTCGGTGGCCGCGCACACGTGGGCGAAGATGCGGCTGACGAGGTCGGCGGTGCGCGAATCCGCCAGGTCCAGAGGTGCCGTGAAGTGCTGTGCCATGCCCAGTGCTTCGAGTGTTCGGGCGGTCTTGTCCGGGATCGGGGCCGGGGGCAGGTCGGGGAAGGCCGCACGCAGGGCTCCGCAGTGGCCCGGGAGGTCGATCTCGGGGATCACCGTGACGTACCGTGCGGCGGCATAGTCCTGGAGGGCGCGGTACTCCTCCGTGGTGTAGAACGGCCCCCCACCCGCCGTCAGTTCGGGCAGCCCGGGGACCTCCAACCGCCAACCCTCGTTGTCGGTCAGGTGTAGGTGCAGCACATTCAGCTTGTACAGCGCCGCGAGATCGATGATGCGGCGCAGGTCCTCCGGCGTCAGGAAGTGGCGGGCGGGATCGACCATCAGGCCGCGCCAGGCGTAGGCGGGTGCGTCGTGGATCTCCTGGTGCTGCAGTTCGCTTCCGTCCGCGATCATCTGAACCGCCGCCGAAGCGGCCCGGAAGACCCCTTCGGGGGTACGCGCCCGGCAGTGGATGCCCGCGGCGTCCACGCGTAGAAGGTATGACTCGTCCCCGGACCCCAGCACGATGCCGATGCCGGACCGTACGGGAGCGGGGTCCTCCGGGGCGCTCAGTTCCAACACGACCGTGCGGACCTCGCCGTCGTCGGTGTCCGCGTCCGTGTGCGGCGCCA